>NZ_AP018194.1:5819235-6102474 GCF_002368235.1 Scytonema sp. HK-05 | reverse complement strand
CCTACTGGTTTTTTATAGAACATAGTATTGGTAGATGCACCCTGATAACTGACACCCCTGGCTAGCTACTAGCTACTTGGGGTTTTTTGTTTTGAACAAAATAACAGCAGCTACAATTCTTAATATTTTTTCTATAATTTTTTGCGTTGTATACTGCTATGTTGTTCTTTGAGCCAAAAGCTAGTGTTAGTAGCTAGAGAGTTGCAGAGCCATGAATTTAGCTGTCATTAAGTTTTCTTCAGAAGACTGCGGTATTTGCCATAAGATGTCTTTCTATGACAAAAAGGTGTCTGAAGAGCTGGGCTTGCAATTTATTGATGTCAAAATGCAGGATACAGCTAGTTATCGTAAGTATCGTAAGATTCTGCTCACTCAGTATCCTGATAAATCAGAAATGGGATGGCCTACTTATATCGTCTGTGATTCGCCAGAAGGAGAATTTCAGATTTTGGGTGAGGTTAAAGGTGGTCATCCCAAAGGGGAATTTAGAAGTCGCCTGCAAGAAGTTCTGAATTCAGAAGCGTCTAACCAGAACTAAGGACTTCAAAAGATTTTACTTCCAGCACTGGACCAATCATCGCAATGGTCATAACATCTTCACGCACCTGTCCAGTGACTTTTGCTTTTTGTCCTTGTTTGAGTAAGCTTTTGTCAGATTTTTTAGAGATTTCATAGGTCACACCATCATCAGTAACTAACGCCCAAGCGCCAGTACCAATGTCACGGCGTTCAACGGTACCTGTAACTGTAATGCTCATATTTAGTAACCTCCGGTGTTGAGGGGATGAGGGGGATGAGGGGGATGAGGGGGATGAGGAAGTAAATAAACAATGACTTCTTCCTTGTCTCCCCCTACTTCCACATCTCTCGTTAGGCTGGTTGTTCTTCGTTTTTGACTGCTAAACGAGCTAAACCGAAACATAGCAGGGCATTAACGAGCAAGAACATACGAGCTAGGATACCACTGCCTAATCCCCAAACTGCGGGATCTGATACCGCACTTACCACCAAACACGCTGCTACACCTAGCGATGAACCAATGGCAAACCACTTCCATTTAGGATTTCCTAGCAATAATGCCATTAAGACTAAGGGAATCAGCACGCTGGCAAACAGCGGATTAAAAGCATTTGTTCCTTGCAGGGTGTTGCCTAATTCCGGAATGGAACTGCCTAACAAGCGGAAGGGCCATTGTGGAAGGTCAAAGATAAAGATTCCTTTGAGGGGGAATAATCCTGAACTACCAGCAATCAAACCGCAAGATAAAGTCCAGCCCCAGCTGAACGGAAAGTAAACCCGTAAAAACCAAGCCAGCGCATAGGAACCGAGGATCATCAAAATCTTGGGTAACAGCGCCACAGCACCGCCATCGATCCAAAAACCGGGGTTGAGATAGCCGTTATCCCGTAACCAGCGGAAGAAATCTTGGAAACTGATTTGCCCTTGGGTAGCACGTTGCACTGCGGCATCTGCATTCAGTAGTCCAGCACCATAGTAGTTCAAACCATCATCCTGGACAGTTCGTGCTGACTGTTTAAGGACTTCGAGGATTTCATCTGGTTCTTTGACGCCAGAGGCTTTGACTAATGCAGCAACACCAGCAACGTGAGGCGCTGCCATGCTTGTACCTTGGAAGCCGATAAACACGCCTACACCATTGTTTTCAGGGTCTATGGTTTCTTGCAGAATCTTGCCCGCATCACTGCCACCAGGGGCGGAGATATCGACTCCAGCACCAAAGTTAGAATAGGGTGCTCTTTCTCCATCTGGACCTAATGCCGAAACGCCAATAACATAGGGATAACGCGCTGGATAGGAAGCAGAATTCTGATTTTCATTGCCCGCTGCGGCAATGATGACGACGCCTTTTCTATGGGCATAGTCAATCGCGTCTTTCATCAGATGGCTTTCACCGCCACCGCCCAAGCTCATATTAATCACATCTGCGCCATTATCAGCAGCAAATTTAATCGCTTCGGCAATATCGGCAACAGTACCGCCGCCATAATCGCTAAGCACCTTAAGAGGCATCAGCTTGGCTTCGTAGGCAATACCAGCTACGCCATAGCTGTTGTTCGTGGATTGGGCGATGGTACCAGCAACGTGGGTGCCGTGTCCGTTGTCGTCGTCAGCTTCTACTCTGTCGTTAACAAAGTCGTAGCCAGGGACAAATTCTGTCTCTACTAAGTCACGGACGCGAGTAATGCCAGTATCAATGACCGCAACCGTAATGTCTTTGCCTTTGGTTTGAGTCCACGCGCCTTCAATATTGATATTGTGCAGATTCCACTGCTTGCTGTAATAGGGGTCGTTGGGACCTTTTAATGTCGGTTTCGCTTGGTCAGCCTCTTGTGAGGGCTGCAATAATTCTCCCAGCCAAGCAACTTTACCTGGTTTGGGAATCTTGTAGATATAATTTGGCTCAATAAAATCCATTGCTTGGGCAAATGGCGACTTTTTCAGTTCTTTGAGTCGCTGTTTATCGCCCTTGATGATATAAACATTCTCCTTGGCGGAAAATTGATTATCTAATCGGGGAGTGACGTTGTACTGTTGAGCAATAGCTTGCAGATCCTGCTGCAATACCTCTTTGGGAATATCTTCGCGAAAGTTTAGCACTATCGTCTCAAATTCCCCTTTGGCTGCCAGTCCCTGAAAATTAATAAAATTAAACAGGGCAACACCTAGCCCGATGACAAATAAGCAAAATAATATTAGCTTTCTCATCTCAAACCATTACAGCTTTTTGCCAGTTTGCTCACTACCATAACTCATACACGCGCCTTATTGCTGCGTTTACGAGTAAACTTACAATTTTTACACAAAACTCAGGACAATTTATCAACGATGGAACGCGGTCTTTTATGGTTACCCCTGTTATTTGCATTTTTTTGGTTGGCTTGGCAAGGCTCTAAGGAGTATCAAAAAATTGAGGCATATCGCACTTGGGCGGAGCAATTTGAACGAGCTAAGTTTGATATCTATGCAGTTTTAGGTCAAAAAGGTAACAATATAACTTGGGGCAAACCAACGCCAAAAGGTCCAATTAAGCTAGAAACTTTTTCTTTGCTTGATGTCCAACAAGTTCGCCTTTTAGTAGATGACAAACCAGTAGAGATAGAACAGCCGCCACAAAAAGGTCGTACTATCGAGTTGGAATTTCTGTTTGCTGAAAGAGGGAATTCAGTACGTGTTCCTTTTACGGAAATTCCCTTAGCCGCAGAATGGGGCAAGTTTTTGCACTCAAGAGTCATTAGTCATTAGTCACAGGACTTACGTATGTATTATGAAAAACGAACCGCCAAGGGCGCAAAGGACACAAAGAAATAAGAGTTTCACGACTAGTTCTTGCGTAAGTCCTAAGTCATTAGCAATTTATTCTCATCTTCCCTGGCTTCCTCCACTTCCCTATCTCCCTTTTGTGTGAACTATGAACGCCGAAACAACACCCAAAGTGCCCGTTGCTTTAACCATCGCCGGATCTGATAGCGGTGGTGGTGCGGGTATTCAAGCCGATTTACGCACTTTTGCCTTTCATTGCGTCCACGGTACAAGCGCTATTACCTGCGTCACCGCACAAAATACTTTGGGGGTGAACCGGGTTGATGCTATGGCACCAGAGGCTGTTGTGGCGCAAATTCGTGCGGTATATGAAGATATAGGTGTGCAAGCGGCGAAAACGGGAATGTTACTTAATAAGGAAATTATTGCCGCTGTTGCCCAACAGGTGAAGGCTTTAGAAATTCATAACTTAGTTGTCGATCCAGTGATGGTATCCCGCACGGGGGCGCAATTAATTGATGATGATGCCGTGAAAAGTCTCCGCAATCTCCTCATTCCCCTGGCAACTATCATCACACCGAATCGCTACGAAGCTCAGATTTTGAGCGGTTTACAAATTAATTCCTTAGATGATATGAGAGCAGCCGCGCAAATTATTCACCAGAATACAGGAGCAAAGGTTGTTTTAGTTAAGGGTGGAGGTATGCAGGGGAGTGTGCGTGGTGTTGATATCTGGTTCGATGGACATAAGATGGAAACTTTGACAACAAAACACGTAGATACAAAAAATTCCCACGGTACTGGTTGTACACTCTCGGCTGCGATCGCCGCTCATCTTGCACTAGGAAGCGACTTGCTCACAGCAGTACGAAAGGCAAAGGAATATGTCACTTCTGCACTCTCCTACTCTCTTGATATTGGCAAAGGACAAGGTCCTGTGGGACACTTCTTTCCATTATTGATATCAGGGGAACGTCAAGTGTAAGTCTCTACCAAAGTCGTTCAGTAGTTACGCAAGTTGCAGAAGATCCTGAACTCCTTTTCTACCTAAACTTCCAGTTAACCTCATACCGAATGGGATATATATTCTACTATTGATTGACTTGTATCTTTTTGCCCTAAATTGTAAATTAATAATCTTTCCCCTATGCACACTTTTCCATTATTGTTGGGCATAGTTTCAGAGACTGCTAGTCTCTGATAGCAAATCCGCTTCGTTGACTTAAGTTCTATTTTGATGCTAATCCACCAATGCGAACAATCTCAGATTCTGTTCACAGCAGTACACCCGTAGGAAATACCCAAGCCTATTCTCCCTCTGTACCCATCTCTGTTTATCGGGATTTGGCAACAGAGTTACATGCTTCTCAAGCAAAGTTAGATAGTCTTACCGCCCAAAATCAACAACTGGTACAAGAAAATCAATTACTTCGCCAAGAAATCAAGAAAGCTGTTGAGTCTGTTTTGCGCCTGCAAAAGTTGGTTGATTCACAACCAAAGGTGAGTTTTCACACAGATTCTCAATTTATACCTGATGATAAATCTCAAACCAAACAACCAGTCACCCCAGTGTCTCCCAAAGAACAAGTTTCCCGTGGGCGTGCTTTTTCCGCAGAACCTTCCTCAACACCTGTCTTTCCTCCAGAAATGGAAATTTCGAGTTCCATTTCAGAACCAGTCTTCATAGAAGAGGAGGAAGTCAGCTATTATCCCTACGCCGAATCAGAACCAACGCATGTTAAAGGCTGGTGGTTAATAATAGCTATCTTGTTAATTGTTGTTGTAGGTTTTGGTACTGGGTATTTGGTTGTCCGCCCCTTATTGGAAAACCATAGTCGTTAGGTTAAACCATTCTCCCAGTCAATTGAGCGCTTATCACAATTCATCTTTATTTTCAGTTAAATAAACTACGAAAAAATGATAAATTGAGCTAGAAACCTCAAGTTATTACTTAAAAGACGATTCAGGTAGACAATGCTTACTAATTAGACTTTTATTTGATAAGCAGGGCATCTATCGTGATGCCATGTGCCAATTTCGTAGATATTTATTTGAGGTTGCGCTGCTTTTTTTTAGCGTTACACCACTCCCAAGGCTTGTGCAAATTAAGCGCCAAAGGTTTCATCTTTGGCGTAAACGCACTGGCTTTTCAGCCTACACTCTTATAAACATAGAAGTCAGGAGACAAAAAATGAAAAAAGTAGAAGCTATTATCCGTCCCTTTAAGCTTGATGAGGTCAAAATTGCCCTAGTCAATGCTGGTATAGTTGGTATGACTGTTTCTGAAGTCCGGGGTTTTGGACGGCAGAAAGGTCAAACAGAACGCTATCGTGGTTCTGAGTACACTGTTGAGTTTTTGCAAAAACTTAAAGTGGAAATAGTTGTTGAAGACAACCAGGTTGATATGGTCGTTGACAAAATTATCGCAGCTGCTCGTACTGGTGAAATCGGTGATGGCAAAATTTTCATCTCCCCAGTTGAACAAGTTGTGCGGATTCGGACTGGGGAAAAGAATACAGAAGCAGTTTAGTCGTTAATTGTTAGTGGTTAGTCGTTAGTCAGAAATTTAACTAACAACTAACAACTAACAATTAACAATTAACAATTAGTACTTTCTAAATGAGGCAACTTTTGAAGTAAAGCGGCAAAAGCTTTGCCTCGATGACTAACAGAACGCTTCAATTGTGATGTCATCTCAGCAAATGTCAGTTGCATTTCGGGGACGTAAAAAATGGGATCGTAGCCGAAACCGCCACTACCACGAGGGGCATGGAGAATTTCGCCACGACAAACACCTTCTGATTCTAAAGCAATAGTACCATCTGGACGAGCGATCGCCACTGCACAAACAAATTGCGCTTGCCGATTTGGTGTATCGCCCAATTCGCTCAACAACCTGGCAATGCGATCGCTATCGGTTTTGCCATAACGTGCAGAGTACACTCCTGGTGCGCCACCGAGGGCATCGACTTGCAAGCCAGAATCATCAGCGATCGCCCAATTTCCCGTTGCTTGTGCCACTTGGGATGCTTTTAAGCAGGCGTTGGCAGCAAAGGTGTCCCCCGTTTCTTCTATTTCCAATTCTTCTGGTTTGAGGGTTAATTCCCAACCAGAATCAACCAGGTAAGCTTGCATTTCCTTCAACTTACCTGGATTTCCTGTGGCTACTACGAGTAATGTCATAAGTCTGTTAACAGTTCACAGTTAACAGTTAACAGTTAAGAGTGATAACTGACAACTGATAAAGCACGTTGTTCGTGCATGAAGTACAATGCTCTTGTCTAAAAGCCAGACATAAAGCCCTTTTTACTTCTGAGTTCCTAGCTGCGGTTTCTGAATTCTGTTGTATTACTCTGCCCAGTCTTTCGCCCAAGCTAGAGTTTGATGCACTTGCTCTAGTGTAGGGGCTTCGCAGTACAAGCGTAAAACGGGTTCAGTACCGCTGAAACGAATCATTAACCAACTTTGATCTGCTAGGCGGAACTTGTAGCCGTCAATTGTTTGGCAATCAATGACTGCTTTTCCTGCTATTTCTGTTAAAGGTTGGGTTTGGAGTTGTTGCAGAAGACGCGATCGCACTTCCATACTGGCAAGGGGTAAATCGATGCGATCATATGCGGAAGTGAAACCTGTTTGTTGTTGCAAGTGGCGATAATAGTCGCCTAAATCCAGCCCAGATTCCACAATGGCTTCTAGTACATACAATGCCGACAGAAGTGCATCGCGTTCGGGAATGTGGCTTCCGTAGCCAATTCCTCCTGACTCTTCGCCGCCCAACAACACCTGAGTTTCTAGCATTCTGTCAGCGATGTATTTATAACCTACGGGTGTTTCAAAAATTGACAAATTATGCAGTGCTGCTACCTTGGGCATTAAGTCAGAACCACTGACAGTTTTGACTATTTCACCCTGAAAGCCGCGCCGTAGGGTCAAGTGGTCGATTAATATTGGGATTAAGATTTGTGAACTCAGGAAGTTACCTTGTTTATCAACAGCGGCAATGCGATCGCTGTCTCCGTCAAACACCAAAGCCACCGTTAAACCTGCTTGATTCGTTTCTCGGTGATTTCGCATCACCTCAAATAGATGCGAAAGATATTTAGGTAGTGGTTCGGGTGCGCCGCCACCAAACAGAGGATCGCGATTGCTGTTAATTTCTTTAACCTCATTGCCGAGTAGCATCGCCAGCCCGCCAGCAGCAGCGCCATGCATCACATCGGCAAATACCGTGAGTTTACCTGTGCTTATCGCATTGCGGATTTTCCCTATGTTGACTTTGCCTTCTAAACCTTCACAATAACTGCGCCAAGGGTTAAATATCTCTATCTTGCCTGGAATTGACGCGGGGGGTAGTGCCTCTGCTGATAAAAGTGCTTCTATTTCTTGAGTGACTTCTGGCGGTACGGAACCACCAAAAGCGCTTTTGACTTTTAAGCCCAAATATTTACCAGGATTGTGACTAGCAGTAATAACCAATGCCCCTAAAGCATTTTCTTGCTTTGCCGCCCAACTAAAAGCTGGGGTTGGGGCAAAGGCATCTGTCAGCAGTACATCAAACCCAGCGGCTGAGACAACATCAGCAACTTTACGGGCAAAGTCTTCTGCCATAAATCGTCTATCGTGTCCGACAACGATTGTCCGGCTGCCTACTTTTTCTCCATATGTATTAAGTAACACTTTTGCGGCAAGTGGAGCGACCAAGGCTACACGTTCAAATGTGAACTCATCGCCTATCACACCACGCCAGCCATCTGTACCAAACTTGATTGAGTTAGCTGCTACTGGCATTGAGGTATCCCTACTTCCTAACTGAGGATTCTAGCATTCACACAGGGCACCCGGTAAAAAACGTATCTAGTATACAAAATGTAACAGTAATACCACGCTATTGATGACACCTTAGCAAACGAGTATGTTCCCTACTCACTTAATGGAAACTTATCTGTCGCTTCAATTAAGGCACTGCGAATTCCTGGTTCACTCATCGAATGTCCAGCATCGGGAATCACAACAAATTTTGCTTCCTGCCAAGCACGATGTAATTCCCAAGCTGATATCATTGGACAAACGACATCATAACGCCCTTGAACAATCACAGCAGGTATATGGCGGATGCGGTCAACATTTAAAAGTAATTGATTTTCTGTTTCAAAGAATCCCTTATTCACAAAGTAATGACATTCAATTCGCGCAAATGCCTCGGCAAAGTCATTCTCGCCAAACTTTTGGATAAGTTGTGTATCTACGAACAATCGACTTGTACTCGCTTCCCAAATTGACCAAGCACGCGCTGCTTCTAACCTAATTTGTGAATCTGGGCTCGTCAACCGTTTGTAATAAGCTGTGAGCAAATCGTCACGTTCAGCAGGTGGAATTGGTTTTAAATATTCTTCCCAAGTATCAGGAAAAATATAGCTAGCCCCCTCTTGGTAGAACCAGCGCAATTCTTTTTGCCTCAACATGAATATGCCGCGTAGAATCAGCCCCGTGCATGAAGTGGGATGAGTTTGGCTGTAGGCTAATGATAAAGTACTTCCCCAACTGCCCCCGAATACCACCCACTTTTCTATACCTAAATGCTCTCGTAGCTTTTCAATATCACTGACCAAATCCCAAGTGGTGTTCTCGCGCAGTTCCGCATGAGGTGTACTTTGACCGCAACCGCGTTGGTCAAACATCACCAGACGCCATTTTTCTGGGTGGAAATATTGTCGATAAAAAGGCGGACATCCACCTCCTGGTCCTCCATGTAGCAAAACAATCGGCTTGCCCTGAGGGTTGCCTGACTCTTCAAAATGAATCGTGTGGAGGTCGGAAACCTTTAATTTGCCTTGTTTGTAAGGTTCGATGGGTGGGTAGAGTTCTCGCATTATTGACATTAAGGTATTTCACTAACCTGTTATGACATAAAAATGACCAAATTTGTACTCTGGTTAGCACAAGTGCGTACCCCTAACGCGCTACTCCTAAGGGTTTACACTATTGGCATGGCAAGCATCTACCGTAACGACTAGGAGAGCAATTCAGTACTAAATTAGAGATTTTTCCGGAATTATCTTACTTGCGTGAGGTAGGATTAGATAACAGCACACTCCCGCTTCATTAAAACCGGAAAAACTGCGGTGCCTCATTACTAAGCGCGTTGGTTTAGCGCCAACGATCTGGGCGCTAAGATGCCCCAAACGTAGATTTTTCGGAAAAAATGAGTATTTATACATGGGCGATTTTTCCGGAGGCTGGCAGATTTTTCAATCGTTGTGACCCAACCCTACACACGCACTTATGACTAGATATGTCACACCGCGAGAAGCGATGCAAATCCTCCAAGTTTCAGAAAAGACTCTCAGAGACTGGGACAAAGCCGGAAAAATACGTACAGTTAGAACTCCTGCGGGACATAGACGTTACGACATTGACAGCGTACTTAGTCCACAATCAACCAAGAAGCGAAAGGTCATCCTTTATTGCCGAGTCAGTTCCCATAAACAAAGAGACGATCTCAATAGACAAGCTGACTACCTCCAGTCCTTGTTCCCACATGGAGAAGTCGTCAAGGAAATTGGCTCAGGACTCAACTACCGAAGAAAAAACTTACAAGCCCTTTTGGGACAAATTCTGTCTGAAGATATCGAACAAGTTGTATGCAGCTATAAGGATAGACTTGCAAGATTTGGAATCGAACTCATCGACTACATCTGTCAGCAAAACAATACAAAACTCGTGGTTCTCAACCGCGTTGATTTATCTCCAGAGAGAGAGTTTGTCGAAGACATTTTGGCAATTATCCATGTCTTCAGTTCCAAACTCTATGGACTTAGAAAATACAAACAAAAAATCAAAGAAGATACGGATTTACCCGGAAACAAACCTCAAACTAGTTTATAGGAGGTGGCTGGCTGCATGTCGCTGGTGTTATAACCATGCGCTAGCATATCAGCGTGATTGTTTTGTTAAAGGTGAGAAACAGCCTAGTAAGTACGAGTTACGAGAAATTGTTCTCAAATCTTGCCCAAAATGGGTCAATGAATGTCCCTATTCTCCTAAAGAAGAATCAGTATTTGATGCCAAAACAGCTTTTTTGAAAACTGCTGTTAAGAACAAATTAAATCCAAGATTTAAGTCATGTCGCGAAGCAGTTAAGAGCTTAAGAATAAGTGCTAAATATTGGGGTAATTTTTACACAGGCAAGGGCAAAGCGAAACTTGTTGCTGGGTTTACTCACTATGCTGCCAGTCAGGTCTTAATAAACGGTAAAAATCATGCTATCAAAGATTTACAGCTAAATCCCGTTGAAGCCTTGTGCGAGGAAATGCCATCAGAGTTTACTATCTTACTCGATAAAGG
Organism: Scytonema sp. HK-05; assembly: GCF_002368235.1. Taxonomy (GTDB): domain Bacteria; phylum Cyanobacteriota; class Cyanobacteriia; order Cyanobacteriales; family Nostocaceae; genus Kalymmatonema. The sequence continues at coordinate 6,091,848 of NZ_AP018194.1, read as the reverse complement.
TAGATGGTATATCTGCTTTTCCATAGCATTTGAAGCACAAGATAATCAACGTAAAAATTGTATGGGAGTTGACCCAGGAGTTAGAACATTTTTAACTGGTTTTGATGGTGAGAATATTTTAGAGATAGGTAACGGTTCCATCTCTAAAATAGTAATTCTCTGTCAGCGATTAGATAAACTTCAATCTCAGATTGCTAAATCTAAGGGCAGAGATAATAAGCGTCTACGTTGGAAGTTAAGAAAACAGTCAGAAGCAATAAGAACTAGGATTAGGAATCTCACTAACGAAGTTCATAACAAAGCTTCTGTTTTGTTAACCAAAAATTATAAGCATATTTTCTTGCCGACATTTGACACATCACAGATGGTTGTCAAGAAAAAACGCAAGCTCAACTCTAAGACAGCTAGAAATATGCTTACATGGTCGCACTATCGTTTCAAAAAAACTCTCAAATTCCACGCATTAAAGCGGGGTTGCGTTGTGCATGATGTGACAGAAGAATACACAAGCAAGACTTGCTCAAAATGTGGTCATATCCATGAAAAATTAGGCGTAAACAAAAAGTTCAAATGTCCTAATTGCGGTCATGAAATAGCAAGAGATTGGAATGGTGCAATCAATATTTTCATCAAGTCATTAAATGATTTGGTAAATGCCTCAACTTCTGTTGAGGCTGGGCAGGACGTAGCCCGATACACGGTAGAAACTAGTACTTGTTACTAGAATTTACCGGGTTAAATGATGTCCGTTAGCATCGTATATTTAATAATTAAAACAATAAAGGCTTGAGGGCTGAAAGTAGTGATAGACAATAGGGCAATATCAATCAGTTTGTTTACTGGAGCTGGTGGGCTAGATATTGGGATGGAGCAAGCAGGTTTCCAGACAGTAAGTATGGTTGAGAAAGACCCTGATGCTGCCAAGACTATAGCTCTAAACCGACCTTACTTTAATACTGCTGTATCAAGAGACGTACAGAACATCACTGCTCAAAATCTTTTAGAAGAAGGGGGACGTGTTCTTGACCTTGGCAGATCTCTGTACTCTGGTGAAGTAGATTTGGTGACTGGGGGTCCACCTTGTCAACCCTTCAGCACAGCAGGCAAACGTGGCTCAGTTATCGATCCCCGTGGCAGCCTATTTATGGACTTTATACGCATTGTTGAACAAGTGCAGCCGCGCTTTTTTGTGATGGAGAATGTTAAAGGTTTACTCTCTGCCCCTATCCGTCATAGACCTCACCTGAACCGTGGATCTGGTTATCCTCCTTTGGAACTAGATGAAATGCCAGGTTCTGCTCTTGAAGTAGTGTTGGCAGAAATGAAGCGTCTTGGATATCGAGTTGTGTACAATCTCTTGGAAGCAGCAGATTATGGTGTTCCGCAAAACAGACAGCGAGTGATATTTATTGGCTCAAGAGATGGTGAATCAGTCACATTGCCCCTGCCTACTCATAGTAAAAATGGTGGTGTGCTGCCTAAATGGCGTACTCTTAAAGATGCCCTGATCAATTTAGAAGACCCACACCCAGAATATACTCCCTACTCAGAAAACCGTCTGAAGTACTTACGACTTTTAAAAAGTGGTCAAAACTGGAGAGATTTGCCTGATGACCTCAAGAAAGAAGCAATGGGAGGCGCTTACAAATCTGGAGGCGGTAAAGTCGGTTTTTACAGAAGGCTATCTTGGGATAAGCCATCTCCTACTGTTACAACAAGTCCACACCAGAAAGCTACAGATATGTCTCATCCAGAAGAACTACGCCCTCTAAGTGTCCGAGAGTGTGCAAGGATTCAAACTTTTCCCGACTCATGGGTTTTCTATGGTTCGACAAGCTCTAAGTACCGACAGATAGGTAATGCTGTACCTGTACTCTTAGCCAAAGCAATTGGCGACTATTTACATAGTTTAATCAGGCAAGAGAAACCTAAAGGAATACCAGTTTTTGAACAACTCTCACTGTTTAATCAATAAAACTATATTAATATTTACTGATTGGTTACTCTTTTAAGTGGTGTATTACTTTATGAGCCGCCAGTAGTTACTATCTTCTACATACAATGCTGTGGGGTTTTCAGTGATAGTTTTTCTAACAAAAGCAGAAAAATCTTCTTCAGAAAGTTCTGAACATCCTATCAATTGATTGAGTTCTTTCCAATAGTAAGCTCCATTACTAGCATTGATTCTATGCCATTTTCGGATTAGAGTTCCCTTACGTACACTGCTGCTTGAACTGTTTTCAGAGTTACTGCGGTTCTTAACTTGTAACAGATCACCTTTCTTGGTGCAAAAATCAACCTTGTCTATAGTCTCGCCCCAAGCACAATACCAACCATAAGATGATAGCTTTTCGGCAAGATATTCTTCCAAAAGTAAACCTAATATATTTTCTGCTGACATGGAAAGACGATGAGCAGACTTTATCTGATCAATCTGATCAGTACTGAGAGTAGGAAGACGGGCTGAGATAATCGTATCTATCACTATATCAGGAACAGTACCTATCTTCTTGCTCTTTCGTTTTGATGGTCGATTATTGTAACCGTCAAAATACTTCTTTAACCACTTATTGATGTACTCTAAACGGGAATTGCATCCTTTCAAAGTTGGAAACAGTTCAGGGGAACTACAACATACAGATAAAACTGTTTTTACAGAATCATCCCAAAACATCCCAGCACTATCGTTTGCTATTCTTTCAGCATCAGACACTATGAGTTCAGGATCAAAATCAGGTATCTTTGCTTTAGAAGTCACAGTTATTGCCTAGTACAATCTTCTGCTGATGTATGTTCTTCGAGTTTTCGCAGGAATTCACAGGGACTAGCACCTAAAGCCAAGGCTTTCTCCAAAAACTCCACTACATCTAAACGCCGTTCACCACGCTCATACTTGGAAACATAAGACTGTGGTTTTTGCAGCCTTTTTGCAACCTGAGCTTGTGTAAGTTTCTTAGAGTTGCGAGTTTCAATAAGCAGTAGGCGGAACAAGTTATATTTCTCTGTAAAAACAGATTTAGTCACCTAGCTTGCTTTTTCAAAGTCTCCGACAGTATCATAAAACCTAAGATGGGATAAACCCAAAATAGGTTATTTTAAGCAGTCGTCATTCTTCATAGCCCAAAATTTGTCTTTTGATAATCTGTTAGCTTCAATTTGCAGCGATAACAGAAAACTTCAACTCAGATTAACCTTACCACTAAAATGCGATCGCTCTTTTGGGTAACTTGCACTCAGAAGTCAGCCTTCTGCAGATGATCTCTGGTTAACGCAAAACTATAAAAATTCACAAACATTAAACCTCCTTAACAGGAATTCCCATTAAGGAGGTTTGACAGCAGCGAAACACTTTCACACCCTGAAATTTCCTTAGAAATCATCCAGAAATTGACTAATGCGGCTGATGACTGGGTCAACCTCAGCAGGAGGAGTCGCAGCAGCATTAGTAGGAGTAGAAGTATTATTTATAACTTCTAGCACTGGTGCGCTTTGGGGTGTTGGAGGGGGACTGGTTGATACATGATTAACCATGATAGCCAGTTGAGCCACTTGTTGACTCAGTTGCATGAGATGCTGTTCCATCATCTCCAACCGATTAGATTCCTTGGCAAAAAAACGTTCCTCAAGGTCAGCTATCTGACTTCTTAAGTCAGCAATTTGTTGTTCCACCCCTGGTGTTGCTGTTGCTGCTGCTGGTTTTGGGGCTGGTCTTACAGATTCCGGTACGCACAAAGATTGCCATAAGGCTTCTTTACAAAGGTCGCTGAAAGTCTTTTCAGGATCTTTCTCCAATTGACTTTCGACAAGAGCTAACAAGCTTTCGTCAGCCACCCCTGGGTTGAACGTAACCGATTTAACCACTTTTTTTGACCATTGGAACATCAGTCTTAAGCTCTAGCACGAGCGGGGGATAACTGTGCCTCTCCATAAATGTACTGCCCCAAAGCATTTGCTTGTCGGGATGGTGAAGCTAGATGAGCGTTAATTTTTGCTTCTTTAAGCAAACGTTGAACATCTTCCCAGAAGAATTCTCCACCTCCTCCGGTGAGAATCACATCTGTAACGCGCTCTGGTAGCCATGCTAGCACGCGGTTACAGATTTCGCGAGAAAACATTTCTATAAGATTGGGGAGAAAATCATCGAGATTGGTGGGCTTGCTGGCTCCTCGGGGACGGTAGAAGCGATCGCTCTTGGGTCGGTTGACTGCAGCAATCAGAGACAGTGACTGGCTATCTGCTCCCTCAATTTCGGCAGCCACCAGTTCATAAAACTTGCTCATACCGAAGTCTTCACTCTTGGAAGCACCTCGGGCGAAGCGGAAGTTATCAACCATCAAACAATCGGTAGTTTGATGTCCAATATCTACAATCGCCACAGAGACTTTAGTGAAATCGGGTAGTGCTGCGCCTTTTTTCGGTTGAGCCTCAGTCCAAAGCAAACTGCCATAGCCTTCTGGCATCACCCAAACCTTGGTAACGTTCAGCGATACGGCTTCTCCACGAAAATTCATCACATGAGGACCACTCAGTTGGCTGATGAGCTGTGCTTTTTCCTTTTCAAATTGTTCTTGAGAAAGGTAAGGCAGACCCAGGATCACAGAGACCTCATCCTTGAGCTTAAAGTAGCCAGCGCAAGCTAACACTTTTACCAGTGCGTCTTCAACCTTAGATTGACCCACACCTAGGTTAGCCCCAAAATCTGCTGCCAGTTGACCAACAGCATATCCACTACCTTGATATTCCAGCCACAAATCCATTAATGGGTCAGTAGCACGGGCTTCAAAAACACCCCCGCGCACTTGTTCCATTGACATTTCTTTGACGTTCGCAGATACGAACACCACATTGTTAGGCTCGCGGCTAATACAAGTTTTGGTGGAAGTTCTACCTAAGTCAACACTAAGAATCTTTTTTCCTGCACCGCCACCAACTGCTTGAGGAGGAGCGGCATTTATTGGGGTAGATGCCGAAACTCTATCTCTATTCATTGGGATAGCAGCGGCATTCATCGGAGTGGCGGCGGAAGGTTGGTCTGTCATGAAAGCTCCTAGTACTTACCTTAGCTATAACAAGTTATCATGCCCATCTTACATAAAGGCGTGTATCAGAAAACCTTTATTGCGTCAACTGTACCAAGAAATATGCAAACAATGACGCGCGTCGTTGAGCAAAGCGCGATTGTCCATGTGCCCAGTGCCGGAGGCAATCGCCCCCAAGGGCGCACAGAAAAGCGCGATCGCGCATGATTTTGGCTTATTACCATAAAATAGTAAAGCAGGAGCGAGAGTGACATCGGTGATAACGCTTTGTTTTACCCAAAAAACGCTTGTTTTTCTGCGTTCGTTGGCGACAAGGATTTTTTTACTTTCTCCTGTTTTTTCGCCTCCGCTTGATCACCCAAACAACAAATGCCAGGACGATAACTGCAAGCACAATTTTAGATACAGGAGCCAGGTACTTGTCCACTAGTTCATACTGACTACCCAAGGCATATCCTGAGTATGTTAGCAAAGCAACCCATGCTGCGCTACCCAAAGTTGAGTAAATTAAAAATGGTAGCAAGTGCATATTGCTCATGCCTGCGGGAACGGAAATCAAAGTGCGGACTCCCGGTACAAGACGACCAATAAAAACTGCTTTGCCACCTTGCTGGTCAAACCAGCGCTTTGCCTTGGTGATATCTTTGCTAGAGATACTCAACCACTTACCATATTTGTCAGCCCACGCTCGCAAGCGCTTTTCCCCAAAAATTTTACCGGGATAGTACCAAACAAGTGCGCCTAGTACAGAACCCAGTAGTCCGGCAAAAAAGACTCCTATGACATTAAGTTTAGCCCCTGGCAGATTTGATGTATATCCTGCCAAGGGCATTATCAGTTCTGAAGGAATGGGGGGAAATAGGTTTTCGAGGAACATGAGCAGGGCGATTCCCCAATAGCCTAGGGATTCGATAATCTGTTTTATCCAATCCGTATCTATCATTAAGTCATTCCTGAAGTTACTACAGAAGTTTCGTTGCTAAGTTACAGTTATTACTGTATTAAATAAGCATTATCCGATACTTTTTAACTAATCTTGTTAAAAAAAACACTTCATAAAACGAATAGAGAACAAGGTATAGGTTACAGAACAGAGGTGACAGGTTGTAGGTCACAAAGAGGTTTTATTCTCCTGTCCCTTACAACCTATCCCTTGTTCCCTTTATGTACCCTGTCCCCTGTTCCCTTAAAGAGTAGGTGTCAATGATTGCACTCTTGTTGGTTCGGATTGCCAATCCAATGGGTTCCAAACACGGTCTTCTAGAGCCATTTGTTCGATTAAACTTGCCAATCTGAGGGCTTTGAGCGCTTGTTCACCACCGACGGAAGGCTGATTTCCACCACGCACGCAGTTGACAAAATGCTCCAATTCTGCCCCTAGCTTATCAGTATTGCTCGTACAAACTCTTTCAATCACACCATCCTGCTTGTACAATGCTTGTCGGTAGTCGTTGGTGTGCCGGTGAACCAAAATTTCATTTCTAAGAAAATCTGCTTCAGTAAACGAGTTTTTACAATGGGCAACAATGCGGCGGATTTTGCAGTGAGTGATTTTGCTGGCAGTCACAGTAGCGACAATACCATTGGCAAATCCCAAGGTAGCAGTCACATAATCTAAATAACCAGAGTCCAAAGTGCGATTACCACTAGCTGTTAACTTCTCTACTGGTGCTCCGGCTAATTCCAAAAGTAGGTCAATGTCGTGAATCATTAAATCCAAGACAACTGAGACATCGTTTGCCCGACTTGAGTACGGACTCATGCGATGTGCCTCTAGCGCCAGCACTTCTTCAGTTTTCAACACCTTGCTCAATTCTTGAAATGCTGGACTAAACCGTTCTATATGACCCACTTGTAGGATACATCCAGTTTCGGCAGCAGCATTTACTAGCGATTCTGCTTCAGATATACTTGCTGCAATTGGCTTTTCAATCAAAACATGAATTCCTGCCAAAAGACAGTTAATGCCCACGGCGTAATGCAAGCGGGTAGGGACAGCAACGCAAACTGCGTCTACATGAGGCAGCAGATCGCAATAATCTTCAAAAAAGCGGACTTTATATTTGCTAGCAGTTTCCAACCCTCGCTCGACATTAATATCTGCTACACCGACCAGTTCAACGTCTTTCATCGAACTCAATACGCGGACATGATGCTGTCCCATATTACCCACGCCGATCACGCCTATGCGGATCGGTCGTGGATGGTTGCGCTGTACTTGACCATTTTGTTCCCCTGCTAACATGCTTCTATTTTGCACTCTTATTCACTCCTCAACCACCAAATATAGAGACGCTACGGTCATTGGCTTTGATACTCAATTGCCAATGACCATGCGTCTAAAACCATCCAGATGGTAACATAGAGGTTCTATTTATGAAGAATTTCAAAGTTTCTTGTGAGTTCCCGTCATCTGGATCACTTTTATGTGTTCTGTTCAAATTGATGCTTTTTTTGCACTTTACAAAAACTATAATGAATTTTTTATTGGCTTTAAGAAATAACTAAGACGTTAGTGAAGTTCTGTTTGTTTCACAAAAAAATGAATGAGTGAAAGCAAAATCTACATTAAGGTGTAGGGTGTAGGCAAGACATTTTTCGATAGTTCATCTTTCGATAGATCATCATCCCAGTCGCACGCCAGTTGCACGCCCCTCGGGGGAATCCTCGGTATGCGCTTGACGCATAAGCACAGTGAGCCAGCGCCCTTTGGAGGGTTTCCCGACAGCAGGCGACTGGCGAACCCCGAAGGGGCGCTGTCCTCCTCAACAAAGGACAGCTTTGCAGCCGAAACGCTCTTTCACACGCTGTTTTTGGAAATGACTTTGTTTAAATAAAAACTACTTAGTATGAAAGCTGTCATTCTACTGTCTGGTGGATTAGATTCTTCCACAGTTCTCTACCAAGCGCAAGCTGATGGTTGTGAGTGCTATACCATCTGCTTTGATTACCAACAGCGACATCGACGAGAGTTAAGCTCAGCGTTGGCGATCACTCAAAAAGCTGACGTAGTAGACCATCAAGTGGTAAGGTTTGATTTAAGACAATGGGGCGGTTCGGCACTTACGGATAACGCTATTGATTTACCCCAAAAGCGTGAGCTAGAGGAAATGTCTCAAACTATCCCTGTCACCTATGTTCCTGCTCGTAATACCATCTTTTTAAGCTTTGCCCTTGCCTACGCCGAAACTATTGCCGCACAACGTATTTACATTGGTGTTAACGCCTTAGATTACTCTGGCTATCCTGATTGTCGCCCTGATTACATCCAGGCAATGCAGGAGGTGTTTCGTTTAGGAACAAAACAAGGACGTTCAGGGGAACCTATCTCAATTGTCACACCCTTGATTGATCTAAAAAAAACTGAAATTATCCAACTTGGCAACAAACTGGGAGTTCCTTGGGAACTCACATGGTCTTGCTATGCAGGAGCCGATGTTGCTTGCGGTGTCTGTGATGCTTGCCGCTTGCGTCTTGCTGCTTTTGCGGAACTGGGATTGAAAGATCCTCTGGCTTACGCTGTGTAGGGAGATGAGGGGGAACTGCCTCATCCCCCTCGTCCTCCTCATCCTCCTCATCTTTTTCACTCCTCCTCCAACCGTCGCACTTGAATCTGATGCAGGCGCGGTCCACTGACTGACACGACGGTGAATTCTAGATTTTCATAGCAGAAGGTTTCGCCAAGCGCGGGAACTTTCTGCAACTGGTAAAGTAAGAAGCCCCCTAAAGTTTGGTATTCTTTCTTTAAGGGCAAATTAAGATGCAAAACCTCATTCAGGTCTTCCAAGTTGATCTGCGCCTGCACGAGAAAAATCTGCTCGTCTAAAATCTTGATCAGCAGGTCGTTAGTACTGTCTGGTTCGCCTAGGTTGCCGATAATTTGAGCGATAATGTCTTGGATGGTGACCAGTCCTACAGTACCACCAAATTCATCTACCACCATCACCATAGTTGGTTGCTCTCGCTGCATCATTGGCAACAGTTCGTTTAAGACGGTATGTTCTGGCACAAACCTTGCAGGACGCATCCACGGCTGGATTTGTGTTTCTAAAGTTAGTTTGCCCATAGCTAAGGGTTTTGCCAAGTCTTTGAAGTAAAGAATGCCACGAATATCGTCCAAAGATTCTCCAATAACAGGGTAGCAAGAATGACCTGTAGCTACCATTTCTGCGAGAAAAGTCTGGAAGGTGGCGACTTTTGGCAACGCTACAATGCTGGTACGAGGAACCATGACTGCTTGAACTGTCTGGTAGCCAAACTCAAAGACCTTTTTGAGCAATTCTCTCTCTTTTGCCTGCAAGCCAATCGATTCACGTTCTGTGGAAATAATCAGTTGTAATTCTTCAGATGTAACAGGTGATCTCCAGCTTTGACCAGCGTATTCGATGCGAAAAAGTCGCAACAGCCAGCGAGTTGATTGGTTGAGAATCCAAATAAAGGGGCTAAAAAATCTGACAGTTCCTCTGACCGAGGGTCCCAAAAACCTTGCCAGCTGTTCTGAATACAGCATAGCTACTGATTTAGGACAAAGTTCTCCCAAAACTATTTGCAAATAGGCTATGAAAAAAAAGGTGATTGGGATTGAGAAAGAATGAGCGATAACTGTACTCATCCCTTTAGGTAAAGGTAAAGATAGTAGCGATGCTTTAAAGAGCACAACAACCGTACTTTCTCCAATCCACCCTAATGCCAAACTAGAAAGGGTAATGCCCAATTGAGTTGTAGATAACAATCGATCAATACTGCGTTGCAGCACCTCGACGGCGATCGCCTGAAGATCACCAGCCTGCACAAGCTGATGAATGCGCGATCGCCGTACTGTCACCATAGAAAACTCTGCTGTTACAAAAAAGGCATTGATAGCAATCAACAGCAGCACTGACAACAATCGCAGCCCTACGTCTGTCAAACTTAAGCTAGAAAAACCACTCACTGTCAAAGCTCGTGTAATACTGATGCCCCCAAATTGAAAAATAGTCTGGGAATTTTGGATTGGAAATACATTTGTAGAGACGCGCTGTTTGAAGCGTCTGTACATTTGTTGGTTATGAGCTGTTAGTTGATTTTCCTTCACTAATAACCATTGACTACTAACCCTTCGGGTGAGCCAGTTGCTCATCGGGGAAACCCCTTAGACCGCACTGACTCACCACTAACCAGTACCCAATCTCTCAATGCTCCAAGCTACCTTTCTACAGGAATATTTGACACTTCTAGCCGCAGTCTTTGAGCGGGATAATCTGTCAGAGCAAGAGAAACGCGCTTGACATCATCAAGTAAAGCCGTAGGAATGCTCACCGTGCCAGAATAAGTAGGTCCATTTGCTGGCAATTCTGATGGTAAGCCCTCTGTGCTAGCGCTCAAAGTCCGTCCTTTGTCATCAGAGACATCCAAAAAACTATATAAAAAGCGCACAGAATCTTTACCTTTGTTTTGCATTTTTACTTTTAACAGCAAAGCACCACCAGAAAAGCGAGCAGATTGCACCGAAATGCTGACACCCTCGCTTTCAGTGTTAATGGGAAACCCTGCTTGAGGCTTTTCTTCTTCAGCCACTTGCAAGGGTTTTTCCTCTCGCTTCTTCTTGCTGTTGTTTGTCTCCTCGTCATCGTCGTCTTGTTTCTTTGATTTAGCAGCCTTGGTTTTGCCCTCAATGCGTGATTTGACAATTTTCAAGATTTCATCTTCCTTAAGTAGAGCAAGCCCTGTATGTTGCTCCTTCGCTGATTTACTGCTGGCAAATTTATTTGTGGGACGAGCATCTGGCGATGTGACGCCTTTGAGTGCTGCACTTCCCAAAGTAAATCCCCAAAACGCACTCACAGAACCAGATCCCAACATCAGGATTAACAAAATCAGAGTTAGAAGTACAGTAGAATTTAGTTTCATTGTCGCCAAGCCATTGCACAAGAATGCTGGTCTATTTAAAAGTATCGAAGCTGTTTACTTTAATTCCTAAAGGAACTTAATCAATATTAGTCTGCACTATCGCGTCCTTAAACGGTGTAGTCTAAAAATTAGATCTGATATCTTAGATTGTCAAACTGTGTGAACTTACGCTACAATTGATTCTCGACCAGGGTTGGCCGAGCGGTTGAGGCAGCGAACTCATAATTCGCGTTAGGCAGGTTCAACTCCTGCACCCTGGACTAATAATGAAGAAAGAAAATAAAAGAAATAAGAAAGAATCTGGTTTTAGGGAGTTTCCAATAAAAAATTATCCAACAACCTCTTGTGGAGGCAGACGATACGAGAGGCAAGCTGTCCGGCTCATCCCACAAGATGGATAATTTTTGTTGGAAATCCCTTGTATTGCTTCTTTTTTCTTTGCTTTCACCGAGGTGGTGCGGCTTCAAATTGGAACTGAGTTCCTACTTTAGGTTGATTCGCATTCATGCGAGGAGAGGCGAGTAGTGACGAGTCGTAAGGATTTGGTAAATCCCGGGTACGAATGTATGGATCATGACCAACCTGCTGATTTAGGACATCGCGATACACAATGTTAACTAACTCAGCATCTCGGGCAATTTGATTTTCCGGAAATGAGTTGCGTCCAATAGAACCAGCTCCAAGTATTTCGTTAATTTGACTTTTCAAAGTCTGACTTCCATAAAAATTGGGGTCGTTTCTAAAAAAAGCACGTTCAAACACCTCACTCGGTGTTTCATAATTGGGTGTTTGCGCTTGGGCTTTAAGAGTCGGAAAACTTATAGTAGCTACCAATAGCAATAAACCACTTATGGGTTTGAATTTTATACCCATATTCATTGCTCCTCAAGTATTTAGGCGAATCTTGACTTATGCTGGATTTCAGAACTCCCATAAAAGTGCTGAGTCATTTCCACTTAACACTGAGAAATCATTGCTTAGGGCTTTCTCAGTACCTCAGCACTATTTTCGTGAGTTCAACCTTTTGTGTAGCATAATTTTTTACTAGTTGTAATGACGCATCACGCCGAAACCCTTAACCAGCAAAGTATCTGGGCAGCTACTACTGATTTAGTAACCCTGCGCCAACACTTACTAGATTTATTTTGTCAACTAGCATATCAAGAAGGTGATTTTGTCCTTGCTTCGGGGCTGCGTAGCTCTTATTACATCAATAAAACACAAGTAACGCTCCACCCTCAAGGTGCCTTAGCAGTTGGACGAATTCTATTACCTCTACTCTCTTTAGATACCCAAGCTGTTGCTGGGCTGACTCTGGGCGCTGATCCAATTGTGACAGCAGTAAGTGTCGTTTCTACTTATGAAAACCGACCGATTCCGGCGCTGATTGTTCGCAAAGAAGCGAAAGGACATGGTACAAAGGCATATATTGAAGGTCCCAGTTTGCCGGAAGGTGCAAAAGTCGTGGTTTTGGAAGATGTCGTCACGACTGGACAATCTGCTATGAAAGCAGTAGAACGGCTAAGAGCAGCAGGTTATAGTGTCAATCAAGTCATTGCACTAGTAGATCGCCAGCAAGGGGGAGCAGAGTTTTACCAACAAGCCGGGTTGCAGTTTGAGGCGGTGTTTCAAATTCAGGAGATTCAACAGCGATATAAGGAGCTTGCAAATAGCTAAAAGTAGGGTGGGTATTGCCCACCCTGGTTTACCAATAGAATGCGGATTTCTAGCGCTTCTGGTGTTGCGTGCAATACACGGGTGTAGAGACGTAGCATGCTACGTCTCTACATTATTCGTGGTGGTGTATGTGATTCTTACGAGAACCGCTATAGCTAACTTTGAGTTACCACTTCCTTGTCCTTCGCCAAGAACTTCTCAAGTTCTGTCAGGGCATCAGCATCAACTTTGGTTTGCATTGGGCAGAACTTGGGACCGCACATTGAACAAAACTCAGCAGTTTTGTAAATGTCTGCTGGTAAAGTTTCATCGTGATATTCCCGCGCTCTTTCGGGGTCGAGTGATAATTCAAACTGACGGTTCCAGTCGAAGTTGTAACGCGCAGTAGACAGTTCATCGTCTCTGTCTCTTGCGCCTGGGCGGTGTCTGGCAATATCTGCTGCGTGAGCTGCTATCTTGTAGGCAATCAAACCGTTGCGTACGTCTTCCGAATTCGGCAAACCCAAGTGTTCTTTCGGTGTGACGTAGCATAGCATCGCAGTACCGTACCAACCAGCCATTGCTGCCCCAATTGCGGAAGTAATGTGGTCGTAACCAGGGGCGATGTCCGTTACCAATGGTCCTAGCACGTAGAAAGGAGCTTCAGAACACTCTTCCATCTGCTTTTTGACGTTGAACTCAATTTGGTCCATCGGGACGTGTCCAGGACCTTCTACCATGACCTGTACGTCATCCTCCCAAGCTTTGCGAGTGAGTTTTCCGAGAGTTTTAAGTTCAGCTAATTGTGCTTCATCAGAAGCATCATGGGTACAACCAGGACGCAGGGAGTCACCATAACTGAACGAGACATCATATTTCTTAAAAATTTCAATGATGTCGCGCAAGTGGGTATAAAGCGGGTTTTGCTTGTGATGGTGTAGCATCCATCTTGCCAGAATGCCGCCACCGCGAGACACAATGCCAGTAATGCGACTTCTGACTAAGGGCAAATGCTCAATTAAAATTCCGGCGTGGATAGTCATGTAATCGACACCCTGCTGGGCGTGTTTCTCGATAACATGAAGAAAATCATCTGGTGTCAGCTTTTCAATGTTGCCGTGGACACTTTCTAAAGCTTGGTAAACTGGGACTGTGCCAATTGGCACAGGTGAAGCTTTGATAATAGCAGTACGAATTTCATCCAAGTTACCGCCACCAGTGGACAAGTCCATTACGGTATCAGCACCATACTTCACTGCTAAATTCAGCTTTGCAACCTCTTCATCAAGATTGGAAGAGTTAGGACTCGCGCCAATATTAGCATTTACCTTACACTTGGAGGCGATACCAATACACATTGGCTCCAAGTTCGTGTGGTTGATGTTAGCAGGGATAATCATCCGTCCCCGTGCTACTTCGTCTCTAACGAGCTCAACGGGAAGGTTTTCCCGCTGAGCAACGTAATGGATTTCTTCGGTGATGACACCCTGACGGGCATAATGCATTTGAGTAACATTACTCTGCCCATGCCGCTTGGCGACCCATTCTGTCCGCATATTTGCTTTCCTCGATAAACAGCTTCCCTCCGCCGGTATTACCCGGATTCAGGTGTTAAGGGTGTAATCTCAGCCTATGCAGGCACCCCTAGCATGGGAATTGATTTTACCACCTTCGTTGGGGATGGGAGCAAGAAGTTGACAAATTATGAAGAAACTGAGGTGGAGGGGTTGGTTAAGCAGAAGGTAGAATGCGAAGTATTTTTGTTATAAATTTGCTACAGATGATAAGTAAATCTCCGCACAGAGGTGACGTTGAAAAGCTTATAGTTCAAAAGCTTATAAGTAGGTCGGTGAGAATAACTCAAACTATGTTAAGCAATGTAAAAAATATGGAAATTAACTCGTAGTCACGGCTTCAGCCCTTAAAGTGGGGCTTTAGCCCTCACTACAAACCTTTAATTATTTACGCTGACGTACTTGTATTCATAAGTTTAAAGCACTCAGGGGGAAAGCTAAGAGTGAGGGATGGTAGAGTGCAATTGGCTTTACCACTGCCCCGTTCGGCTGAGCGCTCACGGCGAAGCCTTGGGCGATTGCCCTCGTGCTTCCCACTGCGCTCCGCGCAATCGCCCTTAAGCTCTGGTAAGCTGCAAACAAGGGGAGATGGGGAGCTCTTGAGCTCTTGAGCTCTTGAGCTCTTGAGCAATGACTAATGACAAAGATGTACAGACGCTTTCATTCAGCGCGTCTCTACAATGACTAATGACTAATGACTAATGACTATTGACTATCGATATATTCTGTTTTATAAACCTTATGGCGTCCTAAGCCAATTTACAAAAGACTCCCCGACACGCAGCACCTTGAAAGAGTACATCGAGGTTCCTGATGTGTATCCTGTGGGGCGTTTAGATTGGGACAGTGAGGGGTTACTCCTGTTGACTAACCACGGACAATTGCAACATCGCCTCTCGCATCCTCGGTTTGGACACGAACGTACTTACTGGGTGCAGGTGGAACGAATTCCTGATGCTGCGGCTTTGACACAGCTGCAAGAAGGTGTGATGATCCAAGATTACCGGACTCGACCAGCCTTGGTGCAGCTATTACCAACACCTTCTTTACCAGAACGGGATCCGCCGATTAGATTTCGCAAAAATGTGCCGACAGCGTGGTTGGAAATGACTTTAACAGAGGGGAAAAATCGTCAGGTACGGCGAATGACGGCGGCTGTGGGATTTCCGACTTTGCGCCTCATTAGGGTAGCGATCGCTCACCTACATTTAGATGGTCTGCAACCAGGTCAATGGCGTGATTTGACTCCTCGTGAACTCAAATTGTTACTTGATTTAGCTTTTGCAGGTCGAGGCGCGTAGTTCCCAGAAACGAGGTGTAGGGATGTAGAAATTCCTGCGGCTCAATTATTAAGTATTTTGGAAAACTTTACCACATTCTTAGTAATGACTCTTGGAGACAAGCAAGCACAGGATGAAGAGTGACACTGATACAAAAACATACAAACTACATAGAAGGAACAATGGAAGTTGAAAGTCGGTCTTATAACGCTTGCTTGGCTATTCAACTCTCTGTGCTGCTTGAGGGGTGATTGGAAAGATGAGGAAGAGAAAGAGAATAATACATATGTGACAAATATGACAAATGTGATTTTTTTGACTTTATTATCTCCCTTATCTTCCCACGCCCTAAATTTCCTAAACCTAAAGATATGTGTTGGAATATGCCACAAAGTCTAGCTTTAATGGCAATTTATTGTGAGGAGATATGTTGCCGTATCTGAAATCTATCGTTAATATGCGTAACAATTAAGACTGCCACCAAAATTCGCCAGATGAACCACAATATTTTGTCGGTCTACTGTAGGCAGGTGCTAACAAATGTGGCACTTTTGGATTCTAGTGGCTAGAAGCACTTTGGATCGGGAATTAAGGAACTTCCACAATGCTGATTTGCCCTCAGTGTAACTTTGAAAACCCCAATACCAACAAATTTTGTCAAAACTGTGGCGCTTCTCTGACCCAAAAGGTCTGTCCAGAGTGCAGTACTTATGTGGCTTTGAATGCACAACGATGTGATAACTGTGGCGCAGAATGCGGAACAGTTCTGTGGGCAATTATTACTCAGGAAGGAACTTTTGCGGCTGGGGAAAATAGGGGAGATAGGGAAGCAATATTTTCTTCCTCATCCTTCTTATCCTCCTCATCCTTCTTATCCTCCTCATCCTCCTTATCCTCTTTTCCCTCCCCTCTGTCGGTAGGGTCGTATCTAGACCCACAGAAGCGCTATCAACTGCTAGAACCGCTACCAGCCTTAGGGGAAATTGCTACTAATACTGAGGTGTGCGTTAGGGTTCTAGATTGCCAACCATACCAACTGTCGCTGCTTGAGGTCATGCTAGCAAATGAGCAACAGGGGTTAGCAACGCCATCAGTGGGGGAGCAGAAAATTCCCAGTCTCGCTAAACCTTATATTGCCTTACAATCTTGGTGCCATCTGGGAATACCGCCAATTCATGATGCTTGGCAGCATGAAAATATACAGGTGGTACTGCTCGAAGACCGCTCAAACTGGCAAAAATTACTTGAACTGTGGCGAGAAGATACGACAAGTTCGCTACAAATTGTACACTTTTTTTACCAGATGACCCAACTATGGGCGGTGCTGGAAACAGTAAAGTGCCGTCAAAGTCTGTGGGAGTTGGGGAATCTGCGACTCGATGAAGACCTGTCGCTAGCACTACAGCGCTTGTATGTAGAATTACCAGGTAAGTCATCGGCTGCTGAGTTATCAGAAGATTTAGAACCACAGCTAGAAGCACAGCCCTTTACAGTCCAAATTTTAGGACGAGTTTGGCAGGCGCTTTTTAGACAGTCTCAACGCACTCAATTTGGCTCTATTTTACACCTTATAGGAGAGTTGGAACTCGGAAAGATCCAAACGCTCGTGGAGCTGCAATCACGTTTGGAAGCTATAGCCTCTGAATTGCAAGGCAATTCCACAAGTGTTCCAATTACCCGAACAATGCCCTACAGTACCGCTACGCCCACTGTCTTGCAATTAGATGAGCAAGAGGATGACACTGAATTGAAAACCGATGATATGCCCACACTTGTTCTGCCGATGCAGTTAGTGAGTTTGGAAAATGCAGGGCTTACCGATGTAGGACGTCAACGTGACCATAACGAAGATTACTTTGGTATTGAAACAAAAATTCATAAGCTAGAATTGCCCAACAACCGTACTTTACAAGCACGTGGTTTGTATGTTCTGTGCGATGGAATGGGCGGACACGCTGGTGGGGAGGTTGCTAGTGCCTTAGCTGTCAGTTCTTTGCGCCAGTACTTTCAAACCCACTGGACTTCTGACCAACTGCCCACAGAAGATGATATCCGAGAAGCGGTACGGCAAGCTAATCAAGCCATTTTCGATGTCAATCAACAAGATTCCCGTTCTGGGGTTGGGCGCATGGGTACCACCCTCATTATGGTTTTAATCCAAGATACTCATGTCGTGGTGGCTCATGTGGGAGATAGTCGTCTCTACCGCGTGACTCCCAAAAGAGGACTGGAACAAATCACGGTAGACCATGAAGTTGGTCAACGGGAAATTTCTCGGGGTGTGGAACCTAGTGTGGCATACTCGCGCCCTGATGCTTACCAACTTACCCAAGCCCTTGGTCCTCGCGATGAACACTTGATTATTCCCGATGTACAGTTTTTGGAGATAAATGAAGATTCCCTTTTTGTTCTTGCTTCGGATGGTTTGTCAGATAATGATTTGTTAAAAATTCATTGGCAAACTCACTTAGCCCCTCTCTTGAGTTCTAGTGCCAATTTGGAAACTGGCGTTCAAGCTTTAATTGATTTGGCAAACCATTACAATGGTCATGACAATATTACTGCTGTAGTTATCCGGGCAAGAGTCCGCCCGAATTTAGAACAACAGCAATCAATTTTAGATTAGGGATTTCTTAAAGGAGGATGAGCAAGTAAATGAATAATGGTTAGTCTTTCTCAATACTCGCTTGGCTGTCTTGTGCTCATCTCCTTACTCCCTAATCAAAAATCGTCTATGGTCACGCTGACCCTGTTAGAACCGCAAAAAAAAACACCTCTTAGGCAGTGGCACTTTGACGACGAGTCCATTATACGGATTGGTCGTTCCGCAGATAATGACGTTGTTTTAAGTGATACTTTGGTTTCTCGGTATCATTTAGAACTCAAACAAATCGGTTCTGATAAAAATGGCGGTTCTTGGCAGGTGACTAGTCAAGGCATAAATGGCACTTTTCTCAACGGCGTCTTGGTGACTCAGGCTTTTTTGCCAGATAATTCCCTGCTGCAACTGGCACAAGGCGGTCCCATCTTGAAATTCCAAATGGACCAGCAAACCGCTCCACAATATTCTCCTTTCGCGTCACCCAACACTTGCACGCACGAAGGAAACTCGCCTAACAATTTGTTTTGCATCCACTGCGGTGAACCTCTGTCGGTGATACAGACAATTCGTCAATATCAGGTATTACGAATTCTCGGACAGGGAGGTATGGGGACTACCTATCTCGCTTGGGATGGACAAGGAAAAATTGCCGGACACCCGCAACTGCTGGTGCTGAAGCAGATGAATGCTGATATGGCGAAAATTGCCAAGGCACAAGAATTATTTGAACGAGAAGCAAATACTCTCAAATCCCTCAGCCATGTTGGAATTCCTAAGTATTACGACTTCTTTGTTGAAGGTGGCAAGAAATATTTGGCGATGGAATTAGTCCACGGTCAGGATCTAGAAAAACTTATTTATTCAAAAGGACCAGTTACGCCAAATTTAGCGATTAATTGGATGATTCAAACCTGCGATATTTTGGACTATCTCCATAGCAAAGAACCACCACTGATCCACCGCGATATTAAACCCGCTAACCTCATGGTGCGAAATTCTAATAATCGCATAGTGATGCTGGATTTTGGGGCGGTGAAGGAGATTGGCACGGCACCTGGAACTCGTATTGGTGCAGAGGGTTATTGTGCCCCCGAACAAGAACGGGGACAACCTCTGACTCAATCCGATTTATATGCCATTGGACCAACGCTTATTTTTCTGCTGACTGGCGAAAGCCCATTTAAGTTCTATCGCCAGAGGGGACGCAGTTTCCGGTTTGAAGTCGCAAATGTTCCCACTATTACTCCGCAGTTGCGCGAGGTGATTGACCGCGCTACAGAACCTCTGGCACGCGATCGCTACCAAACTGCTAAGGAATTAGCACAGGCTTTGGCTGCGTGCCAAGTTTAGGGAATAGGGGAACAGGGAATAGGTGACAAGGCATAGGGGATAAGGTAGAAAGTAGAGGCGACACACAAAAGCTTGAACCTTTCATCTGTAACCTGTAACGTATCACCTATCCCCTATTGCCACTTGAGCTGTCAGCTGTAACCTGTTTGCTACTGCTATTCTTCATCCCAAGCTTCCACAGCTAGCAATTCGCTGACTGGATCTTGCATGCTAAACCCAAAGTCTAGCAGTTCTTGCTTCCAGTGTTGCCATTCGTTTCCGAACAGCAAAGCGATTTTCCAAATGCTATCCGTGGGCTTGATAATATTAGAATCTACGAGTGAACTCACATTACGCTGCAACTTCACCATTGGGTGAATTACTTGCTGCTTACTCATAACCTCGATTAAATTCAGATTTGGTTTAGTAAATGCTTGATCAAAACTGCTTTCCGTTCCGGAATTTTTGACGACGCGTAGAGCCTTTTTCTTTGGCAAAGCAAGTCTTAACTTTTTAACTATATCATAACTTACTCAATTGCGTGACCATTAAATTCGGTTTTGTACGGTAATCCCCACAAAGCCAGGTAAGTTTCGCCGCTACAAGCCATTATTGTAAACTGATCTCAAACAAGTCTTGTCCTGTCTTTTGCACAAATAACACTTTTGAGCGATATATGCAAAACGTTATTTGTTTTTCCACCATAATGTATGCAAGTTTTAACAAATTTATATGACTGGAGCTTTTTTGAAGATTCTTGCCCAAAGGCAGACTGTGCAGTGAGATTGACTTATACACACTCTATTAAATGTTATATACAATATCGCAAACATCTCATATTAGATAGAGGAAACAAAGATTTTTATCAAAATTTAATTATTCAGTCAGAGACAAAATTTATAAGATAATACAGTCCCTAAGGAGGAAGGCAACAAATTTATACATAGCTGATGTTTCGGAAGCGGTATAAATCCATCTGTAGCGAAATTGTGAACAAGATTCCCGACTTCGCGGAAGTTGTCGGGAATCTGAGCCAATGGATTTATGCGCTAAGCGCAGGCACTTTCACACAAAGAAGCGGTATAAATTCATCTGTAGCGAAATTGACCCGAAGATACAAAGTTTGGCGTTGCTAATTTGAAGTATGAATCCAAGTGTAGAGACGTACCATGGTAGGTCTCTACAAGGGTTTGGAATCACACGACATCTTTTTCATACATGGATTCAGCAACGCCCAAAGTTTTATGCGGTCTACTGCGATTGGCTAGTGCATGACGGGTAATTGAAATTTAAGTTGATTTTATTTACTTTATTTTTATTCCAAAAAAGTTTAAAAAAGGAGTCATTAGCTTGGTTAAGGTTGTACTTGTTTAGTGTTCGTAGTAAGCACGAAGAGTGCTTATGAGCGCTGAAGCGCTACTACAAACTACTTTTCCAACAGAGTTATTGTTCTTTGACTTAATGGGGTTGGGAATCAAAATGTTGACAACACTGGACAATGATTGATGACTGAGACGAAGCTAGCCGCCACCTGCTGGCGCAGAAGACGAAGCCTGATCCGACTGTGATGACGCGGACGTGTTGTTAGATAGGTTAATGTAGGTTGGGGGGCAGGTAGGAGAGGTTCCGCTACCAGAGGGTGTGTTGAACTCGGCATCTTCTGTACCTGTTGCAGCATTGGCATTATTGATGTCTTTGCCAAATTTAGCTTCACACAATACGGCTACGGTCGTTCCTTCATTTGTGCCAGTTACATTTCCCAGTTTCACGCCACCAATATAGGCTTTGATGCCATCAGTTCGTGGTTGTGCTTGGTTCGTGGCAGTAGTAGTAGCACCTGTCTCGGGAAGAATTGCGTAGTTGTAATTTGTAGTCGTTGTTGCGATACCAAGACCTAACTTATCAAACTCAGTGTTACTTGCAAATGTACCATTTTCCAAGTAATAAGTTTGCTGCGCTCGGTTCATGGAACCTATATAGGTTTTCGCTTCAGTCTGCTTGGCTTTATTCGCTTGATTAAGGAAAGAGGGCAAAGCAATAGCAGAAAGAATACCAATAATAATAATGACTACTAACAGTTCAATAAGTGTGAAACCCTGCTCTTCCTGCTTTTTCTGAAGAATATATCGCAGAAATTTAGCTTTTCGTTGAGTGTTCATACGTATTTTCTGTGAAGTGCACATGGGTTAAAAAGTTCTAAATGTAACTTACCCACTTCACATCGTTTTCATATCACCTTAGTAAAAAATTTTCTTGTTAATAAGACAAGGGCTGATAAGTTGTTGTGCCTTTATAGCAGTTTTCAACTGGCTGCAATACAGGTTGTTTGTAGGGGCTGAGAAATGCCTATGCGTGTCAACAATCACGTTTAAACCTTGATTCCACGTTGGCTTTACCCCACCCCCAACCCCTCCCCGCAAGCGGGGAGGCGAGCAAAAGCGTAAGTTTGGCGGGGTGGGGTCAAATCAAGGTGGGGTAAAGGTCTGAACGTTAAATTGACACCAATGGGCTAGACGAAAGCCCCTACGGTGTGTATATATTTTATGCAAGTGAGAATGGCAATATAGCGGTTCGGGAGTTGAGTGCAATACATCAAGAAATAAAAACCACAGATGGACACAGATGGACACAGATAAATAATTACTTCATCCAAACGAGAAGCGTTATAGTCAGATTCACGTGAGATCTTGCAAGAGTTGCAACAGTGAGTCGGCGAAGCCTCCAAACCCTCGTTACCAGGTTCGCGCATTTCCAGGTTCTACCTGGAAACGAGATTTTAAAAGAGTTTTGGCTTAAATTGACACCAATGGGCTAGACGAAAGCCCCTACCGCGTGTATATATTTTATGCAAGTGAGAATGGCAATAGTCAGATTCACGGAAAATTTCCCATTTCTATCCCAAAAGTACATAAGCTGATTTTGCTTACACTTTAATTAAAGAAGGAAGGAAACAAAATAATATAATACACATAATTATTTTTTTGTCAATATGTGAAACAGAGAATAAATTTTCTGGCAGATTGGCACCGAAATGCAATGACTCTGCCCTCCCCCTTCCCAAGCTCGGAAATAATTTGCTATACTAAGTCGTAGTCGTTATGAGTTTATATAAATAATCATGACCAACGCGACAGTAGAAAACGTAGTGATTATAGGTTCTGGTCCAGCAGGCTATACTGCTGCTATCTACGCAGGACGAGCTAACCTCAAACCGGTTGTCTTTGAGGGTTTCCAAGCGGGGGGGTTACCAGGTGGTCAGCTGATGACAACGACTGAAGTGGAGAACTTTCCTGGGTTTCCCGAAGGAATTACCGGACCAGAACTGATCGATTTGATGAAGGCTCAAGCGGAACGCTGGGGAGCTGAGTTATATACAGAAGATGTTATTGAAGTTGATTTAACTCAGCGTCCTTTTACAGTTCGCTCTGAGGAACGGGAATTTAAAACTAATAGCGTTATCATTGCCACGGGTGCGACAGCAAAGCGGTTGGGTTTAGACAGCGAACATCAATTCTGGAGCCGAGGAATTTCTGCTTGTGCTATTTGCGACGGTGCTACGCCTATTTTCCACGGCGCGGAATTAGCTGTGGTGGGTGGCGGCGACTCGGCGGCGGAAGAAGCAATTTACCTGACCAAATACGGCTCTAAAGTGAATTTGCTGGTACGCTCTGAGAAGATGCGGGCTTCTAAAGCGATGCAAGACCGCGTTTTGAGTAACCCCAAAATCACAGTTCACTGGAACAGTGAACCACTAGATGTGTTTGGGAACGACAACCACATGGAAGGGATAAAAATCCGCAATACCAAAACTGGCGAAGAGAGCAAACTGCACGTTAAGGGATTATTCTACGCCATTGGTCACAATCCCAATACGTCTTTATTCAAGGGACAACTGGAACTGGATGATGTGGGTTACATTGTCACCAAGCCTGGTTCTCCAGAAACAAGCTTAGAAGGTGTTTTTGCCGCAGGCGACGTACAAGACCATGAGTACCGTCAGGCAATTACTGCCGCTGGTAGTGGTTGTGCGGCGGCGATGTTAGCAGAACGCTGGTTGTCTTCCACTGGTTTGATTCAGGAATTCCATCAAAAAGCGGAAACTCCAGATAATGAACTAGAACACCCAGCCGAGAAGAAAACTGAGGAACAGGAAGCTGCGGAATTTGATTTGAATACAACCCGCCATCACGGGGGTTATGCTTTGCGGAAGCTGTTCCATGATAGCGATCGCCTGATTATCGTCAAATACGTCTCTCCTGGCTGCGGTCCTTGCCATACCCTCAAGCCGATATTAAATAAAGTGGTGGATGAATTTGACGGCAAAATCCACTTTGTCGAAATTGACATCGATAAAGACCGCGACATCGCCGAAAATGCTGGTGTCACAGGAACACCCACAGTTCAGTTCTTCAAGGATAAGGATCTGTTGAAGGAACTCAAAGGCGTCAAGCAAAAGAGCGAGTATCGCCAATTGATTGAAAGCAATTTGTAAGTCCTCGCCCACTCTGCACTTAAGTGCAGAGGAGGACACTTTGCTTGCGTTCCCAAGTAACCTCGGCATACAAGTGTCCTCGCTCATCGCTCAAGTTCCTAACTCTTGGAGTTCTGACTACTTTTTTTGTCGATAGATGACTTTTGCAACAAGTCTATTGAACGCACCCCAACTAAATCAAAGATTATAGTTGAGGATTCTTTCGCTAAAAAATAGCGTTACCAGAAAAGCTGGCGTACGAGCGCGTGTCGTTGGAACTTTTGCCGACGAACACTCTAGTAAAAATTAGCAATAATCTATGATTGCTATAAAAACTTGGTCGTGCCTCCACGAAGCAACGTTAAAGCCGTAGCACTATTATCCTACCATAATGTTGCTTCGCTTTTTATATTGGTTTGGCTTAGCCTACCCAAACTTACGTTATGGGTAGGCTAAGCCAAACAAGTCTATTCAAATGGAGTGCAAAATTTGACCGAGTTCTATGCGTGAGGAGTTTTGCTATTAGCCAGAAATTAAAATCTCTGGCTGTTGCGGGCTAGTGCAAGATGTCATTTGTGTTGCACTGGGTTCATGCACCCTATTTTTCTCTGCCAATACTCGCTTCGCTCTTTACCCTATCAGCCTGAACGTCAGCAAATGACAAGCTTAACACCCATTGCCCTCTACCATCTCGAAAACGACTTCATGTTTGCTATGGGGCTTTTGCTCACGCAATAACTGAAGGTATCCTTCTGCATCAATGCGACTCCGGTGGCGGCTGACGACTACCTTTTGTGAGGAGGACAGTGAATGAACAACTGCCCAGGGTTTGAGGCGCTCTTGATAAGCCATAATGAAATTATCTCCTTTGATAATTAGGAGCCAAAGCCAGCACTGTCACTTTCCAGGGTTAGGTGCTGGCTTCTGACTACTTTAAATGATATTATTGCCCTGTTAAATATTGTTACAAATATTTATAAGTCTTTTTAACTAAAGCCAAGAATTTAAACCAAGGTAGTAAGGGCAAGGATGCTACTAGGCTCTCCCAAAGAAGCAGGAAATCTAAATCTTGAGGTTTAGAAGCCGTCGGTGTACCACTTTGTGGCGATCGCCGGGAGATGTCACTTATTTATAATGCAACACGTAAACATTGTAGCCGTTATCGGCTTTGTGTCTTTGCAAAGATGGTGCAACACCCGCCTTCTCAGTAGCAAAAGACGCTCCTTTGTGCCTTCACCCAGTGGGAGCTTACGCGCTTGGCACAAGCCTCCTCCGGACTTACGGCGATTGGGCTTTGCCCACTGCCAAAGGCAATCGCACGAAACAACCTGATAGGTAAAATGGTCATCTGTAGTTACCAGCTTGCAACTCCTTACGGCTTCTTGTATTTATGACCATCACAAAAAGTCCCCCGATTCGATTTTTACGGTTTGCTAAAAACCCCACGCTTTCCCAACGACTGATGTTGATTGGGTTAACGATAACTTTGTTTTTCATCTTCCTGGCTTTGTGCGCCCCCTTACTCCAGGCTTTCGGTTGGCTGCAAAACCCCCTAGATTCCTTGACTAACCCCATTCAAGAACCACCCTCACTCCAACATTGGTTTGGCACCAGTCGCGAAGGCTATGATGTATTTTCGCGCACGCTATTTGGCGCTCAAGCTGCCTTGCAAGTGGTTTTATTGGCTACAGCACTCAGTATGTTTATTGGTGTGCCTTTGGGCATGGTAAGTGGCTACCTAGGCGGTAGATTAGATAAAGCATTACTATTTGTTATGGATAGTATCTACACCCTACCAGGCTTGCTGCTTTCGGTAACGCTGGCATTTATCGTAGGACGTGGAATATTAAACGCCGCTCTTGCCATCAGCATTGCTTATGTCCCGCAATATTACCGTGTTGTCCGCAACCACACTGTTAGCGTTAAAACAGAAGTGTTCATCGAAGCAGCACAAGCAATGGGTGCTAACACTTGGCAAGTTCTTTCTCGGTACTTATTTTTCAATGTCATTCAAAGCGTACCCGTCCTTTTTACCCTCAACGCCGCTGATGCGATTTTGATTCTGGGGAGTTTGGGTTTTTTGGGCTTAGGGCTTCCAAGAGAAACGCCAGAATGGGGACGCGATTTACAACAAGCTTTGCAAGCACTACCTGTTGGTGTTTGGTGGACTGCCTTTTTCCCCGGATTAGCGATGACAATTATGGTTGTGGGGCTGTCGCTACTCGGTGAGGGGTTAAATGAATTTATTAATCCCCGTTTACGCAAAGACATCCGGAAATAGTCAAGAATTATTTGTTAATAATCATTAGTCATTGAGTCTCTTTTCATTTGTCGTTGGACAAATGAGAAAAAATAACCATTATCTGTTTGCTACTCTAATATCTGTTGTACTTATCATTGAGAGATCTGTGTGAAAGATAATATTTCTTTAATTGCTGCCGCTGCTGGTGGCTTTATGCTTTCCGTCGCCCTGACTGGCATCTTAAGAGGTTCCCCAGTAGCATCTTTACAGAGTCAGCCTAGTTTTCATCCCCTGACTGTCGCTGCTTTACGACCAGCACCAAATGACTCTGAGAATGTAGAATTTTTTGGTAGCGAAACTGGTAAAAAATGAAGTAGCAAATTTTGCAGTGTTTATCTGCACGGCAGGTGCTATCTTCTCCTCCAGATGCTGCTTTGAACAAGCCGGGGAACCCGTCCTACGCACGCAGGAGTCCATCTGCGGTTCCAATTCGCCATAAACGGGTTTTTTGCCAGAAATCTACTTATTCTGTTGCCAAATCTGTGAGGGGTTTGAAAGTGGGGAATTCTCAAGTAATTGGTATTGACTTGGGTGGAACAGCAATTAAGCTGGGGCGTTTTACCGCAGATGGCACTTGTTTACAATCCTTAACTGTGGCAACGCCGCAACCAGCGACACCAGAGGCGGTTATAGCAAAAATGGTAGATGCGATCGCCCAAATTGACTTTGAGAGAAATTGCATTGCCATTGGTGTTGGCACTCCCGGACCTGCGGACGCTCAAGGACGCATTGCCAAAATTGCCATTAACTTGCCAGGATGGTACGATGTGCCTTTAGCCGATGCTTTAGAAGCAAAAACAGGCAAACCTACGATTGTCGGTAACGATGCCAACTGTGCAGGGCTAGGGGAAGCTTGGCTAGGAGCAGGTCGCCGCTTTCAGAACCTGATTCTGCTGACTTTGGGAACTGGTGTCGGTGGCGCAATTATCCTAGATGGCCAACTCTTTACTGGTCCTCTAGGCGCAGCCGGTGAGCTGGGATTGATTACCCTCAAGCCAGATGGTCCAAGGTGTAATAGTGGCAATCAAGGCTCTTTGGAACAGTATGTATCAGTCACCGCAATTCGTCGCCGTACAGGCAAGGAACCAGCAGAACTCGGCGTTCTGGCAAAAGCCGGAGATGCTCAAGCCTTGACATTCTGGAAAGAATATGGTAGAGATTTGGGAATTGGATTGACTAGTTTGGTTTACGTGCTGACGCCGCAAGCAGTTGTGATTGGTGGCGGGGTGAGTGGCAGTGCTGAGTTTTTTATACCATTTGTTAAAGCAGAAATTGAGCAGAGAGTTCTGCCTACTTCACGTCTTGGTTTACAAATATTGCCAGCAGAATTGGGTAACTTTGCGGGGATAGCAGGTGCCGCGAAGTTAGCTTTTTCAAAAGTAGGGGCTTAGGCGTTATCAATTGAACCTGATTCTGAATGACAACTGCAAGTCACTCCACGTCAACCAAAAATGCTGACTGATGCCTATGATGCTTGTACAGACACCACAAGACCGATATGTCCAAGTTGGTCAAATCAATACACGTTACTGGACTTCGGGGGACAAGGGGGTGAAGCTGTAACTTAATTTCTGGACAAAGCTACCCATAGCTTACTGTTTGTCCATGTCTTCAAGAAGCTTGTCAACACATTCTCTTAGCCGTTCTTGCCAGTCAGGGACGGTTTTAAGTTTCTCCCTCACTCCCACACGTACATTGAAACATATAGGACGCTTATCAAACGGCTCATTGTTCTGTGGTTTAAATCCTAACTTGTTACCTTTTTGAAATGGCATCACACAAAATTAACTCTATATGCTAATATAGTAACATATGTAAACAAAACGATGTTACTAGGTTTTAAGACAGAACTAAAACTGAATAACGCGCAACGCACTCAGCTGCTTAAGCATTGTGGTGTATCCCGTCATGCGTGGAACTGGGGACTAGCTCTCACTAAGCAGATTCTTGACCATAATAAAGTTAATTCCGAAACCAAGATAAAATTTCCTAGCGCTATTGACCTTCATAAATGGTTGGTAGCACTTGTGAAGCCTGAAAATGAATGGTATTACGAATGTTCTATCGGCGGCTCCACAACAAGCATTGATGGCTTTGCGTGAAGCATGGAAAGATTGTTTTAACAAGAAAAAAGGGGTGCCGAAGTTCAAAAAGAAAGGAAAGCGAGATTCTTTCACACTTGAAGGGACAGTCAAAATCTTGGGCGGTAACAAAATCCAAGTGCCTGTGATTGGCGTTATTAAAACTTACGAGCGACTACCGCAGGTATTGATTAAGTCTTGCACAATATCTCGCCAAGCCGATAGATGGTTTATCAGCTTCAGATTTGACGTAGAAACTCAAAAGTCCGAACATACAAACGTTGTAGGTGTTGATCTTGGTATTAAGAACCTAGCAACTCTCAGCACTGGCGATGTCATAGCTGGAGCCAAATCTTACAAAAAGTACGAAGCTAAGTTAAGCAAAATGCAATGGTTGAACCGCCATAAAATCATCGGTTCAAACAACTGGAAAAAAGCGAATTTGCAGATTGCTAGACTGCACAGAAAGATTGCCAACATCCGCAAGGATACATTGCATAAACTGACGACACTACTGGCTAAGAACCACGGCACAGTAGTGATTGAAGACCTTAATGTGTCTGGAATGTTGGCTAATCAACGCTTGTCTAAAGCAATCTCTGATATGTCATTCTTTGAGTTCCGTAGACAGTTAACCTACAAGTGTGAACTATATGGTTCCAAGCTGCTAGTCGTTGATAGGTGGTTTCCATCTAGCAAGACTTGTTCTAACTGCGGAATCAAAAAAGAAACACTCGGACTTGATGAGCGAGTGTTTGAATGCGGGCATTGCGGTTTTGTTATTGACCGCGACTTAAACGCAGCCATCAATTTGAGCCACTGCGTTGCCGGAGAGAAGTTGCAAGGAGGGTTTCCCTCCGGGCAAACTTCGGGGGTTCCCCCGGTTGTAGCAAGTGGCGTGAAAAACGCGGTCAGTTAGACCGTATTCGCCTGTGGACTGGTCTTGTTGCCGACTTCTCCAGAATGAAGCAGGAAGTAAACGAAACCCAACCTCCCTAACTAGTACCAGTCATCTTGTTGTGTAGAAAAGTCTAGCGGTGGGTGCAATTGGGTAGGTTTTATGTAACGGAACAACAGTCATCTTGCTCCACGGCATCGGCAGTAGTGTGGAGACTTGGGCGTATAATATTAGCGTCTTAGCTCAACACCATCGTGTCTACGCTGTTGATTTAGTAGGCGCTGGTCGTTCCGATAAGCCACCAGCAACTTATTCGCTCACCTACCTAGCCCAGTTCGTCAAAGATTTCATGGATGCCCTCAGTATCGAGTGCGCGAGCCTGATTGGAAATTCGCTGGGAGGCGGTGTCGTCTT
Source organism: Scytonema sp. HK-05 (assembly GCF_002368235.1). Lineage (GTDB taxonomy): Bacteria > Cyanobacteriota > Cyanobacteriia > Cyanobacteriales > Nostocaceae > Kalymmatonema. Next base: position 6,062,313 of record NZ_AP018194.1, on the reverse strand, counting down.
GGAATTCGCACTGAATTTTCCTGGAAAAGTAGAGAAGTTGGTCCTGGTGAACAGCTTGGGCTTAGGTAAAGAAATAACACTTACGCTTCGGTTAGCAACATTACCTTTCGTTGGCAGATTGTTCAAACCCACTCGCAGCGGTACAGCTTTGGCGTTGAAGCAGTCTGTGTATGACTCAACGCTTATTTCCAATGACTGGGTTGAACTTTACTACCAAATTGCGACTCTTCCTAGGGCATGGGAAGCAGTTGTAGGACTCATTAAAACAAACATCCACCTGTTTGGTGTTCGGTAGTTCTAAAAATTCTGCTAACCACTCCTACTGAACGCTTATCGAAATGGCAATAAACGACCAGAGGATAACTCTTTGGGAGAGTGCTTCAAGCAGCGATTGCGCAAAGCGCAGTGCCTTCGGCGATCGCACGGAGTACCAGCAATCATGCGATATTCTTGACTTATAAAAGATAACCAGTTGTGTTCTGAACGTATTCCAAAACTTTTTGATAAGAATCTGGATTACTCACAGGGTTGATAATGATGGGAAGAGTACTATTTGGCAACCAAAAAGTTATCCTGCCGTTGTTTGGTTCATGACAAAAAGAACTAATGCTGTCGAGGTTAATGATATACTCATTCCTTTCGTAAAGAATTTTCACCCAATAGGATTTCTCAAACCCTAACGCCGTGACATGCTGTATATAATCCAGAATTTTTTGATAGTCTTCTAAGTTGTTTTGGGAATTAACCACTATGGGGATAGCACAATCTGGTAACCAAAAAGTAACCCTGCCGTTCCGTTCATGACAAAAAGCCGTAACCCGTTCAAAATTGACTACATATTCATTTCTCTCATAGTGAATTTTCACCCAGTAGGCCACAAAAATCCCTCAATTCACAAGTTTCACAGCAGCAAATTTCAGCGCTACACCCGTAAAAGATTTTGAGTTGTGTCATGAATCTTTGGTACTCAAACCAAAGACTCATGACTGATGATTAATTAAGAGACTTGTGCTGGTGCTTGTGTAACAGAGGAAGGATTAGAACGAGCGATCGCCTCCGGCAGTGCCCTTTGCGCGATCGCAGCTTGAATGAAACCCTTAAATAGAGGATGAGGGATACTGGGACTTGATTGAAATTCTGGGTGAAATTGGCAAGAAATAAAGAAGGGGTGGTTGGGAAATTCAATTATTTCCACTAAGCGTCCGTCGGGAGAAGTGCCGCTAATCACATAACCAGAATCTACAAATATATTGCGGTAGGCGTTGTTGAACTCATAGCGATGTCGATGGCGTTCATAAACTACTTCTTCCTGATAGAGTTTGAAAGCCAATGTATTGGGAAGCAAGCGACAAGGATATAAACCTAAACGCATTGTTCCGCCCAAATCAACTATATCCTGCTGTTCTGGCAAGAGGTTAATAACTGGATTTTCGGTATGGGGGTCAAATTCCGCGCTATTAGCATCTGTTAATCCGGCGATGTCCCTTGCCCATTCAATCACTGAACATTGCATTCCCAAGCACAAACCCAAGAATGGGATTTGGCAATTTCGCGCGTATTTAATTGCGGCAATTTTGCCATCGACTCCCCGGACGCCAAAACCTCCTGGGACAACGATACCATCCACACCTTCAAGAGAAGTTTCGACTCCTTCGGTTTCCAATTTTTCTGAATTGACCCAACGTAGGTGCAGTTCGCAACTCATAGCAATTGCTGCATGGCGCAGTGCTTCTACGACTGAAAGATAGGCATCGGACAAACGCACATACTTACCCACTATGGCAATTTCCAATCGATGAGTGGGACTGTACAATTTTTCCACCAAAGTTTGCCACTGCACCAAATTTGGTTGACGTTGTTCCATGTTCAGCAACTCTAGCGTTTGCTGCGCCAGTCCTTCTCGTTCCAGAATCAGCGGGACTTCATAAATGCTTTTAGCATCTTGCGATAAAATGACGCATTCTACAGGAACATCACAGAATTCTGATAATTTTTGTTTTATCCCTGTTGCTAGGGGACGTTCGCATCGACAAATTAAGATATCTGGTTGAATGCCAATCGATCTGAGTTCTTTGACTGAGTGTTGCGTTGGCTTAGTTTTCATCTCACCCGCTGAAGCAATCCACGGAACTAGTGTTACGTGCATATACAGCACATTTTGCCGCCCTACATCCTTACGGAATTGGCGAATTGCTTCCAAAAACGGCAGCGATTCAATATCACCTACCGTACCGCCTATTTCTGTAATGACAACATCTGGATTAGTATCTTTGGCGACTCTGACAATCCGCTCTTTAATTTCATTTGTAATGTGCGGAATCACCTGTACTGTGCCGCCATTATAATCGCCACGTCGCTCTTTATTAATTACAGCTTGGTAAATTGAACCAGTGGTTACGCTGTTTAAACGCGACATGGAGGTATCCGTAAAACGTTCGTAATGCCCCAAGTCCAAGTCTGTCTCAGCACCATCTTGAGTCACAAAGACTTCGCCATGCTGAAAGGGGCTCATCGTCCCTGGATCAACATTAATATAGGGATCGAGTTTGAGAATTGACACAGAATAATCTCTTGACTTGAGCAATCGCCCCAGACTTGCTGCTACAATTCCCTTACCGATACTAGAAACAACTCCGCCAGTAACAAATACAAACTTAGTCATAGTATTTTTAACTTTGTGCAACTTCTAAAAATACACCCGTCATTGTGCCACAGTAATTGTTATTGGGTAATGACGGATGTTGGTTGTTAGTTGTCAATAAGTGTTGAATGTTGTAATAACTACTAACTACTTACGACTTCCCCACTCCCAACTTTTTTGTAAATTATTCTTCTATTTTGACGTGAGACCACTTTTAGGATTAGTAATATTAAGCTTTATAATCACACCCTCGTTAGTTTTGGCTCAAGAGCAATCCCTCAAAGTTGTTTATCCTCGGGCAAATTCCCAGACAAGTGCAAAGAAAATTTTCTTTATTGGCACAGCACCATCAAGTGGAGAGGTTCTCATCAATGGTAAGCCAGTAAAGCGCAGCAAGTCTGGTCATTTTGCCCCGAGTTTTCCCTTGCAGGTGGGAGAAAACGTCTTTACTGTCCGCTACGAAAATCAAGAACTCCTTCTTAAGGTGACAAGAGTTTCGACTCAACCGGAAGTACCACAGGGGTTAGCCTTTGCCAAAGATTCTCTCACACCAGCAGTGGACATTGCTAAACTTCCGGGGGAACCGATCTGTTTTAAGGCGATCGCCCCAGCGAATGCGGCTGTTTCCGTAAAGCTGGGAAATCAGACTGTTTCCCTAGCACGCCAGCCACAACAAGCACAACTTCCAGCAAATTCTGCCGCTTTAACAGGGCAAAATCAACCCTCTGCTGAGTCTAGCGCAAGCAATTATCAGGGGTGTACAACAGTCGAAACATCTGCCAATTTGGGACAACCGCAGTTTCAACTGACGCTGGATGGCAAAACGATAACTCAACCAGGAACTGGAAAAATCACCATCCTCTCACCTGCACAGTTGGAAGTTGTGGAGGTGACAGCAGATTCTGGTGTTGCTCGTACTGGTCCCACTACAAATTATTCTAGACTCACGCCTCTACCTAAAGGCACACGGGCAGCAGTCACAGGACGAGAAGGTGAGTGGTTGCGTTTGGACTATGGCGCTTGGATCAATAGTAAGGAAACGCGCACTTTGCCAGGAGCAATTTTCCCACAGACTATTATCCGCAGTGTTGGATATCGGAAACTCCCGGGTGTGACGGAAATGGTTTTCCCGCTGCAAGTTCCCGTCCCTGTGAGTGTACAGCAGAATGATCAGACTTTTACTCTCACCCTTTATAATACCACTGCCCAAACAGATATTATTCGCTTAGATGACAACGCTCTGATTTCTCGCCTAGATTGGCAACAACTCCCCCCCGCTACAGCAGGGGGACAGGGAGGAGTGCAATACACTTTTCACCTGAAAAAGGCTCAACAGTGGGGGTATAAGCTGAGATACGACGGAACGAGTCTGATTTTGGGTTTACGTGACTCACCTTTCAACTCCTCTGCAAGCAAGCGGGAAACAACGGGGTTATTCAAAAGACAAAAGCCGTTATCTGGTCTCAAAATTTTACTCGACCCAGGGCATGGGGGTAAAGAATCTGGTGCATCCGGACCAACAGGATATTTGGAAAAAGATGTCAACCTGGTGGTTTCTAAATTGGTGCGCGATGAGTTGGTGAGGCGAGGGGCGACGGTGGTGATGACACGGGAGAATGATACGGAAGTGTCGCTTCCTGATCGTGTGGCGAGAATTGATAAAGAAGAACCAGCGATCGCCATTTCCATACATTACAACTCCCTACCCGATGAAGGTGATGCCGAAAACACGAAAGGAATGGGAGCCTTTTGGTATCATCCCCAAGCTCACAGCTTAGCAGTATTTATGCACAACTATATAGTGAGTAAGTTAGGACGACCATCCTACGGCGTATTTTGGGATAACTTAGCGCTTACACGTCCAGCGAGTGCGCCATCAGTTTTGCTGGAGTTGGGTTTTATGAGCAATCCAAATGAATTTGAGTGGGTGACAAATCCTCAAGAACAGAAGAAGCTAGCAAGAGTCATAGCTGATGGAATTGTTGAGTGGTTCCGTAGTGTCCGCTGATTCGTCAGCTAAATATTTGTAACTTTAATAAAGTCTGAAGGATGAAGAATAGTTCATATTTCACAGTTTTCCTATCATTTCCTACAACATAATTTGTCCTTCATTCTACAAAGAAGATTATTAAATTTTTATTAAATTAATTTTTCAATCAGAATTCTGTGACAATTTTTGGGCAAAATAACACAGGGTGCGGTAATGAGTCATTTTTGACACTATTCTGGCTGTTGTTCCGTTTCTGTTGCAGGTAATCAATCATACAGCATTTCATCTCAGAATAGCCTCGTTTGACTCATATGAGTATTTTTTTCTACAATCAACTTGGTAAGTATAGTTACTTTTTTAGTAGCATCTACAACATAAGTGTTCTCTATAGCTAGCTGTGCAGTTCATCTGCAATCTTTCCTAAAACACTTTTTCCTAACAAAGGATGAGCCATGGTACAGACTCTAACCGTTTCTGGGACAACCAACTACACGACTGGCGCTAATCCCAGAGCTATTGCCCCCAATTTGAGTATTACTGACCCTGACAATGGCAATCTAAATGGTGCATCGGTCATCATCACTTCTAACTTCAATCCCAATGAAGATCGGCTTAGTATTGCCGGAGAAACTGGTACTACTAGTGGCAGTAATATCATTGGCACTATCCAAAGTCTGAACTGGAACTACAACACGACAACAGGGGTTTTGACCTTCACTGGTACGGCTACTAACGATGTTTACCAGAATGTGCTGCGCCAAGTCACCTACAGCAATACCAATAACACCCCCTCTGCAGCAGCGCGTGGCATTCAATTCGCCCTAGGTACTAACCTAGCAAATCCAGAAAACAACCACTTCTACGAGTTTGTCCCCAATCAAGGTATTGCTTGGACAAGTGCTCGGTTGCTGGCTGAAAATCGTCGTGACGACTTCAACCGCCAAGGTTACCTGGCAACTATCACCTCTGCTACAGAACAAAACTTTGTTCAAAGCAAAGTCCAAGGAAACGGTTGGATAGGAGGTACCGATGGTACTACTGAGGGTGACTGGCGTTGGGTCACAGGACCAGAGGCTGGAACACAAGGGACTGGAACCCCGTTTTGGCTTGGAGGTATAGAAGGTAGTACTGTTGGAGGTCAATATAGCAACTGGGAATCAGGTGAGCCAAACGATGGTGGTAACCTTGGGGAAGACTACGCCCACATCATTGGCAACCCCAACCTCGGTCAACCTGCACAAGGTAAATGGAATGACCTTGGCGATGTTGTGGAACCTGGAAACTATCAACCTCAGGGTTACATTGTAGAGTACGGTGGCTTACAAGGCGACCCGACGAATTTACAAGTTACTGGCAATGTCACTGTTACCTTGAATTCTTCTAAGTCTGATTTCAATCGTGACGGTAGACCAGATATCCTGTGGCGGAACTATCGTACTGGAGAGAATGCCATTTGGACATTAAACAGCAGTTCTCCTTATTATGACCCAAATAACGCAAATCAGGGAGTTTTCCTAACCAAAGTTGATGATGTCAACTGGGAAATCGAAGGTCAGGCAGACTTTAATAAAGATGGTAATGTTGACATTCTCTGGCGGAACTATAGCACGGGAGAGAATGCCATTTGGCAGATGAACGGCACCACCTATAACCCAGACCAGGGAGTTTTCCTCACCCAAGTTCCAGATAAAAACTGGGAAATTGAGGGTGTAGCAGACTTTAATAAAGATGGTAATGTTGACATCCTGTGGCGGAACTATAGCACGGGAGAGAATGCCATTTGGCAGATGAATGGCACCACCTATAACCCAAATGACGCAAACCAGGGAGTCTTCCTACCCAAAGTTGATGATGTCAATTGGCAAGTTGAAGGTCTGGCAGACTTTAATAAAGATGGTAATGTTGACATCCTCTGGCGCAACTCTCGGACTGGTGAGAATGCGATTTGGAAGATGAACGGCACCACCTATACCCCAGACCAGGGAGTCTTCCTCACCCAAGTTCCAGATAAAGACTGGCAAATTCAAGGTACAGCAGACTTTGATAAAGATAGCAATGTTGACATCCTCTGGCGCAACTCTCGGACTGGTGAGAATGCGATTTGGAAGATGAACGGCACCACCTATACCCCAGACCAAGGAGTCTTTTTGACCCAAGTTCCAGATCAAAACTGGGAAATTGCAGGTTTAGAAGACTTTAATAAAGATGGTAATGTTGACATCCTTTGGCGCAACTATAGCACGGGAGAAAATGCCATTTGGCAGATGAACGGCACCACCTATACCCCAGACCAGGGAGTCTTCCTCACCCAAGTTCCAGATAAAGACTGGCAAATTGCTTCTCCATCATCCAACTACTCTTTAAATCTCATAGGCTAAATTCCATAAGTTTGACGCTCTCCTGACTAGAAGTCAGGAGAGCGTCAATAGAATTTACTTTGTAGGAGGCGATCGCGTGCGTGTTACGCACCAAATTCCTGACGATATGGCGATTTGCTGAAAGCAGCAACGCTTCGCGATCGCCCATTCTGATGCAATATCGGCATAGTAAACAAACCCCACGCCAAACCTGTGATCAACCCAAAAAGTGTCACAACCTGATTATGAAAACTCCACCAACCCAAAACTTCTGCGGCTAGTTCCAATGGATAAGCCATCATCAATACAGTGGCGATCGCCACACCACTCCAACCATACTGACTTAACCAATAAAAACCTTTACCACCTGTCACTCCATACAATACACGCGTTATCAACAACCCGGCGACTGTACCGTAGCAACGCATACACACAGCCATGATATACGGTGGCACCAAAGCTACCCCCATATCGGGCTGTGGGCATACATGAGCGCCCATAAAATAAATAATTTTTGCAATTACAGGTAACAAGGGTAACCCAGATGCAGCAAGAATTGGAGCAGCAAGCGGTCCTACCACCATCCCCGCTAACAAAAAGTCAGTAATTACACTGAGCCAACGAATTTGTAGCTGTCTTTTGAAAACTACTCCTTCCATCTTCTCTCCCTTTCTTTACTCTGCGTTCTTGGCACGCCAGTCGCCTCAACGGGGGGAACCCCCGCACGGCGCTGGCTCGTCTTGGCGGTTCGTTATTTTAAACATAAAGTGGGCACCACCCTACTTTCTTAAACTTCGGGGCTTCTAGCGCGTCCTATTAACTGGGCGGGCTAGAAGCCCACCCCACTGTTAGGGGATAATTTATTTTTTGAAAATCCCTAAACTACTTTACCAATATATGGACTTGTCAACTTCTGCAATTGCTGCATCAACAGACTCAAAAATAACCCCACATCTGTCACCACACCAACTGATTCTATTGAACCTCTGTCGCTTAACTTCGTCACCACAGCTGGATTGATATCCACACAAACCATCTTCACTCCCGCCGGAGTCATATTCCCGACGCCAATCGAGTGCAGCATACTAGACAGCATCAAAATCATGTCCGCGCCTTTGAGCAGTCTGGCGTATTCGGTTTGTGCCTTGATCAAATCCATCTCGGTATCGGGTAAAGGACCATCATCCCGAATCGAGCCGGCGAGACAGAAAGGTACACCATTGCTGACGCACTCATACATTACGCCACTTTTAATGATGCCAGCCTCAACAGCTTTGGCAATGCTACCATAACGACGCATAGTATTAATTACTTTTAGGTGATGGCGGTGTCCACCGCGTACAGCCACGCCGCGCTTCATGTCCACACCGAGGGAAGTCCCCATCATTGCTTGCTCGATGTCATGGACGGCGATCGCATTTCCACCCAAAAGCGCTTGTACGTATCCTTCTCGAATCAATTGTGCTAAATGTTCGCCGCCACCTGTGTGAATCACGACTGGTCCTGCTGTGACAGCAACTTTACCACCAGCATCCCTAATTTTACGTAATTCCCATGCCACTTGTTCAACAACAAGTTCCACGCGTCGCTCACTGGAAACTCCCGCGGACATAAAGCTGAATTCTTGAGAATTCCGTTGTTCGCGTGATTCGGTTTTGCGGATGGTACGGATACCTTGCACATCCACAACAACAGACTCACCCACTTCTAAATCACGTAAAATTTTACACCTTGCTACGACCCCTGTGGGGGTTTGGGTAATGGCAATAGCGCCATCCATCCGCTGATTTTGCACTTTCAACCATTTACCATTAATCCTGATTTCAGTTGGATAAATCGTGCTAACGTAGAAATCATCCGGAGCTACGCCTGGTTGAATCACAGGTTCCAGCTTGACATCGCGCTCATCTTGAGGTAAGTCCACCGCACCCAAATCAATCAGATGCGATATAATGCTTTCCATGACTTCATGGGAGGGAGCCGACACCTTGACATCTGCTTGTGAGGTACTTTGCCGTTGCTCTCCCAATTGGAAATCGAGGACTTGAAAGCTACCGCCGTTGTCAGTAATCAAATCTAAAGCGCGGTTAATCAAGCCTGAGTCCAGCAAGTGTCCTTGTATACGTAATACCCGGCTCTCCACCGATACATTCGCATGCAATTCTTCCCGTACTGGTTCCGTCACCCGCAGCGTCAAACATTTAGCTGCGCCACCAGCTTTGAGAAATTCGGTAAGAGGTGTTTCCAGCACTCGGAAACCAGCATCTGCAAGACGTGCTTTGAGTTCTTCACTCGCCTTATTCATCACGACGATGTGATCCACATTCACCGCATTACAGGCGAAGTTCACCGCGTCCGGTTCGGAAATTGCAATCCGCTTATGTGCTGGTACCCGCATTTCAATAACGCGGTTGGAGTAGGAATCAAAAGCGGGTGGATAGTAAAGCAAATAGCCGTCCTTGAGGGGACAGAAGCAGGTATCTAGGTGGTAAAAGCGCTCATCTATCAGGCGCAAAGACAACACTTCGATATCCAGCCATTTTGCCAGGTAGGGGTGAGAATCTAATTCTGTACGGAAACCGTATCCAGCCCAAAGCCAGCGTCCTTCCCGATCTAGTAGTGCGTCTCCTGCACCTTCAAAGGGCAAATCTTTGGGCAATTCGTGGACAGTGTAGCCATTCTCCTCAAACCACTGCTTGAAGTAAGGCTCTTCTGCCTGACGCTCTTTGTGTAAAAAGCGACTGAGAACAACGGTTTTGCCCAGCAATAAGCCAGCGTTGGCGGTAAATACCATATCTGGTACACCTTTGTGGGGTGATACCAAATCAACGATCGCGTGTTCTTTGAGGATGTGATGCAGTTGTTCCCACTGTTCTACAGCGCGATCGCGCGATGACTTGTGAATATTCCCTTCCATCCAGGGATTTATCACATAGTCTACATCATAGTGGTCAGGAGCACACATCAAAAAGCGAATTCGGGAATCCATAAAAATCACACTTAAGGTTAGATGCAATCAGCCTTTATATTTAGACACTATTTGCCTTTAGAAATCATAGATTTTTGTTGAATCGATTCTGTAAAATCTGCTACTAAATTTCTGCCTGTTTGTAAAAGGCGGCACAAAGGCTATGCTCTATTCTATCCTGGGAGTGAAGACAAAATCCCCGCGCATTTATTTATGGGGATGCATTCCTTGGCGCTGTTTGTGACAACTGAGTTGTTCTTAAGGTGCAGCAAGGCTTCTGGGCATTGGCTTGGGACGAAGGGCGAGTGTTGGTGAGGGCATTTCACACAGCTTCTATAATGTAGGATTAACTAACACATTGATATCTTTGTATACAGCGCTGTTGTGAAAGTACACAGGGCGCGTCCCTTTGGAGTTAAACGGATGATCACAGGTGAGATGAAGTCAAAGGTCGATCGCCTTTGGACAACTTTTTGGAATAACGGGATAAGTAATCCCCTTTCAGTTATTGAGCAAATTTCTTACCTGTTGTTCATTAAGCGCTTGGATGACCTGGAGTTGGCGAAGGAGAAGAAAGCGCAAAGGCTAGACAGACCTGTTAGTAACCCGACTTTCTCAGCACATCAGCAGCGTTGCCGGTGGTCTTACTTCAAAAATCTCACGAACTCTGAGGAGATGTTGCGGATTGTGCGGGATGAGGCTTTCCCGTTCATCAAGACTTTGGGGGCAAATGCGGCAGAGAGTGCTTATGTTCGCCACATGAAAGATGCTGTTTTTTTGATTGCTAACCCGGCGCTGCTATCTAATGTAGTAGGACAAATTGACCAAATCCCAATGGAAGACCGGGATACTAAGGGCGATTTGTATGAGTATATGCTTTCCAAGCTGACGACAGCAGGCACGAATGGGCAGTTTCGCACCCCCCGGCACATTATTAAAATGATAGTGGATTTGATGGCACCGGGGGCGAGAGAAATTATCTGTGACCCAGCTTGTGGAACTGCGGGCTTTTTAGTGGCGGCGGCGGAGTATCTGCGTGACCTCAAGGATGGTGATGGAAAGGCTACAAAGCAGCGCGTTTGCATAACTTTCAGGCGATAAGCCGGAGGCTTGACGCTCCGCGTATCGCCGCCTCATTTCAAGAAAATAGCCTTGTCATCAATTGGGTGAACAACCAACCTCTGGCTCCAATACTCACCTGTATTGGAGATGGTCATGATGGAAGACGGAATATTATCCGTGAGTTCATCCCCGTTACGGAGCGACGCGAAATACTTGATTGGTTTCATCTGATAGAAAACCTATATAAAGTAGGTGGTTCGACTCAAAGGCTTAATCAAGCAAAAACTTGTCTGTGGCAAGGGAAGGTTGATAAGGCGATCGCTTTGTTTGCGGACTGCAAACTCAAGCAAGCCGAGAATTTCTGTATTTATCTTGAGAAACATCGTCATCGCATTGTGAATTATCAGTATTACCAAGCGGAACAGATTTGTTCTATTGGTTCTGGTGCCATTGAATCTACTGTTAAGCAGATTGACCGTCGAACTAAAATTTCTGGCGCACAATGGAAAGTTGATAATGTTCCTCAAGTCCTTGCTCATCGTTGTGCCTATCTTAATGGATTAATCTTTGCTCGCTAAATAAAAACTGGGATGCTCCCATGTCAATCAGCACGTGTGCATAATTAGAACAATCCCTGAATTACTCCATCATCGCTACCTGATGCACTTCATTGCACAGCCAAGTTTTCAAGCATATATCGACAGTATGCAGCACGGTGGAACAAGGCAAGCTTTAACTTTCTCACAAATTAGAGATTTTCAAATCCCCCTCCCTCCTCTGGAAGAACAGCGCCGCATTGCTGCCATTCTCGACAAGGCTGATACTGTTCGCCGGAAGCGCAAAGAAGCGATCGCCCTTACAGAAGAATTACTGCGATCGTCTTTCTTGGAAATGTTCGGCGATCCTGTTACAAATTCGAGGGGTTGGAAAAAGATTAAGCTTGCTGATGCCGTTGACCTCGTTAACGGGCGTGCATTTAAACCTTCTGATTGGAAGAAAAAAGGACTACCTATTATACGTATTCAAAACCTCAAGAATCCGGATGCAACTTATAACTATTATGACGGACACTTCCAAGAAAAATTTAGGGTAAAACCTGGCGACCTTCTGCTTTCTTGGTCAGGACAGTTAGTCTCATTCGGAGTTTTTATTTGGCAAGGTACTGAAGGAGTTCTCAACCAGCACATATTCAATGTTCGCCCACGTATGCCTTTTGAGTTAGAGTACCTAGAATTTGCGCTGGCACACGTTGTTGAGATGTGTAAGTCAAAATTTCACGGAATCGAGATGAAACATTTAACAAAAGAGGAACTCAATACGCAGTTTGTGTTGTACCCACCAATTCAACTTCAGACTGATTTTACTTTAAAAATAAGACATCTGCGAAGTATGAAGACTGAACAACATAGTCAACAGTGTGAACTTGACAACTTCTTCAACTCCCTACTCCAAAGAGCCTTCCGGGGAGAACTCTAAGCCAAGCAAATAAAATGAAATTATGGAAGCGAACAAGCCGCGATCGCTAAAGAATAAATTACCATCAAAGTTACTTTGAGGTTTTCAATATGCTTACTTCCTCCCAAAACTACCTCACTCCCGACGAATACCTCCAAATGGAGGAACAAAGCGACATCAAACACGAATACATAGATTCCTAAATGATTTGTGAACAAACAAGAACCCCGACTTCTTAAAGAAGTCGGGGTTCTGAAGAAGGTCAAGCGATTTATAATCACCAAAACAGCATAAAATTTAACTGCAATATTAATAGTTATTTGTTATTAGCTTTCTAACTATTTTCCTGTTGTTCTAATAAAGTTATCAAATCAGATATTGCAGAAAAATCAACAAATTCCTCTCCTAGTACCTCCAATTGTTCAGTAGATAATCTGCGGATACGCTCAATGATTGATGAGTCTATTTCACCGAAACGCCGAGTTAACTGACGAATCAAAAACCGGAAGGCTTCTTCTTGCTTTCCCTGTTCTTTTCCCTGTTGTTGTCCCTTCTGCAAAATATCCTGATAAATTACCGATTCTTGCATAACATCCTCGCTTAAAAATTGACGAATCAATTCCTTTTCAAACTTCAAACCAGCTAAAATCTCTGTGTAAGCTGCAATCTCCTGCCTAGTATCTCTATTAGGAATTCTAGCAACACTTTGGGCAATCTGCGATAGTAACCTTTGGGGTGAGGTTGTTTGTGTTAATGATGCTAAAGGTAATAATGCAGGGTTATCGAGAAATAGTGCTGAGTCTTGTTCCCACATCCGCATAACTCGATAACGGTGAGTTGTTGTCTCATTTACATATTCTTCGGTAAAAGCAATTTCGTTATTTGTCTCTTGCAAAAAAATCACGACCTGTGTCACAGGGACGTTATATTGACGCATTAACCTGACTGAATAATCCAGCATTCTAAATGGAAGCGGAGGATTTGAGATAGTGCGGGTTTGAAATTCGATATGTAAAATGCGATTTGCTGTTTGTAAAAATGTCACTGAATCTGCACGAATTGGTTCTAAACTCAATTCAGTCTTCAGTACCTTAACTTCTATTGATTTTTCAGCAAGTAACCAACTGACAAATTCTGTTGAGTATTTTTCAGCTAAAATCTTACAAACGTTGTCAAAACTCACAACTTACACTCCATTTCACACCAAAATTATCGTTACATGGGAAAGAGAAATTGGATAATTTAATTTTTTGCAGTTCTCTAATTTCGCTGATAAATCCACCGAAGACCTAAGCAACAGTTTACACTAGTAAAATGAGGTATGAGTGGCAATCAGTGGGAGTTAATGGAGAATTCTGTATGGCGTCAAACTTTGATTTTCTCAATAACCGTTACCCCGACCTGTTTAAACACGCCAGCCACGCCGAAACCCTAGTTTACACTGCCCCCCGTGCCAGCTGCTTCTATACACGCTTCACCCTAGAGCAAGCAGTTCTGTGGCTTTATGCTCACGATACCTACCTGCAAATTCCCTACGACACCAAACTCAGCGCCCTCATCCATGAGCAAACTTTTCAAGAGAATTTAAAACCGGGACTGTTCCCCAAAATCCGCACCATCCACAAAATTGGTAACATCGCCGTCCACGAATCCACCCCCATCAAGGAAAAGGACGCGCTGCATTTGGTTGAAGAACTGTTTCATTTCCTGTACTGGCTCTCCCGTTCCTATTCCCCCAACGCTAAAAATCACCCGACTGTTAACTTTGACCGCAACCTTATCCCCCACCCCACCGCCACCAGCGCTTCAGACCTTTCTGTGCAACAGTTGCAAACTCTAGAAGCGCAACTTTCCCAAGCTGACGAAATGCGGCGGATAGCCGAGGCTCGACAACAGCAAACTGAGCAAGAACTGGCAGTTCTGCAAGCGGAAATTGCTGCCCTGAAACAGCAGAATGCAGCAGTCACCGACAACCACAATTACAACGAAGAAGAAACCCGCCACTATTTAATTGATGTGCTGCTTAAAGAAGCCGGGTGGAACATCGACCAAGGTGGGTGGACTGAGTACGAAGTTCAGGGAATGCCTAACGATACAGGTAAGGGACGCGTGGACTATGTGCTTTGGGGCGATGATGGCAAACCCTTGGCTTTAGTGGAAGCCAAACGCACTCGCAAAAGTTCTGAGGCTGGGAAACACCAAGCCAAACTGTATGCTGATTGCTTAGAGCAACGCTTTGGTCAACGCCCCGTCATCTTCTACACCAACGGCTACGACTATTGGATTTGGGATGACTTAAATTATCCGCCCCGCCAAATTCAAGGTTTTTTGAAAAAAGACGAGCTAGAACGCCTGATTTTTGGACGTAGCCACCGCAAACGCCTGCATTTAGTGCAAATCACTTCTAGCATTGTTGAGCGCTGTTACCAAAGTGAAGCCATTCGCCGCATTACCGAAACCTTTGACGAGAAAAAAGGACGTAAAGCTTTGCTCGTCATGGCAACTGGCACAGGAAAAACTCGGACAGCGATCGCCTTAGTTGACCTGTTGATGCGGGCTAATTGGGTGAAGCGGGTGTTGTTTCTCGCCGACCGTAACGCCCTTCTTACCCAAGCCCTCCGCGCTTTTAAGTCGCACCTCCCCACAGCCACAGCCGTAGACATTACCAAAGGCGGCGACGCACACAGCGCTAACGTGGTGCTCAAACGCAATGTTCCCTTGACCGATGCTGATTTAACATCTTTGGAGGAAATGCTCTTCGGTGCGGCAGCAATTGAGAGTCGAGAGCGTTTCGAGGAAGTTTATGGCAAAAATCTCAGCCTCAAGCTTTTCATCCGCCAACTTGTTGGGTTAGACCGGAACACAGCAAAGCAAGCCTTTGCTCAATACCTAGAAGGCAGCACCTTCAACGCCAATCAAATCCGTTTCGTGGAAATTATCATCGATTACCTCACCCAAAACGGTGTCATGGATGCAGGGTTGCTCTATGAACCGCCCTTCACGGATTTGCATTATGAAGGTTTGGATGGAGTCTTTGAAGCTGACGATGCTGACCAAATCATTTCCATCGTGCGCTGTTTCAATGAAACTGTAGGGAAAAAGTTTGGGGTGGCTTGAGTTATAGCGGTAAGAACCCGGAGTCAGGTACAGCAAAGAAATAATGAACCACAGATGGACACTCATGGGACACAGATAAATAATTACTTCATTCAATTGAGTTGCGCTATATACCAAATCCCTGATACCAATTCTCTCTAAACTTGCACTTAATACTTACTCTTTGACTCAGGCGCGTACTTGGCGGTTTGTTTGATAAATATTAAGTGGATCTTCATGGAGAATTGGTATGACTCTTTTAACCATGTATATACAAAAATAGCACCAAACCAGAAAACGAGTTCCAAGTCCTCAAGTAAGTTCACCATCACGAGCAATGATTTCGATCACCTCACTGCGGGTGAGTTGATTTTTAGCTGCGATCGCAGCTAATTTTTCCCACGCTGTATCTGTGAGTCTCATAGATCTTAAACGTTTCGGCTCAGAATCGTAGTCTCGCTCAAATTTACCAGAATCCTTACGGTTGCGCCGAGGAGATTTTTGCTTTGTGCCTGAGTACTGAGGAGCGCTTACATCTTTTACAGTCTGATTAATAGTTAACAAGTAAATTAGGTTGTCAATCAGGCGATCGCGCTCGATTGGTAGAATGTCATTGCCATGCAGTATTTCCTCAATCAGGATGAAATGTACTAATGTTCCAACAAAGACTCGCGCCGCAACTTCTGGATCAGGTAGGTTGAGTTCAGTACGAGAGGCAAGGAATTGACACAAATCCTCCAAAAATGATTTTTCAAGGTTCAGAACAAAGGCTCGCGCTAACTCCGGAAAACGTCCAGACTCACCAATTATCAAGCGAATTAATCCTAACACCTGTTTGTCACCTATAGAGTTGTCTAGCATACAGAATGCTAAATGGCGCAGGATTGTAGATGCTTCACCTTGCATCAATTGTGCTTTTTGGGGATTAAATGCTGCGTAATACTTGGATACGATTAATTGCTGTATAAGAGCAGTAAACAGTCCTTCCTTGTCTTGAAAGTGATTGTAGACGGTTGTTTTAGACACACCTGCTGCTGCTGTCACCTGATCCATAGTTGTAGCAGCATAGCCATGTGCCAAAAACTCTTGCATTGCACCTGCCAGAATGGCATCCACTTTTTCTTCTGACGGCTTACGATCTAGATTATTTGTTTGTGTCTTTCTCATTTTTCGGTTCTTCTACTTTTACGCTTGTTATAGCTATAAGGTTGGCTGTAGGGACACAGCAATCCCGCAACTAACACGGGTGTATGACACCAAGCACTGGGGTGAAAATCTTTCTTGACATAATTGTACTGTACCGTCTAGTTTAGAAAGAACAAACTAAACTGTATAGTTTATTTATGTCCCAATTGAATCAGGAGGCACATAGGGTGCGCGATGCAACAGCTAACGGTTCTGCATCCTTTAAGCATAGCCGTCGCCCACTGATGATACTGGCAATTGCTACAGCTTTTGTTGTTGCTCTTGTGACAACTTACAGATTCTGGCGATTACAGTCACAGCAATCTAGTGTGACGCAAACGTCTAAGGTTAGCATCCCCAAAGTCACAAAAGTGGTTGCTTTAGGAAGACTAGAGCCACAGGGAGAGATCATTAAAGTTTCAGCACCGACATCGAGTCAAGAGAATCGAGTTGAGCAATTGTTAGTCAAGGAGGGGCAAGAGGTAATAGCAGGGCAAGTGATTGCAATTGTTGATAGCAAAGACCGCCTCGAAGCTGCTGTCATGAAGGCACAAGAACAAGTCAGAGTAAAGCAAGCAAACCTTAAGAAGATTCAAGCAGGTGCAAAACGCGGTGAAATTGCCGCGCAACAAGCTCAAGTTGAGCGATTGAAGGCGCAGTGGCAAGGTGACAAGACAGTGCAAGCAGAAGCGATCGCCCGACTGAAGGCACAGTGGCAAGGCGACAAGATAGCGCAACAGGCAACCATGAGAAAACTAAGAGCCCAACTCAACAATGCTCAAGCCGAATACAAGCGCTATCAGCAGTTATATTCTCAAGGTGCAATTTCTCTGTCTTCATTTGACAGTAAGCGCCTGAGTTTAGACACTGCAACACAGGAAGTCAGAGAAGCCGAAGCAGTCCTTAGCCGTATTGATGGTACAAGTAGCAGGCAAATCAGCGAGGCTCAAGCTGTTCTTGCGCGGATGAACGCGACTGGTAGCAAAGAACTGGGCGAGGCTCAAGCGACACTCCAAAAGATAGCCGAGGTGCGGAATGTGGATGTGGAAGTGGCAAAAGCAGAAGTTGATGATGCGATCGCCGAAGTGAATCAGGCTAAGAAAAATCTGGAACAAGCTTACGTGCGATCGCCTCAAGACGGACAAGTCTTGGATATACATACACGTGCTGGTGAAGTGGTGTCAAGTAATGGCATCGTTGAAATTGGGCAAACCAGCCAAATGTATGTAGTTGCAGAAGTTTACCAAAGTGATATCAGTAAAGTCCGTCCAGGACAGCAGGTGCAGATAACTAGCGATGGTTTACCAGATGAGTTGCAAGGAACAGTTGATCGCATAGGCTTACAGGTGCGTCGGCAGAGTGTCGTCAATACTGACCCTAGTACCAATATTGACGCCAGAGTGGTTGAAGTTCATGTCCGACTAGATAAAGCATCAAACCAAAAAGCTGCTCAGTTGACCAATTTGCAGGTTAAGGCAGTGATTAAAATATGATTGGATTCATACAACAGTTACAGCAGTTACAGCGACGAACACCTCTGGGATGGCTGCAACTGAGCCATGAAAAAAGTCGTTTGTTGGTAGCATTGTCAGGTATTGCCTTTGCCGATGTTCTGATATTCATGCAGCTTGGCTTTCAAAACGCACTCTATGACAGTAATACTCGCCTCAACAGAGTTTTGCATACAGATATTGTTTTAATCAGTCCCAAAGCTCGTAATATCCAAAATTTGTCAACATTTTCGCGGCGGCGACTATACCAAGCATCCTCAATATCAGGAGTGAAATCGGCAGAAGCACTGTATCTAAGTATGATCACCTGGAAAAATCCCCAAACTCGTAGGGAAACATCAATTCAAGTTATTGGGGTTAATCCTGACCAACCAGCTTTCCAGTTAAGCGAAGTCAACCAACAGTTAGATAAGATTAAGCTGCCGGATACTTTGCTATTTGACCATGATTCTAAAGGAGATTATAAACAGACAATTGCCCAAATTGAACAAGGTAAAACTGTTACCACCGAAATAGAAAACCACACCATCACTCTCGGTGGCTTATTCAAGTTGGGAACTTCCTTTGGGGCTGATGGTAACTTGATTACCAGCGATCAGAATTTCTTACGGCTCTTTCCTGGACGACAAGCAGCCAGTATTAATCTGGGTATGATTTATCTTGAACCAGGATATGACCCGAAGCAAGTTGCAACAGCATTACGAACCTACTTACCTGATGATGTCAAAGTTCTCACCCATGAGGAATTTATCCAGTTTGAGGAAAACTACTGGCAGAAAGAAAGCCCCATCGGCTTTATCTTCGGTCTAGGCGTGTCGATGGGGTTTATAGTCGGCATCATTATCGTTTATCAAGTTCTTTCCACTGATGTGAATGCTCACATCAAAGAGTACGCTACCTTGAAGGCAATGGGGTATCACAATCTCTACTTGTTAGGAGTGATTTTTGAAGAAGCAGTTATTTTGGCATTTCTAGGCTTCATACCAGGAGCAATAGTGCCGTTGGGACTTTACCATCTCACCAGAAATGCGACAAATTTGCCCATCTACATGACCTTAGCACGAGCCTTGTTTGTACTGGTGCTGACCATCGTTATGTGTCTCATTTCCGGAGCGATCGCCACCCGCAAACTTCAAGCTGCTGACCCTGCTGATATGTTCTAGAAGTCAAAACTCAAAAGTATTTGACTGATGACCAATCACCCTGGCTTCTCAAACATTCGCTCGTTCGCTCATTCACAATTCAAAAAAATTAAAAAATTTTGAATGCGTTTAGTACACCCAAAAATTGCTATTACTACGCTGATTCGCTCCCGCAGATAACTTCGCTTACAGCCGTTAGCGTTTCATACTGCTTATCTGGTAACTGTTTCAAAGCCCGGAGGACTTGTTCGTCGGAACCTCGAATCTCAGCATACATAACCAAGTCTTTCTTGCTTGCTGGGTAGTGAACACCTGTCAAGTTATTCTGTAGCTGGGCTGAGTTTACTTTAGACATGGTTATTCTCCTAAAGGTATAGCACCGTGTACATTTTTACCTTATAAAAACTAGCAGGGAAATAAAAGTAGGAAGTATACCCAATAAACAGGGTATATCTCCGTTTTTTTTCTAAGTGTTAGCTAAGGAAAGTAGGCAGTGCTAAGATTCGGCAATATACGAAGTGCAGCAAGCCTCCGAAACCTCATTTATGCCGGCAAAGTGTAACGTTGTTCTATTGCCGCTTTAATTGCCTCACGACTTTCACTAGCCGAACCATTAGCAGTTTCCTCTATCTTTTGAACTTCCTCTGCCAAAGATTCGTCCTTAATCGCTTCTCGGAACCAGCGCGAATAATCTCCTTGTTGCAGATGGTACAACCAAGTTTCCTCATCAACGCCCTCTGCAAGCTGAGTGAACAAAATCAGGTTCTGGGCGCGGAGATTTAGCTTACCTTCTGCTCCTGTGAAGTAGAAGCTCTTGTCTTGTCCTAGTTCTCCTTCAGCATACTTGCGAACGTGACGACGGCGTTCAGTATGTCCTGGGGTGATGCGAAAGCGGAAAGGTTCGGTATCTGTTTTTCGGAACCATGCGATCGCCTCTCCTGGTACCAGCTTTTGGGGCGCAAGTTCTGGCGGACAATGACCAACCACTGAGCAGAATTGCTTGATGTTTTCCTCTGGTGACTTACCGACGGTGAGCATAGTGTCTACTAAAGACAAGGCTGCTGGTGCCATCTGGTCGGGATGAACGGTAATAAACATTATGCCATCTAACTTTTGAGGCAATGTCACAGAGGCGGGGTTCCAAGAGGAAGGCATGAGGTGATGCGCCTCGTCTACCACTATCCAATGAGGACGACCGGTACGTACTCGCAATTCCTGCAATTGGGGTAGCAATTCGGCAAAGAATACCGGACGATCCGCTAAAGCAATCCCTAGTAAATTTATAATGACATTCTGATCAGGTTGCTCAAGTAAATCCAAGACTTCCTCTACTCTAGGCGAACGGTTAGCATCACCTAGAATAATCGCACCTTCAAAGTTTTCGTAGTCACCTTCCGGGTCAATGATGCAGAATTGGTATTTTTGTTCTGCGATGCGTTCCAGGACGGCTGTTGCCAGGGTAGATTTGCCGCCGCCGGAAGTGCCAGCCAGCAGTATACTTGAACCGTACGCCTTCATGTGTACTTCAGAACCATCTTCCCGCGTACCCAGCAAGATATTGTGTTGCAGTTGGGAATCTATTTCCGACAAATCTGAAGCAAGTAGCTTATCAATAAGTTCAACGACGCCAGCACTGCGACTGCCATTGGTGACAAAATCCACACGTTCCTTCACCATTGGCAAGGCATTAGCAACAGCAACAGAACACTCACACAATTCCAGAAAAGCATGGTCGTTTTCGGCATCGCCAACACCTACAACATTATGCGGCGATAACTTCATCTCATCTAACGCTGCTGTGAGTCCTGCTGCTTTGTTAATGCCCGAAGGCAACACCATCACTGCACCTTTGTTAAAAATAACCTGCAATTCTAGTCCTAAATCGCGAATGGTTTCTAATACCGTGGTTTCATTAGGATGCCAGGTAGCAACAATGACTCGACCTACAGACAAAGGGTCAACATGGCGATCGCGCAATGCTTGAATAAACTGTTGGGGTGGTTGCGAACCTAATGGTTTCTCCTGACGTGTAGCAGGCGAATACAACAAAGCGCCGTTTTCCGCGACGACACAATCAAATAAATCTATTTGCGGAAATACGCGCTGCAAATCATCTAGCTCACGACCGGTGACTAAAATGAGTTTTCTCCCAGACAGCCGCAGGCGTTCAAGCGCTGCTATAGTTTCATCATTCACACGACCGTCTGCGGCTAAAGTGCCATCGTAGTCAGTGGCTAAGACAAAGTAGCGCATGGGCAATCAGAAACAAGATTATTTGTGAGACAACATTACATACATATATAAAATGACTTGAGCTAGCAGTTTAGGCTATCCAGCTTTGGATATAAAACGAAATTAGCCTGCTACATAAGTACAACGACAGAAAGATAACCAAGAAAATGCTAAAAATGGAGAACTATAACTTGATACCCCTTCCGAATTTTTCAGGAAATATGAGCTTATGCCGTACCTAACATTAGCAAGCGAAATCCGTTCTGTTGTCGCTGAATATACCAAAGCTAGCATTTTGTGGATTGATACAGAAATCGCAGACTATAAAAGTCGCAATCCTAGACTGTCGCTGATTCAGGTATTGGACGATCCACAAGATTTGAGTGGCGATCGCATCTTTGTTTTGGATGTACTCAATTACCCTGATGTTGTCGCTGAATTTATTGACAAAATTATGGTCAATGCCAATATTGAAAAAGTCTTTCATAATGCTAGCTTTGATGTCAAATTTCTGGCTAACAAGAAAGCAAAAAATATCACTTGTACTTTAGAAATGGCAAAAAAAATTCCCTACTATGCCTTGCCATTACCTAACTACCAACTCAAAACTCTAGCTGCAGAACTTTGTCATTTTAAGAATATAGATAAACAAGAACAAGGTAGTGATTGGGGAAGGCGACCCCTAAGCGAAGAACAAATCGAGTATGCTTATCTAGACTGCATTTATCTTGCTCAAGTCCATCAACGTTTGATAGAATTAAACCAAGAAATTCACTCCGAACCCGCAACGGAAAACTTAACATCACTGAATGCAAGATACGCACAACTTGAGCAACAGTGGAAACTCTTAGATTCAGAATTCGCAAATCTCCAAGAGCGAATAAAAAAAGCTATGCTTGCTCAAAATGTAACAGAAAGCTCTTATTTCAAGCTAAGTTGTTACGAGCGAAAAACGGTGAAAGTACCGTTTACACAACTTGCAAAACTAGTACAAACTGAAGATATCGATTTAGATTTTCCAATCACATTGACTCAGAAACTACAAAAAGATTTAGGAGAAAACCTAGAACAACTGTCTGTAGATATTGAGCAAACAACTGCATGGCGACTGACTCCTAAAAATCAAGAAAGTGACGAAAACAGTGATGATTGATGAATGCTAAGTATGAGGATGAATGGTAAATAATGAATGCTGTCTGCAGAACTGCGCTTACCGCATTTATTGCTCTTGGAACCGTTTCCTGTAGTAACGCTAATGATGTATTGGTAACAGAAATCGGAGTCCGTCCTGCTGGACGTCCAGCAGCACGACCATCACAAGCGAGAGACTTTTATATTCAGGGTCAATATCAGCAAATTAAAGGAGACTCACAAGGGGCGATCGCTTCTTATTCCAGAGCAATTAACCTCAATCCCAACTATGGAACTGCTTACAATAGCCGGGGACTGGCTAAATTTGATTCTGGAGATCAGCAGGGGGCGATAGAAGATTACAACCAAGCGCTTAATATCAATTCCAATGATGCTCAAGCGTATAATAACCGAGGCAATGCTCGCGCTGCGCAGGGAGACACAAACGGGGCGATAGAAGATTACAGCCAAGCAATTCGCCTCAATCCCAACTATGCTGAGGCGTACAATAATCGGGGGAATGCTGTTGCGGCAAAGGGAGACAGAAACGCGGCGATAGACGATTACAGCCAAGCTATTAATGTTAATTCTAACTTTGCCGTTGCTTACAATAACCGGGGAAACGCCCGCGCCGCCCAAGGAGATAGAGAGGGGGCGATCGCCGATTACAACGAAGCCATCCGTCTTGCTCCCAACTTTGCTGCAGCATATAATAACCGAGGAAATGCGTATGCTGCGCTACGAGATAAACAAAAAGCTATAGAAGATTTGCAGCGAGCCGCACAAATTTTTGAGAAACAAAATAATAACCAACTATATCAACAAGTAATGAACAATATGAAAGAGTTGGGGCAGTAACGAAAGATATAGCGCTTTTTATCTGAATGAAGTAATTATTTATCTGTGTCCATCTGTGTCCATCTGTGGTTCATTATTTCTTTGTGTACCTTACTGCGGGTTGCAAACCGCTATATATCTCACGCAAAGTGGACTTATATAGAAGTACAAAATTGGCTATTGAAACAGTCCGTTTGGATAACCTACTCTGACAGTAACAGGCATTCTTGAAGAGAGTGTATCCTATGACTGAGAAGCAAACTGTCAACGGTATTGTTGAATCCGTGCTATATGTTGAAGACTTGGCACGCTCGCTTAAGTTCTACGAAGATCTATTCGGATTTGAAAAAGAGGTCATGGATGAGATGATCTGTGTACTCCGGGTGCCCAACCGACAAGCCCTGATCCTGTTCCCCAAGAGCATCGCTCAGGAGCCGGGGAGGACAACGTCTCCCGTCGGTACAGTAGAAGGGGTGATTCCTCCTCATGGTGGAAGTGGTCGGTTGCACGTAGCATTCTCAATTGCCGCGTCCGAGCTAGAGTTTTGGGAACAACGACTCGCTGAGCGAGGTATCCCCATCGACAGCAAGGTTCATTGGAAACGGGGCGGGTGGAGCCTATATTTCCGGGACCCAGATGAGCACCTCCTTGAATTGATCACCCCAGGATTGTGGACATTTTATTGAGGTTGTTACGGACTGATTTAAACTACTCAGGACTTGGAGGTGAGGCGATCGCCCTCACCCAACACCTACAACCCGATGTCATTTTGATCGATGTCCGAATGCCAATTTGCAATGGCGTTGCGGTTAATGATTATAATCATTATTTCTGATTTACCTACTAAAAATTTGATACTTAATTGAGAATAATTATTACAACCAATAAGACCATTTTCTACTAACTTATAAATGAATCTTTCTAAAGAATGATTTTAAAAAAACTTTTTGTTAACCTATACTTAAATAAAAAACTACCAAAAATTAATTGGAGAAATACTTAATTTGTATTATCTTCATAGATGGGCTATTACTGGTAGTAAAATCTGGAAAATCAACACGCGGTTTACTGAAATCAATCGCTAATGTTAAGAGGAAAATATCTGAGAAAGAGAAACAAAGGCGTTTTTCAGATATTATTAATATTTTGACTAACAGATGATATTCTCTGTAACTAGCAATTTTTAATAAGAGGAAATTTCTATTTAAAAGAAGTCGAGTTTCACTAAATTTCCCAAGAATTTAAGCATTAAGAAGTAAAGAGAGTTTACAAGAGGTTAGCGGACAGATCTCTTGTAAATAGTTGAGTGAAAAAAATGAACTCCTGAATTATTTAGTACACAAATAAAACATAGATTAAGCAATTATCCAAGCAAAAGGTACTAAATTCATGAGGCGATAGATGTATTTTTTTCCCGATTTGCCATTTGTCATATTTTGAATGGAGTCAAAGACATGGATGAATATTTAAGTAACAATTCTGTGAACCCCAGCGCCAATGCTTATGGCTTGGGTAACACTTCAGATTTGCAAACCAACGACCAGCCTATATTGGGTCAAACTCCCACTGGTAGGAACGTAATTATCTTTGTGGCAGATGGGTTGCGACCGAGTTCAGTCAATCCAGAAGATGCGCCAACACTCTATCAGTTGCGTCAGGAAGGAGTGAACTTCGTCAATAGCCATTCTCTGTTTCCCACTTTCACAACTCCAAATGCGTCGGCGATCGCCACTGGGCATTACTTAGGTGATACAGGCGACTTTAGCAACACAATCTACGTAGGGTATCCTGTCTTTGCTGGTGGAGGAAATGGGACACCAACGCCGTTTATTGAAAATGACGCGATTCTCAGTGACATTGACGAACACTTCGGTGGTAACTACCTGGATGAAGAAACACTGCTAGCGTATGCCCGGCAAAACGGTTACAACACCGCTGCGGTTGGGAAACTCGGACCAACACTGATTCAGGATGTCACTCAAGGCAATGTCGGACCAGATGGGAAGATACCAACACCGGACACGATCATTATTGATGACTCGACAGGCAAGACAGGTGGGGTTCCTCTCAGTTCAGAAATCACCAGACGATTGGTGGATGCAGGGGTAGGTATCACAGCCCCCGACCGTACTAATGGCGCAGCCAGTACCGACCAGCTGAGCAACGGCTATTCAGGGAACAATACCACTCCCGGAACGCTTGCGGCAAATACAGTTCAGCAGCAGTACTTTACCAATGCAGTTACCAAGGCAATCCTGCCTGACTTCACTGAAAAAGGCAATCCCTTTGCAATGGTCTACTGGTCACGAGACCCGGATGGTACGCAGCATAACCAAGGCGATAGCCTCAATAGCTTGACTCCCGGGATTAATGGTCCTACCTCGAAGGCAGCAGTGAAAAATGCCGATAACAACCTCAAGCAAATTCTGGACTTCATCAATAGCGATCCGCAGCTCGCAGCGAACACCGATATCTTCATCACCTCGGATCACGGCTTCTCCACAATTAGCAAGCAATTAACGGATACCCAAGGAGGAAAAGTTAGTGATTATGCGTCATCACAAACCTATCCGGGGGTGAATCCTGGCTACTTGCCTCCTGGATTTGTGGCAATTGACATTGCCCACGAATTGGGACTACCGCTGTATGACGCCGACACGCCAACTGCTGATGGCAAAAACTATACCTTGGTAGACCCTACCCAAGGACAACGTCCTAGGAATGGTGATGGGTTGATTGGTGGTAGTGGTGTGATTCAGGACAAGCCTGATGCCAAAGTTGTTGTTGCTGCCAACGGCGGTTCTGACCTGATTTATGTTCCAGATCAAAATCCAGAAACCGTCAAGCAAGTGGTGGATTTCCTCAGCAAACAGGACTACACCAGTGGCATATTTGTGGATGATCAGTTCGGCACTATCCCTGGAGCATTACCGATTAGTTCAATTAATTTGAAGGGTTCCACGCAACTACCTACACCTTCCATCGTCTTGAACTTCCGGACATTTGCCACTGACAGTAACAATCCCTTTGGCTCCCAGGTAGAGATTGCTGACACAGGTTTGCAGCAAGGACAAGGGATGCACGGTAGCTTTGGTCGCGGCGATACTTACAACAATATGCTGGCGTTTGGTCCTGACTTTAAGCAGGGTTACACCAGTTATGCTCCGGTCAGCAATGCCGATGTTGCAATTACGCTGGCAAACGTTTTAGGATTTGACATTCCTAGCAATGGTGAACTGACAGGACGCGTTATCAATGAAGCACTGGTGGGTGGTCCTGACAGTGTTTTTTACACTCAAGATACCTTAAAGTCTGACCCAACTGCTGATGGTGTGAGTACATATCTCAATTACCAGCAGGTAGGTGACACCAAGTACTTTGATGCTGCTGGGTTTGAAGGTCGGACTGTTGGGTTAACGATCCTCCCGTCAAATGTCACTTCAACTCCTGATCTCCTCTATGCAGGAGCGCAAACCGAACAGGAATTAATCCTTAGCCAGCGCTAATAGACGCCTCAAGATTGACTCTCGATATCGGAACTTTTTTAATCTGGGTTGAAGGTAGTGTTTATGATTCAATTCCTGAGACGTCATCTACGAACATTGATCTGGTTTGCAGTTGGCTTGGTCTGTGCGCTCTTGTTAGCAACAGGGTTTTCCTTTACTCGGCTCACTGCAACGGCGACTAGACCCAAGCATCAAGGTTCTTCACATACATACACTAGTCATCATGACTTGACAGGGCGCGTCATTGCTAGCGCCGACACTAAAGTTCCCAAAGTTATTCTGATTTCCCTAGACGGTGCAACACCACGACTGATTAATCAATACTTTGCCGATGGAGTCCTTAGCAAAAATCAGGGTTTAGGGTTACTACAAAGCAAGGGAGCTTTTGCTCAACAAAATATTACAATCACCCCATCCCTTACTGCTGCCGCACATATTGCCATTGGCACGGGTTCTACAGCAGCAAACAATGACATCAACTCCAATTCGTTCCATTTAGTTGCCAGTCCCTTTAACCAAAATATCAGTGGCTTTGCTGCCCCGATTGGTGGTTATGAATTTGACATTCATGGACCCTCTGAAAGCGTAAATCCAACGGCTCAACCATTGTGGTTAGCTTTGAGAGAAAATGGCAAGAAAGTCGTAGCAGCTACATTTCCGGGTGCAGATGGAGCAGATATCACTGTGCCAGGTTTAACAAACAACCCGATTGTGCAGCCAGCCAGTAAAAGAACCGTAGATTACACAATACCTTACGGAACCTTTGGTGGAGTTGGAGCGCAAGGTTTTAGCCTAACAGCAGCAGACTTTGCTCCCGCGCCCGAGACCATCCTTGACCAATTTAAAGAGGCTGGCAAAGTATCCTACAGCCCCATTTTGGAAACCAACAAATCTTTTGATAAATTTACAGTTGGTGCGGTGAATTACGATATTCAGGTGGCTGCCCTCGACACTACAGATGAGAAGCAAGTAAATTACGATACTTTAGTCTTCTTTGATGCTACCCAAGGTATTCAGCCTGGTTCTTTCAGCTTGCCTTCCACTGGACCTGCTTACGTGCGCGTCAATGACCAAAAGTCTAGCCCATTCTATTTAGAAGGGAGCTCGAACAAAGCAGGAACTGCCTTTTACGCAACAACCGTAGCACCTGACTTATCCACTGTCCGTTTTATTCGCTACTCTGCAAATTACATCCCACGAAACCGAGCAGTACTTGCAGATGTGGACGACATCAATAATAATGTTGGCTTCTGGGGAATCGAGCCTGACTTCCGCATCACCGAACGACTTAGCCCTGGACTTGGGAATTTTTCTGACAGCGAATTAGAAGCTGTTTACCAAGACCAGCTTCAGACGTTCGTTGACTATCAAGCTCGTGTTGGTTTACGGGCAATCAACAAGAATCCCCATGCTGATTTAGTATTACTCTACATTGAGCAACCCGATGGTGCAGAACACCAATTTTTTATTACTGATCCACGTCAAGCAACTGATTTTAGCAATCCCAACTCCATTGGAGAAGGTCAGGATAAAGAAAAGATAGCCCGTTACCAAAGCTATGTCCAAGCAGCTTACCAAGCAAGCGATCGCGCAGTACAAAAAATCATTGACGCCGTTGGTACTGATAGACGTGGCAACTTTTTCTACTTCATCGACGGCACTCTCTCAAACTCATTTAGACGGTAGTCGTACCAAAAAATCTCTGTCTGAACGAGTTCATTACGACGCAACTGGTATTAAAATGCATCGTGACTTAATGAGTGCGTACTTGAGTAGATTTGTTAATCAAGACGATAGACTGTCAGTGCAAGATGCCCTTAACGGGTATCGTGGGGCGGAGTCGCTCCTGATGGAGGCGTGGCAGGAGTCTTTAAATCGCGAACGAGTAGGCTCGTCCGAAAGTGGGTTGATTGCCCCAGAGCGGTTCTCCGACAAGCTAGGAAAGGTTAACCAGATAGCTGACTGCAAGCAGTCCGAGCGAAAAGTTAACCCCAACTCCTAGCCCGAATCCCCCAACTAGAAGTTGGGGGAGTGGCTCAAAACAGTTAGTATCAACAACTTCCTGCAGAACCAAGGCTTTGACCCCAACAAAGTTCGAGCAGTTTCTTCTGGACCTGCCGTCAACATTTACATTAACCTCAAAGGACGCGAACCTAATGGTAATGTGAGTCGTGAAGAGTATATTACCTTGCAACATAAGGTAGCAGATGCGCTCAAGTCCTTTGTAGACAGCAACCCATACTATGCTTATGGTAATAGCGTACCTGTGTTTGACAAAATATATACGCGACCTATCCCTGAATTGAATGACCCCTCTTTTGGTCTAAGCACCAGCGATTTTATTGGTCAAGATAGCGGCGATGTCTTTGCCTTACTTACAGAAGGTTACAACTTCGACGGTGTTCAAACTCCAGTCGTGCAGCGTTTAGGAGATTCTGTTTCTAGTAGCCCTGTATTATCTGTACCCAATTTCTATGGCGCACACGGTTATGACCCAACACTGCCAAATATGAGTGCGATTTTCTATGCAGCTGGTCCAGATATTCAACCAGGCAAGTTGGAGCAAGTGCGTAATATTGATATTGCACCAACTATCTTACGTCTATTGAATGTTAATCCTGCACCCACAGTGCAGGGGAAAGCAATTTTCGAGTAATTCAAACACGTTTCTCCTTTCAGAGAAGATAAAAGGCAGGTGGCAGATCCTTGCAAGTTCTTTCGTTCTGCTTCCTGCCTTTTTGCTTTGCAACTTAAAGCTGATAAAAATTCTGGCGTTGCTGAATTCCCGATATGAATTATATAGCGGTTTGCAATTGGCTAAGGTACATAAAGAAATAATGAACCACAGATGAACACAGATGGACACAGATAAATCTGTACTTCATTCATATGAAACGCGCTATCAATTCATGGGTGTGTAGAGACGTGCCATGGCACGTCTCTACAAGGATTTCGTATCAAACTACAAAAATGTATACAAAAATAATTCATGACAAAATTAGCAACGCCAAAATTGCTATGGTTGCCAAAGATAAAGAAGCGAAAACAGAATGACCCAAATCACGTCAACAAAGTGCCAGAACAAGGTTGTCGCACTTACGCCAAAGTGTCCTTTGTTATAGTTACCCCGAATAAAAGAACGAATCAGCATGAGTATCTGTAGAAGAACACCGACAAGAACGTGCAGACCGTGGAAGCCTGTCAGGACGTAGAATGTCCCCCCAACCAGCCCCGTAGTTAGACCGAAGTTGAGGTTGTTCCACTCAATCGCCTGACCAATGAGGAAGTAGATTCCCATAACAGATGTAATCAGCCACAGCAAGCGAAATCTGGTAATTTTGCGACGCTTGAGGGCGTTTTCTGCTGATTGGATGACAAAGCTACTGGAAAGAAGGACTACCGTGTTAAAAATCGTAAATGCAGATAATTCAGGTCCCGAAACACCAGGCGGTAACCAATTGGAAGTCGTCAATCTTAGAGCAATGTATGTGAAGAAAAAACTCAGGAAGACTATGCTTTCCGACAGTAGAAATACGGTAAACCCGAATAGTGTTCTGCCATGCTCATCTTCCGCATTTCCCCCACCTATTGGCAGGAACCGTTGCAGCCAATTTGGTAGAGAGCGCCGTAACTTATCCAAACGGATAGGGCTTTCATCTAATATTTCCTCTAATAAATCAATAGGATTTTCCATGATTGCTTATCCGATGAAATTGCAGCTATTCTTGAGTGGCAGCTTCTGGTGTTGATCGGGATCTACCGTCGTAGTTGTAGGGCGGTTCGGTCACAACTGGAATTTCCTCGAAGTTCTCTCTTGGAGGCGGTGATGAGGTTTTCCACTCCAAACCTGTGGCGTGCCAAGGATTGTCAGATGCTTTAGAACCGAGTAGTAAAGAACCTATCATATTTGCGATGAAGGGCAATGTCGCCATCCCCAACAAGAACGCCCCAAGGCTGGCGACGACGTTCCAGCCCTGATACCTTGGATCGTAGGAGGAGATTCGGCGCAACATACCCTGTAAACCTACGGCGTGCATAGGGAAGAAGGTGAGATTGGCACCGATGAAGGTTAATAAGAAATGTAGCTTGCCCCAGCCCTCAGCGTACATTCGTCCGGTTATTTTAGGGAACCAAAAGTAAATTGCGGCAAAGATTGCCATCGTAATGGTATTGTGGACGATGTAGTGAAAGTGACCTACGACGAAATAAGTGTTGTTGACGTGAATGTCAAACGGTACTGAACTGAGCATGACGCCAGTGATACCGCCTAAAATAAACATCACTACACCTCCTAAGGCAAACAGCATCGGTGTCAAAAGATGCAGTCTGCCATTCCAGATGGTAGCAGTCCAAGCAAATACCTTGACGCCAGTGGGTATGGCGACCAACATCGAGGACGCCATGAAGAGAATCCGCATCCAGTCAGGCGTAGCACTAGTGAACATATGATGCACCCAGACGAAAATGCTAACCAAAGCAATGCCGAAGGAGGCGATCGCCACTGACCGATAGCCAAACAGGGGATTGCGAGAAAAGGCGGGGAGAATCTCTGAGAAAATACCGAAAGCAGGTAGTGCCATTACGTACACTGCTGGGTGAGAGTAGAACCAGAACAAATGCTGGTAAATAATTGGGTCACCATTCTGCAACGGTTTAAAGAAGTTTGTCCCGAAACTCAGGTCGAAAAATAGGAGTATCAATGCGCCCGTGAGCGAGGGCAAGCAAAATAGTTGCAGGATCTGAGCGCTGAGAACCGTCCAGACGAACAAGGGCATACGGAAGAACGTCATCCCTGGTGCGCGCATCCAAACAATGGTCGTGATAAAGTTGACTCCCCCGATAATTGATGAGATGCCCAGTAGTATGACGCTCAGAATCCAAATAAATTCGCCGTTGAGCAAGTTACCGGAGGAGTTCTGGATGCTAATCGGCGGGTAAGACCACCAGCCAGCTTGCGCAGGACCATTAGGCAGCAAGAAACTTGAGAGTAGCAGAATACCTGCTGGTGGAATTATCCAGAAGGCGATCGCATTCAGGAGTGGAAAAGCCATGTCCTTTGCCCCAATCATCAGCGGCACTAGGTAGTTGGCAAGACCTGCCATAAATGGGATAATCCACAGGAAAATCATCACCGTGCCGTGTAGGGTGAACAAGCCATTGTAGAGCGAGCGATCCACCAGATTTGATTCGGGCGTCACCAGTTCGCCACGGATAATCATAGCTAACAGCCCGCCTATCAAGAAGAAAATGAAGGTCGTCACCATGTACTGGACACCGATGACTTTATGGTCTTTGCTGAAGCTGAAGTAATCCCGCCAGTTTGTCTGAGGCTGGCTATGGGAATTTTCGGACTCGCTAGTGCCGCTACCTTCAATAGAGTTATTTGTCATTCATCACCTTCTTTTCAACTATGATGATTCATTATTTTTGAGGAGTTGATTTGCCCGCAGCAGCCTGGGAAAGCCACTGGTTATAAGCTTGCGGAGAATCAACGTACACATCTGCTTGCATCAAGGCGAAGTCAGTACCACTGAATTGGGAATCACTCAGCTTATACTTACCCTCCCGAGTGGGCGCTAACACAATCTCAATGTTGCGGTTGGGGACAATGTCCTGTTTCAAGCGGAACTCCGGAACGTAGAAACCGTGGATAACGTCCTCCGAATGCATATCTAAGCGAGTCCGCTGATTGAGCTGCAGGTGCAATTCGTTACTGGTAACATTCCCTGGATAGCGGAAAGACCAAACCCACTGCTTAGCGACAACCTCAATGTTTTGAGCCACAGGTTTGATATTCTCACTAACCGTGACAGCGTAAGCAGGTTCTTCAATAGGTATATGCAGGTGTACCACCTGCGTTAAACCAAGGATATCCAATTGCTGATAAATTTTGTAGCTTTGGGTTGCGAGCCACAACACCAGTAGAGTCGGGGTAACAGTCCACAGGATTTCCAGCCTCACATCATTTCTGGCAGGATGACCGTGGCTCCAGTCTCCTTTGGGGGCACGACAGGTGAGAAGCGAATATACTATGATCCCAGTCAGCCCCAAGAAGATGAACGCTCCAACTGATACCAGAAAACTAAATATCTCATCCACCCGTTTCGCTTCTGCAGTTGCCTGAGCAGGCATCCAAGAGTATGCTTGTTGTCCAAGCCAACGACTGGCAATGAGAATCGCCGCTATAAAAGCAGCTAATAGCAGTGTGTTTAAAATTTTTCTCATATAACTTGTAGAAACCCTTACACCCTTACTTGAGCAGCATATTGGGGTTTTCCCCCCGCCGTAGCAAACCCGCAGCAGTATTGTGAATTCCAAACTCGCTGCCCATGTGCGCCCCCAGCGTTCCGTGGACATACAAAATACCCAATAGCGCAATGCCCACTAACAAATAACTCCACTGTACCTGCCTAGTGACATTCTTACGCCAGCGATAGCGCTGCAACCCCCTCCACACAGTCATTGCAACGAAAGCTGTCAGCAGCAAAACACCTCCTACACCATGCAAAAGCATCGTTGCACCAGCTCCCAACCCCCAAGCACTCTTCACATCAGTTGGCGGATTTGCTAGCAAAAGCTCGAAAAAACCTGCTGCTACAGTAAAAAATGTGATCACTGTACAAGCTAGCAGGTTGTACCAACCCACATCATAAAAGCCTGAACGAATGGCAGTCAGAGACAAAAATTTGAGGATTGGTTTTTCTATGGGAAAAAGTGTACCTGCTATGTCAAAAACTATGGCGATAATAAATAAACCTAGCGTGAGATGCACCAAATTTGGATGTATGGGAATCTCGTATGGTAGCCCATTTGCACCCAGCTTGAACCACAACTGGTCAATAAGTTGCGAGTTCATCGCAAGACCCCCTGCTTTGTCGCTTCAACGACTGGTTCCACATGCAACCCGTAAACCCAAAACAACTTGCTTCCCAAATAGACCTGTAAGGACACCAAGCAAATCAAAAATGTGGCAACACCTAGGTAAGCAACTGGTATCTTTAGTGGGTCTTGGGCGCGAATTGCAAAACGCCATGCTGTAATGGCGACAAGGATCGCCGCAAGCGCCCAGCCAGTTATTGTATGTGAATTCAGTATCGGCTGAACTGCTTTGTAAGATTGGGCTAAACCAGCTTCAAACTGACCAAAGATAACAGCAGCGAAGATGGCGATCGCCGCAACAAACATATTCCAAAAACTCACCTCAAACAAACGGTGGTTACGGGTTAGATATCCCACCACGTCGCAGAAGAAGGAAAAAAACACCATCGCAATCACGAAATGAACAATGATCGGATGGATGGGATCAGGGTATGGTAGATTCTCACTATTGAGAGGCAAAGCAAGCATTGCTTTCTCCTTTCAGCAATTTGGTTATTTTTGGGCTTTTTCTAAAAGGCGATATATGCTCGTCGCATCTGTTGCTCCCGCAGCGATCGCCCCTCTCTCAAAGCGATAGAGCAACCGCTTTGTAGGAACAGTTAACGGCTCATCCACCGGGCTTTGGAAATAACTATCCAGTTGAAAAAGGTTAAAAATTTTACTGTACAAGCAATATTCCTACCCTACAGCTATTCCACTATTCTTATTCAAATAAGTATTTACTTATAAATGTATAAAAACAAATCTATCTTAAGATTGATATCAATAACACTTTGACAATTTACCAGTTAAATTTTTCCATAAAAATAGTATGTCAATCAATGACATATCTTCTACATAGAAATGTGATATAAATGTGTTAAACGAACCTCAATCTTTCAAACGAGTCATTTGTTTTTGTACTTTGAGACTTTGAAAAGTTATATTTTTGATTCCAATATAAATATTATGAAATTAGGATAACATTTTATTTTTTTATTAGAAATATCATGTTTATTACTTCGTAAGACAGAAGAAATAACTTGACAAAATGTTTAATTTGAACATAGATATTTAAATCTTTTTTACTTCTTCACACCGTAAGTTAGGGGCTTGCATCCTTTCTTTTTTTGAATTTTTTTGAATTTAGTTAAAGTGCTTGCCCGTAGGGCATATTTTGAATTTCAGCAAAGTGAGACTCATGGGATATCAGCCAATCCAAAACTATGGAATTATTGGGAACACGTACACAACAGCCTTGGTGGGGCTGAATGGATCTATCGACTGGTTTTGTTTTCCTTTTCATGACTCGCCCAGTGTCTTTGCGGCACTACTGGATCATCAAAAGGGCGGGCATTTCAAGATTTCACCCAGGACTTGTGAGGTGACTCACAAGCAGTTCTACTGGCCTGAAACCAACGTCTTAGTAACCCGCTTCCTGACACCAGAAGGTGTTGGAGAAATCACCGACTTTATGCCTGTAGGGATGGCTGCACAAGAGGTTGGAGCTCACTGGTTAATCCGGCGTGTTAAGGTGATTCGTGGCTCCATGGATTTCCTTATGGAATGCCGTCCCGCTTTCAACTATGCCCGAGATGAACACCAAACAACACTCAGTTCTGGGGGTGCGTGCTTTCACTCACCAAAACTCAGCCTCGAGCTTTTAACAGATATCCCACTACAGCAAGAAGACAATGGAGTTTTTGCCAAGTTTAACCTTCAAGCAACACAGACAGCGGTTTTTGTAGTGCGGGAAACTCAACCCAATCGTGGTTGTGGACATCCTCTCGACCAGTCACAAGCGGATGAGTTGTTCAAGCAAACCGTTGATTACTGGCGTTCCTGGCTTGAGCAATGCACTTACATGGGTCGATGGCGCGAAATCGTTCACCGTTCAGCACTGGTGTTAAAGCTACTAACCTATAAACCGACCGGAGCAATCATAGCAGCGCCTACCTGTAGTCTTCCAGAGAGTATTGGCGGTGAACGCAACTGGGACTACCGCTACACTTGGATCAGAGATGCAGCTTTCACGCTTTATGCGTTAATGCGTATTGGTTTTACCAAAGAAGCTGCTGAGTTCATGAATTGGATAGAGTCTCGTTGCCATGAGTGCAGTCCGAACGGCTTATTGCAAAATATGTATGGAATTGACGGACGGCATGAGCTGAGCGAAGAAATCTTAGATCATCTGGAGGGTTACAAAGGTTCAAGCCCGGTTCGTATCGGCAATGCTGCTTACAAACAGTTACAACTGGACATTTATGGCGAGTTGATGGACTCGGTGTATCTCTACAACAAGTATGGAGCACCAATCTCATATGATATGTGGACCAAAGTCCGCCATATGCTTAATTGGGTTTGTGACAACTGGCAGCGACCAGACTCTAGTATCTGGGAAGTGCGTAACGGACAACAACACTTCGTGTACTCAAAACTTATGTGTTGGGTGGCTTTGGATCGCGGCTTGCGTTTAGCAGATAAGCGTTCATTCCCAGCAGAAAATCGAAAGCGGTGGATCGAGGTTCGAGACCAAATCTATGAGGAACTCATGTCCAAGGGATGGAATGCCTCACGTCAGGCTTTCGTGCAATATTACGGTAGTGATTCGCTAGACGCCGGAAGCTTAATTATGCCTCTGGTATTCTTTCTCTCGCCAGTAGATCCCCGTATGCTGGCTACTTTGGATGCCATCAATCAACCTCCGAAATCAGGAGGGTTAGTCTCTGATAGTTTGGTATACCGATACAATGTGGAAGAAACGCCCGATGGTATAGAAGGAAATGAGGGCACGTTCAATATCTGCACGTTTTGGCTGGTTGAGGCACTAACCCGCGCCGGAGTTAAGAATAAGGAGAGTGCCCGGCTCGATAAAGCCCGACTCCTATTTGAAGAAATGCTGGGCTATGCCAACCATCTGGGGCTTTATGCCGAGCAAACGGGACCGAGTGGCGATGCATTAGGGAATTTCCCCCAAGCTTTTACACATCTGGCTTTGATTAGTGCAGCTTGGAACTTAGATAAAGCGCTTGATGGTAAACGCTAGTAATCAAGAGACGTTATACCAAATTTATTGTTTTTTTTCCTCGTCTCCTAACATTTGGAATAATTTTCTCGCAACCATAACACCTACAACTGCTCCACCAACTAATTCCACTGCCTGGACTACTTTCTTGCCCACATCGTGAGGGTCAAGGTGGCGGTGGAAAATCTCTTCATCTACCCATTCTACAGTGGCTTTAAAGTCATGAATCGGCGTCGGCAAGAGCTCTAGATAAGTGCCTTGACGGATTAAATGACCTGGTTTGCCAGTCACTTCAAAAACGTTGTAAACGTTAGCAGCGGCATCGTTTAACCCAAGTTTGAGCAAAGTGCCACGTATGTTAACCCTAACAGGTTTGGGGTCATTTCCTAAAGCGATCGCTTTCAAATTTTGAGCAATTGTCGCTCCTTGTTGATATGCAACTTGTGCAGTCGGCGGAAAGGAACTGTCCTCGACTGCGGCACAATCTCCGCCTGCAAAAACTTCTGGAAAATCGGGCAGTTGTAAGGTTTTCGTGACTTTTAATCGACCGTGCTTGTCTCGGTGTTCCTCTGGAATTGCCAAATCTTTAATCAGCGGATGGGTCGCAGTGCCAGCTGTCCAAATTGTGGTATAAGTTGGCAGTGTCTCAGACTTGCCATCGCGCTTATACTCGATTGTGTTGGAACGGATAGCTGTGGCTTCTGCCCCCAAAAGCATTTCTATTGGCACGGTGCGTTTTTGCAATTCTTGCTCGGCAGTTTCACGCAGATGACTGTTAATATCACCTTTTAGGATTTCCTTGCCGTGGTTAATGAGTACCACCCGCACTTCTTGAGGATTGCCTTTTAGTGCGGCATACCAATTTGGTAACAAATCGGCTAAAGTGGCTGCCATTTCCACACCGGAAGGACCACCACCAATAATTGCAACTGTAAGCAGTTTACGACGTTGTTCTGGATCTTCAGTTTGCGCGGCTTTTTGCAAACAGTCACGCAAATGTCGATCAATGGCGATCGCATCTTTTTGCGTCCAAAAAGGTAAAGCATTTTCTTTTGCCCCCTCAACACCAAAGTAGCCTGTGACGCTCCCTAAGCCTAAGACTAAGTTGCTGTAGTTGTAGGAAGTTCCTGAAGTTAATTTGACTTGTCGTTGATGCAGATCAATTGCTTGCACTGTATCTTGAACAAAAATCACACCACTCCCTTTCAGCAATTCTGTAAAACGCGGGACTACCTGAAAGGTATCCATTTCACCACTAAAATACTCGTAAAGTAACGGCTTAAAACAAAAGCGATCGTTGCTATCAATCAAAATGACAGAGCGAGGATAGTGTTCATGTGCAAGGTGCAACGCTGTAAATAGCCCGGTAAAGCCACCGCCTAAAATAACCGTTTGATAAACTGGATTGTTCATAAAATAATTTTTCTCCATCATCTTGTTTGGAGATACGTTGATTAATAAACCGCTCTGCTATACCGTTAAAAAGAAAGTAATTAAAATCACACTCAGGGTAATAGCGAACAAGATAGCGTATTCAACTCTACGACTAAAAAATCCAATCACAGCAATCAGGATGATACCAAGAGCGAAAATGCCAATGTACTGCTCCTTTTGCAACCCTTTAGCAATCAGTGGGTCATTTTGCGTCCCCGGTGGGGGAGTTTCCTGAGTTGTCCCTCCATACTGATTTTTCGGTTGCAATTCTCGCGTTGGTAAAGCCATAAAACTATTCCTTTCAAAAAAATTAACCAACTTGTTAGAGGTGATAGTGCTTACTTGCCCTTGCATTCAAGCATTCCATCATTACTGACTAGAGCCACCTGAAACGTAGCGTTGCAGCGGTGGGCGCGCAAGCTACCCCCCTACGCGTGAACGCATGAGAGGACAAGAAAAAAAGGTATCAAGGCTCCTTCAAAATTGCTATATGTTGCATCTTTTTGCTGTTGCAGGAGTTCCACGACAGACAGAATTTTTAATATTTATTTTTGGTGAAAAATAACTACTAACAATACTATCCAAAGGGTGATTTATTTTGACAAAAAGTTTTTTAACGGAAAATTTGAAGATTTTTTATATTTTACTTTTGTCACATAAGATTTACATCTTTGTCATATAGAATTCACATCTCGAAATGCTATTAGCGAGCATCAAAATCGTTATAGAAGCCAGCTAAATTGGTGAAAAGTCTTTAGCTGGCAGTTCAATTCAACTTGTCGCGGCAAGGAGTCCCCAATCCCCGTGGAAAAAACCTGTACAAAACGCGCAACCCTTTTACGATTACTCGTTCTGCGCTCCACAGATACACGCGAGTGTGCCCCAAATCAAGCAGTTTATTAGAAATTATTTTCGATTAATACGAAAAATCCTGCTTGATTTGTTGTCGGGTTGCGCGTTTTGTATAGATTAGTGCGTCCCCAATCCCCTTTACTTGCAAGCTAAGAACTCGACAGATTATGCAAGGGCACTGCGTACCAAAATAACAGTGCAATGACTTTTACGAGAAATAGTCTCTGGAATATTTCCTTTTATTGCTTGTTGTAAAAGCTTTTCACGGCTAGCACCCAATACAATGACATCACTGTGGTCCTTTTCGGCACACTCCATCAATGCCTCAGGCACAGAACTGGCACAGACTGAAGTAGCCATGA
The DNA here is from genome assembly GCF_002368235.1 of Scytonema sp. HK-05. GTDB lineage: Bacteria > Cyanobacteriota > Cyanobacteriia > Cyanobacteriales > Nostocaceae > Kalymmatonema. Next base: position 6,022,669 of record NZ_AP018194.1, on the reverse strand, counting down.
CCTTACCGCTCACTTTACGTTTGAGAAAGCGAAGAGATTTATCTAGTAATTTTGTATCAATAGCAGATTCATCAGGCTGGAAAACTTGACATAGTTTAATTTCAGGCGTCGAACTGAGAGTTGCGAGGGCAGGTAACAGTTGAAGGGCTTGACGGGAGTTAGGACCGCCTGCCATTGGCACCAACCAGCGGTTAAAAGTTCTTTTACCATTCAATTTCACCAAGACAACATCACAAGCAGCTTGGCGAATCACAGTGTCCACAACTCGGCTGAAAACTCGTCCCGGCGTGGCAGTACTGCCTTTCCAGCCCATCAAAAGTACGTCAATGTGTCGTTCTTTGACCGTCTCCAAAATTGCACTAGCCACATTATGGGCAACTCGAATTTGCGTGTGAACGGGAATCTGTTTATCTTGCAAGTGCTGCACCGCCTGAGTTAAAAGGCGATCGCTGTGACTGGTTGATACTGCTGTTTGATCTGGCGTGCAATTGCGTGGTACAACAATCACAGAAAGGCATTCTATTTCGTAATTCCGCTCTAAAGCTATAGCAGTTGCCATTTCCAGTAAAGTTTGGGCTGTATTTGGATGGGATAACGGTACTAACAACCGTCCTTTGCCTGTAGCCGGAGAACGGGTTTGATAAACGACATAGGAAGGTTCAGGTTTTGGTCCGGTCTGTTCAGTATTGCCACTCAGCCGTTCTGCTTCCACCCGAATAATATCACTGCGTGTAATAATTCCTACTAGCCTTGTGTTTTCTGTCACTGGCAAACAGCTCAGATTATAACGGTTGAGTAGGTGCAAAACATAAGCTAGCGTCGCTGTTGGACTCACCGTCACTGGTTCAGGTGTCATGATTTCGCTGATGAGTGTATCTCCATCTACCTGTTGTGAGGTGATATTTGCGATGTCTTTCTGAGTGACGATACCAACAACTTTGCCATCCTCTATGACTGGAAAGTTACGATGGCGGGATTGGGAAAATGCCTGCACTGCTTCCTCAACAGTCATCTGACTAGATAAAGTTTCCACACGCCGTTGCATGACATCTGCTGCTAAAAGTTGCGCTAAAAAACCCTCTTTGTTTGGCTCTTTTTCCAAATGAATGCCACTGAGTTCTAACAGGCGATCGTAAAGCGAACCAGGCACGACTTTTTCCGCCACCAAGTAGGCGACAACCGCGCCAATCATCAGTGGTAGCACCAAATTAAAATCTGTGGTCATTTCAAAGACAATAATGATGCTGGTAATTGGCACTCTCGCTACCGCACTCAAAAACGTACCCATTCCAGCCAAGGCATAAGTTGTGGGAGAAGTGATTCCCAAGAAACTATGCTCTGCAATTCCCACCAAATAACCAAGCGCAGCTCCCAACAGCATTGGAGGAACTAACAACCCTCCCGGCGCTCCTGAACCGTATGCAATTAATACTAGAATAAACTGTGAGATAAAAGCCACGAGTGTGACACCAGCGCTGAGTTCACCAGCCGTCAAAGTTTCTCGCAGTCCTGCCGTATCATGGAAAGGCGCTGGCAAAAAAGCAATTGTTACACCACAAATTAACCCTGCTAACCCCACCCTCACAGGTAATCCAAAACGTAAAAAACGGCTGTTAAATTTTATAGAAGCAATAATTCCTTTGTTAAACAGTGCGCCTAACAGTCCTGCCAATACTCCTAACAGTAAATAAAAAGGAATTTCTTGAGGCGAAAAGTTTGTCTGCAATGCAGTCAACTCTAAGGTTAAGCTATGTCCTCCTAGCCATCGCGAAATCACCGCACCAATGAAAGAAGCGAGTATTGCCGTACCTAGAGTAAAGCCGGAGACATCTTGAAGGAGTTCTTCTACAACAAACAAAAAACCGGAAATCGGGGCATCGAAAGCTGCAGCTAACCCAGCCCCTGCACCTGCGGCAATGATTTGGCGACGGTAATCTGGAGAACTGGGAAACAAGCGATTGAGTTGATTAGCTATGGCAGCTCCCACCTGTAGTGTTGGACCTTCCCGACCCAAGGGCAAACCCGAACCTAGTGCTATGACTGCGCTAAACAGCTTGACCAGTGCTACCCGCAAGTCCAGTGCCATTGGGACTTTGGCAAGTACAGCCTTGACTTGTGAAATGCCGCTACCAGAAGCCTCAGGAGCTACATATTCCACCAACCAACCAGACAGTAGTCCGCCACCTAAACCAATTGCTGGTAATACAAACCATGCTGGTAGCAGATGAGTTGTATGGATTCGCCATCCGCCTAAAGCACTTACGCCTTGCTTTAAAAAGATTGCTGCTAGCGCCGACACTAACCCAATCAGACAAGCTTGAAAAATTGCCAGGCGTTTTGGTTGCAAAATTTGTCGGTAGAGCTTGAGCCAATAAATTTTTCCCCTGATTAACATCTTTTTGGGAATTACTTTTAATAATATGAAATTTACGGTTATCTATTGATAGCTTTTCACTAAAAAATGAAAAGAAAATGAAATTTATTTCTACCAAAAGATAGATGTTAGTAGATCAAGGTTGCAAGGGGAGTTTTACTGTAAACGTACTGCCTAATCCCTGCTGACTTTGTACATGAATACTGCCTTTGTATGCTTTGGCGATCGCCTGTGCAATTGCCAATCCCAATCCAGAACCCCCAGAGGTGCGCGAGCGGTCTTTATTAACTCGGTAGAAGCGGTCAAAAATTCGGCTTTGGTGTTCTCTTGCAATGCCTATTCCCGTGTCTTGCACTTGAATCAAAGCATACCGTTCACTGCGTTCTAAAAAAACAGTGACGTTTCCGCCGCAAGCTGTGGCTTGAATTGCATTCACTATTAAGTTGGAAATTAAGCGATAAAGCTGTTCTTCATTTCCTAAAACGTAGAGTTTTTCTGGCGTCTGGATTTGTGCCAACTTCACCTCAGCCTCGACTGCTAGAAAGGCAAGTTCCTCAACTAAGTCGCTAATCAAATCGTTAAGGCAGCAAGAATGATATTCTACTCTTTGTTGTTGCTGATCTAGCCTTGCCAACAGCAGCAAATCTCCCACCAATTGCGACAACCGAACATTCTGCCGCTTGAGGACTTGCAAAATTCCACTTGGCGACTGAAAACCAGACTCTGAGCCTGCTTGTCCGTGTAATCTAAAAGCAGCATCAATGGTGGAGTGCATCGCCGCTAAAGGTGTGCGAAACTCATGAGCTGCATCAGCGGTGAACTGTTCCATTTGTTTATATGAGCGATACACAGGCTGCATTGCTAAACCTGCTAACCACCAACTGCAAATGGCGATGAATATCATGATAATTGGGCATCCCAACAACAAAGTTAATCTCAAAGCTGCCAAATGCTCGTCTAGGTCTTTGAGACTTCGCCCTACTTGTATGTAACCGGAAACCTGATTCTGGGTATACAGTGGTAAAGTTATTTGATGATAGTGAATGCCCGAACGGTCTTGGGGCATTTGCCAATGCTTTGTTGGTGAGGTTAGCGGTAATTCCTCAAGATGTATACCCGCTAACGCTATAGGTTGTCCTGACCGATTTAACAACCGCATATAGTAGTTAACTGTGCCAGCTGCCTGTGCAATCTGGTTTTTAATGACTCCTGTTTGAGTCAAGCAATCTGCCTGAGTTACACACAGTTCTAAAGAAAGTTGCTTGGCAAGTTGTTGTAAGTTTTTGGGTTGTTGCAAAGCAGGTTCAATACTGTTATGCAACGCGTTTGCTACTGACTCCAGCCCCTTGTCTATAGTTTCACGATAGGCATGGGCAACCACATGATAGACTCCCAGACCAGATGCTCCCATAATGCAGCCCATAACAAGCGCGTACCAAGCCGCTAGTCGCAAGCGAGTTAAGCGGAAGAGTTCATTGCCTTCCATGTATTAGAAAAATGAAAAAATTTGGATTTTAAGCCTTGAGGCGATAGCCCACACCATAGATGGTTTCAATCAAAGATTCGCTCTCTACTTCTCCAAGTTTACGTCTAAGTAAACGAATTTGTGCAGCTACCACATTGCTAACTGGTTCTACACCAATTTCCCAAAGCTGATTGATGATTTGGTCGCGGGTGACAATTTGGTTATGATGCTTCATCAGGTATTCCAGCAATTGGAATTCTTTAATAGTTAACGAGTTGATTTGCTTGTTTCCAGTGGGGTATTGACGAATGACTTGATGAGTGCTGTAGTTTAGAGTGAGACACCCTACCTGGAAATGACGGGGTTGGAGTTGAGGAGAACGCCGTCGTAATGCCCGTAACCTTGCCAGCAGTTCTCCCATGTCAAAAGGCTTGATGAGATAGTCATCTGCGCCAGCATCAAGTCCAATAATCTTTTCTTCCAGTCGGTCTTTAGCGGTTAGCATCAACACAGGTAAAGGATTGTTTTGCTGACGTAGCCATCTACATAAGTCTAATCCTGACACTCCTGGCAGCATCCAATCAACAATCGCCAGTGTGTACTCAGTCCACTTGCTTTGCAGATATTCCCAAGCTTGAGTGCCATCGAGAAACCAGTCTACTACATACGCTTCATGGTTCAAGACTTGTTTAATTGCAGCGCCTAAATCTGGCTCATCTTCAACTAATAGCAATCGCATATCATTCCGTTTTTTCTATTACTAAAAACCCTCTATAAATAAACTTGACTTGAAAAGTGAAATTATGATGAAAATTTTATGTAACTTTGGATATAAATGCTAACTCAACACCATAAATAATGAAATTAGCATGAAATTTTTATAGCTCTTGCGACACAAATGCTGTTTCCTCCAAAAGCGTGAAGTTATTGCTATTTTCAATTCCTACACGAATGCGAGAACTAGCAATTTGAGATTTTTGCAAAATAAATCTCAAATTACTTGTTTTTTTGTTTTTCTGGCTAAAATCAGCCTACCGCATATGATTGTCACAGATAAATTGTACAGAAAAGATTTGTTGATGAAGGGGTAGTAACCTGGTTTTGTTCAATTTTGCGTGGGAGTCGCTGCTGGTGCTTGTTGTGCTTGAACGTTTTGGCTTGTGGCTGGTGCCATATTACAGCGAGCAAGAATACTGCTGCTACTGCTGGTTGTGCTGTAGGGCAGCGCTGGTAGTAATGGCAATTTCGGGCAGGCTGCTGGCGATCGCCAACAGAATTAACCCCCCAAGCGCTTCACCCAGTCCCAGACGCGATGACAACACGTCTGTGGTGTTGGACAGCTGAATGCCGGCGATCCAAATGGCAGTTGCAATTCTCGGGTTGGTAAAGCCATAAAACTATAGTAAGCTAACAACAAATGTTTAAAAACGATAGTCGTTTTTTGTTATTTTCGAGGAAGACTATATGGTAGAAAAGCAATTAGTCGAGTTTTCTTTAGAAGATGGCAGCAAGTTTTTAGTGGAAGTAGAAGAACCAGAGAATACAGCGGTTGGGAGGGTTGCTCTTCCATCTGGGCGCATGGTTGCTGAAGCAAAACAGACTTTTGAAGATGCTATAGATAGAATTAAGCCAGTTATTGCAAGTCTTACTACCAAGCTTAGAGACTTAAGCCCTGAAGAAATGGAAGTTAAGTTTGGTGTCAAGCTTAGCGCTGAGGCAGGAGCTATTTTAACCTCGGTTGGTGGAGAAGTTAATTTTGAGATTACGGTGAAGTGGAGTAAACAGTAGGGTACAGCTTCCATGTCAACCGAAAGTTACTTCCAGACGTTTAGAACAGCGATCGCTCGTATTTACCGAACTCACACCAATGGAATAACAACAGTTGTCGGTGCTGGTTTTCTGGTTGACAATCGCCATATCGTGACTTGTGCTCATGTCGTTACAGAAGCTTTGGGCATTTCCCGCAACACACAAGAACCGCCAACTGAAACCATAGAGCTTGACTTTCCCCTGATTGCGCCTGGACAAAAAGTCAAAGCAAAAGTTGTGTTTTGGCAACCTGTCAATCCACCGCAAGTAGGAGAAGATATTGCTGGATTACACTTAGAAGATGCTCCACCAACGGGGGTAAGTGGTGTACAACTCGTCACTTCATCAGACTACTGGGGACATTCGTTTCGGATATTTGGCTTTCCCCAAGGACATGATGTTGGTGTATGGGCTACAGGTGAACTACGGGATGCACAGGCTACCGAATGGATACAGATGGAAGCTATTCAAGTTCCTGGCTATCAAGTCGAACCTGGGTTCAGTGGCGCACCAGTCTGGGATGATTCATTACAGGGAGTTGCAGGAATGGCGATCGCCGCAGAGAGAAAGCGAGAAGGTGTGAAAGCGGCATTTATGATTCCGACAAAAGTGCTAGTCCAAACTTGGAGCTTGCTAAGTCAAGGTGTTCAGCAACAAGCAACAACTCCTCCTCAACCCTTGAGTCGGGTGCAAGCAATTAAAGCCAAAGAATTGAACAAACGGCTGGAAATTCTGGAAAGTGACTTTGAAGCTGTGTATAACCAATTGAATTACACTGAAAACGCGCAGACTCGCAATAACTTGCAACGACAGCTTGAAGCGATCGAGCAGGATATGAAAAAGGTTGAAGCACAGCTTAATGAATTAGGACATGGGAGAAATTAATCAACCACTTATCAAAAAGTTGTATGAAGAAAGGTTATCGAAGCTTGAGAAGGACTTAACTGACGTTTTCGCTCAGTTGAACCGCACGGAAAACGCTCAGAGTCGGAATAACTTGCAACGACAGATTGAAGAAATCGAGCAGGAGATGAATACAATTGAGCAAAAGCTAAAGAGTATCTCGCAAACTAAAGTCACTGCACATCCTCTACTTCAAATTCTGGAACCCTATGTAGATTCAACCATCACCTATATTAACAGAGCTTATCAAGCTTGCTGTCCTGAAGGTTTTAGTCAACAGCCCGATACTGTAGAAGGTATCCTGGAAATTTTACAAGATATTCGAGGAAATAATCCACAATTTGCTCCTATTGCTCGGTTTGTAGCACATTTAGTTCTTGATTTTAATATTCCTAAAGCTTTACGTGATGAACTGCAAAAATGGGGAGAAAATAACATTAAAGATTTTAATCAGCTACGAGAAGATATTCAAAAAGATAATAATTCAGACATTCAAGATGCCAATTCATATCTAGTCATTAGAGTTAAACCCAAAACAAAAAAAATAGATAGGTTCTATATCTCTGCTTGGCTAATTCCTGATATTCGTTGTTACAAACCACAAAACTATGATGGATTTCAAACACTCGATGTGTCTAAATCATCAACTAAGACTTTTACGCTTGCGGAAATACCACAAATTGTGGAATCATTATTAAATCAAAGTAGCTCATATGTTCTTAGAAACTTAACTGTGGAGTTTTTTCTGCCAAGTCAACTACTTAATCATGAAGTTGATTCTTTTATAAAAAAGGAGTTTAACTACGCAGAAACCATCGGTAAAAAATATAGAGTGTTTGTGCGTGCAAATGAGCGGCTCGAAAAAAATTATCCATATAAGGGACTTTGGTATGACAAATGGCAAAAATTGAAACAGGCATACAATTGTCAATGTAGACAAGAATTAGTGTCAAAAAACTATACTTTAGAAGTCCTTCGCAAAAAACTAGATAAAGCAATCGGTCTTATTTTCATTAAAGTCCCAGAGCCAACTAGTCATGAAAAATTTTTTTCGCTCCTTCTAATTACTGCTACCCCTATTGCTCTCTGTCTTAGAAAAGAGATAAAACTTCAAGCTGTTGTTAAAAATTCGTTACTAGACTGTTGCATTCAGGAACTTCCTGAAAAGGTTAAAGAAAAGCGTCTTGACGCACCACAAGATAAAGATGACCATATAGGACATCATCTTTCCTTAGTCTGGGAAGACCCTGAGCGTCTGACTCCTGATGCAGAATACTTTTATTCATTACCACAATCTGTGTCCTAATTTATGAATGATTGGAAAATCTTTAAGGGAGATGGAAAGCAACATGATGAGTGGAAACTTCCAGAACCACCAAGTTGGCGAAATTTCAGCAGCGATACTGACGGCGGTGCTAGTCAAAAGCAAAGACGGGGTGAGACATTCCAAGCACGTCCTGAAGAAATTGAGTTAGTTAATGCAGCTTTATATTTACGACGACCTTTATTATTGACTGGTAAACCAGGAACTGGTAAAACATCCCTAGCTTACGCAGTTGCCCATGAACTGAAGTTGGGAGAAGTGCTACACTGGTCGATTACAACTCGCACTACACTTAAGGATGGGCTTTATCGCTACGATGCGATCGGGCGGTTGCAGGATGCAAAAGGCGCAGTTCAAGATAATCTGCAAGAAATTGGTAAGTATATTGACTTAGGTCCATTGGGAACAGCTCTACTTCCCTCCGAAAAGCCCCGAATATTGCTGATTGATGAAATTGACAAAAGCGATATCGATTTACCTAATGACTTGCTGCACATATTTGAAGAAGGGGAGTTTGAAATTCCAGAACTCAGGCGGATTGTTGGCAAATTGGATGAAGTGGAAGTGCAGACAGCATATACTGATGAAACAGAAACAACTTACGAAGATGTGAAAGTAAAAATTCGCAAGGGACGGGTTCGTTGTCAAGCCTTTCCGTTTGTGATTTTAACTAGTAACGGCGAAAGAGATTTTCCACCGCCATTTTTGCGTCGTTGTCTGCGATTGAATATTAGAGAACCTAACCGGGATGAGTTAGAGCGTATTATTACAGCACATCTGAGCAAAAAAGAAGGTAAAAAGCAAGAAATTGCCAAACAAGCGGATAATCTACTCAAACAAGCAGATAGTTTGATCGCTGATTTTTTGAAGAAACGCGACAAAGGAGAGTTGGCAACCGATCAACTGCTAAATGCAATTTACTTGGTCACAAGGGAACATTTCCCAATAGGCAAGAATAGAGATGATTTTATTGACAAGTTTATATTAAAGTATTTGGATAGCTCAGAGGACTTGTAAGCAACCCCTGGATTGAATCCAGGGGCTTCAGCAAATGTTGAAGCCCTAGCTTACCAGACTCAGTACTTCGTGTACTACGTTATTGGCAAGTGCTGAAGTTCCTACCCTGGAATGCGTAGCTAGTTCCAGGCTCTAGAACCAGAAGATTAAACAGGTGTATGGGTTAAGCCAGTGTCTTCTGGATATGCCGACTAATAACATTGTCGAAGCTAACTTAACCCCTATTGGGAGGCTCTACGGAGCAAAGCATTATGCGTACAGGTGAGTCCAGTCCTGAAGGAGGGTTTCCCTCCGCAGGGAACTGGCGAACCCGTTGGGGCGAAAGATATCAGTTCGTAATTGCCCGAACGAAAGTAGATTGCAAGACTACACGGTATCGAGTAACCCCAAGGCGGTAATGGTATCTAAAGGCATTTGACGGCTAATAAATTAGCCGAGTCGTGTTTCCTCCTTGGTCTTTAGGATCAAGGTTTCCACACTCCCGAAGATTTTTAGATGATTGGGCAACTCATTGCCCGTCTGGAACAGACAGGGCTGGAACTGAATGCGGAAGAAATTGCCGATGTCCTCTGGTTAGCAAACCAGATAAAACAAGCTGCACCTGAGTCTGTTCAAACTGAGCAAGCATCTGAACAACCTATTCAACCCCCTACACCGATATCATCTACTTCAGCAAACGTTGCACAAACCCCACCTTCATCCCTTACTCCCTCTAGAGAGCAACCTGCCGTTTCTGCTTACTCGTCTGATACACTCCCTGAATCTAGTTCGTCTGACAAATCATCACCGACGCCAGAAGGACTTCCCTTTAAAGCTCCAGCTACATCTGCTCTACGAAATTCATTGGCTTTAGCCAGAGCGCTTCGTCCACTCATGCGAAAAGTCCCATCCCGAACAGAATCGGTTTTGGATGAAGAAGGTACAGCTCGACAAATTGCAGAATATCAGGTTTGGTCGCCTGTTTTGCAACCCGCACGGGAACGCTGGTTGGAGTTGGTGCTGGTAGTGGAAGAAACCCGCACAACAGTTGTTTGGCAAGAAACAATTGCAGAATTCCAAAAATTAATGGAGCGACACGGGGCATTTCGCAACGTATACACTTGGAGTTTACAGACGAAAACAGATGGAACACCCCAGCTTTTTCCGTTTCAGCAAAAAAAGCCGCAAAAAGTACAAACAAAACAACTCTCCCGTAGTCCAAAAGAGCTATTGGATGCCACAGGTAGACGATTGATATTGCTAATGAGCGACTGTATTTCACCGTTGTGGTGGCAAGGGGAAATACACAAACTCTTAGAGCTTTGGGGAAATCACGTTCCGGTTGCAGTACTGCAATTGTTGCCAGAGCAGCTGTGGGAGCGGACGGTGTTGGGATTAGGAACCGTAGTGCAATTGGGTGCGCTGGCTCCTGGTGTCCTCAATTCACAACTGATTGAAAGTGGGCTACCCATTTGGCAGGAAGAAAAACCGACAATGGCGTTGAAGTTTCCTGTGGTGACGCTAGAACCTGAGTCTTTAACAGAGTGGGCACAAGTCGTTGCGGGAGCAGGTAGCGTCCAGACGCTAGGTGTTCTATTTGAGCAAAATTGGAAAGAACTTGTCCCAAAATCTCCGTCTCCGACTCCTCAGCAACCAACAAAGCCGGACTTATTAGTTAAACGGTTTCATGCTACAGCTTCCCCTCTAGCCAGAAAATTAGCAGGCTTCATGGCGGCTGCACCTGTAAGTTTGCCTGTCATTCATCTCATTCAGCAAGAACTGTTGCCAGAATCCAGACAAATTCACTTAGCAGAGATTTTTATGAGTGGATTGCTGCAATTTGTTCAGAGTCATAAACCGAGTCAACCAGAACGCTGGCAATATAAATTTGTAGATGGAGTTCGGGAAATTTTGCTGAGTTCTGTAAGGATTACAGAAATTGATGCTGTGCTGGAAGCGGTTTCCCAATACATAGCTCGTAAGGCGGGGTTACAAATCAAGAGTTTTGCAGCATTACTGGCTCCTAACCCCAACTGGGATATCAGTACAAGACAAGAGGTTATCCCTTTTGCCAAGATTGCTATGCAGGTGTTGCGTCAACTAGGTGAAGACTATGCTGCTTTAGCAGAACAATTAGAACGAACATCTCAAGTTATTCCTGAGTTTTCCGAAGAATCTAATAATCCTCCTAAAATATTAACCTTTGAATTTGAAGTCGCAACCATCACTATCGAAGCGGAAACAGAAACTCCTCTAGGTATCAACCTGCAACCTTTTGAATTTGAAGTCGCACTTATAGAGGTTAATAAATCTGCTCAAATCAGTACAGGTAGTTTTCCCGAAATTGTGGATGAGATGGTTTTTACGAAAACAGGAAAACATCTCAATGATATTGAACGGTTGATACTACAGGGAACATTAGCCAATCAAACCTATGAGAAAATTTCAGAATCAACAAAATACTCTGCACGTCATCTGAGCAATCTAGCTCTCAAGCTATGGGAAGTTTTATCAGAAGTGCTTGGTGAAAAAGTTACCAAAAAAAATCTGCAAAATGTTCTCCAGCGATGGGCTGCTCGTCGTCATTTAACCATTCATCGTCATCGTCAGCAAGCTCAGGAGTTTATCGAAGATTTAGGGAATGGAGTGCAGCTAAAGATGGTAGCCATTCCTTCTGGAAGCTTTTTGATGGGTTCGCCAGAAGATGAACCTGAGCGGAGAAGCCGTGAAAGCCCTCAGCATACAGTAACGATTAAACCTTTCTTCCTAGGCAAATATCCAGTGACGCAGGCACAGTGGCAAGCAGTAGCCTCTCTCCCTCAAGTCAATCGCGAACTTAACCCTGAGCCATCTCGTTTTAAAGGAGAAAATCGCCCAGTTGAACGAGTTTCATGGTATGATGCTATGGAGTTTTGCGATCGCCTGTCTAAATACACTGGGAAACCCTACCGTCTGCCGAGTGAAGCCGAGTGGGAGTATGCTTGTCGTGCGGGTACGACGACTCCATTTCACTTTGGTGAAACGATAACATCTGAGTTGGCAAACTATAAGGCTGACTATACCTACGGTGCTGGTATCAAAGGGGTTTATCGTGGAGAAACAACGCCTGTAGGCAGCTTTGGTGTAGCGAATGCCTTTGGGCTATACGATATGCACGGGAATGTGTGGGAATGGTGTGCTGACCATTGGCATAGTAACTATGAAGGAGCACCCATGGACGGAAGCGCGTGGCTAGATGATACTGATAATGATTCTTGCATACTGCGGGGCGGTTCCTGGAGCAGCCTTCCTATGATCTGCCGTTCCGCGTTTCGCGCCAGCAGCAACGACCGCGACCTCCACAACGGCTCTATTGGTTTTCGTGTTGTCTGCGCGTTCGGGAGGACTCAGTAGGCCTTTATACTTTTGTTCTTTTGCCCTTTACCCTTTTTTCTTTTTCCTTGCGAGCGGAGCGAGGCGATTTTTTTTAGAGAAAGTATTAGCTCACAAAGTTTCTCAGTAAACTGCTAGGATACCAAGGCGCAAAGTTTTTTTGGTGAATGAGTGCGATGCCTCAATAATAATATCATATTTTGGGAATAGCTCAATCATCACAAACAAAATATTAGAGCTGCGGTCTGAATTTTATTTGCCAGGAAGATTATCTGGATCTACGCCCAGAGAACGTAAATACTGCGCTAATTCTTTAGCTCGCTCCCGCTCCTGCTGTACCTGTTCTGCATCTGTCAAATAGCGGTTTCCCTGCTGATCGTACCAGGATAAGAACTCCTGTTGAATACCAGCAATCACAGTTTGATGTCGCCCAATACCCAATCCTATCTCTGGCATCCATAATGGTTCACTTATCTGCAACTGATAGTTTCCATTTATCAACTTATACACTTCAAAAGGTTGATGTTGGTCGCGTCGCCAAAACTCCGGATTGTAAATCACGTAGTATAAAACACCAAGTTTTGTATAAATAGCCAGCTTCTCGTCGTATTCACCCCCTGGCGTATGGGATACCATTTCTAATGTGAGTATTGGGACAACATCATTTTCTTCCCAGACGGCGTAACTTTTGCGAGACTTACCACCTTTTTTCCGTTCCACTCCCAAACTCAAAAAAGCATCTGGCACGACAGGTACTCTCGGATTGACCCCAGTCGTATGATACACTGCCATATCCACACCAAAGAACCAATCCATGCGATTTGCCCAAATTGAATTCAACAAAAACAGTAAAACATTGGGCAAAAAATTCTGATCCTCGTTATCCACAGGAATATCGTCACAGCAAGGAAGTTCGTCAGTGCTTGGTAACGCAATTTTGAGATCGGATGGAAGCATAACCCTTGTCTCGTTAGCGTTGAGTTCTTTTATTATAGAATTCAAAGCAGACTGACAGCGCTGATTCTATAATGAGACCACAAATCGTAGGGTGGAGAGAAGTCCTGCAGGCGGGTTTCCCGCCGTAGGGAACTTCGGGGCATTGCCTGTAAAATATAATACACACTTTAGAACTTGGTGAGCAATGCCCACCTTACAGAAAACCTTTGTAAGAATCAATGGCAAAAATAGTCATTAACCGTTCAGCGCGGACAGCACAATATTTTATAGAAGACTTGGGCGATGGAGTTGAGCTAGAGATGGTGTTGATTCCTGGGGGTAGTTTTCTCATGGGTTCGCCAGAAGATGAACTTGAGCGCCGTGAATCGGAAAGCCCTCAGCATGAAGTAACCATTAGACCTTTTTGCATGGGTAAGTATCCTGTCACTCAAGCACAATGGAAGGCAGTAGCGTCTCTCCCGCAAGTTAACGGGAAACTCGACGCTGATCCATCTGAATTTAAAGGAGAAAATCGCCCCGTTGAGCAAGTTTCTTGGCATGATGCTGTTGAGTTCTGCGTTCGGCTTAGCCGCTTCGTAGAAGATCGCCTCTCCTCACACACCAAAAGACCCTACCGACTTCCGAGTGAAGCTGAATGGGAATACGCTTGTCGTGCTGGAACTACCACTCCATTTCACTTTGGTGAGACAATCACAACTGATTTAGCAAATTATCGAGGTACAGATAACGAAGAATATAAATGGTCAGGTTCCTATGGTCAAGGTTCCAAAGGGATTTACCGGGAGGAAACAACACCTGTGGGTAGCTTTGGTGTAGCGAATGCCTTTGGGCTATATGATATGCATGGTCAGGTATGGGAATGGTGTGCTGACCATTGGCACGAAAACTATGAAGGAGCACCCACAGACGGAAGTGCATGGCTAGATGATATTGATAATGATAAGCGCCTGCTGCGCGGTGGTTCTTGGAACAACAATCCTGAATTCTGCCGTTCGGCGTATCGCAGCATCTTCGTTGCGGGCAACAGGTACAACGACCTCGGTTTTCGCGTTGTGTGTGCTGCGGCGTGGATGCAGTAAGCCTTTATACTTTAAGGTATGGCTAGCTTTGTCCAGAAATTACAGCAGTTTTCATATAAATGAAGCACACGTTTGTAAGGGCGCAATGCCTTGCGCCCCTACGATTGTAGTCTAATTACCTGAAAATTGCTGTAAGTTAGAGTTTCATACCCCCTTGCTGAGGGGGTTGTCAAATATTGCATCAAAAATGAGATTACCTGAAATCAACCGTTGATACCCATATGGATGCGGTTTTCAACTTCTGCAAATTTGTCTTGTGCTTGCTGTTCGCTAGCTATTAGCGAAACAACAATACCCACTACAAACGCCAAGGGAATACTGATTAACCCTGGATTTTTCAACGGGAAGGGTGCGGAAGCATGCTTGAGGATAGTCACTTGAATAGTAGGTGAGAAGTAAATCAATATGAGAGAGGAGAGCGTACCCACCACCATACTTGCTACCGCACCGTAGGTGGTGAAGCGTCGCCACAGCATCGATAGCAGCAACGCGGGAAAATTGGCACTGGCGGCGATCGCAAATGCTAAACCCACCATATAGGCAACGTTTTGCCCCTTAAACAAAATACCCAGCAGCATCGCCAAAGCACTAAGCAGCACTGTTGCAATGCGAGCTACCCTCAGCTGTTCTGTCTCGTCAGCATGACCAGAGCGCACGACATTCACCCACAAATCGTGAGACAATGCTGCTGCACCTGAAAGCGTCAACCCCGCGACAACCGCCAAAATCGTCGCAAAGGAAACAGCGGCAATAAAGCCCAAGAAGGCATCACCCCCTAAGAATTCGGCTAACATTGGCGCTGCCATGTTACCACCAGTTCCAATTTTCTTGATCCCATCTTGACCTACAAGCACCATCGCCCCAAAGCCAAGAATGAAGGTAAGCAGGTAAAAAATGCCAATAAAAGCAGTGGCGTACGTGACTGAGGTTCGAGCTGCCTTAGCGTCGGGTACTGTGTAGAACCGCATCAAGATGTGGGGTAATCCCGCAGTACCGAACATCAGTGACATCCCCAAAGAGATAGCATCCCAGGGATCAGAAACTTGTTTACCAGGAGCTAATACACCTGCTCCATATTTCGTAGATGCGGCGGCAAATAGTGTTATGGGGTTGAACCCAAATTTTGCCAACACCAAAATTGCTAGCAAGACAGTTCCACCTAACAACAGAACAGCCTTAATAATTTGTACCCAAGTTGTGGCAATCATCCCGCCAAAAATCACATAAGCCATCATCACGCAACCGACAATGACAACGGCTAATTCATAATCAAACCCAAACAGCAGCTTGATCAGTTCGCCAGCGCCCACCATCTGGGCAATTAAGTAAAAACTAATAACTGCCAGCGTACCAATAGCAGCTGCTATTCGCACTGGAACTTGTTGCAAACGATAAGCAACCACATCGGCAAAGGTGTACTTGCCCAAATTCCGCAATGGTTCTGCAATCAAGAACATGACGATCGGCCAGCCCACCAAGAAGCCGATAGAATAAATAAGACCGTCAAAACCATTGAGTGCAACTAGTCCAGCAATGCCTAAAAAGCTAGCAGCGCTCATGAAGTCCCCAGCTAAGGCAAGCCCATTTTGAAAACCGCTGACATTACCGCCAGCGGTGTAGAAGTGAGATGTGTTTTTGGTACGCTTTGCCGCCCAGTAGGTAATGCCTAAGGAACCGCTGACAAACACCAAGAAGAAAAATATTGCCAGTGGATTGAAGTGACCGAGATTGGTAATATCGGCTTCAGCCAGTGGCAGATAACACCATAAACTATTCATATCGGTTTTAGATTTTGGATTTTGGATTTTGGCTTGGGGAGTTGTTGGTTGATAGTTGTAGAGACGCGCCATGGCGCGTCTGTACATTTGATAGTTGTAGAGACGTGCCATGGCGCGTCTGTACATTTGATAGTTGATAGTTGATAGTTTTTGGTTGTTCTACTAACCACTAACCAATCCTTTTTATCTGCGTGTAAGTTTGGCGATTTTATCGTCATAATTTTTATTTGCCCAACGCACGTAGATAAAAATTAATATCCAGGCAGAGATAATCACCAGCGCTCCTAGTAAAATACCGAGGCTAAGTCCTGGAAGTACCAGTGAACCCAATAGTGGTTTATTAAACGCAATCAGCACAATGAAGCCAAAGTAGATCAACATCATGGCTCCACTAAGTATCAGCGCTACCCGCCAGCGTTCAGCCGCCAGAGCTTGGATAGCCTTTGTACGATTATCCATGTATTGCTTTAATTGAAAAGAATAGGTCTGATTTTCTCACTGAATTTCCATACAACAAAAAAAATTTAAAATTTCTTAGTAATTGTATTTAGATTTGTAGTGATAAAAAATACTAAAAAATATTAAGCTCAAGAGATTGTATCCATGACCTATAGCAATGCTATTTGATTTGTGTGAAAGTGCCTGCGCATCGCGCATAAATCCATTGGCTCAGATTCCCGATAACTTTTACGAAGTCGGGAATCTTGTTGTTCACCTGTTCGCTGTCCCCTACTCCTCTACTCCAATGACAACCTTCTTGGTGTAATACTCAGTCTTCCCATACACACTGATAATACTCTCACCTACCTCAAAAAACGTCCCTTCTATCTCATCTTTAGAAAACTGCAAGTTTAGGTATTTTGCAGCAAGTTCCTCCGCAGTAGATGCTACGGCGTCCATCTCATCTGGCAAAAGTCCAGTAGAACCAATATAGAACACCAAAGGACAAATTTTATCGCGGTAAATTCTCTCTACATACGCCACCAATTTGCTATTCGCCGCTGTCAAAGCGTCAACCATTTCTTCTTTGCTGACAGGTTCGCCATTCGACTTATCTTGCAACACCCGTACGAGACTTTCAGCCCCAACTTCTTCAAGAATAGCTGTAACTTTACCGTTCTTTGCCAAACCAAGAAAATCATCAAAAATTGGTTTCATGAAGTCATCCACTTTTGTGATTTTTGTACGGGATGACAATTGTTTATGTCTGAAGGCAATATTTTCATTGAACGCCAGATCAAAAGAAGGTTTCTGGAAAATTTCCCCAGTTTCTTTGTCATAAAGCTGATACATCCTATCAAGGAATTTATTCGCTGAATGTAACTTGCTGAGGTTAAGTATATCTTTGCTGCCAATGTCGATTTTATAGCTAACTCTTGAATCAAGAGTACCGTTTATTAGCGCTTCCTTGATGTCGTTGTATTCGTTCGTTGTTGGAAAGTTTATGTAAAGGTTTTTTGAGATATAATGCTTCTTCAACTCTTCCAACTGTTCTGCTAAGAAGATATCTGACTCTTCTTTCAGATGAGCAGAAATAATACTAGAGAGAACTTTGATTTCTCCTAGTTCAGAAAACAAACCATCAATGTTGCTATACTGTCCATCAAAAGGCACAAGAGGTAAATGTTCTAGCTTGATAGTATATTCACTACGGAAGTCAAATTCCTCTGCTGGCGAACCATCTTTTTCCAATACACCTTTTGCCTTAAGTACATCAAAGGCTTTTTTACTGCTGATTTTGACTTTGAGTGACTTCACATTGACTTCGCCATCACTAACAATGGTGTAATTATTAAAGGTAGCCAAGTCATTCACCAGCAAACCAGCAACCTCAATGATTGGGGTTTTGTCCTCATCAGCTTTGACAAGTTTCACTTTACGGGTGATAAGCATATTGATAGTGGCGGTGTTGTGGTTAATCTCAAACGAACCCATGCCAACATAGCCACCTTTATCTATATATTCTGTTTTTAGCCAAGGTTTAATCAAGTTGCCATTTCCATCCCTGCAACCTTTAACTCTTTTTATTCCTTTTCTTTGATAATTGTTCTGCAAGTGCTGGATGTTAAGAATGATGCTATTGTTATGTTCTTCCAATATTTTGATGAGTTCTAGCAGAGAAATGCTCTCGTTCACCTTAACCTTATCTAGGATTTCATGCTCTCGCAAGATATTGGGATAGAACAGTGCAATGTCAATGTCTTGTGCAAAATCTGCGACTTGCTCATTTGTCAGCGCTTTGGCGTGTCTTTCTGTTAAAGTGGCATCAAAGGTACTAGCAATAGCATACTTGGCAGTATTCAAATTTCCTTCTACCAAATTTGCTTTGGCAAATGCATACACAGACTCATCATTTTGAGCTACAGGTACATTTAATTGCTCATAAGCTTCTTTAGTGATTTGCTTATATTTGTAAATGATAAATTTATCATCCGGCTTCAAACCAAATATTTTTAATGTTCCTGCTGTACCATTAATTTTCTTCGCACTTGTTGAAAGTAAAACTTGATAGGTATAATCAGCAGCTAAAGGTTCTTCTATTGCTGGTGCCACTGAACCACCTAACAATTTTGCAGTGCTGTAAATAGCATCATAAACTTCTCTCACATCGCCAGCTTGAATGCACAAACCAGAGACAGTGTTGGCAATTTTGGAAAGCAGCTTAAAGTCAGAAGCGTTAGAATAAGCGATGGTGTTGACAAAAACATCCATGCTTTTGAGTTCTTCACAAATCGCCTCTAAAGCTTTTGCTTCTGCCCTAGGGCTGGTATCATTTGCATAGCCGTCACTGTGCAAAGTTATGGCGGTAAGTTCTCCCTCTTGAATCAGAGATTTTGCCATCTGCATTGCTTGAGATATGCAAGTTAGATAAGTAGCCTGAATTCGTTTAATTTCTTCTACGTAGGGAGAACTTGGTTTCATCACTTCTTGAATGGGAATTCGCTGGAAGTGACACGTTACATCGCCTTTAGAAGAATAGGATATTAAAGTGATGACTAGCTGGTAGTTGATGTATTCATCAAGAGTTAAAAGCTTAATCAAAGTTTCTTTCAATGCCTGGATATCACAAGACATTGAGCCAGAACGGTCGATGATAATAATACTATGTGCTACTGCTTTTTGTGAAATATCACCCGGCTTTATTTCTAAATTTACTCTATCTACTAAATAGTAAGCTTTTTCTTTTCCAGCAAAGTTATAAAGGGTGAATTTTGTTCTAGTATTATTAGTAAATTTACTGTTGATATTTTGAGACTGGACAACGTTATTTTTCCTAGCTTTTCTTGCCATATTTACACCTAGTTTAATTAAGTTTAACCATCATGTTAATTCATGGTTTTTTGTTGCGTCACCCTCGGCAAGAAAACCTTCTTACAAACCTTAAAATTTGAGGGGAAACACGCAAAATGCCATGCAAAAAAGGTATGTCAGCTTCTTGCTTACAACGCTGATTCTTATGATGAGACACCCTACAGAAAACCGCTGTAAGGTGGCATTTCTATTATAGTATATTTGTACTAAATATAGTTCAAGTAGGCAAGGTGATCAGGTGATATCAAGTCCGGTTAAATACTTATCATTACCCTAAGAACCCCACCCCGGTAAAGCTGCGCTTTACCTCCCCTCCCCGCTTGCGGGGAGGGGATAAAGGGGTGGGGTGCAATTAACGTGGGAATCATATCAGGTTCGGTTGATTACTTATCATTACCCTAAGAACCCCACCCCGGTAAAGCTGCGCTTTACCTCCCCTCCCCGCAAGCGGGGAGGGGATAAAGGGGTGGGGTGCAATTAACGTGGGAATCATAACTAATTAGCCGGACATGATATGAGAGTTCCTTCTCACTGTAAAATTACGGCGTTGCATATTTGCGTATTGGAAAAGTTATGTCTTGCAGACACGCTGCTTTGTTGGGGGAACCTGTCTGCAAGACTTACACGCCAAACAAGCGGCTTCAAGGGTTGCAAAGGCGCTTTCCGATAAAATAAAGACTAAAGCCCTGACTAGGAACTTGATTGAGGTTTCACCCTTTGAAATAATCTAAAAGGCGATCGCCTGAATCAGCACGAACCAATGCCACAACTACGTCGGGTAAAGCCGTTAAATTGGGATAAACCAGATATCGTGATTCCCAACGCGGGTGAAACTTGTCTTTGTACGCGTGCAAGCCTTGAAAATTGTAGAACCGTTCTAAATGCTTGTAAAGATAGCGCAAGACTTTCTCTAAGCGTTGTGATTCTTGGTTCTCACCTACTCCAGCAAGGGCAGAAAGACCAATGTTAAAACCATCGTAGCCCCGTTCTTTGTAGTACTGGAACATGGAAATAAATAAAAAGTCCATCGTTCCATTTTCGATAGACTTTCGGTGTCGCATCATGTCGTTAGTCACTTCATTGAGTTGGTATTCTGACAAAATATTGGCAAAGGCTATGATGTCACCGTGGGAGGACTGCACTGTAACAATTTCGCACTCCCGCAGGTATGCTTCGTCAAACCAACCTAGAGAAAACTTCTTTTCTGAACCTTGCACCAATTGCAACCATTCATCACTCACACTTTTAAGTTGGCGTAACAAGTCATTAGAGATTGGTGGTTGGTAAAATTTGACTTCGTACCCCAGCTTAGTCATGCGATTAACTGCTGTTCTGAGGTTTTTACCCGCTTTTCCTTGTAAGGTAAAGGCTTTGAGGTCAACGATCGCTTCTTCCCCAATCTTAACTACCTGAAAGCCCCGTGACTTGTAGAGGTCAATGTCATCTGGTAAAATTTGGTAGAATGCCGGATACCAGTCGTTGCGTTGGCAAAACTGCTGAAAACTTACAAGGGCTTCTTCCCGGTCTTCAATAGGTCCAATGGGATCACCTAGGGCGATCGCACCCCGTCCTCTAGGGACATAAGCAATCACACTGCGACCAGAAGGACTAAAAAAGTAACTTTTATCACTTAGCAATGTAAATGCTGCTAAAGAAGAGCGTCCATACTTTTCTACAATATCTCTTGCTTGCTGCCGTTCTTTGAGGGTAGCAGAATTACGTTGAAAAACTGGTCTTAACAGCATGAACACTGCATAAGCAATCGTACTTGCTGCAATAATATAGATAGAATTGGCGAAATAGTCTCCAAATCGGCTCTTTGGTCGTAGTCCGGCATTATCTTCTGTAAAGAACATAGCGAAAGTTTGAGCTACGGCTTCACCCCAATTAAAATTTTCCGAAAATTTGCCATCTAACAAGTAAAATCCAATTGTCCCGTATGCCAAAGTAAACAGCAAAGCAGCAATTAACACCCGCACTCCCTGTGCGATCGAAGGAGGATCTGATTTTGCTGTGAACACATCACGCATCAAGAGTAATTGCATCAGCAGGACACCAGACAAAAGACTTTCTTCAAAGTCCAGTCCCTTGATCAAGTGGCTGAGAATAGAAATAATCAGTAAAGTAATAGTAAG
Organism: Scytonema sp. HK-05; assembly: GCF_002368235.1. Classification (GTDB taxonomy): domain Bacteria; phylum Cyanobacteriota; class Cyanobacteriia; order Cyanobacteriales; family Nostocaceae; genus Kalymmatonema. Next base: position 6,001,165 of record NZ_AP018194.1, on the reverse strand, counting down.
CAACCAAGCAAGTCGTTTCCGACGCAACAAGTTCGCCGCAAGTGTTAGCAACACAAAGCCAGTCAGCGCAGCAAATATATGACCGCTAGCGCGAATATCAAACGGCAAAAATTGCTTTAACCAGTGATTTCGCTCATGCAGGTTAGGTGTCACTGCTGACACCAAGTTTACCACTCCGACTAAACCTGTAAGGAAAGCTGCACTCCAAAGTCCAATCCGAGTTCTTAATTCAGTATTCATTAGTCATGATTAGTTGTTGCTTGTTGGTTGTAGAGACGCGCTGAATGAAAGCGTCTCTACATTTGTTAGTGGTTAGTGGTTAGTTGTTAGTTGTTAGTTGGGAGTTGTTAACCATTAACCACTACCTACTAACCACTATCTACTATCTACTAACCCTTCCTTTTTTAAACTGTTCTCCAACAAAGGATAGCGAATCTTTGAGATGTTTGTGAAAGTAATTCCAGCCGACATCTGGACCAGACAAACCATGTCCTCCAGGAAAGGCATAAAACACATTTTCTATACCTAATTTGTTTAAGGTTTCGTGGAATGTTTGAGTGGAAGCTAGTAAATTGCGATCGCTTTTCCCAGCATCAAGATATACACGCAATTGCTTTCTATCTTGAACTGGTAACTGTTGTACAATCTTTTGAGGGCTATTTTGCGGACCGCTGTCATCCGTAAAATACCCGCTATGGCTAAACAAGATGTTAAAGTTTTGAGGATACCGTAAACCAATATTAAACGCGCCCCATCCCCCAGAAGACAGACCACCCAACGCCCAAAACTTTGGGCTTTCTAACGTGCGGTAGCGTGACTTGACGAGCTGTACTAACTCCGAACCTATCAACGTCCCCACTTTACCATGAGATCCATCATAATAATCAGGGTCGAACAAAGGACTCGAACCTCGCTGATCATTTCCATCTGGTGTAATTACGATAGACGGTGGTAGCTTTTTACTTTTATATAGTTCATGCAGTACGTTGAAAACTGCATATTTATCAACATAAGCACGGGCATCATCATGACCGCCATGTAGTAAAAATATAACAGGATAGCGCTGTTGGAGATTTTTGTCATACCCTGGAGGCAAAATGACGCCATATTGCCGTTGTGTACCCATTGCTTGACTGTTAAAAGTTTTTAGTTGAAACTTTAACTCAGTATTCGTTTGTTCTTGAGGTGGATCTAGCTGCGGCGCACCCAAGATAAATACATACCAGTACCCTGTTGCAGTCAGAATTGCCACCGTACCTGCAACCCCAATTAAGACTTTAGATAATTTCATGGCTTATCAAAACCCAAATTATCTGTAGTGTGTGCAATCATCGCTGAGATTTTAAATTGCCTGCCTACAAATGTTAGCGAATCTGCCAGATGTTCGTGCCAGTAGTTCCAAGTGTGACCTCCCGGAAACTGATAAAACATATTATAAATTTTCTCTGTAGTGAGGACTTGACTAAATTTTTTGGCTTCGTCAAGTCCTATTTCAGTATCTGCTAAACCCGTATCTAGGTAGACCCGTAAGCGTTTTTTAGCTTGAGGCGGAATGGTCTTGATATAAGTGATAGGACTATTTTGCGGTCCACTCTTATCCTGAAAGTAACCGCTATGACTAAATAAAATCGCGAAACGATTTAAGTAATGCAATCCCACATTCATTGCACCCCAACCTCCAGAAGATTGTCCACCGATCGCCCAAAAAGCAGGATTGGGGAGTGTACGGTAGCGGGCTTTGACAACTTTTACCAGTTCATCGCCAATCGCTGTGGAAACTTTACCATTAGGACCATCAATATAATCGGGGTCCCAGTAGGGGCTAGATCCACGTTTGTCATTACCATCTGGTGTGATGACAATACTAGGTGGCAACTTGCCTGTTGCATAAAGTTGTTGCAGGATTGTTAAAGCATCTCCTTTTGCAAACCAATGATCAGCATTTCCGTGTCCACCGTGGAGGAGAAAGATAACTGGATAGCGTTGATTTGGGTTTTGGTTATAGCCAGGAGGTAAAGCAACGCCGTAACTGCGACTTCCCTGCATAACTTCGCTATTGTAGGTTTCAATTTTATAAGTTTGGGGGGTGGATAAGTCTCTAACACTTGGTTGTGGCGGTAACACAGAAGCTAGGGTTGGCAGAGGCATCTGTTGTGGTACCTGCGCTTGTGCCTTTTTCAAGTAATTACAGCTACATAAAGTAAGCACCGAAACCAGTACCACCATTTTAGAGTTAAAGCAGTTCATGAAGAATATCGGTTGATAACAGTTCAATATTGGATAAAATCCAAATGAAATGATGACAAAGTGTATTGTTTAGTTAATGTTTACAAGGTTTTGGTTTGCAAGGATGAAGGCGTTTGTGTATTGATCCCAATAAGGTATTGAAATATAGCATCATTGACTAAATCCGCACACTCTGCCATTACAAGATGTCCCGCATTGGCAAAATGTAGATGAGTCCCGTTGACTAAATGTCTAACTAAGTCATCCCCCATCTGGCGTGTATACATTGGGTCAAGACCTGCGGTAATCACCAAAGCAGGGATGTGTAAATTTTTCGGCGCAGGGTGACGCGCAAAAAAGTTATAGTCCCAGAAAATTTCTAAGGCTTTGTAGGAGTGGAAATCTGTTGGTGTCGGGTTTTCCGCAAAAAACCGTTTTATGACACTGTGGCGGTAAGAAGTCGAAAAGAAGTTTGATATTGCTTGTATACCAGGTAAAGAATATAAATACCTCCCACCCCAAGCCATAAACTTCATCAGCGGAATTTCCCACCAAGGCGCTAAGTCATGAGTTCCACCGGCAATTAAAATCAAGCCACTCACACAGTTGTACTGGCTAAACTCTAACCCAAGAGGAACTCCATAACTGTGGCAACACAGCACTGGCGACTCAATACCGAACTGATACAATAATCGCTGTAAATCTCGACGATGCCGCCCTAGGGAATAACGAGGGTAAGGACTAGACTGTCCGTGTCCTGCCAAATCATACACCAGAACTTCCCAACCTTGGCTTTGAACAAACTCATACTGAGAACGAAAATTAAAGCGGTTCCCCGTTCCCCCGTGGAGAAAAACGATCGCTGGAGTTTTCCCCGAACTGTGGCAAACTTGTAAATTTACCCCTCGTCGCAGGTGAATTGTCGAACCAGCTAAGGCATCTTGAAAAGAGTCATGAGTCATGAGTTGTAGAGACGTGCCATGACACGTCTGTACATTGCAATTCATAGCTTACGCTAGGGATGTGTCAATTCTGTGTCAACTCAATGGAAATTTTACCAATGTTTAGTTATGAGCCATAATCTCCCGATTCTCCCTTTGCACTATGCTTGAAAAACTCCGACTCAACTTCAGTTCGTTGTTTGGCTTGCTGCTTCTGGTACTTTCCGTGTGGGCGATTAGCAACGAACTGCGTGAGTATAATTACCATGATGTGTTGCGATCGCTCGCCACAATTCCTAAAAGTCGCTTGAGTTTGTCAATTTGGTTGTCTGGCTTAGGCTATCTGGTGATGATATGGTATGATATCCTCGGTTTTAAGTATATTGGTCGTTCTCTAGCTTTTAACAAAGTTGCTTTTACTGGGTTTGTTAGCTCTGTATTAGGCAACACTATAGGTTTTGCCCTGCTGACTGGCAGTGCTATTCGTTATCGTTATTACTCTAGTTGGGGAGTACCAGCACTAGCGATCGCCCAAATCATTGCTTTTGCCAATTTCACTTTTTGGTTGGGAGTGTTTGCTGTATCTGGGGTGATATTTCTCTTCAATCCCTTACAAATTCCCACCCAAACACATTTGCCTTTTACAAGCACACGTTCTATCGGCGTTATTTTCCTGCTGGTGGTTGTTTCCTATTTATTGGGAAGTATTTTCATTAAACAACCGTTAGTTATTCGTGGGCAAGAGTTTCGTTTTCCTTCTTTCAAGATATCTTTTGCTCAAGTAGTCGTCTCTAGCTTGGACTGGATGATAGCTGCAGCAGTTCTCTATTTCTTGCTTCCCGCCAATCCATCTGTATCTTTTCTGGATGTGTTGAGAATCTACTCATTAGCGATGTTTGCAGGCGTCGTCAGTAACGTCCCTGCTGGGTTAGGAGTCTTTGAGATTGTCGTTTTGCATTTTCTCAAGACCAAATTTTCTCCTGTAGCAATTTTAGGCGCAACCCTAGCTTACAGAGCAATTTACGACTTATTGGCGTTGCTCGTTGCAGCAAGTTTACTGGGATTCTATGAAATTAGATACGGTGCAAGAAATATAATGAACAAATAGATTTCCCAGGGACGATTGACTACATTAAGCTTATGCCGCTCATAGTTCAGAAATACGGTGGTACATCTGTCGGTTCAGTAGAACGTATTCAAGCTGTTGCACAGCGCGTGTGCAAAACTGTCAAAGCAGGAAACTCTGTTGTCGTTGTGGTTTCCGCAATGGGTAAAACCACCGATGGACTCGTTAAGCTAGCATACGAAATTTCAACCAATCCCAACAGCCGGGAAATGGATATGTTGCTTTCCACCGGTGAACAAGTCACCATTGCCTTAGTAAGTATGGCTTTGCAAGAACTTGGACAGCCAGCAATTTCTCTGACAGGGGCACAAGTAGGAATTGTTACCGAAGCGGCACACACTCGAGCGCGAATTTTACATATCGAAACAGAGCGGGTCAAGCGACATCTTAATCAAAACAAAGTTATTGTTGTGGCTGGGTTCCAGGGTATTACCAGAACTGAGGAATTGGAAATTACTACCTTAGGACGTGGCGGTTCAGACACCTCAGCCGTGGCTTTAGCAGCAGCATTGCGAGCCGATTTTTGTGAAATTTATACCGATGTGCCAGGGATTTTAACGACAGATCCCCGTTTGGTTCCAGAAGCACAGCTGATAGATGAAATCACCAGCGATGAAATGCTGGAACTCGCCAGCTTGGGGGCAAAAGTCTTGCATCCCCGTGCTGTGGAAATTGCCCGCAACTATGGCGTTCCCCTAGTAGTACGCTCTAGTTGGACAGATGATCCTGGAACTTGGGTGATTTCACCGACACCACGTCCCCGTTCACTTGTCAATTTGGAAATTGCCCGTCCCGTTGATGATGTAGAATTTGACACCGATCAAGCAAAAATATCCATGTTGCGTGTGCCAGATAAACCAGGCGTTGCAGCACGGTTATTTGGAGAAATTGCCGTTCAGGATGTGGACGTAGATTTAATTATTCAGTCAATACACGAAGGTAATACAAATGACATTGCCTTTACCGTGATGACACCTATTTTAAAACGAGCGGAAGCCGTAGCGGCAGCCATTGCTCCTGTTCTGCGCTCTCACAAAGCTGCTGAAACTGAAGAAGCTGAAGTGATGATACAGGAAAATGTCGCCAAAGTCAGTATTGCAGGTGCGGGAATGATCGGGCGTCCCGGTGTTGCGGCAAAGATGTTCACCACCCTCGCAGAAGCTGGCGTCAACATCCAAATGATTTCCACCAGCGAAGTTAAAGTCAGCTGCGTAATTGACAACGCAGATTGCGATCGCGCCGTAGCAGCCCTCCACACCGCCTTTGAAGTCGGGGAAGTCGGGGCAGACAAATCACCCCGCTCATCCCCCTCATCCCCTGTCAGGGGTGTCGCCCTAGATATAAACCAGGCGCGTCTAGCAATTCGCCAAGTACAAGATCGTCCAGGAACGGCGGCGAAGCTGTTTGGACTGTTGGCAGAACACAACATCAGCGTAGACATGATTATTCAGTCCCAGCGCTGTCATGTGATCAATGGCGTTCCCAGACGAGATATTGCCTTCACCGTTGCCAGGATGGATGCACAAGCAGCGCAAAAAATGCTCCAGCAAGTAGCCGCAGAATATGGATGGGGTGAAGTCGTCTTGGATAGTGCGATCGCCAAAGTGAGTGTTGTAGGAGCAGGCATGGTAGGACAGCCAGGCATTGCGGCTACAATGTTTGAAGCGCTAGCACATCATCAAATTAATATCCAAATGATTGCCACTTCGGAAATCAAAATTAGCTGTGTTGTGGCGCAAGAGGAAGGTGTTAAGGCATTGCAAGCGATTCACACAGCATTTGGGTTGGCAGGAAGCCAAAGTATTCAAGTGCCTGCTTAATAATCACTCAAAGTCAAGCCGGACAACATCTTCAAGCTCTCTCGTTCCCATGCTGAGCATGGGAACGAGAAAACGAGAAATTCGTAACGTTTTTAAACGCTGAGGTGCGCGCTCGGTAAACGCAAAGGTACACAGAGTCTTCGTTCAAGTTTTCGCTATGAACTTATGGAATCATGTACTAAGTTAAGCGGCGACAGTGTGATTTGAAACAAAAAATGAGATTTTAACTCATGATATGCTTCAAAAATGAGTATCCAGTTTATAGTTCACTTTTAGTATTCGAGTTTTTTACTAATAATAATTATCGTGTAGGGGATAAAAAGACTGATACGAGCAACGTTCGTATCAATCCTTCGGCTTGATTATCATTATTATTCAGCTTCGATTTGAGTAGGCGATCGCCTAACAACAGAGCGATCGCTTGGACAATGAAATATTTGATTTTTACTCAGATATCTACTAAAACAAAAGTTTTGAACCATAACATGGGTATTTGAACCATATTTTGAATTGAAAGTTTAAGTTAGAGCAATTTTTTCAGAGATTTTTTGTACAAGTTTTGTCCAAATGTGTTTTTTCAACTCATTCTCTAGTTATGATTCAAAATTTTAACTCTCACTCATGATTTGATTCAAAGTTTTATTTTGTGATTGCCTCATAAGCCTGAATTTTCGTTAACTTTTTTCTAATTTGTGGTTCAAAATTTTTCTCACATTATGATTCAAAGCATATGAACATATAAAGGCGATGTTAAAAGTTTTCCCAACTTCAATCTGTCCAATTAACTTATAAATAGAGGCAGCATATATCCAAGGACCTTTGGCGTAGTGATCTACCCAAATGTCACCAACTTTTGCCTTAAATGGATTCCAGTTATTTGCAAGGTGATAAACAGCTTTTTGATGATATACCTGACCATCCCAAGAGAGATCATAGAAAGCACTTGATATCCAGATTGATATCAGCATCGTAAGAATAAAAAGCGTTACAATCCATAACCTATGACGAAAGCTTGATTGGGGAAGCAATATCCTTGATAAGATTAAGCAGTATGCTATAGAGGCTAGAAAGCTGATTATAAAAATAGAGGTTGAAATAGTGTAGTTACAAATGAAAAATATTGAGCTTAAAAAAACAATTAGGAAAGCTAATACGAAAATAGCTGTTCCTATAATTAGGAGTGAATTACTTATCTTATCTCTTACCATAGAATTTATACCTCTCATAACCCTTGGCTCGAAACTATAGCCCTTGTCACTGTCATTGACATAATGAGGTCAATAAAAAATGACCTTTTATCCTGAAATACCATTAAAAATAATTTTTTAATGGAGGCAAAAATTGTTACAAATCATTTTTAAAATGCTGTAAATTAATTATCAAATAATTAAGAGTGTTTGCCAAAAGCAATCGCCCAAATGCCACTCACAACTAACCCTACTCCCCACCATTGGGGAATTGAGACTTTTTCCTGCAAAATCACTGACGCTGCAATCGTTGTAACTACAATAGTTAATCCTATAACTAATGGATAGGCAACAGATAAATTCAATTTCCCTAAAACGACTACATAAAAAATCATACTCAAGCCGTAGCTACAAATACCTCCCAGCAAATAGATATTCAAAAGAGTTTGACCAGATCCTAGTTTCAATAGAGTTTGAGCCAATGTATTTAACCCCACTGTAATTAAAATCAGTAAACTAAAAACTAGCTGGTTGCTCATGATAAAAATTTATTCACTTTATAATTTGAATAACTTAGTGTTCTTTTGAGAAAATGACCAATTAGAAAAAAGTTTTATAACCAACAGTAGGATCAAAGTTCCACAATTCTCCTTCATCTGGATTATGCAGTGATGGCAGCACCCAACTGGGGCGATCGCAACCATCCAATAGTCAGAGCGCTACCTAATAAAGCCACTGCCATCCCTGTTGCAACAGGGATTTTGACTAATCCGGCGGCAATTGGTCGCTTACATTTGATAGGATGCTGACGGTCAGATTCAACATCTGCTATGTCATTGATTAAGTAAAAACCACTTGATGCACAACAAAATAATGTAAATGCTAGTAGACTGCCTAAGAGCTTGTTTGAAAAGTTTTTATAAGTCAAAACTTATGCTAACCGCCTTACCATAATACGGATCATGGCAAGATAAATAAAAGTCTCCGATGTTTCAGGTAATAGCTCATAGTCCCGAACTAATCTCCGGCATCCCATCAGCTTTCCCATAAGTTCGCTCGACAACCCAACGTTTTTTGAGCAAGACAAAACCCTTAGCCTCCTGCGAGCGCAAAACCACCTGTACAATCCAACGGCAAAAATTCATAACCCAATGCATGAAAGGTTCGTAATCAAATCCACCATCTACCCAGATCGTTGTTAAACGAGATATCTTTCGATTGGACTGTTTGACCCTTTTTAGAACTTGTTTTCCTCCTTCTCGTTCACCAACATTGGCTGCGGTGATTAAAACTCTCAAAACTAATCCCAAGGTATCGACGGTCATAAATCGCTTACGTCCTTTAATCTTTTTACCTGCATCAAAACCAACTGACTGGCTCACCATTGCTGCACTTTTAACACTTTGACTATCAATTATTGCCTCGGATTGACTTGGATGACGTTGATGCAAATGAGCGAACCCAAACTCTTACGACTGTCATGAATTTTTAGCCAAGTCCCATCTTTGCGCCAATTGCGAAAATATGTATAGACCGTCTGCCAAGCTGGAAAATCTCCTGGTAGCGATCGCCATCTGACTCCTTCTACCAAAATGTAGAAAATCGCATTGAGTATAATCTACCTTTGTAAGGTTACCCTTTCTATGTAGTATTTCGGAAATAAAAAGAGTAACTTCATCTAATCTTTACCAATATTTAGTTGTAATAGTTGAGCGTTAAGCTTCAAAATACAAGTATTAATATATACTATTATAGTAAGCATTTACTCTGAATTTTTATGGTTTCAGTTGAAAAATCAAAACTAAGGAACGTGAATTTTGTAATATAAGGTAAAAACTTGAGGCAAATAGTAGTGGATTAAAATAATAAGTTTATGTATTGTTCCCGTCAGATTCGCAATTGATTTAATCCAATTCATTTGATGCAGCATTTGGTGTCCACCGGACATCATTAACAAATGTTGAGCTTCATCTACTAGGAAACATCTTAACTGGCGATACCGAAACACCTTCTCCATTGCTCGTCGCAAAGTAGGTACGTCTTTACGATTGGATTGATTAATCAATCCTAAATCTTTGTTATCAGTCCAAGAGAGTTTATAATTAGACTTATACTCGATTAAAACCTCATTGAGAGATTCTAAAGCCCGAATATAGTAATCCTTATGACTAAAATTTCCTCGTTCGGCTGGAATAGCTTCAACGCTAGCGACAGCAATTTTACCAGGGTTTACTTGTAATTCCGGGAGAAATCGTTCCAATAAGAGTTTCTCTAGGCGCAGTCGCAAGGTAGTTTTACCCACGCCAGTTACACCAAAAACTAAAAATACTAGGGTATCCGCAGGTTCAAGAATATTAATTAATAGCCTGTCCAAAGCTTCTTTAAGTTTGCGGTGAGGAACTGTAATACTTTTGAAGTAACAAGTCTTATCTTCACTAGATTTATTTAGGAGTTCTTGCGTAAATGCTCGTGCATTAGTATTTACCATAACTCCTCATTCGTATATGGATTAATTGTATTAAAATTTATTTTTGGTTCTAAACTTTTTTCTGACTTCAGATTGCTTTTAGCAACTTTATTAACTTTTTGTGATTGATTTTTTTTCTGGTCTTCACCTATTGGCTGAGTTCTTCTGCCCTCAATAATCGAGCGAACGTCTTGACCAGCTAAATCATGTAATCGTTGTTCTAATATTGCTTCTTTTGCTTCTGCTTCTTCGAGGTAAGCCGCTCTTTCCTTAGCTGTTAAATTGATTCTTTTACTAGATTTCTGTCGAGTGCGACGTAATTCAACTGTGGCTAATTTAACTTCTCGCTCTGAACGATTCTGGAAAGATTTATAATATTGGGAAATACACCGAATCCACTGCCCTTTGACATAAGCATAAGCTGTTCCCATGTCAAAGGGGTCATAACGCACTGGGACATCTGTCCCTTCTATTTCTGGTTGGATAAACGAATCATCTATTGACCAATAGTAAAGGTAATTGATTTTGATTCCACGGGATGGTTGCACCTTAGCTGTTCCTTTAGGAGTAGATGGTAGAGTAAATATTTTAAAGTTCTCGTCATAAATAATTTCTTGCATCTTTCTTTGTCCGCTTTTCTCTATTCCTTCTGTGAAGGCTTGATGCGGACTTTTCCCCAGAGTTGGATGTTCTTTATTATCGTAAAATTCATAACTGTAAATGCAAAAGAAAGCATACAGTTCATCTAATGTCCAAACTGCTTGTTTTTTCGGATTATTTGATTTAGTTACTAAACGAACTTGTTTGGTTATTTGCGTGTTTCCTTGAAGATTATGAAAAAATTCTGTATTGGTTGTACCAAAAAGACGTTCAATCACTGACCCAAATCGAGCTTTGGCTGGCGGACGTTGTTTTTTAGTGCAGCCAAAGGCAGCTAAAAGTGTTTCAAAATAGATGCTACTGAACTCAGCCCCGCCATCGACAACAATCGTCTCAGGTAGGCGTGAATATCTCTGCACACAAATTCGCAGCACCATCATAATTGAGCGGTAGCTTGGTTCGTCAAAGGTTAAATAGACCGCTAAAATTCTTCTACTGTAAGCATCCATCAGCAAAGTAGCCCAAGGTCTGCCTAGATTACGCCCTGTACGGGAGCAGATTAATTCCACATCTACCTGTGTATGGTCAATGTGAGCGATTTCCCAGGGACGATCTCCATGAGGCGGAGTGGTTAAGTCTAATTCCCAGTAGAAGGCTGATTGCTGATAAGCTGCACGAGAACCAAGCCGTTTTTTAGTTTGTTCATAACCGGAACGTTGCTTGATTCTGTTGCAGAAAGTCACATAGCTTGGTAGTTCCTCTGGATTTTTGGTTTTTTCCCATTCGTGTTTCAAGACTCCGTAAACTGCCATTTTCCCTTTTTGTTTGAGCGTTTCATAGTGGTCAGCAATAATTTTGTCAATGAAGTCCTGCGTCTGTTGTGATATTTTTGGTTTTCTATTACCTTTGCTTGCATGATTATCGAGCAGCCCAATATATCCCCAGTTATATTTCTTTTGAGCCAGGAGAAATTTAGCTTTCCAATAACGAATAGTACGCTCAGATATAGTAGCGTTATCTGTTGGTTTACCTGCTGCTTGTTGAGTAATAATTTGATAGCGATGGTTTGCTTGTGCTAAATCACATGGGCTGGCTTTTAAATAGCGTTCTATTGCTTCTGGGTGGATAGAAGATGTAAAAGTTGTGGATGTTTGGTTACTAATCGCTGCAAAAAGCAAGTTCTCTTCAGTTCTTTTTTGCTCTAATAACCAGCGATTGTAAGCATCAGCTGCTGCTTGATCAACAAATAAATGTACTCTCTCTGGTTCAGTTAAAGAAGCAACACTCAAGTCAGTATAAATTTCCCCATTAGCTATTAAGGCATTCACCTCATCTGATGTCGCCGTTAGGGTTTGAATCAGGTCAGAGTAGGTTATTCCTGGTGTCAGGGCAATCTGCTCTCTAATGCGGTTCGCAACTTCCACATTTATTTGATAAGTTTTGATGGTGTAGGCTTTGAGAAATTGACGATTTCTGTACTTGACCCAATTGATTTCCTTATCAGTACGGAGGCGGTAATACAGACCTAATTGTTCAACGACTTCCGCTACTGGTGGACTTAGCCATCCCACATCTATTGAAAAAACATAGCGTTCTGGTTGCTTGGTTGCTAGTTTTTCTAATCGAACAGAGGACTTCCATTCTTCAAAACCTGCACTCGATTTTCGGATGACAAAAAAATCACCGAACATGAGTCACTGTTACCGTTCTGCCATTTTTGGCTTTGACTTTTAGGCACAGACGGTAGGGTTGATCATAGTATTCCAACCTAAATGGTAGTGCAAATATTTTAAGAAAAGTAGCTACGAGATTGGGATTAGACCTCAGTCAGATAGGTAGGGGTTGCTTGACGCAACCCATGCGGTTCTACGCATGAATCCCACGGCGTGTCTGCCGTGGGTGCGTCAATGCTCTGCAAGAAACTTGTAAATCTCACGCTTTACCTGAACAAGCAGATCGCGTACTCGATTTGCTTGCTCTAAATTGCCACTGCGAGCAATTTGTGTGACCGCATCATTCAACTCTGTTAAAGTACGCCGCAACTCAATCAGTTCAGAAGGTTTACTTTCCGTAAAACTGTCGTGAACGTTTCTTAAATGAGATTGCGCTTTGCGATCGCTCAAGAATTGTCTACCACTCTCTGTAATTGTGTAGACACGCTTACCATCGACTTGCTCACTGGTCAAATAACCGCCTTCTTCCAGCATCTGGAGTGTTGGATAGACAGAACCTGGACTAAGACGGTGAAAGCCTCCTCGACGGGTTTCTAGTTCTTTAATCAGTTCATAACCGTGCTGGGGACGCTCAGATAGAACCCCAAGCAAAATGAATTTCATGTCACCGCGACGGGTACGAGGCTCATCTCCCCAACCACCACTAGACGAACCTCTGTGTCCATGTCGCCCACTCATGAAAAATTGATTGCCAAATCCTTCTCCAGCATGGACTGGTACAGGAAAACGTGGATGAAATTGTCTGAACATATGTAACTCCTTGTGCTTTTGACCTATCACGATATATCGTTATTAATGAATCCAATATATAGCGATATATCGGATTTGTCAAACACAAATTCTAAATGCTTGCTCATCTACCAATTACCCGCAAACAAGGAGCTTTTGGCAGTTAGATCGTGTTTGCTTGCTCCATACACTGGCTCATCCAGATTATCAGGTTCAACCTTGGTAGTTCCGAGATAGCCGGGAAATGTTGCCGATCGCACAATCACTTCAGAAATACGCTGGTCGAATTGAGCTTCTTTTCCCGCTTTGGGGCGGCGGGTATGAATGTAGGTTGCAGGGACAGGTCGCGATTCTCGTGCCGAGAGGCTGCGCCAACGCTCTCACCATAACGTTGAAGCGCTCTAAAATTACTGAGGCTCAAACAAATCATTTCCGATCCAATTAATATGATCGTTTGGGATTCGGGAAGGCATTACCCCGACAAAATTTGCGGCATTGTCAATGTTTCCCTTGCCGCTATATCTGGCTTGCATTGCGCCCTGCTTTCTGCTGCCCACCATGTTCTAACCTTAAAGTGAAACGGTATTACTCCCGGCAACACTTTTATCTGTACCGGGACTTTATCGTATGGCAGTTGATTATCTGGTTTAAACTTTATGTACCTGTGATTGGTGCCTCCGCAGGCTTTGTTTGTGTGCCCGCGTTGCTCCCAGACTTCTAGTCTGTGGGCAATTTAAACATTTGGGATGCTCCCGTTGCAAACAGCAGAATAACTAAAAAACCTCCTATTTCAGGATTATTCTAACCGTGTTATGACTTACGCACACTCTAGGAATTCAAGCGCGTTCTTGACAACGGACACTTGTTGCTGGTTAAGTGTATAAAATAGGTAATGACTGATTATAAGTATCAAATCGGTGGAAGTCTAACCAGTGATGCTCCAAGTTATGTGGAGCGACAGGCAGACTTAGAACTGTATTCGGCATTAAAGCGGGGTGAGTTTTGCTATGTCCTCAACTCTCGGCAAATGGGCAAATCCTCACTGCTGGTAAGAACTCGGTATCGTCTACAACAAGAAGGGTTCAAGTGTACCACGGTGGATATGACGAATATCGGCAGTGAAAATATTACTCCAACTCAGTGGTACAAGGGAGTTGTTGGTGAACTGTGGTCGGGTTTCAAGCTGTTAGGAAAAATTAACTTAAAAGCTTGGTGGCAACAGCACGAGGATATCTCTTTACTCCAAAGATTGAGTTGGTTTATTACCGAAATACTCAGCCAATTCCCCAATGAGAGGTTGTTTATCTTTATTGATGAAATTGATAGTATACTTAGCCTTAATTTTCCAGTCGATGACTTTTTTGCTTTCATTCGTTTTTGCTACAACCAACGAGCAATAGACCCAGAATACAACCGCATTACTTTTGCTATATTTGGAGTGGCAACGCCATCAGATTTAATTGCTGATAGAAAGCGTACCCCGTTTAATATTGGTAAAGCAATAGAACTGCAGGGTTTTAAATTCGGTGAAGTTCAGCCATTAGCTAAGGCATTAAAGGTACAAGAAGGAAACTCCCAGACTGTTTTAACAGAGATATTAGCTTGGACAGGGGGACAACCATTTCTTACCCAAAAGCTGTGCCAGTTGATTGTTGATTCTAGTAAAGATGCGGTGAGTGGAATTGTGACTATTCCTCCGGGAACAGAAGCCTTTTGGGTGGAAAGTGTTGTCAGGACGCGCCTGATCCACAGGTGGGAATCCCAGGATGAACCAGAGCATTTAAGGACGATACGCGATCGCATCCTAAGCAACTCGCAACACGCTGGGAGAATGCTTGGCATCTATCAGCTTTTGTTGCAAGGTGTAGAAGTGTCAACCGATGACAGTCGAGAACAGGTAGAACTGCTGCTATCGGGTTTGGTTGTGAAACAGCAGGGTTTGCTGTTGATCACAAACCGGATTTATCGAGAAGTTTTTAACCTCGAATGGGTAGAAAAACAACTTGCTTCCCTACGTCCTTACTCTCAAGCCTTTGATGCTTGGATAGCTTCAAAGCAACAAGATAAATCACGACTGCTGCGCGGACAAGCCTTAATTGACGCTCAAACTTGGTCGCGGGGTAAAAGTTTAAGTGATTTAGATTATCAGTTTTTAGCCAAGAGTGAAGAATTAGACAGAAGAGAAATACTACTGGTATTGGAGGCGGAACGAGCAAAAGAAGTTGAAGCACGACTAACAGAAGAAAAGACTAGACTAGCTCAGGAGAAAAAAGCTGCAAAAAGACAAAAAGTTCTGCTTTCTATCGTGAGTCTGGCATTGCTGCTTGCCTGTGTAATGAGCGTGACAACTTACTTTCAGTATCGCCGAGCAGCAGTCAGTGAATACCAAGCAAGGCTGAGCGAAATTCGAGCGCTGGTGTCTTCTTCTGATGGATTGTTTGCCTCAAATCGCCGATTGGATGCACTGATAGAAGCCATTAAAGCCAAACGAAGACTGCAAAAACTCGGTGAGGCAGATGCCAATACTGAGCGCCAAGTTAACAATATACTGCAACAAGCTGTTTATGAAGCAGATGAATACAACCATTTATCGGGACATAAAGCGGGTGTTCTGGCAGTTGCTATCAATCCTGACAGTAAACTGATTGCCTCGGCAAGCATAGATAAAACCATCAAGCTATGGCGGCGCGACGGAACGGAAATAGCAACCCTCAAAGGTCATCAGGCAAACGTGAGGGCGATCGCTTTTAGCCCCGACGGTCAGACGATCGCTTCTGCAAGTGACGATCACACGATCAAACTCTGGAAGCGGGACGGCACGCTGCTTAGAACTTTCCAGGGTCATACTGCGGCGGTTTGGGGAGTCGCCTTTAGTCCCGACGGTCAGGCGATCGTTTCTGGCAGTGTGGATGGCACGGTGAAACTATGGCAACGAGACGGTAGCCTGCTAAGAACGCTTCAAAACAGCGGTGCTAGAGTATGGGGAGTCACCTGGAGTCCCGACGGCGAAATGATTGCGGCTGCCAGTTTCGACAAAACCGTTAAACTCTGGAAGCGGGATGGCACTTTATCTAAAACTCTCCAGGGTCACACCGCTCTTGTCACCTCAGTCAAGTTTAGCCCCGACGGTCAAACTATTGCTTCAACAAGTGGAGACAAAACCGTTAAACTTTGGACGCGAGACGGTCGCTTGCTCAGAACCCTCCAAGGTCACAGTGCAGGGGTGCATGGAGTAGCTTGGAGTCCTGACGGTCAGCTTATTGCTTCCGCAAGTATCGACAAAACCTTAAAACTGTGGCGTATTGACGGTAGGCAGCTAAATACCCTCAGAGTATATAATGCGGCAATTTGGGGGGTAGCTTGGAGTCCCGACGGCAGCTTTATTGCCTCGGCAGATACCGAAGGCGTCGTCCGACTCTGGCAGAGTCAAAACCCATTCCGCACTATTATCACTGCCGAACAGGGTGGGGTTTGGGGTCCAGATATTAGTTCCGACAGCAAGACGATCGCGACAGGAAGCGTTGACGGGATAGCTAAACTTTGGAACCGCCAAGGCAAACTGCTCACGACAATGCATGGTAATAAGCTTGGCTCTGTCTCAATTGCCTTCAGTCCCGATGATAGGTTAATTGCGATCGCCAGTAACGAAAATTCAGTGCAACTCTGGCGGCGAGACGGAACTTTAGTCAGGACTTTCATCGGTCATTCTGCGCCTGTGTGGACTGTTGCCTTTAGTCCGCAAGGAAATATCTTCGCTTCGGGAGGTGAAGATACTACCGTCAAACTTTGGCGGATAGATGGCACTTTACTCAAGACTCTCAGAGGGCATAGTGCTACTGTTTGGCAGGTACCATTTAGTCCAGATGGTCAGACCATTGCTTCGGCAAGTGCAGACGGAACGATTAAGCTGTGGAAACTGGATGGTACACTGTTGAGAACGCTTACAGGTCATGAGGCGGCGGTGTGGAGAGTGGCATTTAGCCCTCAAGGTAATATCCTCGCTTCTGGCAGTGGGGACAATACGGTGAAGCTGTGGAAACTGGATGGCACGTTAGTGAGAACTTTGAAAGGTCACACGGCTGCGGTGTGGGGAGTGGCGTTTAGCCCTGACGGTCAAATTATTGCTTCTGGCAGTGTGGATGGCACAGTGAAACTCTGGAAGCTAGATGGTATAGAACTGACGACCCTCAAAGGTCACACTGCTGCCGTAAGGGGATTGGCGTATAGCCCTGATGGAACATTTGTCGCTTCAGTCAGTGAGGATAACACGCTTATCCTGTGGAATTTGCAGCGAGTTCTCAATCTGGATTTACTGACTTATGGATGCGATCGCCTGCGAGATTACCTGCGGACAAATGCAGAGGTGGAAGAGAGCGATCGCCACCTGTGTTAGGGAAACGCTTCGCTTTCAGCCGTCGCATGACTCCCGCGCTGGATTTTCATATCCCGGTGTTGCGCCCACGCGGATCGCCAGCATCGCGTCCACTTCCTTTGGTTCCTTTGGTAACAAATATTCCCGCGAGCGCACATCCTCATATCGCCGTTGATTCGGAGACTTGCGCCTAAAGATAGCAGGTTGAGTTTTTTCCATTTTACCAACTTTTGATGATTGGGCATTCAAGAAGGTATCCAGCGTAGACATGCGGCGAAACTCAACAGAATAAGGGTAGGCATTCCCGCCACGGCAGCCAGATTTATGCAGTTTTACCAGTCTTCGGTTATTTGTTGGGATATACAAAGGATCTGTCCCACTCCAGGCGTGTGTTCCACCTTTATGCCCTTTGGTGGAATTGACTTGAGTAGAGTAACCAAACCAGTCGAACTCATCACTACTTTTTAATGCCGCATCATAAATAAAGCTAAAAAATCCGAAAAGTAACACGGAATGCTTGTATATTAGTGTGTTGCTACTAGATTTAAGGGCAAGCTTATGGTAGAACCTTTAAGGGCAGCAGTGATTGTCTCATTATTTTTCTCTGAGGCAATTAAAGAAGGCGGAAAAGCTTTAGGTAAAGGTGACGCTGATACATTTACTCTTCTAATAAACACCATTCGTGAAAAGTTTAGAGCAGAGGGAACAGAAGGGTTACTGAAACGAGCAGAAAATGACCCTACTCTACCGAATAAGGCAAAGCTACAAGATGAACTGCAAACTCAAATGGATGCAGATGAAGCATTTGCTCAAAAACTGAAAGAACTAGTCCAACAGCTACAAGTACAAGATGAAAAGATACGTCAAGTAGTTTTGAGTGAAATTGAATTAACTGGTGACTTGAAAGCAGAAGATATCAGCAAGAAAGCGAAAGGAGTTGGTTCCGTTGAGCAGGAAACGGTTAAAGGTGTGAAAGATGTCGCTTTAAGCTTAAGAAACGTCCCGTTTTTGCAAATATATCTATATCTTTTGATGTGGGAGATAAAATCAAGGTCATACAGCTTAATGGACTATATTTTTGACAAAGTGATAGACTGCTCAAATTCTCCATCATTGAATAATTTGAGTCATAACAAAACTATAGAAATAGGACCAGTCAAAATAGGAATACAAGTAGACCATGTTACGTTTATGATAGGAATTGCTGGACTATTGGGAACACTTTTAGTGGTGTTTATGCTTTTCTTTTTTAAATAAGTGAATGAATTTTCTACAATATTTTAAATTTTAAAATGCCTATATTGCCTATATTAATAGTAGCATTTATTGGAATGGTGTTTGATTTTGTTACCAATTTTATTGGACTAGTAAGCAGCATGGGATTCTCAGTACTAAATGGAGTGACGTTACTTGCTATATTCCAAAGTTTTGTGGCTTTTCTTATAGCAATTATAATTTTGTTCTTTAGTGCTAATACAATCGAAATTATGGAAAATAGCGATGCATCTTTTGATAACAGTTTAGCAAAGATAATTGTTATTGCTATTATGCTGCTTAGTTGGCTAACATCCTTCTTAGGAATATGTGAGTTCTTCAATACAGGTACATTTCGTTTGGCAGCTTTGTCACTTCTGTCAATAGATCTTGAGGATATTTTCAAGCTTGGTTTTATCAAAATTTGTCTTGCTTTGATTATGGCAATTATATTCACGTTATGTACACCCTACTTTGCGAACCGTCTGCGGAACAAGAAACTGACAGCATCAAGCTCTGAGAACCTCAATTTTGATTGAGTGTATAAAATTTGTAGAAGAGAGTGGCTTGACAAGGAAAGCTTCCTTGTTTCTCTGGATCAGGATTTTGAGGACATTGAGGTTCGATATCCAAAAGTCCCCGTTTCCAACCAACTTCGCTGAAAAATCGCTCTCTAATCTTGAATTTATTGTATTCTCCTAGAGTGCCTCCTAAGTTAATCCATGTGTTCCTCTGTACACTAAAGCCAAATTTACCGTCGGTTTTTTCTAACCAAAGCTTATCTATCTTTGTGATTAGATCTTTATTTGGGAAATTCAGTGCATCTTTTGGAGAATACATACCATCACTTGTATTTGGGTGAGTAGATAAGCGCATAATTTTCAACGTTTCTTCGTCAGCTTTTTTAAAGCTATGCTCATTTAGCAGGCTTCTTAAGTACTCTAGCTTTGGATCATTTAGTCGCTCATTTACAGTTGGTGATAATTTTGGTATTGCAAGACAAATTAGTATCAGTATAAAAACTACAAGCACAATAAACATAACTATAATCTTTTGGTATGGCGCATTCAATACCCCCTCCGAGCTTATACCACCACGATTCGGAGGGGCTATTGAGGGTCTTTATTTTCCTCCACTTGCGGAACAGTATCTTTTGTTGCAGAAATTTGCAGAGGAGTTGAATCAACTGGTGGCAATTGTGGTATTGATTTTAAATGCTTTTGAATAAAGTTTTTTACACCTTTATAGACATCATCGCGTCTAGATTTAGGTTTAGCAATTGTAATATGGTTTGCATCAACAGAAACTGGCATCACATCCAAAAGCTTGGGGTCTGCACTAGCTGCGTTTACAACCTTATACCCTGATGTATCCCACGCTTCGTAATAGACCTCTGTGGCGATTTGATAATTACGATTATTTACCTTTTGCCGATACCACACGTCTAAGTCTCGCAACCAAGGATTGTTGTCTTCCAGTTCCTGAACACTCTCTGTAGTTCGTAAAATTTTACTGAGAATACCAACTGTGTTTGCTAGATGAGAACCATTATGCGGAGTTGCTAAAAATACAATACCTTTAATTTTGTTAATAAACTCTTGTTTATCGTAAGTATCAGCGTTTCTAAGCACTTCTTTAACCAATAGACCACCTAGACTATGAGTAATGAAAATCAGTGGTTTATCTTCACCAAGCTGTTCGTTTTCTAACGACTTCATTAAATTCCTCGCCTGGTCGAAACGTGGCATTGCTCTGCCTTTCCAGTTAGAAAACTCAGCTTTGTAGCCGAAAGTCCAGACACCAACATTTTTTAAGTCTTCCCCAAGCCAATATAGCCAAGACTTATTATCTAGCTTTTCTTCCGGATGCCAAGTTTTTAAAGGATGACCTCCTAAACCGTGAACAAAAACTACATCCCCCCGCTGATTGGGGTTATCGCATCCTGATATTTTAATCAAACCAGTCATGTTGCTTTCTTCATTTGGCTGCGAATTATCAGAGGGTTTGCGACCAAACATATTAGCTTTCCTTACTAGTGGTATTACTATGATGCTCCGACATACTAGTTCTTCATTAGAAATACCATGTATTCCAGACCATTTATTCCATGAAAGAGCCAAAAGTTGTAATTGATAGCTCAAAGTATTAATTTCTCGTGGTTGTGAGCAACGGCGTTACCAATCTTAGGTGTTTTCCCAATTTTGGGTCAATTGTTGGTATTTGAGTGACAGATTATCTGTCACTAATGACAAATAATCTGTCACTGTACATCTTGGCGCGTTCGCGCAGCGTGCCGCAGGCATACGCGAGTGCGTGCCGACGAAGGAGGCATAACAAAATTCATACCATCAATCAGCAACGCCCGATAAATTAACCTTTTTGGCGATTTTTGCGTAAGTCCTGGCTAACACAATTTCCCGTTATTCATCGGCAATTTCAGTTTGTATGCTTAGCTTTCGGACGAAAGAAGATTTGGCGCAGCTTCAGTTTTGGATGACCGAGGTTTTTCCGCCATGCTTCCATGTAGGTGTAGAACACGGGAGTTAAATAAAGCGTCAAGATTTGCGAGAAGACCAAGCCGCCGACGATCGCAATTCCCAAAGGACGACGCGCTTCAGATCCCGAACCTGTCCCGAGTGCAATCGGCAATGTTCCGATCAGCGCTGCCATTGTCGTCATCATAATCGGGCGAAAGCGAACGATGCAAGCTTCATAGATAGCATCAAACGGACGTTTGCCTTCGTTTCGCTGCCGTTCAATAGCAAAGTCTACTAGCATGATGCCGTTTTTCTTAACGATACCCACCAGCAAAATGATGCCAATAAACGAGTAGAGATTTAACTCAACTTGAAAAATCAGCAGCGTCAGTAATGCGCCAAATCCCGCCGAAGGTAAACCGGAAAGAATGGTAAGCGGGTGAATGAAATCCTCGTAGAGAATGCCGAGAATCAGATAAATCACCACAATCGAAATCAGCAACAGCCAACCTAAATCATTAAAGGACTGTTGAAAAACCTGTGTGGAACCCTGAAAGCTGCTTGTAATTGTTGACGGCAATATTTCCTGTGCAGCTTGCTTGATGGCTTCGGTTGCCTGACTCAATGATACTCCCGGTAACGTCTCGAAGGAAATGGTTGCTGAAGGAAGCCCACTCAAGTGGGTGACGGTAAGCGGACCAACATTTTCAGTGATGGTGGCGATCGCACTCAGCGGAATCGATTTTCCATTGTTGGATCGCACATAAAGCATCGAGAGAGCGCTGGGATTTCGCTGATACTCTGGCTTCAATTCTAAAATGACATAATACTGATTGTTCGCTGTATAAATAGTTGAAATCTGTCCAGAACCATAGGCATCACTCAAGGTTCTCTCAACCAGGGCGGCTGTGATGCCGAGGGTTGCGGCTTTATCGTGGTCAATTTTGACTTGCACTTGGGGAGTGCTGAGTTGCAAATCACTATCAACGCCTCGTAATCCTGGTATCGTTTTGACTTTTTCTAATAGTTTCGGAACGTATTCGCGCAGATCTGGCAGGTTTAAACTCTGTAAAGTGAATTGATATTGTGAATTGGTTTGTTGTCCTCCGATGGGAATTGCAGGTGGCGATCGCAAAAACACCTGAATTCCTGGTGTGCGTCGTAATTTGGGAGTGAGTTCTTGAATAATTTCGTCGGAGGCGAGGCGACGTTGAGAACGCGGCTTGAGTCGGATTGTAATCCGTCCGTTATTCGCTGATGCGTTCGGTCCACTCGCCCCCACGGTTGAGTTTAGCGCTTCGATGTTGGGGTCTTTCCGAAGAATATCTACAATCTCTTGTTGGTGACGCAGCATATCATCAAACGAGATATCTTGCGCTGCCTTCGTGTTTGCCATCAGTTGTCCGGTGTCTTCCGTGGGAATAAATCCTTTGGGAACGAGAACGAACAAATAGACTGTGAGAAGCAGCAGAATCCCGGAAGCGATCAGCGTCATCAGACGGTATTGCAAAACGGGTTTGAGCGTCCACTCGTAACCTTGTAGCAGGAAATCAAATGCCCTTTCTGATATGCGATAAAAGCGGCTTTGCTGATGCTGATGCGAGGAACCGAGAAATCGGCTACACAACATCGGCGTGAGACTGAGAGAAACAAAACCCGAAACCAAAATTGCCACAGAAATCGTGACAGCAAATTCATGAAATAACCGACCAATTAACCCACCCATAAACATGATCGGGATGAACACTGCCACCAACGAAAGCGTCATCGATAAGATTGTAAAACTGATTTCTCGCGACCCCTTCAATGCGGCATCTAAAGTCGATTCGCCCAGTTCCCGATGACGGACAATGTTTTCTAGCACGACGATCGCATCATCCACCACAAAGCCAACAGAAAGCGTCAATGCCATCAAAGAAAGGTTATCCAGCGAGTAGCCCAAGAGATACATCGCGGCAAAAGTACCAATGATCGCAACAGGAAGCGCCAAACTGGGAATGATCGTGGCAGCCAAATTCCGCAAGAACAGGAAGATTACCAGAACCACCAGACAAATCGAGAGAACCAGGGTGAATTTCACATCATCAACAGATGCTCGAATTGACTCAGAGCGATCGTACATAATCCCCACCTCGATTGATTTGGGAACTTGTTCGCGCAGCGTCGGTAAAAGTTCCTTAATCGCATCCACAATCGCCACAGTATTTGCATCAGGCTGAGGCTGCACAGCAAGCACAATCGACGGACGATTCGAGACTTTTTTATCGCTATAGCGGTTCGAGACTTTATTGTTTTGGACATCGTCGATCACTTGTCCCAAGTCTTGAAGCCGTACCGCTGCGCCATTTTTGTAAGAAACAATCAGCGATCGATAACCAGCAGCATCGGTTAGTTGACCATTCGCCTGAATCATGTAACTTTTGTCTTTACCAGAAAGACTCCCCGTTGGCAACTCCACATTTGCCTGCTGAATCGCCGTCTTCACCTGATCCAGACCAATTCCTCGCGTCGCTAACTCGCGCGGATCAAGCTGGACACGCACCGCATATTGCTTTTGACCATAAACCTGCACTTGCGCCACGCCGTTAATCATGGAAATTGGCTGCCCAATTGTCACCTCTGCGTATTCGTCCACAGTGGAAATTGGCAGGGTTTCCGAATAGAGGTAGAGGTAGAGAACCGGAGCAACAGACGGGTTAACCTTGCGATAGGTTGGTGGTTTTGGCATTCCAGAGGGCAATTGTCCTGCTGCGGCTGAAATTGCTGCTTGTACGTCTTTAGCAGCGTCATCTGCCTTACGGCTGAAATCGAATTGCAAAGAAATGTTAGTGCTGCCCGTTGAACTGGTGGAATTAAATGAATTGAGTCCAGCAATTTCCGTGAACTGTCTTTCTAGAGGTGCAGCAACCGAGGATGCCATCGTTTCCGGCGTCGCACCGGGGAGACTCGCAGAGACACTAATAAAGGGATATTCGACGTTGGGTAAAGCACTGATCGGCAACAGTGCATAACTCATGAGACCGAAGATGAGGATACCCATCACCACCAAGGTCGTCATGACCGGACGACGAATAAAAAGTTCTGAAAGGTTCATAAATTTAGTTCTCCCAGAAATGTGGCGTTGATCGTGTCGCTCAAATCGTTAGCCGCGCTCATATTTCTCAATGGAATTAAATATAAAATTTGGCAAGTTACTGACACAGAAAATTTATAACAACCTATGTTCCTTGATTAGATTTCTTACAAAAGTCATGATTAATGGATATTTAGAACCACTCATGGAACACAGATGCACACCGAGAAATTATCTGTGTTCCATGAGTGTCCATCTGTGGTTTCATTTTCATAAATTTGATTTTTGCTAGAGGTCTATTGTCGCCTTGTAATAACAGTCACTTGGTTGCAGAGCTAAAGGTAAATATCAGCGCTTGTTTTAATGTTTCTTTTCTCCTTGGACGTACGTCTCAAACTAAATCAAAGCGATAAAAACACACATCAAACTCTGTAAAAAAAATCATATTTCTTCCAACCGCTTCAATAGCTGAGGCACCGACAACACAGGTATTACTGAACCCGAAAAGTCCTGCGTGTCGCGAGTGACAATCGCATCTAAACCTTGGGAAACTGCACAGTGAATCTGTACCGCATCTTCAAAATCTGCTAACTCAGATGCGAAAGCCGCTTCTAAAATAGCCCGATTAACAGAGGCAATGACCATAACAGCCAGTGTAGTTGAAACCGCTTGCCTGGCAAGCTCAACACTTCGAGTTTGCCTGCGGGCTATGTAGAAAATATCAGTGAGTGTTGTTGCTGTCACATAGCCAATCACTTGTCCAGAATCAATTGCGTTGAATAGAGCCTCCGCATCTTTGAGAAATTGCTCTCGTTCTAGCAAATAATCTAAAACAATATTGGTGTCAATCAGAACTCTCACTAAAGATATTTCTCCACTCGACGTTCTTCTAGCATTGCCTTGACTTGGTCATCGGTTGGTGCCGATTGATCAGTTTTCAACAAACCTTTCATCTGCTTGATGATGCGCGATCGCTCAGGTAGTTGACTTGAAGAATCTTGTAAGGATTCGATAATCGCACTCACAAGTTCAAGACGCTCACTTACAGACAATTGACGAGCTTGCTCTTTCAGACTTTGCAAAGACATAGAAATCACTCCAACAAACGCTGGCATTTAAATTTTAGTGCGGGCGATCGCTTATCTGTCTAGCTGTACAGCATCTCATGAATTCGTAGCCAATGAAATTTCGCAAGACTCTGCGTTCCTTTGCGCCTTCCTCCGCGTTCCTCTGCGTTTAAAAAAGTTACGATGAGACTGCTTGCAGTTTCTCAAAACTCACGTTTTCATTTTTACCTCCCCCCTGTAAACGAGAAAACTCGACGGAACTTAACTTGACTGAGCTGTTTGCGCCACGACTCCATATATATGTAAAACACAGGAGTTAAATAAAGCGTCAAGATTTGCGAGAACAGCAATCCACCTACAACTGCAATACCCAAAGGTCGGCGAGATTCAGAACCTGCGCCAAAACCGAGGGCGATCGGCAAGGTTCCCATAAGTGCCGCCATCGTCGTCATCATGATTGGACGGAAACGCACCAGACACGCTTGATAAATCGCTTCCGATGGTTTTTTCCCTTCATTCTGCTGGGCTTCAATGGCAAAGTCCACCATCATAATGCCGTTTTTCTTGACGATGCCCACCAGCAGCATAATACCGATGAACGAGTAAACATTGAGCTCAACATGGAAGAACATCAGCGTTACTAATGCGCCAAAACCAGCCGAAGGCAAACCTGAAAGAATTGTAATCGGGTGAATAAAATCCTCATATAAGATACCGAGAATCAGATAAATCACCAGAATCGCAATCAACAGTAATAGCAATAGATTCGGCAATGAACTTTGAAATACCTGACCTGCCCCCTGAAAGTTCGTCGCGATGCTATCAGGAATGACCGTACGAATGAGGTTTTCAATCGTTTGATTTGCTTCTCCAAGCGATGCACCAGGAGTGAGGTTGAAGGAAATCGTGGCAGCATTCATCCGACCAACATGATTGATCATCAACGGCGCGACTCCTGGAGATATTTTGGCAAATGTGCTCAGAGGAATTGCCTGTCCGCTACCAGAATTATTTGTAATGTTATTGGTGGAGGTATTACCAGAATCATTGCCGGAGACATTATTAGCGTTGCTACCAGCATTGTTACTACTACTACTACTACTACTACTACTACTGCCAGTGTTAATATAAAGTTTCATCAAAGCATTGGGGTCTTGCTGATACTGGGGTTCCAGTTCCAGAATGACCTGATACTCGTTGCTTGCTCCGTAGATTGTTGATACCTGGTAGGAACCATAGGCATTTCTGAGTGTACTTTCAATTTGCTGAGCAGTAATCCCAAGGGCTGCAGCTTTGTCACGATCAATGTCAAGTTTGACTTGAGAAGTCATCTGTAAATCGCTGTTGACATCCTGAAGCTGTGGCAGAGTCTTCATCCTCTCAACGAGTTGCGGCACATACTCTTGCAACGGTTGGACATCAGAACTTTGCAGTGCGAGTTGATAAAGCCCAGTCGTTTGCTGAGTACCAACGGGAATCGCTGGGGGATTTTGTAAGAACACCTGAATACCGGGAACTGTGGCGAGTTTTGAGCGCAGATTTTGAATGATTTCCTCAGCACTCATCTTACGTTCGCCTCGCGGTTTTAACCGAATAAACAAACTGCCAGAATTACCTGCAACGGCTGCCCCGCCACCAGTTGCACTAGCGCTCGCCCCGATATTAGAATTTACCGCATCCACATTTGGGTCTTGACGCAGCAAATCAACCACCGCTTGCTGGTGACGTACCAAGTTATCAAAAGAGGCATCCTGCGCCGCTTGAGTAATGCCTGTGATTTGCCCCGTATCTTCGCTCGGAATAAAGCCCTTGGGAACCACCGCTAACAGCCAAACTGTGACAAACAGCATCACAGTAGATAAAATCATCGTGGTGCGGTGATATTTTAAGACCTTTTTGAGAGTCCAATCGTACAGAGCGAGAAAGCGAGCAAACACATACTCCGAAGCTCGATATAACCGACTTTGATGCTCGTGATCTACCGGACGTAGAAAACGACTGCACAACATGGGAGTGAGACTGAGGGAAACAAAGCCTGAGACAAGAATCGAAACGGCGATCGTTACAGCGAATTCATGGAACAATCGTCCCAACAACCCACTCATAAAAAGCATCGGGATGAATACTGCCACCAATGACAGTGTCATCGATAAAATTGTGAAACCGATTTCCTTCGATCCATTTAACGCTGCTTCTAGCGGACGTTCGCCCATTTCCATATGACGAACGATGTTTTCTAGCATGACGATCGCATCATCCACCACAAAACCTACCGAAAGCGTCAACGCCATCATTGATAGGTTATCCAACGAGTAGTCCAGCAGATGCATGACAGCAAACGTGCCAATCAGCGAAACCGGTAACGCCAAACTAGGAATTACCGTTGCCGAGAGGTTGCGCAAAAACACGAAAATCACTAGCACAACCAGGCAAATCGTCAGAATCAGCGTAAACCGAACATCATCTACTGAGTCTCGAATCGATTGGGAGGCATCATAAAGAACACCAATTTCAACGGAATCAGGAATCTGATCTCTCAAAGTAGGCAGCAGTTTCTTAATCGTGTCTACCACTTGCACCGTGTTGGTTCCAGGCTGCCGTTGAATCGTCAGAATAATGGCGCGAGTATTATTGTACCAACTTGCTACCTTGTCATTTTCTACACCGTCAATCACCCGACCGAGTTGCTCCAGGTAGACGGGTGCCCCATCTTTGTAAGCGACAATTAATTTTCGATAAGCCGCCGCATCTGCGAGTTGCCCGTTGGTCTGTACCGTATAATTCTTGTGATTGCCTGAAAGACTTCCGGTGGGTAAGTTGACGTTGCCTTGTTGAATTGCGGTTTCCACCTGATCTAGCCCAATTTGCCGACTTGCCAATTGCTGCGGATCAAGCTGAATTCGAGCCGCATACTTTTGGGAACCGTAGACTTGTACCTGAGCCACACCATTGATTGTGGACAGCTTTTGTGCTAGATAGGTCTGGGCATAATTATCAACCTCGGAAAGAGGCAGGGTGGGAGAGTCGAGATACAGGTAGAGAATCGGCTGATCAGCTGGGTTAACCTTACTGTAGCTGGGTGGATTGGGTAAATCGTTTGGAATTTGTCCTGATGCCGATGAAATCGCAGATTCCACATCCAGAGCAGCATCGTCAATATTACGATCAAGGTTAAATTGCAGCGTAATCTGAGTTCTACCCAAGGTGCTGGTCGAGTTGAGCGAATCGAGTCCAGCAATACTGGAAAATTGCTTTTCCAAAGGACGCGCAACCGATGCAGCCATTGTTTCTGGGCTGGCTCCCGGTCGCGCGGCACTCACCTGAATCGTTGGATAATCCACACTCGGCAGATCGCTGATCGGCAGCAAGCGATAGCTCATGAAACCGAAGATGAGAATTGCCGCCATCACCAGCGTTGTCATGATCGGGCGACGAACAAATATTTCCGAGAGATTCATGAATCGCCTCCTGCTGACTTCGAGGACTGATTTCTGCCTGACCCTGAAGAACGATTTTTTCCTGATTTGGAAGAATTAACTGTGGCAGCAGAATCCGAGGCAGTTTTGATGCGGATCTTGCTGCCCGTCACCAGATTTGCTTGACCATCAGTCACAACCCTCGCGCCTGGTTGCACTCCTTTCTGAACCACGGCGAGTCCATCTATGGTGTTGCTGACTGCCACTGGGGCATTTTCCACTGTCATGTCGGGCTTGACAACGAAGACAAATTGTCCATTCGGTCCGTTCTGAACTGCTTGTGCAGGAACAACGGTCGCATTCGGTTCTTGGGTGAGCGTCAGCGTTGTGTTTACATATTGACCAGGAAACAGGTTTCCCTGAGCGTTGTCAAAGTCACCAATAAGTTGAATCGTACCTGTGGTGTTATCGACCGTATTATTGACAAATGTCAAAACACCTGGTATTGGACGAGCATTATTGCCGGAGAATGTGACATCTACCTTCAGCTTGCCATTCTGTATGTACTTTTGAACCTGCGGCAGATTCGATTCTGGCACGGAGAAGGAAACTTGAATCGGGCGAATTTGGGCGATCGTCACGAGGGGATTCGTGCCGTTTGCTTGAACCACATTGCCTTGAGTCACCAGAATGTTGCCGGCGCGTCCACTAATCGGAGCATAAATTTTGGTGTACGTCGATTGCACTTGGACATTTTCCAATGCCCCCTGATCTGAACTGACAACCGCCTCAGCGTTCTTGATCGCTGCTTGATCGCCGCGCACAACTGCCTCAGCATTAGTAATCGCTATTTGATCACCGCGCACGACTTGCTCAGCATTCTTGATGGCGACTTGATCGCCCCGCACGACAGCCTGAGCATTGGCGATCGCCTCTCGATCTGCCTGAAGCGTTGCCGCAGATGCCTGACTATTCGTAGAGTATTGTTGAGCTTGGTCTTGGCTGACAGCGCCCTGCTTGTACAACTCACCATAACGACTGCTCTGTGCTTGGGCGTATCGAGCTTGCGCTTCATCCTTTGCCAAAGTCGCCTGAGCCTGTCGCACTAGACTTTGGTCTTTAGCTAATGTCGCTCTAGCTTGCTCTACCTGCCCTTGGTCTTTGGCTAACGTCGCTCTGGCTTGTTCTACCAGCCCTTGGTCTTTGGCTAACGTCGCTCTGGCTTGCTGTACCTGCGCCAGGTCTTTCGCCAAAGTCCCTTGAGCCTGCTGGATAGCAGCATTTTGTGTGCGGTCATCGAGGGTGAATAAAAGTTGTCCCTTTTTCACGTCTTGACCTTTCTTGAAATAAACTCCAGTGATCCGCCCACTCGCTTGGGGCGTAACCGATACCGTAGACGCCGCTTGCACGTTACCAATCGCCTGCAATTGCACTGGAACAGTTTTTTGCATCACCATAGCCACTGTCACAGGTGTGACCTGCGGTCCTTTCCTGGCAGACTTTCCATCTTTGTCAGGCTTGGCAGCACCCGCATGTATACCATACAAACCCGCCGCAGCAAGCAACGTCACGCCCAGGATAACCAAGCCAGTCCGTTTTGGAGACGAGGACTTGAACTGTGATTGCGTACTGTTCTCAATCAAATTCTCATTTTTGATTTCATCTTTGATTTCATCTTTGATTTCATGGGTCATAGGAGTTAAGCAATTCAAAATTCAAAATTCATCTCTGTACGGCATTAAGAAAACCAGTGCTCACGGATGCCTAGCTGCTAACAGTATGCATTCTTAGAGGTGTGACACGATACCTTCTAAATAGGTAAGTAGGAATCAACAAATCTACCTTAAGAAATGTGAAAACGCTTGAACTGTTACCAATAGACTTCTTGCAAAAGTCGAAAAAAAGAATAATGAACCACAGATGGACACAGATGGAATCAAACAGATGCAATCTTGTGACTAATGACGAATTAACTTTATTTTTACGACCTATAGCGCTTTTTATTTGAATGAAGTCATTACAGAAGAATTCAGGAGTCAGAAGTCAGAAGTAAAAAGAGCTTGATGTCTGACTTTTGGATAACAACGTTGTACTTCATTTACTTGCAATGTGCTGTATTTATCTGTGTCCATCTGTGTCCATCTGTGGTTCATTATTTCTTTCTTTACCTTACTCCGGGTTCTTACCGCTATACTTACTGATTACCGATTCTTTATCCCAGTACGAATTAACTGACTCAAATCTGCAACGGCACTCGCATACTGCGGATCAGCTAAAGTTCCAATGGTATGGTTTTGTGCCAATGCTTGCTGTTGTGCCTCGCTTAAGTCCACCGTAATGTCTGGTGCAATGCCGACATGATTGATATCTCGACCTTTTGGTGTGTAGTACTTGGCGATCGTCAGTTTCAACGCGGAACCATCCTCCAGTGGCTCGACGGCTTGAACTAAACCCTTGCCAAAGGTGCGAGTCCCGACTAACGTGGCGCGATTGTCATCTTGCAGCGCCCCCGCTAAGATTTCGCTGGCGCTGGCAGATCCGCCATCAACCAGCACCACTAAGGGTTTGTTCGTCAGAGGATGTCCCGTGGCATTGTAGCGTTCTTTAACCTGATCCCGATTTACCAAAGACACAATCTCGCCTTGCTTTAGCCACATACTGGCAATTTGCAAGCTAGCATCCAGCAGTCCACCAGGATCAGACCGCAGATCCAGAACATAGCCCTGCACCTGCTCTTTTTCCAAGGCTTGAATCGCTTGACGCATCTCTGGGGCAGCCGTTTGCGTAAACTCTGGCAGACGGATATAACCAATCTTCCCCGTTGGCGTTGTTTGCGTGCGATAACTTACAGGATGCAGGTCGATGTTTGCCCGAGTCAGCTTAAAGGTTTGGGCTTGATTGCCGCGTTGAATCACCAAGACAACTGGGGTTCCAACAGGTCCCTGAATCCGCTTGGCGGCATCGTTGATGTTCATGCCCTGAATAGGTTGACCGTCGATTTGGACAATCACATCGTTCGGCAAGATACCTGCTTTGAAAGCAGGCGTTCCTTCAATCGGGGCGACAACGGTTAACGCTTTGGTTTTTTCATTCTCTGCAAGTTCAAGACCTACACCAGAGAGATTGCCAGCAAGATCGTTATTCAGGGCTTTGAATTCCTCGGGATCAAAGAACTCAGTGTAGCGATCGCCTAACTTCCCTACCATTTCTCGAATTGCAGCGTACGCCTGTTCTTTAGAGCTATAGGAAGGGCTAAGATACTCCTGTCGAATCGCTTTCCAGTTTTGCTGGTTGAAGCTGGCATCAACATAATTTTGATCCAGGATTTGCCACACCTGATTCACCAATTTTTGGGGGGTGGGTTGTGTTTGAGCCAGACTTTTTGAGACATATAGACTAGTCCCTGTCAGGATCGCTGCCATAACAGCGACTTCTATTCTAGTGAGCAATTTTCGCTTGAACATGCTTCCACTGATAAAAATGGGTTAACAAAAAACAGTACTCTTAATTGCTGCTTTGCTTTTTAAACCGAAACCCACATATCTAGAACACTACTGTGAGTTCTCTTTAGATTGCTTTTGTCGCTGGGCATAATTAGCCTTATAAATCTCCTGAATTTTAGTCTTTTGGTCAGGGGTGAGATTGAGACTAGACAATGCCTGACGCATTTTTTCACCTTGTTGCAATTTCGTTTGTAACTGTTGCACCTGCTCTGGAGTCAGAACTGCCTCAATTTGCTTGCGAACTGCCTCACGCTTCTGAGTCCGCTCCTGCGATTGAGATGCATTTGATTGAGAGGCATCTGAGGAATTGGAACTATTACAGGCTGTTATTCCTCCAACAAGAATTGTGACGAGTAGAAAGGTTGTTGCAATTGTCTTTTTCATCACGAAATGCTCCATATAAGCTGTTTGCAATCAGCGAAAACACATCTAAAGTTGCACAATTTACTTATTAGGGTTGTTGACTATTTACCTATTTTTGTTTATGAATTTTTCTTTACTTCTTTCACTAACCAATATTAGAAGTTACTATGAATCTCTACATGAACTAGAATTCCTAAGCCGACCAGTAAAAAAGTACTCAAGTTATTGTGACTTTTTTCCTAGTTTGGGGAGAGTCAATTAGTCGGAACGGCTCTATCGATATTGAAGGCAGATTCGTTATAGAGGAAGAAGAGTTCTGAACAGGGCACCGCTCAGAATTCTCTCATCGATTTGAACTTGAGGATTCAAAGGGGCTGATGTGTTGTTTGACTACTTGATCCCCTCTAAAATCAGGGAAACGCCGCTGGCTTCGTCGGTCCAGCCATTAATGTGGAACAGTTCTATGGTTCGCCTGACCTATCCATCGTTTCGTCTGTTGCTTTACCTGGAGTGGCTGTTGTTAGCCACGGCAGTGTTTATGGAAGTTCTGCTACCGTTTCAGTTGTCCTGGTCATTGGTGCTGCGAGTAGGAGCGATCGCTGCTTTTGGCTTGATGAGCTTCACACCGCCAACATCCAGGCTGGCAACAAAATTGTTTTATACAGCTGTGGAATTCGGTTTAATTTGGCTAGCAGCGACTCTAGACGGCTTATCGACTCGCTCCGTTTTCCTGCTGTGCCTGGTACTGGTGATGCGGAGTTGTCTGATATTTAAGCTATCAGGACAGTTGGTTGTCTTGGGCTTATCTCTTCTCTCCTATGGAACACTGCTTCTATCAAAACCCATTGTGGCTCAGAAGTTCAAACTAGCCGTATGGGATTGGCGATTCAGTAATGTGTTGTTGTTTAGCTTGACGCTGGTATTCGCTTTATTATTGATTAACGCCTTGCTTGCAGAGCGGCAGAGTCGAGAGCAGTTGCAGATCGCCCATCAGGAACTAGAAATCACCCATAAGCAACTGCGTGAGTATGCGCTGCGAATTGAAGATCAGGCAACTTTGCAGGAACGCAACCGAATTGCCCGCGAAATTCACGATGGGCTGGGGCATACCCTAGCAGCCCAAACCATTCAAATTAATAACGCCTTGCTGTTTTGGCAGTCGAATAACGACAAGGCATTAACTTTTGTTAAACAGGCAAAGCAATTAGGGGCTGAGGCGCTGCTGGAAATTCGGCGTTCGGTTTCTGTTTTACGCTCGAAGCCGTTGCAAGGTCAATCTCTGGAATCAGCAATTGAAAAGCTGCTGACAAACTTTCAACAAACCACAGGAATTAAACCATCGTACAAAATCAATTTACCATTATCCTTACCCACAGAACTCAATACAACCCTTTACCGGATTGTGCAAGAATCGCTCACGAACATCTATAAACACGCTCAGGCTACGGGTGTTACCGTTGAGCTACTTTCTCACGCTGGGATGATTCATCTGGTGATCGAGGATAATGGAAAAGGGTTTAACCCCACTCAAAATACAACCGGGTTTGGGCTACAAGGGATGCGAGAACGCGCATCGGCGTTGGGCGGTGAGTTAAATCTCCATAGTCAACCGGGAACAGGTTGCCGCATCTGTGTTTCTTTTCCACCATCAAAACTGTTGCTATGATTAGGATTTTGTTAGTTGACGATCAGCATATTATTCGTCAGGGACTTAAGAGTATGCTTGAGTCGAATTCAGATATGCTAGCGGTTGGTGAAGCGGAGAATGGGCAACGAGCGCTCGAACTTATACCCACGCTGCAACCTGATATTGTGCTCATGGATATCCGGATGCCCGTGATGGATGGAGTTGCCGCAACTGGTGCGATCGCTCAACAATATCCCGACACCAAAGTTCTGGTTCTCACCACCTTCGATGATGATGAGTACGTTTCCCAGGCGATGCGGCTAGGCGCTAAGGGTTATTTGCTCAAGGATACCGAACCAGATGAACTGGCGCTGGCAATTCGATCCGTCTACAAGGGACATACCCAACTCGGTCCAGGATTGTTTGAAAAAGCACTTATGCCTGTTGCCGCTCCTGCTCCCTCCCTTGAACCACCGCCAGAATTGGCGCAACTTACACCCCGAGAGTTGGATGTATTGCGTTTAATTGCCTCTGGAGCGAATAACCGCGAAATTGCCCAATCGCTTTTTCTCTCCGAAAATACCGTTAAGAACTATGTGACGAATATTCTCAGTCGCTTAAACTTGCGCGATCGCACTCAGGCAGCCCTGCTTGCCCATTCTCTGTTCCGTGGTGTTAACAATCGGCTACCCACGTGAACTACCCCACCCTACAGACAACGCTTAGTACAGCATTTCATTAATTCGTAGCAGATTAAATTTGGCGAGACTCTGCGTCCCTTTGTCTTGAAAAGTTTCCTAGGTCGGGAAACCCTCCTGCAGAACTTTTCGCTGCGCTACCTTGGCTACCTGGTGCGTTTAAAAAAGTTACGAATTTATGCAATGCCCGTACTTAGACACGCCAGATAATTTTGAATTTTGAATTCCCAAAGGGGTGATCCAGCTGTTGGATAGCTTATCGTTGCTGATATCCTTAAAGCGACAAGACTATTGCAAAATAATTGTCGAGGCGTAGACGATGGAAATCGCAACAGTTAAGGCTCCCCGCTGGTTTGTCCGCAGAGATATAGATGGTTTATTTGGGCTTTTTCTCGACAACTTGATTCAAATATTATTAATTGTTAATTTGTGTCAAGGAGTGCTTGGATTTTCTCCCTCCCTGGTATATGGGCGTATTCTGCCAGGAATTGCTTTAAGTTTAATTATTGGTAACTTTTATTATGGCTGGTTAGCTTACCAAAAAGGTCAACAGGAGCAACGGGATGATATCACTGCTTTGCCTTATGGTATTAACACCGTAAGCCTTTTTGCTTATGTATTTTTGGTCATGTTACCTGTGCGGTTGGGGGCGATCGCCCAAGGTGCATCATCAGAACAAGCTGCTGAACTAGCATGGCAAGCAGGTTTAGTGGCTTGCTTAGGTTCAGGTTTGATTGAATTAGTCGGTGCATGGATTGGCAATCCTCTGCGTCGCCTTGCTCCCCGTGCGGCAATGCTTTCAACTTTAGGTGGTATTGCCATCACCTTCATTGCCATTGGTTTTCTGTTTCGGACTTTTGCTAATCCCGTCGTCGGTTTAGTTCCCTTAGGCGTGATTCTGATTACCTACTTTGGGCAGGTTCGATTTGCCATTCCTGGTGGTTTATTAGCAGTTCTTTTAGGAATTGGTTTGGCATGGGGAACAGGTTTGGTAAGTTGGGATAATGCCAAGTTCGTCGCTGCAGTACAACCGATAGGAGTTTACATACCAAGATTGTGGTTAGGGGAATTATGGAATAGCCGTGCAGTCTTACTAGACTACTTCAGCATCATTTTACCAATGGGGCTTTTTAACCTTGTCGGTAGTCTGCAAAATTTAGAAAGTGCAGAAGCTGCCGGAGATACTTATCCAGCTACCCCAAGTCTTGCAGCTAATGGTATCGGTACGCTTGTTGCCGCTGTTTGTGGTTCTTGTTTCCCCACCACCATTTATATCGGACATCCTGGTTGGAAAGCTTTAGGGGCAAGAGTGGGCTACTCGATTCTCAATGGTATTTTCATGGGCTTGCTGTGCCTCACTGGAACCGTGGCAATGCTTGCCTATTTTGTCCCGATTGAAGCTGGAATGGCAATTGTATTGTGGATTGGTATTGTGATTGTGGCTCAAAGCTTCACAGCAACTCCTGCTCATCATGCACCTGCTGTGGTTGTCGGTTTGTTACCAGGAATTGCAGGCTGGGGTGCATTAATTGCCAAAAATGCACTACGGGCAGCAAGTCTAGGAACGCCAGAAAAACCTTTAACACCAGCCTTAATTGAGCAATTTAAGCTCAGCGATACATATATTGATGGTGCTTTTGCTTTGGAGCAGGGATTTATTTTTTCAGCGATGATTTTGGCTGCTATCACAGTTTATATTATTGAGCGAGACTTCAAAAAAGCTGCCTATTGGTCTATTGCAGCTGCTTTACTCTCTTGGGTAGGTTTGATGCACAGCTACCGTTGGACTGTAGCAGATACTGTTGTCAATTTGGGTTTTGGAACTGGAACGCCCTGGGCTGTCGGCTACATTTTGCTTGCCATTCTCTTTTTCTACACGCAATGGCAAACGCGTCATCAAAAAGCAAATCAAAAAGTTGTTCAATCTCCATCACAAGAGGCTAGCGAAGGGACGCTAAGAACCCAAGGAAAAGATAGGTAAGGTGTCACGCCTACAAGTTGCACTTTTTGTAGGCTAAAGTCCTTACAGCAAGGCTATCGAGCCGGAAAATTGTATCACCGACACCTTAATCTTGTACCGAGAAGGGAGCCATTGCCCAAATTGTAACAAATCTGTCATATTGAGCATGACAAAGCTCGATTGACAACATAAAAGACTGCAAGCAAGAATGCTATTAGCATGTTCTCATAAATACAAATAATAAATAGAAATCAGCAGCAATATCCACATGGGTAAACACTCCACTTTCTCAAAACCGATGAAAAGCTAATAATAGCTATCAATAATTTTGCTTTATTGGTGACAATACTGGAACCAGTTCTTTGAACTGAAAGCTTCTTCTATAAATAGACTTAAACGTTTACGAAGATACAAAATATTCTTTCAAGTAGAGCAATGAGTAACTTTCACCGTAAGCAATCACGTCGTCATACCCAAAAAAATAAAAACATACCGTCCTTTTTTAAGAAACTGCAAGAACTTGGCGGAACTGTAAGTGAAGTCAGTTCTCAAATCAGCGAAGATATGGTTAGCGAGGTAACAAGGTTAAGGCAAGATATTGTCAAGTCAGTTAAGTCGGCTACAGAATTTGGACAAGACGTCGCTCAATCTACTATTGAACGAGGGAAAGCAGTACAACAGGAAACACGTGAGTTTTTTGGAGAGAAGCTGGGGCAGAATCAAGACTCTCTTAAGAAGAAACTAGAGGAAAACCAAACAGCAAAGGAAGCAGCTGCAAGGGCACAGATTGAACAGATTGATTTAGATGCAGTTGAGAAACTTGTAGCTGATCTTTGGACAAAATTTCCCAACGCAAAACCTGAACAAATTGCTCAACGTCTGCTTCGCCGACAGCTCCTGCGCGTAAGCAGAACTTCTGTAGTCATGAGTGTTGTTCCGCCCAAAATGGCAGAGACTGTCGGGGTTGATTATGTTGAAATTGCTCTCATCCAAGCTGAAATTATTTTTCAGATCGCAGTTGCTTACGGTTTTGAACTACAGGTTCCAGAATGTCAAGATGAAGCGTTTGCAATTATTGATCGCGTACTTAGAGCCAATAGATTAGCAATAATTGGTCTAAGCGCAACACAAATGATTCCATTTGCTGGAGGATTTATTAATACAGGAACTGATACTTATTT
Organism: Scytonema sp. HK-05; assembly: GCF_002368235.1. Lineage (GTDB taxonomy): Bacteria > Cyanobacteriota > Cyanobacteriia > Cyanobacteriales > Nostocaceae > Kalymmatonema. The sequence goes on along the minus strand of NZ_AP018194.1, from coordinate 5,963,345 downwards.
AGTTTATCAAATTGGAAACACGGCTCAACAGTTTTATAAATCTCTAATTGAAGAAGAGGTTCCAGGGGAAATTTTAAACGCTTTTATACAAGAGACAGAAAGGCGATACAAGCAACGTTTATGGTAGCAAAAACTGAGAAATTACAGCAGAATTCACCAGTTAGGAGTCAGGAGTCACCCCTTCGGGGAAGTCAAAAGTCAAAAGTCAAAAGTAAAATTTGCTCTATTTCTGGCTCTTGAGTTGAAAAGGTATACCTTAATTAAAGATGCAAACTGCTGTATCTCCAAAGCTTGATGTTTTCTGTTAGCACCGCCTTGAACAAGTGAGAATACCAAATCACCAAAATCGCTTCAGTGTTTTGTCATCAATATTATTATTGTAGAACGGATGAGCTAACTGCTCAGCACTGAGCCCCAGTAAATCATCCGCTAAAACAGAGAGTTGAGTTACCCTTTTTGAGGTGGCGGTGACTGTGCTAGTAAATGGGAAAGGAACCACTCCTGGTTGTGCGACACTAAGTGTAATACTCAGGGAATTTAGTACTGAAGATAACTCTAGATCACAATTAGAAAGCAGCCCAAAGGTGAGATTACGGTTGATGACTTCAAACAAGTCAGCATGGGGGTAATCTGTTAGAGAATTTTTGACGAAGTCGGCGATAGGTTGCAGTGGCTTGAATCCACTAACGTCAAATCCATCAATATAATCGAGGCTGACAAAAACATCTGCTACACTGCCACACGCCGGAATTAAGATGTCTTTTAACTTAAACAAAACAAGTCCATTGCTCTCACCCGCAGGGGTACACGTGATTGTGTTAGCAAACGACAAAGGAAGCACTTCCATGGATGCAACATCAAGTGTCACGCTCAACGAGTCCAGTTCTGATGACAAATCTAAATTTGAATGAGACAGTAGCTTAGAGACAAGATTAGCATTAATGACCTCAAACAAGTCACAATCTGGGTAATCTGTTAGATAATCTTTGATAAAGTCGATAATCGGTTGTAGTCGCTTGATTGCACTTGGATCAGGTTTATCGACATATTCCAAACTAACGATGACATTGGCAACACTACTACGCCCTGTAATAAAGATGTCTCCTAATTCAAGCGAAACAAAGGTCGAGTTACCTATGAAGCTATCAAAAATGAATTGGTTTGACATAATTTCAATTTTATGATTTTAAAATGTGTTTCCCAGCCTAACGATTGCTTAGTTTTCTGTAATCCTTATCTTCCAGCCTTGGGGAAGGCAATTTCCATACTTTCTAGTGAGATCATTAACAGAAAACACATACAATGGTTAAGTAGGGACAAAAACAGATTTACCAGGAATAACGCTTTTTGATCCGAAAGATGCTGTTGTATTTTATGGGCACGTTTGGGACAATCCACTGAAACGATACAGTTGTTCAATTAATATTGCAAGAGCTTTTGCAGTAGCTAGAAGGCGACAAAATGAAGCTACACAGGTAAGTCAGTTTTGTGGTATAATATCAACCTCAAGAAAATTAAGTAGCGAAGAACGCGGATGGATGCCCTGACCAAGCGCACGAGATCAGGATAAAGAATATGGATTCCTGAAGTCGTTTTGAGCTAGGAGCAAGTAGAAATTCCAGATTTTAGCAGCCGATGAATAGAAAGCAAAGAGTCCAAATCATCAAAAAGTAGACGATAAAGTTACCTGTGAATGGTCAGTACAGTAGAACTAGAGATACTATTATTAAGATATGTTGATAAAACCATTAGAGTGACCTAGCTCTATCTTGCCCAAAATATAAAGCAGAACATTTAGGAGGTTATGGTTCCAGTTTTACAAGTAGGCGATCGCGCCATTAGCAAGGACGAACTCATTCCCCTATTGAAGCAGTACGGAATTCTGCCGCAGTTACTGCGAGAGATTATCATCGACAGTGCGATCGCTAAGCTTACCCTGACACAAGAAGAAAACAGCCAGGCATATAAGCAGTTCTATCAACAGCACCAGTTGAATTCTGAAGATGATCTACAAGCATGGTTACAAGCCCGTGGTTTAAACCGCGAACAAGTAGATTATCTAGCCACACGTAACATCAAACTGGAACAATTCAAGCGCAGCACTTGGGCAGACAAGTTACAGTCGTATTTTCTAACGCGTAAGGCAAAGTTAGATCGGGTTGTCTATGCTTTGATTCGGGTTAAAGATATTTGTATAGCCCAAGAGCTTTACTTCCGAATTCAAGAAGGGGAACAGTCTTTTAGCGAACTTGCTCGCGAGTATTCTCAAGGTCCTGAGGCTCAAACAGGCGGCTTAATAGGTCCAGTTGAGTTGGGAACTCCCCATCCAGCCCTGGCAAATATGCTGGCATCAGTTCAGCCTGGTCAGCTTTTACCACCAACACCATTAGGAGATTGGATTGTCATTGTACGACTGGAAAAGTTACTGCCAGCTCAGTTAGATGAAGAAATGCGGCAGCGACTGCTCAATGAACTCTTTGAATACTGGCTACAAACTCAGTTAAAAGACAATTTACAAAACCTACAGCCTCAATCTCCACAACATCAAGATGAACTAAAAGGTATAGTCAGCTCCGATGTACCCCCAGAAGTGGTTTTTTCAGACGCAAGCCAATCAACATAAAATGAATTCATCTCATGAATTCTCATACCTCATTTGTGTTTAGGAATCTAGATTCTTGCTTAGGAATGACCTGAAAATCCAGTAAAAAAGGCAAAATTTACAAACAGATAAGCAGTTGCGCTGGATTTTCACAGTATATGAAAATTGATCACGTTCACTTCTATGTGGAAGATGCCAAAGCGTGGCGCGATTGGTTTGTATACCATTTGGGTTTTCAAGTAGTCGCTGATTCTGGTATTCCATCAACCTTCCTACAAAAGGAAGACTGTATTCCCTTAGAAGGTAGGAATGACGCTCACACTTGCACGCAAGTGGTAAAAAGTGGTCCAGTCTACTTTTTGCTGTCTTCTGCCCTCTTACCCTCAAGCCCAGTGGCTGAGTTTTTACGCCAGCACCCGCCAGGTGTGGCAGATATTGCTTTTTGTGTTGAAAATGTAGAACAGGTTATTTCGCTTGCTCAAGTGCATGGGGCAAAAGTCCTGCAACCAGTTCAACAACAGCAATGTGGTCAGAAATACATTAAATGGGGCAAAATTGCCGCTTGGGGTTCCCTGTCTCATACGTTGATAGAAAGGGGAGTGGGGGGAGATGGGGGAGATGAGGGAGATAAGGGAGCAATATCTTCCTCCTCATCCTCATCTTCTTCGTTTGCTGCTATAGACCATATCGTGCTAAACGTCAATGCAGGTGATTTAGAACGTGCAGTGACTTGGTACCAAAATATCCTTGATTTTCAACCCCAGCAAACGTTTAACATTCAAACTGCTCGCTCTGCTCTATATAGCCAGGTGATGGTTTCGGGCAACGGGGAGGTACAATTGCCAATTAATGAGCCAGCTTCAGCCAATTCTCAAATTCAAGAATTTTTGAACGTGAACCGAGGACCAGGAATTCAACATATCGCCCTGCGGACACGCAATATTGTTGATGCAATAGCCCAATTCCGTGCTACTGGTCTATGTTTACTCCCAGTTCCCAAAGGCTATTACTCACAGATTCAACAGCGAAAAGGACTTCCCCTGTCTACAGACGAGCTGGATGCTATTGCCCGACAGGAAATTTTGGTAGATTGGAAAGAAAATACTTTTTTTGGGTCGAAGAATATAATCCCCGTACTACTGCAAATTTTTACTCAGCCTATCTTTCGACAGCCGACCTTTTTCTTTGAGTTTATTGAGCGTCGTTACCAAGCTCAAGGTTTTGGCGAAGGAAACTTTCGCGCTTTATTTGCAGCAATTGAAAATGAACAAATCAAACGTGGTAGTCTCAAAGATTTTGGATGACAGATAAGAAATCCAAAACGGACTTATTAATTTTTTAAAAGTACACAGCAGCAGCATCTGGGATAACCTGTTAATAATTATTTACATTTAAAAAACCAATGTTAAGAATTATTACAGATTTCGACGGTCCCATTATTGATGTTTCCGAACGGTACTACCGTGTGTATCAATTCTGCTTGGAAAAGATTCGACGCCCAAACCAAGAGGTACGAGAACTTGCTAAAGCGGAATTTTGGCAGTTGAAGCGATCGCGCATTCCGGAAAAACAAATCGCTGTTATTTCTGGTTTAGATGAGGAGCAAGCACAGGAATTTTCTCAATTGCGACGACAAACAGTGCATACAGAAGCTTACTTTGAGTACGACACCCTTGCTCCTGGGGCTGTAGAAGCACTGTTAAAAATCCAACAGGCGGGTGTTGATTTGGTCGTGATGACGATGCGTCGGGTGAGGGAATTAGATTATGCCTTCAAAAAACACGATTTAGGCAAATTTTTCCCAGAAAATCGCTGTTACTGCCTAAGCAACGACTACGTGAAAACCCGTGACATCGACGATAAACCGTTGTTGATGGCACGGGCAATACAGGAACTCCCTCCTGCTTCTGATATTTGGATGGTGGGGGATACGGAAGCCGACATCATTTCTGCCACAAAACACGGTATTAAAGTCATAGCAGTAGAGTGTGGCATCCGCGATCGCGCTCAACTAGAACCTTACCAGCCCGACTTAATTGTCTCTGATTTAAGTTCTGCTGTGGATTTAGTCCTAGAGACAGCGCTACAACAAACAGCTTGAAGAGCGCAATAGGGCAGTAAGGAATCGGATGAACCTATTCCTTATTGCCCATTAAGTAGCCGTCATGAACTGCGTACACCCTATGGCTGACGCCACGCCTTACGGCTATCGGGTATGCCTACGGCACGCCTGACGGCGTTAGCGTATCTCCTCCGTTCGCGCAGCGTGTCGGAAGGACATAGGAGGCACAGCAGTCGCCTGGGTGGGGAAACCCTACCAAGAGCGCTGCTTCACCATTACCCATGAAAAACTTGTTAAAACAGTGAACAGTGAACAGTGAACAGTAACGCCAGCGGGCTGGTGGGGGATTTAAACCCGCCCTCCGGGTATGCCTTCGGCACGTCTTCGACGAACGCCACTTGCTCTACTTGGGGAAACCCCAAGACCGCAGTGGCTCACCACCAACGCTTTCGATCCAATTGGTGGGGGACTTAACCCGGAGGATGAAACTGATAACCCTTCGGGTATGCCTTCGGCACGTCTATGTCCTATGCCTGCGGCACGCCAAGGGCGAACGGACACGCGAAGCGAACGACGAACGCCAGTCGCCGTGAGAGCGGGAGACCCTCCAAAGGGCGCTGGCTCACTGATAACTGATAACTGATAACTGGTAACTGGTAACTGTTAATCCCCCTCCTTGCTTGCGCTTAGGGGGTATGGGGTGGGCTTTTTTCAACCCAGGTCTTTCATTGTGCCTAGCTACTTAGCAAAAATCGATTTACTTTAAAAAACTAGTGATAAGCCATAACAATACGAAAGTTACCACCGTAGAAAATTGATTGTCTGTCCAACTCAAAAATTGTATTTGGGGTAGCAGCCAACTTGCGACTAGTCCCCCTGCAATTAAGCCCGTAATCAGACCAATAAGCGTTAATAAAACGGCTCTACCAAACTTTCCTTCCTTACGATTAAGAACATAAATACTTACACTCACCCCAAGCACTAATGCCAATTGCAAAATCTGGTCGTTTCCAGCTGGTCCAACTGGGTAAAACACGCTAATGGCACTCAATCCAATATACCAAGCTCCAGGCAACAGCAAATTGGCTGGAGTTGGCTTATCTAGGGCTCGTTGCAGCCACGCAGGCGACTGCTTGCGAGGGGAGAGACTTTCTTTTGATGGCGGTTGTACGAGGCGCTCTGGAAACCGGATGCGTTCGGGCACTTTGATTTTGCCTTCTTGGCGCATCCTTAAGCGCTCCATTAAAATGGCGTCATAAGCAGCTTCTATAACTTCTAGACGTTTAGCATCGCCACTGTATTGCTCCAATAGGCGATTGCGAACATCCTGAATTTCATCGAAACTAGCATCTTCTGATACCCCAAGTTTTTCGTAGGGATTGTGCTCGCTCATGGGAGTTTATCACTTTAGCCTCAGTCGGCGGCAATATCTTGCTAAAGAAAAAACGACTATAGTTTTATGTTGGTCGAAACCAATGTTTTGGTCAATTCGTATGTCTTACCCGGATAGTAGCATAGGTAAGCGGCATTAATTTGGTAATTTTAACTATAGTCACTTTAACATATAGCCATAACTCCGTGTATACCCTCATGTCGTTCACTGACCAGAGCTTTACTCTAGAATTTAAGCTAAAAATACCTAGAAGCCATTTTTATGAACAATTTTTTTTTGTTTCAGATTTAACGATTTACTGCAGCTTTACTGAGTTGGGAATAATTTAGCCTCAGATGTCTTGTGCCATAAAGCCGCATATAGATTTAAAATTGAAGCGTTTTAAATTATTGTGCAACTGGGACAAAGCTTGTATCCTAGTTTACTCAGTTGCCAGAGCTAAGGTCAAAGCATCTGCCTTTTGGACACAAAGTTGACAAGAAAAAGCCAGACACACAACTCAGGGGTGGCATTACCAAAATATTTACGCCCTCATTGTTGAAAATCCTGATTACACTAGTATTTGAATAATCAGGGAAATCATGCCTTAGCCTTGTAGATACATATTGTCCCCCAAAGCGAAAACCGCTTTTATGACGGAATTCGCTTGTTAATCCTATAAATTTTTGTGCAAAGTGATGGTCATGGCTCCTGCCAAGATTCTTGTAGTTGATGACGACCCTGCGGTTCGGAATTTAATCCAACGCTTTTTAATCAAGCAAAACTATCAGGTAGAGGCTGCCGAAGATGGTAAGACTGCTCTAGCGCTGTTTGAGCAATTTAACCCAGACTTGGTGATTTTAGATGTAAATTTACCAGACGTGATTGGGTTTAACCTCTGCCAAGAGATGCAAAGCCGTAACGGAGTTTTTGTATTGATGCTAACTAGCCGTGCAGATGAAGCGGACAAGATTCGCGGCTTTTCTAAAGGTGCTGATGACTATCTCACCAAGCCATTTGGTTTGGGAGAACTCGAAGTCAGAGTGGCAGCAATTTTAAGGCGTCAGCGTGTTGTCACTACGGCAGAACAGAAGCGCCTGGTATTTGAAAAGCTGATGATTGACCCCGTACGGCGGGAAGTCACACTTAACAGCTTACCCGTGCTCTTAACTGCTTTGGAATTTGACTTGTTGCATTTTTTAGCTAGCCATCCAGGTCGAGTTTGGCGACGCGCTGAACTGATTCAGGAGGTGTGGGACTATGAGTACGTCGGTGACCAAAGGGTTGTAGATGTACATATCGGTCAAATTCGTAAGAAGATTGAGGCTGACGCCACCCAACCAGCATTAATTCAAACGGTGCGTGGGGTTGGGTATAAATTTGAATGCCCTTCTCAAATCCAGCCGTCTGAAAAATCGCAATAGTAAGGAATATTGCCGCCAAAATATGTGAATGACAATGGTTTTACTTGGAAGCTAGGTTAAAAAATTAACCTTAATACAAAGCCTTGCTCCCAGTGACCACACAATCAAAAGCCAGGCATTGCTTTGAGGTGTAGATTTGTTGAGTTCAAGAACTGGAGCATAACCATAACCATAATCAAGTCTAAAGGAGGAAGCATAAAGGATGAAGGATGAAACAGTTCATACTTTATATTTCATCCTTTAGTAGTATTTTTACCTGTTGAGAGCCAAGCAAATTAAGTGCTGGCAAACACATCGGACTATTTCTGTTACGTTTAAGCTTGATAACTTCAAAAAAATTCGTGATGGTGCAAGCGATAATCTTGAGTGGCGACTTCCGCCACTCAAGATTTTTGATTGCTGATATGCTGCATTAACGAAGGGAAACAAACGGACTGCTTAGCCGTTTAAGATGCTTATCACCTAAATGGCGCTCCTCATATTGTGCTTCAACTTCCTCACTTAAAAGCGCCGAAAAAAATAACCCTGATACATCAATCAAAGCCTTGAGCTTGTGCCGCCAACAGAGGCTTTGCGGCTCTGTTGGTGGTTATGGAACGCGCAAAGGCGCTATGCCCGCTTTGTGACCATTCCAGTAGATATTACGCAGCAACTGACGGTTCATTAATTCCAAGTTTTGCTTAAACCCCTGATTTTGGCAACGCATTTCTATTTAGCACTGATGAAACAAAGTTTCTAGATAAACCCGGGCAGCGCGGCGATCGCTATCCCCATTTTGAAGTAAAAACAATGACAGCGCTGCCGTCAGTACACGTTTTTGATCCCAGTCTGGATGTGTTTCCAAGTAGCTTTTGAGTGATTCATGAAGTGTTTCGGGAATTTCTGTAAATATGCTAACTGTTGCATTCATAAAATTCGTCTCCTTTGAAGTTCTCCAATGGGGAAACTTGCCTCTAATAAGCCATAGTGGGAACACACAGCCCAAGCGCCTGTCCGACAAGAAAGCGGCAACAGCTTAGGTAATTCTACACAGCAGTTCAACGGACTAAAAAAGCAAGCCGCATCATTTTGCGTCAAAAGGGGGTGGGGTTGTCAATGCTGCGAAATATTAAGAAGGAGTTGAAAAAAAATAATTTTCTACGAAATAATCAGGGTTTCTGGTTGTTTTTGTAATTTTTCTTAATAAAAACTCAGTTTCTGAAGACCGCAGCCCGCAAGAGAAAGAAATCCCCAGTAATACAGCAAGAGCTTGTAACAGCGTTAAGCACCTGTGGAAAATAGGAAAGTGCCTGTGGAAACTCTGTGGAATCAGTGAGGAAAATTCCAGTCAATGATAAGAATTACAAAAAATATGAATTTCAGGTCTAGTAGAGAAAAAACCGATTTTAACGGCGATCTCACTGCAAGTCGTATATAATTTTTTCGAGACACCAGTCAATAGGCTTAGCAGGAACGTAGCAGTATCGCTATCCGCTAAACACTGGACAGAACTGGACAACCAGTACATTCCGGTGGAGAGATAGCCAGTCTTAGCCGAAAGGCTCCGTTAGGAAGGTCATGATACCAACAGGTGCTTTCCAGCCTGCCGCTCTATCGCTAAGAATTAAACAGAGTATTTAGCTAGAACCGTGTTCTTGGCGCAACAAGCCTTCCTAACATTGACTAGGAAAACATCACCCGCAAGGAGAGGCAGTAATGCCTAAAGTATTCTTAATCGACACTGACAAAAAGCCTTTAGATCCAATTCATTCAGCCCAAGCAAGGCAGTTACTAAGAAATGGGAAAGCTGCAATATTTCGGAGGTTTCCTTTCACACTAATACTGAAAGAGTCGCGTCCAGATGCACCCGTTCAACCACTAAGGTTAAAGATTGACCCTGGCGCGAAGACCACTGGATTTGCACTAGTTAATGATGCAACAGGCGAAGTTGTTTTTGCTTTTTCACTTCAACATAGAGGTTTTGCTATTAGAGACGCTTTAACCTCTCGCAGACAAATACGTAAAAGCGCACGCGCTCGTAAAACTCGTGATCGGGCACCGCGTTTTAATAACAGAAAACGTCCTTCATATTGGCGAACGCCTAGCCTACAAAGTCGTGTTGAAAACATCAAAACTTGGGTCAAGAGGCTAATAAAACTTGCTGGCATTGGCGCTATTTCTCAAGAGTTAGTTCGCTTTGATATGCAGCTTATGCTAAATCCTGATATTCAGGGGAACGAATACCAGCAAGGCACCCTAGCCGGATACGAGACACGAGAATACTTGTTACAAAAATGGGATAGAACCTGCGTTTATTGTGGCGCAAAAGACATTCCTCTCCAGGTAGAACACATTCACCCAAGAGCAAAGGGTGGTTCTAACCGACTCTCTAACTTGACCTTGAGTTGTGAAAAATGCAACGTTAAGAAAGGCACCAAAGATGTCAAAGACTTTCTCAAAAAAGACCCTGAAAAGTTAAAGAGGATTCTATCTCAAACCAAGAAACCTGCTTCTGACGCAGCCGCAGTTAACACTACTAGATTTGCTCTTTTGGAGTGCTTAAAACAGTTTGGATTACCTGTTGAAACTGCCTCTGGTGGGCTGACCAAGTTTAACAGAAGCAGCCAATTATTAGACAAGCAGCATTGGATTGATGCAGCTTGTGTTGGCAAGTCCACGCCCACTCTAAACATTAAAGGTGTCAAGCCATTGTTAATAAAAGCAATCGGACACGGCAACCGTCAAATGTGCATCACAAACAAATTTGGCTTTCCCATCAAACACCGTTCTAATATCAAGTTCCATTTTGGTTTTAGAACAGGCGACATGGTACGAGCCACCCTCCCAACAGGTAAATTTGCTGGGACACACGTCAGAGGGTAGTAACACGAGCCACTGGAGTGTTTGAGATGGTCACTGTTAACGGCAAGATTAGCCCGGTGAGGTATAAGTACGTACATAAAATCCAACGGCACGATGGGTACAGTTATGCCACATAGTCCAGCTTTGTCCACGCTCATTAATGATTAGAGGCGTCGCGATCGCCTCTAAATCAACAAGGCAAAATTGTTAAAATTGATACATAGAAATTTCAAGTGGTGGAATACAACGAACTCAACGGCAGCATCGTCTGCGGAAATGCCCGTTTTAGCGCCTTGGGTAATGGTTTGGTGCGGCTGGAATGGTCAGCAGGTGGTCAGTTTGAGGATCGTCCCACCGTTGCTGTTATTAAGCGCCCAGAACCCCTGCCTTTCAAAGCTATCAGCGTTACAAACGATGGGGTGCTGAACCTGCATACTGAGTACATCCAGATCGTCTATCAACCTGATGCTGAGCCATTCAACGACGCTAACTTGCAAATCCACTGGCAAATGGGGAAGTGTTCAAGAAGGTGGACACCCTCCGCCGTCGATACCCAGAACTTGGGCGGCACCTTCACCAGCCTCGACGTCACCCACCGAAACTTTTACCCCACAGGAGTTCATCCAGCCTCTGTTGAAAAAAGCTATCCCTATACTCAAGAATTTCCCTACAAATCCCTAATATCAATCCACAAAACTCTACGCGATCGCGGTGAAACCACTGACTTTGAGGAACCGCCCATCTGGTATCTGGAACGCTACCGTTCTCAGGAATTGCCTCCGGAGTTACAAGAGTTTCTCAAACAATGGCATCACTTTCCCCCTGGAATTATCAGCCAAAGTGGTTACAGCGTACTCAACGATTCTGCCAGCGCCGTGATAGACGATAATTGGCTTAGCGAACGTGGCTCGAATTGCCAAGACTGGTACTTCTTTGCCTACGGTTTAGACTACGCCGCTGCTTTGTTCGACTTTGTGCAGCTGTGCGGACGTATACCAATGCTGCCACGTTGGGCTTTTGGTATTTGGTTCTCCCAGTTCGCTCAGATAAGCGATACACATTATCACGAACTTGTCAAGCACTTTGACGAACTCGCTTTGCCTCTGGACGTTGTGATGCTCGATGTCGATTGGCACGGTTCCGGTTGGTGCGGTTGGGACTGGGATCGCGATTTATTCCCCGATCCTCAGGCGTTTTTGGACTGGGGACACGGCAGTGGGCTGCACTTTGGCGCTAACGTGCATCTTGAAGGAGTCCCACCCGGTGACAGCCAATTCCAGGCTCTTTGTGCAGCAAGAGGACTAGATCCCAGCGACGTCAGAGCAGGTAAGGTTTTCGCGGTGAAAAACCCAAAAGTCGAGTGGATATTTGATACTTGGCACCCAGATAATATTGGCGCGAACAAACTCAATACCACTGATCCAGAAGATGGCTGGCTGCTGTTTAATCTGGCAGAGCAAGAGGAGGCACGCCTGTTTATGGAGGTACTACACAGCCCCCGTGAGGAGGAAGGCATCGACTTTTGGTGGATTGACGGTAGTAATGCTACGCATCCGGGTGTAAACTCCCAGTTGTGGACTAACCATGTCTATTTCACTCATTTAGAAGCCAAAACAAATCGCCGTGCCCTGATTCTCTCGCGCGCAGGTGGAATTGGTTCGCACCGCTACCCATTGCAGTTTTCTGGTGACACATACTCGCACTGGGAAATTCTCCAGTTACTAGTGGATTTTACAGCACGAGCGGGTAATGTGGGGGTGGCTTATTGGTCTAATGATTTAGGAGGCTTTTTCAACCACGTGCTGGGCGTGCCGACAATCGATCCGGAACTTTTTGTCCGGTGGGTGCAATTCGGCTGCTTTAGTCCCATTGTACGCCTACATTCAGACCACGGTCAGCGAGAACCTTGGGCTTATGGATCTCGGGTACTGCAAGCCATCCGTCTAGCCTTTCAAAGGCGCATCCAACTGGTTCCGTATTTGTATCACTTGAGCCGAATTACCTACGACACTGGTTTGCCGCTGTGTCGCCCAATGTATCTGGTGTATCCTGAAGAGCCACAAGCTTACCAGGTACCAACTCAGTATTTTTTAGGCGATCGCCTATTGGTTGCCCCAGTCGTTGAAGCTGGCGGTTATCGGCAAGTCTACCTACCTTCAGGAGTTTGGTGGCAACGGGAAACAAATCAATCGTACCCAGGAAATCAGCACCTGCACCTTTGGGTTCCCCTCAACCAAGTGCCAGTATTTGTCCGTGCTGGCACGATTCTACCTCTTGGTGAAGTCTCACTCCGCGTCGGCACTGCACCACCTGCTTCCCTAATCTTGGAAGTGTATGCGGGGGCAGAGGGCGAACTAGATTTTTACGAGGATGATGGTGAAAGTGCAACCTATCGCACTGATGCAGGCAGTCGCCGCCTATTTACCCAACGCTTTTCGACTCACCGTCATCTTCTCACCTGTGAGCCAGTGCGGGGAAATTACCACGGCATGCCAAAAGAGCGCAACTTCCGCATCCGCTGGATTGGCTTAGCCCCTGGTAGTCAGGTTGAAGCGATTGGTGTCAAGGTGAGTCACCTAAGTTGGGTAGAGCAAGTGTTGGAAGTCACTTTGGAGGAGGTTCCCCAGTCAGCAAGTTGGCAACTGGTCGTCATACCCTCACAATAGAAATGATGAATTATTTTTTCCGTTCCTGTAACTTGCGATAAACGTCTTTTATATCAACTTTGTGATGAGCTAAAGCGACCAAAGTGTGATATAACAAATCAGCTACCTCCCCAGCAATGGCATTTGCATCATCATCCTTACACGCCATCACCACCTCAGCAGATTCCTCGCCAATCTTTTTCAAAATCTTGTTATCACCGCCTGCAAACAACTTACAGGTGTAGGAACTTTCTGTTGGGTTATCGCGGCGATCGCATATCACAGCAAACAATTGCGACAATGTATCCCCTGGTGGTGGAACAATTTTTTCATCAACTTGATGAAAACAACTGCGCTCACCAGTGTGACAGGCAATATCTCCTACCTGTTCTACCCCAACTAGTAGCGCATCACTATCACAGTCATAACGGATGCTTTTTACTTTTTGAATATGACCCGAAGTCGCTCCCTTATGCCACAATTCCTGACGAGAACGACTCCAAAACCAAGTTTCTTGAGTTTCCAAAGTTTTTTGTAGGGACTCCCGATTCATCCACGCCATCATTAAAATAGTGCCATCCAGATGATCTTGAACAATCGCTGGCACGAGACCCTTTTCATCGTAACGAATTTTTTCCACAGGAATGGCGTGGTGTAGTGAGTGTAAATCGGAAGAAAACATACCAGATGCAATGTTGCTGTTAGAAATAGCTCCTTCGTTCACGATACCATTCTAGATACGGCATCTGATATGTTTTTTTTACTCACTTTCTTCCCTAACTTTAAACGACACTTTTATGCATTGCGGATTGCATCCTAACAGCACTCAACGCCACTTTGTGAGCCTTTGCTGCTTCACCGTACCAGTCGATTGCCGAGTTAAAAGCAGCTCGGTACCAATCCTGGTATGCCTCTGATAAACGAGCGCGAATCTCGATTGGCAAGTCTTGATTGGACTTGTACAACATATTGTTATTTTCCTGGTTCAGCTAGTTTACTAGGATATAAGTTCTAGTAATTTACTACGATATAACTTATAGGCAGTGTTTACCCCTATCCTAGGATAGAGCTTTTTATTCTCACTGTAGGAGAGAACCTTGGTAAATACAACAATTAAAACTACAAAATCACAAGAAATCTTTGCTGCTGCCCAAAATCTCATGCCAGGAGGAGTCAGTTCCCCTGTGCGAGCCTTCAAATCCGTGGGTGGACAACCTATCGTTTTTGACCATGTCAAGGGCGCGTACATTTGGGATGTGGATAGCAACCAATATATCGACTATGTCGGCACTTGGGGACCAGCCATTTGCGGTCATGCTCATCCTGAGGTGATTGCAGCACTCCATGAAGCCTTGGAAAAAGGGACTAGCTTCGGTGCGCCTAGTGTGTTAGAAAATATACTGGCAGAAATGGTCATCAATGCCGTTCCTAGCATCGAAATGGTAAGATTTGTTAACTCGGGTACTGAAGCTTGTATGGCAGTGCTGCGGTTGATGCGAGCTTTCACCGGACGCGATAAACTTATCAAGTTTGAGGGCTGCTACCACGGTCACGCCGATATGTTCTTAGTAAAGGCAGGCTCTGGTGTAGCCACACTTGGTTTACCCGACTCTCCAGGCGTTCCTAAATCAGCTACCACCAACACCCTGACTGCTCCCTTCAATGACTTGGAAGCTGTCAAGCAACTGTTTGAAGAAAACCGCGACGAAATTGCTGGTGTCATTCTAGAGCCAATTGTAGGCAATGCTGGGTTTATTGCTCCCGATGCTGGCTTTTTAGAAGGTCTACGAGAGCTAACTCACGAGCATGGAGCGTTATTGGTGTTTGACGAGGTGATGACGGGCTTCCGCATTGCCTACGGCGGCGCACAGGAGAAGTTTGGCATCACCCCTGATTTAACAACTTTAGGCAAGATTATCGGCGGTGGTTTGCCAGTAGGAGCTTACGGCGGTCGTCGCGATATCATGTCAATGGTTGCTCCCGCAGGTTCGGTGTATCAAGCTGGAACGCTTTCTGGTAACCCCTTGGCAATGACTGCTGGAATTAAAACGCTGGAATTGCTGCAAAAACCAGGTACATACGAGTATTTGGACAGCATAACTCAAAAGTTAGCCGATGGCTTGCTGCAAATTGCTAAAGAAACAGGTCACGCAGCTTGCGGCGGTCAAATCAGTGGGATGTTTGGTCTATTCTTCGCGAATGGACCTGTCCATAACTACGAGGATGCCAAAAAGTCAGATACAGGTAAGTTCGGGCGGTTCCATCGCGGTATGTTGGAGCGTGGCATTTACCTAGCACCATCTCAATTTGAGGCAGGGTTTACTTCCATTGCGCACACAGAAGAAGATATTGAGCGGACGCTAAAAGCCGCACAAGATGTGATGTCTACTCTGTAAATTAGGTATTGGGAATTGAGGATTGGGTACTGGGGAAGAAAATTCCTAGTCCCCAGTCCAAGGGTCCCCAGTCCTTTTTTAACAGCCACAGCCAGTGTGACCGCAGCCTTGCATTGTTTTATGCCCTTCAGCACAGGCTTGTGAGCAGTAGTATTTACCGTCAGGGGTGAATGGCATCCTCTAAGGAAACAACACATAAGCAAGGTTCACAGGCGCATTTTAATTGGCTTACGTTGGTCATAATTTTCTCCTGAATCGTCCTAAGATTCATATATTATATATGAACAAGTATTCATATATATTGGAAGAGAATTCAAATTTTTTATATGTTGTTAATATAAAAACCTATACCGACGATAGCGTGTTTCTACTTAGATAGAGATATTCCCCAATTCAAAATCTAAAATCAACAGGGTTTGACTGACAAAGCCTTTTGAGAATTTGAGCTTCTTATTTTTTGCAAAAAAATAGTCTTAGTGACAGGAAAATACTTTGTTTTTCTAAGGTTGGCGAAATTTTTGAATAGAAACAAGAATGACTTCTTATTTGCAATACAGCGGTTTTCTTTCTTTGTGAGCATTGCCGCCCTCCGGGTGTGGCTCCGGCACGCCTGACGGCGAACGCAGTTCCTTCAACGGGGGGAACCCCCAAGGGCGGACTGCTCACGAATATCTCAAATGTCCATCACATAGCTTTTATGGACAATGCCCACCTACGATTTGTGGTCTAATCATAAGAATAAGCGCTGTAAGAAAATTACCCAAATGTCAACTCGCCTCATCTATGGCAATGGAATGAAACAATGAGTGAGAAACAATTAGAGAGCAGCAAAATAGTGAATTTTCGTAGATTTACGCTTGCTTCATGTAAAATTCGCTGAACTTTAGCAACTCTTCAATAGAATTTTAGAGAAATTTACCTGGTAAGAGATGATTTGCAATTTAATAATGAGATTAGAGTTAAACGCTCCCCGTTATTTTTCGTGCAGCGAGTTAAGAGTTCATGAGCTACTGCATAAATGCTACGTGTCCCAATCCGGAAAATTCCGCGTATAGCCAGAGGTGTCAGTCTTGTGGCTCGCAACTGCTGTTGCGCGATCGCTATCGAGTCATCAAACCATTAGGTCAAGGTGGTTTTGGAGCAACGTTTTTAGCTCAAGATCAAGCCTTACCTGGAGAACCGAGTTGCGTCATCAAGCAACTACGCCCTTCAGGAACAGCACCACAAGTTTTGCAAATGGGACGGGAACTCTTAGAGAGAGAAGCCGTAACTTTAGATCGGATTGGCAATCATCCTCAAATACCAAGGCTGCTGGACTATTTTGAAGACGGGGAACAACTTTACTTAGTTCAGGAATACATTCATGGTCCCACTTTACAACAAGAGATCAAACGCAAGGGAGTTTTCAGCGAAGCAAGAGTGAACCAATTCTTGAGCGAACTCCTACCATTGCTGCAATACATCCACGAGCGAAAAGTGATTCACCGTGATATCAAGCCTACCAATATCATTCGCCGCGCTCAAGATGGTACATTGGTTTTGATTGATTTTGGTGCCGTTAAAAACCAAGTTAGCCAAACATTAGCAAACCCTACCGAGCAAACAGCATTAACTGCATATGCCATTGGGACTCCTGGTTTTGCTCCTCCAGAACAAATGGCAATGCGTCCTGTCTTCGCCAGCGATATTTATGCTGTAGGAGTGACGTGCATTTATCTCCTAAGTGGCAAACCCCCTAAAGATTTAGATTACAACCAGATAACAGGTGAAATGCTGTGGGAGCGACTGGTGCAAACGAGCAACCATTTAACCGTAGTGTTGCGGAAAATGCTGGAAATATCAGTTCGCAATCGCTACCAATCAGCACAGGAAGTTCTCACAGCGTTGCAGCTAGAGCCTTATCTGGATAGTTTGGCACAAAGTATGTTGGTACAATCCTGCACTGTCAGCAAAGAACGAATGTCCCAAAATTGCGAAGAATCCGGTGTTTTCTCGATCAACCCTGCTGCTGTCTCAGGACTTGGGGTGGCACAGGTGAGATCTGCTATTCTGCCAAAACGAGCCAAAACAGGAGAGACCACTGGCACATATGCAGTGGAAACAAAACCAACAGTTGTGACAAAACCAACAACTTTAGTCAGCACTCATACTGGCTGTAATACTGGTCAAAATTCAAAAACTTCCCGTCGGTTGGATACTCAGGGTTTGTTAAGAGACTACTTAAAAGGAAAACGGGATTTTGCCCTATACAATTTGAGTATGCTTAACCTGCAAGACATTGACTTATCACAAACAAATTTTCATTCCTCACAATTGGTGAAAACCAATCTCCAAGGAGCTAATCTTTACAATAGTAATTTTACAAAAGCTAGTCTCAACCGAGCTAATCTTAGAGACGCTAATTTAAGCAAGGCTTATTTGAGTCATGCCGATTTAGAAGGGGCGGACTTGCGAGGTTCGGATCTCAGCTATGCTAATCTCAACAATGCCAATCTCCAGGGAGCTAATCTTTGTGGAGCTAATCTTACTGGTGCCAAAATTTCTCAGGAGCAGTTAGCACTAGCTAAGATGAACTGGATGACCGTGCGCCCTTGTGGTAGGCGAGGCTTGTTGTAATTTCAGTAGCTCGTCTAGATCTTAGGAGTATAGTTGCAGAAAAACTTCACAAAGAATAGCCTTGGTACGAGCCACCTGGTAATTAATATGGGATACAACCCTCGAGCAGAGCAAGTAGAGATTGTGCTGAAAACAACCTCTACTGGCAGTTCTAATCCATAATGCTGCTTACATTATGCTTGGGGTAGGAATTCTTGTGTCTCCTGGTGCTGCAATCAAACTCTTAGCATGATCAACCATCCCATTTTTTTCCATTGGGTTACCCATTTGAAGCCCTGGCAATGGCTCAGTGTTTCTACCATTGGTTACTAAATCCTTGATCAACCCAACGTTTCCACCCTGACCTAGCCCAGGGCGAACGCATCTAAATATTAAAGATTGATGTTCAACGTGGAATTCCCCAACACTGCATAACGCAGGACTTTGCGAAAATTAGGTATGAAAGCGAATAATGATAATAGTTGTAGGGAGAGTTTGTGGCAGCCACGGCTGCCAAGCAATGCGGGTTGATTTTTGTAGTAAATTAGTTCTTTGCGGTAAACGAACTAGATTAAAGAACGTCTATAAACAGCAAATCGAGCACTCTCTTTTATCTTGGCGATTTCATCCGGCGAGCCTTCTATTGTGTATTGATCCAAAATAGATAAATCCTTACGAGTACCAATAGCTTGAATATAAGCGGCAGCAATTTTAAGACCTTTTACTGTCGAATTAAAAGCAAGCCAGCAGTCTACAACGCTTAATAAATGATGTTGGTCTGGAGTATAGCGAATGTCATCAAATTGTTTCAACCAGCTTATTACTCGCCGTTCACTGTTTTGATGCAAGGCGATTTCATTTAGCTCTTCAAGTAAATCGTCATCAGAAGGGTAATAAAGTTTTCGTTTTTGTTCGCTAATATAATTAGAAAGATTTTTATGCCCCCATTCAGGTATTTGCATCTGTTTACAGGCTGTTGCTATATGTTCTATAGTAATTTTGTTTAAATGATTGAGATAGGGCAATAATCTGTCTAATTTATGCACATTCAAACACTTCTGTTTCTCTGGGTCTAAAAAGCCAAAGATATAGTTAACATAATGGAAGATTGGGATACTGCTAGAACATTTATTTATACTAGATGTAGCAAGCTTTATACATTTAGGTGTCCCTACGTATAAAGCTGTTAATATAAATATAGAACTATACCCTAGATAATTCCAATACTTTTCTAATAAAATCTCCGCGTCTTTCACAGGAATTTGTGTAATAAATTTTGAGAGTATATAATGCTCAGCTTCACAGCCACCAGAGAAGTCTGTAGGGATAGTCTTCTGTAATGCTTCCAAAAAAATTTGAGCCACAAGCATAATATCCTCACAAAATACATTGTGAGCAACAGAGAATAAGTGGAAGTTAGTTGGCAAAAGCAAAAGCAGTTCCTTTACTACGCTTTTATCTCCCAGTTTTGCACGCCTTTCTACGGCACTATAAAAGAAAGGCGAATCAGATAGAATTGTTTTTAAAATATTAATTTGGTTATTGTCAGTACTTGCACACCATAAATAAAATGCTTCTCTCTTTACAAAATCATTATTTTGCGTTCCTTCCCACCAGACTTTTAATCGGCTCATAAAAGTAGACGATAGTTTACGTCTATCAAATAAACATTCATTGTTAAGCTGGGCACAGATTTGGGAGAGAATGCTTCTCCAAGGTGGTAATTTTTCAGCATTTGCTTCACCTTGATTATAAATATCAGCAGCACTTTGAAAAAGAAGTTCTACCACATCTTCTTGTTCAATATAATGACAGATAAAAACAATTGAATGGCTTAATTTACTATATGCATTAAAGAGAGTTGTAATATATTTAACTATGTCTACACGGGAACAGCGCGCCAATATTAAAGCTAGTTGTTCAAGGTTCCAATCAACACTGGAGAAAGAATCTGAATCGTGTTTTTCTGATAGTTCGTTCCAATGTTTCACGATTAAATTTAAGAGATTGGTAGACTCTAGCCTACAAATTTGAATAGCCGCCCAAGTAGTACCATGAAGGACTAGTGTCTTGTTTGTTGCGAGTTCCCAGCATTTTACTACATCTTCTTCTAACTCAGAGAATCCCAGAAAACCAGCAAGAAGCAAAGCCCCATTTCGCCATTCATCTGTTATGTCGCAGGATTTTAGTACCTGCCCCAACTTTGTTAAAAGTTTCTCTTTTTGGTAACGTTTTACCTGCTCAAGTACCTCATTAGGAAAGCTGTTATTGTAGAAAAAGTCAACCAGGATGCAGTAGCGAATACCACTTTCAACACAACCATTACGTAGACGGGCTAGAAGAACTAGTGGATAGGTCGAAAATGTCTCAGTTATGTCCAACACAACTGGAGAGTCAGTTTCTACCAAACTCCAACATACTGCATCAATTCCTGATTTGGGAACAGAACCATTTGCAACACCAGTATCCGACCATTCCTTTACTTCTTTAATTATTGCTTGATGATAATTATTAATAGGAGTAGTAAAGTGCTTAATTGCTTCTACTAATGCTAAGGGAAGATGATGTCGCAGTTCTCGCAGAAACTCACTATTTTGTGGTGAGATAGCAATTGCTTTACCAATGATTTCTGCATAGAATGGCTCCCGTATTATGTCTGGGTTTAAACTAGTTTCTGCCAGAAACTTAATCATACTCTTTACTAAGAGAGTTTCTTGAATGCGGTCATAACGAAAAATAAATCTGTCTTCTTGAGTTAATCGGCACAATTTATTATGTCTGAGCAGCTCCCGCAATGCATCCAAATCGTCAGGAGATTCCCTCAACCAGTTTTTAATTTCTGTCCAGAGTGGGTAAAGCTTTCGGTTTTTTAACATATAAGTAGCTAGGGTAGACAAAGCCGCTCGATACTCATTTTCTAGAAAATTACCTGAGCTAGAAGATTCATTAATAGAAGTTTTGATAAATCTTTCAATAACGTCTTCAGTTAAATTAGCTAACTCCAATGGTTGAGTTGGTTGAGTGTTTGATAATAACGAACCAAATAAAGCTATGAGGATAGGGACGTTTCCTAGCTTTGTAGCTAAAGAAGACGCTTCTATGTTTGTGATTTCTACACTAGCGAATGAAGTGATTTTTTGAACAGCAGTCATTGCTTCGGCTGGATTCATAGAGCCGATAAAAACTTGATCTACCCAGGACATTTCTTTAAAATCAGGACTGATAGAACTGATATTTTTAGACCAAGCAGGACAAATAACAAGGTATGGTGAAAATATAGGTTGTGAATTAGGTGTACTTGACTGTTGTGGTTTCGACCAGTTAACAAGTTTTTCTACCAATCTTGTAGGATCATCTGCTCGATTAACATCGTCAACAATCAGTAGCAACCGTGAACGTGCGGGAATAATTTGTAGTGCTGCTCTTCCTGCATCAAGTAATAAACTGGGAGAAAGGTTTCGTAAAATTTTATCAACTACATTTTCAAAGGAAGTACATTCCCTAAGAAATTCATTAGAAACCCACAAACCATAGCCACCAGACGCTAAGTGCTTTTTCAACATTCGATATGCAGCAGCACTTTTGCCAGAGCCAGATTTCCCAATCAAAAGCTGAATTGTATAGGCGTTACTTTGTGCCCCTTTTTCAATTTTGCTGTCAATATCACGGGAAACCCAACTGTTAGGATGTGTTAAAAATTCCTTTTCATAATTGGCTAAACTCTGCTCACAAAGATCGCGTAGCAGAGACTCAGATAACATCTCAGCTTTAATATCAAGATAATGCTTACGAAGCCACTGACCTTCACAATTGGAATCTAAAAAGTCAGCCAACCGGGACTGCTCCCAGATATCGACATCAACCCCAAGTTCTGCTGCCTTCTTGTATACCTTATTTATAAGTTCGATGCCTTTAGGTAAATGTTGGTTTGTAGTCAAGATGACTGTAAATTTAGCATCAGGGAAGCTGTTTCTGAGTTTCTGCGCTTCACGACCAGCTTTCAAGAGGTCGCCATCTTTACTCTCTGAGACTTTGGCGTTTTTAGCGGTGCTATGGTCGTACAGCCACTTTTTTTCTAGCCCATCTCTATCTGTTGTGGTGTGTTCCACCAGTAAGAAGCGAGGAGGAATACTCCCAGGAACTTGGCAAAATCCGTCTACTGGCGATTTAATAGTTTCTCCCTGGGCATTAATACCAGTATGTACAATGGCTGCATAATCTCTGTTGTCTTTACGAAGTATTGAAGTTACTAAAAGCTCAAATTTTCCTCGCTCAGTGATTGCTTCTAGTCTTTCTGCTGTAGTCAATTGCGTGTCACCTTCTCAAAATTTATTTACCTAATTGTAAATATTTTTCCAGTATAGAGGCGAACTAGTAATTTGATACTTGCACTACATACCTTTACTCTTCATCACTCTAAATTTGGCGAGGCGTTTCCTGGCTCTACTCTTAGGAACGAAGCCGTACAATAAGCAGGGCAAACGCCTCTAACATCCAAATGTTGACAAAGTGGTAAGTAGAGGTGTGTACAAAGTAGTACAGGCAAAGACGCTAATTTAACCAAGGCTTATCTCAGTTATGCCAATTTAGAAGGAGCAGACCTACGAGGCGCACATCTTAGCTATGCCAATCTTAACAATACCAATCTCCAGCGAGCTAATCTTTGTGGAACTAATCTGACAGGTGCCAACATTTCTCAAGAGCAGTTAGCACTAGCTAAGACGAATTGGATGACTGTGCGCCCCTGTGGTAAGCAAGGCTTGTTGTGATTTGCGAAGCTCGTCTAGATATGATGTGTATTTTGTCACTTTAATAAGAGAAAATTGTTCAACAACTCATCAATTAAGTAGCCATGATGAACTGGGTACACCCTCCGGGTTCACCAGTCGCCTACGGCGGGTTTCCCGCCGGAGAGCGCTGGTTCACCAGCACCCATGAAAAATTACATAATTCCCCTGCTCCCTGCTCCCTGCTCCCTGGTCGGGTGCTTTTTCAAGCTAGCTCGACGTGAAGAAATGTAGGATGGGTTACGCTTCGCTAACCCATGCTGTCCTTTGCGATGGATGCGTTAGCCAAGGCTAACGCATCCTACAAAAAATTCTGTCCGCTACCCTAGCCATCAAACGCGGACTCGTTCGGTTAGAGTGAGTGAATTTAACTCAGGCGCTGGCGAAGCCACAAAGCAAAAAGAGGCAGAGCAAGTCGGTAACCTTGTTCAGCACCGTAAATCAAGCCTTTGTGCTGCAATCCCGCGATCGCTCCTTGGAGAGAGCCCCCTCTGGACAGGTAATGCTTGTGAATGTAATCTCGACTTTGCGGCTTGTCGGTAGGGTCTAACGCCAAGGACTCTAAAAGATGCGCCTGATTGGCGGGAAGCAGCATGAGTAATGACTCAAAGACCATCGATAGGTCAGCTAGGAGTTCTTGGATTGCCTGCTGGACGTGCCAATCGCGAATTAGCCCGTCAGAAACTCGTAGCGACTTTAGGCGTCGCACCAGTGCCGAAGCATCGCCTAAGTGTCCCTGCACCGCATTGACAAAGATTTCCAGCGCTTGCGATCGCGGATCGAATGTCAGCCCTTCGGTGTGCAAGCCCTCCTGAACCCAAGTGGCGACAACATCATCGGCTAAGGGAGCCAGTTGCACGATTTCCAAATTATTGCCAGGTTCATCGAGATGAATGCTGATTTCTGCGATCGTGGCGATTAATACATAACTTACCTGAGTTTGACGCTGAATCTCGTTCCTCAAGAACGTTTCCCAG
Source organism: Scytonema sp. HK-05 (assembly GCF_002368235.1). GTDB lineage: Bacteria > Cyanobacteriota > Cyanobacteriia > Cyanobacteriales > Nostocaceae > Kalymmatonema. The sequence continues at coordinate 5,939,644 of NZ_AP018194.1, read as the reverse complement.
ATTCCATTGCGATCCCAAGAGCGAATGTGGGGGAAGCTTTCCAAAATCAGCACCACCCGTTTGCCCGAAAACTCCGCTAACTGTTGCAGAAGATGGAGTAATACCTCAAATGCTCTCCATTGTTGCTCTTGGCTCTCTGGCCGAACGGGTTTCAGCCGCTGTCTGCCACTTGCTTCGTCTTTCAGGACAAATAATCCACATGCCTTGCCTTCAATCCACTCTTGCATTGGCGATCGAGCGGCTGCAGTTTGAAACGTCTGGTCTATACTCTCGCACAGCAATTGCACAAAGCGCTGACCATCGGTAACTCGGATGCAGTCAACCTCCAAGATTTGAGCGCCAACTTCTTGAGCCGCCCGCCGTACCAGAGTCCGCCGTCCGCTTCCCGGCACTCCAGCAATTAGCAAGTCACCATCATGCGCTAAAACCTGCGTGATGCGTTGAAATTGAGCCTGCCGCCCGACTAATTCAAACGGTGCTGACAAATTTAAGAGATTCACGGGTATGACGTTTTGATTTGGAGCTTGACTATCTCGCAAGCCGTTGACTTTGTCGGCGCGTGAGTCAGTGCTAAAGTTTAGCATGGCTCTGGCATCAGTCGATTCTTTCATTTGAGTGAGAGCATTTTGAATGGCTTAGTGACTCGCAAAGTGGTTTAATGTGGCATCAGTCTATGCTTTATCTTGGCACTTTTCTATAGTGCTGCTATAGTATGGCACTATTTAATCGTGCTATATATGTTTTAGCACGGTTTGATAAGTATTTACTCATGGTTCATCTGTCCACGACCGCACAGCGTCCTGTGCAGCCGACAACTTGGCATACTTTAGAAATTTTAGAAATTGAGAAAGTTTTAGGACTTGTTTAGCAGTAGGTTCACCGATGATTCTCTGGGCAGCGAGCGATTGTCAATCGTTTTAACCCACCTAACTAAGACACAGAAACACGTAAGTTTTAGAGACATTCTGTGAGGCAATTCCCGTGTTAGAAGCATTCGTCTTCGCAACAATATTCTGCGGATTTTTGGGCATCATCCTTAAAAAGAACCTGGTTATGAAGATCATCTCCATGGATGTCATGAGCACAGGGGTTATCGCCTATTACGTGCTGATTGCATCGCGAGATGGCTTATTCACACCCATTATTTCAGACGGCGCAAATGGGGCTTACGCCGATCCCGTCCCCCAGGCGGTCATATTGACAGGGATTGTGATTGGCTTTTCGATTCAGTGCTTAATGCTGGTCGGTGTCATGAAGCTGGCACGGGATAATCCCACCCTGGAAACCAACGAGATCGAGAAGAGCAATACCCCATGAATACCATTACCCTTGCATGGATCGCACTACCGTTTTTCTTGGGGTTCACCATTTATCTGTTCCCCAAACTTGACAAAACCCTCGCATTGTTCACGGCATTTGCTTCGGCTGCATATGCGTTGCAGCTATTTGTCGAACAGTCGCCCCTGAAACTAGAGTTACTCGATCATTTCAGCGTCACATTAATAGTCGATCAGTTAAGCGGCTACTTTATCTTGACCAATGCGCTGGTAACAGCCGCAGTCATCCTCTACTGTTGGCACAGCGATAAGACGACTTTCTTTTATGCACAAGCCATCATTTTACATGGCAGCCTCAATGCCGCGTTCGCCTGTGCAGACTTTATCAGTTTATACGTGGCGTTAGAGGTGAGCGGGATTGCCGCGTTTCTCTTGATTACCTATACTCGCACTGATCGCTCGATTTGGGTTGGCTTGCGCTATCTGTTTATTAGCAACACGGCAATGCTGTTTTATCTGGTGGGCGCGGTTCTAGCCTATCAGACCAATCATTCGTTTAGTTTTGCAAGTTTGCGCGGGGCACCGCCGGAGGCGCTTGCCCTTATCTTTCTGGGACTCTTGGTTAAGGGGGGGGTGTTTGTATCGGGATTGTGGCTACCGTTGACCCACTCCGAATCGGAGACGCCGGTATCAGCCTTACTGTCGGGAGTTGTGGTCAAAGCTGGAGTCTATCCGCTAGTACGTTGTGCGCTGATGGTGGCGGAGGTCGATCCACTCATCCGGATTTTCGGAGTTGGGACAGCCCTGCTAGGCGTGTTCTATGCCGTCTTTGAAAAGGATGCCAAGCGGATGCTGGCGTTTCATACGGTTTCGCAGTTAGGCTTTATCCTCGCTGCCCCAGTCGTAGGTGGCTTTTATGCACTGACTCACGGACTGGTCAAATCGGCACTCTTCCTGATTGCGGGTGCTTTACCGAGCCGAAATTTCAAGGAACTGCAACACAAGCCGATCAATACAACCGTCTGGATTGCTTTGGTTATCGCCAGCTTCTCGATCTCAGGCTTTCCCTTGTTGTCCGGCTTTGGGGCGAAGGTGTTGACGACGAAGAATCTTCTGCCCGCTCATGCGATCGCCATGAACGTTGCGGCTTTGGGAACAGCAATCTCATTTGCCAAATTCATATTCTTGCCGCATAAAGCGGACGGCGAGGAGGTAGTAAAGCCCGGTTTCTGGCCAGCGGCGATCCTGCTGATCGGTGGTCTGTTTGCGGCAAACGTTGTCTATTACGAGGCGTATAGCCTTGAGAATATCGTGAAACCACTGGCAACTATTGGCCTGGGTTGGTTGGCGTATCTTTTGATTTTCAAACGATCCGTACTCAAGCTGCCCCGTGTTATGGAGCAATTTGAGCATCTGATCGGTGGGATGAGTCTAATGTTAATCCTGCTCTTTTGGATGGTGTTGGCATGATTGGGTATCTGAATCTGATATTGCGACTGGCCATCTGGTTTTTGCTCACCGCTAATCTGAGTGTGGCAAATATCATCATCGGTGTCACCATCGCACTCCTATTACCGGGACGCCCCAAAACCCCAGGACGATTAAAGGACTGGCTGCGGGCGCTGTGGGAAACCCTCGTGGCGATTCCGCAGGCATATAAGGAAGCCTTTGAAATGATCCTCCGTCCCCATAATTACGAAGATGTGACGATGGAACAAGTCAAACCCGGACGGACACCTGGACTCATCTTCCTGGATATATTTCTGATTACTTTTACGCCCAAGACCATTGTCTTGAAATATCACGAAAATGGCTGGTACGAAGTCCACTGGGTGCGCCGGAGGAAAAAGGCATGAACTTGGCACTGATTGCAATGATTCTGGCTCTGCTCATACCCATGTACGAGGCTTGGCAGGATGAAAATATCTGGCAGAAGATGTTGGCATTTGCCAGTATCGCTACCAAGACATCAATCATACTCCTGGTTGTATCTGTCTTACGGGATGATTGGATGCTTGGTGTTGTAGGGGTCATCATCCTGAGTGTGGGTAATGCCGGATTAATGTTGTTGGCACAAGTCCTTAAACGCATGAATGAACTATGATCACCGCGCTTAGTTACACCTGCATAGGTATAGGGATTTTCTTCTGGTTTTGGGGAACCTTTCCCCTGGTCGGCGATCGCTCGGTATTATTCAAGCTGCATACTCTTTCGGTTGCAGATACGCTAGGGAGCATGCTCATCATGGTAGGACTGCTCCTGCCGAAGGTACCTAGCGAATGGCCGTTGCTCATCCTTGGCATTATCACCTTAGCAATCTGGAATACAGTGCTGGGGTATGTGTTGGCATACGGTTCCAGCAGTGGAGGGAATCAATCATGAATGATAGCTATATCTATGTCATAACCGCCCTGCTGCCGTTGTCCGCACTCATGCTGGTACTTCAGACCAATCCATACCATGCCCTGGTAATCCAGGGAATAGTGGGAGCGGTGGCGGCATTGGTATTTGCGGTTTTCGGGGCGGCGGATGTTGCTTTGACCCAAGCATTGATGGGGACCCTGCTGGCGATTACTCTCTATGCGATCGCAGTGCGTTCATCGCTGGTGATGCGTCTTGGTGTACTCGAAGACGGGGCGATTGCGCAAAGCGCAGTGCCAAAGGCAATCGAGACAGATGACGAGTCCCATTTAGGGCAACTGATGGATGAGTTACGAACAATTTTCGGCAAACACTATATGCGTCTTGAGCTAGTCCCGTACACGAATACACAGGCTTTGCACCGGGCGCTGATGGACAAAGAAGTCCATGCGACCTGTGTCAGACGAGAGTACGATAATCAAGACCCCGTAGCGAGTCAGGACGAACAGCAACCCTATCACACCACAACTAGGGTTCGACGCCTCTATGACATCATGCGAACCGAACTTTCGTCACCAGCGACAAACCTAACCTATGTAAATGCACTCTCCTCAGGGGAGGAACATAAATGAAATGGGTCTATATTGCAGCGGGGATAGCGCTGTTCGTCAAATTCCTGATCATGCCCAATCCGGCACCGGACTTATCGCTCTCGATCGTTGAAGCGCTTGTAAAAGATAGTGGAGTACCTAATGCAGTTACGGCTGTCATTCTCAGGAATCGCCTGTATGACACGATCTTTGAAGTGGTGGTATTTACGATCGCGGTAATGGGTGCAAAGTTTCTACTGGCGAATGAGAGACCGTTTTGTGCGATCTATCAGTTCACCGATCAACCATCGATTGTTATGGCGCGTCTAGGAGCAACCATTGCCGCGATGGTGGGTATCGAACTGGCTATTCGGGGGCATCTGAGTCCGGGCGGTGGTTTTGCGGCTGGAGTTGCGGGCGGAACGGCGATCGGTCTTGTTGCGATTACCTCATCAACGGAGTGGATGCAGGCAATCTATCAGCGCTGGCACGCCGCTACATGGGAGAAGGTTTCGGTTCTTATTTTCATCGTCCTGTCGGTTATCACTCTAGCCGGATTAGAATTACCGCACGGAGAGTTGGGCGCACTTTTCAGCGGCGGGGTTATCCCTGTGCTCAACATCCTAGTCGCAGTAAAAGTTGCCTTGGGTTCTTGGGCGGCTATTTTAGTTTTTATTCATTATCGGGGATTGTTGTGAATTAAGTGTGTGGAGCGATGCTCCACACACCAAACTGCAAGCAAAAGCACGCTTTGTTATTCTTCTTCGACTAACTCTAATTCTTCTTCTTCTTCTTCTTCGTCTTCGCTTGTCTTCTTCACAGAGTTAGCAGAAACAACAGCCCCCATTTCTAGTTTTTCACGCACCTGCTGCTTAATTTTGTCACTAAACTCAGGCTTTTCTTCTAAGTACTTAATGGCGTTGTCTCGACCTTGAGAGATGTTCTCGCCATTGTAGCTGTACCAAGCTCCTTTGCGGACAAGGATACCAGTTTCTTCCGCCAAATCTACAAGACAACCCAAAGTAGAAATACCTTTGCCAAAGATAATGTCAAATTCCGCGATTCTAAAAGGTGGTGCAACTTTGTTTTTAGCAACTTTGACTTTAACGCGGTTACCAAATTCCTCTGTGCCTTTTTTCAAAGTTTGAATCCGGCGAATGTCTAGACGTATCGAAGCATAATATTTCAGAGCGTTACCGCCAGTCGTCGTTTCTGGGTTACCGTAGCTGACACCTATTTTTTGGCGCAATTGGTTAAGAAAGATAACCGTGCAACCAGATTTACCGATATTACCAGTAATTTTACGGAGAGCTTGGCTCATCAATCTTGCTTGAAGACCAACATGGGCATCACCCATATCGCCTTCAATTTCAGCACGAGGAACGAGTGCTGCTACAGAGTCAATCACGACAATGTCAACCGCAGCAGAACGGACAAGCTGATCGACAATTTCTAAAGCTGTTTCCCCGGTGTCAGGTTGGGAAATGAACAAATTTACAATGTCAACACCCAACGCCGCAGCATAGGTGGGGTCAAGAGCGTGTTCAGCGTCAACATAGGCAGCAATACCGCCGCTTTTTTGCACTTCGGCAACCGCGTGCAGTGCTAATGTCGTCTTACCGGAACTTTCTGGACCATAAATCTCAATGACCCGTCCTTTGGGTAAACCGCCACCTAACGCCAGATCCAGGGTCAGCGCCCCACTGGAAATCGTCTCTACCTGCATCCGGGTAGCGTCGCCCAAGCGCATAATTGTTCCTTTGCCAAAGGTACGCTCAATTTGGTTCAGTACCATGTTGAGCGCTTTTTGCTTGCCAGCAACATCAGTGGTGTTAATAGCCATTCAGAGCCTCTATATATGGATCTCGGGAGTGTGGGTTTAGGAGTTGGAGTAGAACAGATATACTAATTTATTTAAACACACTTTGCTAGAGAATAACTTGTCAATAACGAAGTGTGACAATATCCTAGCTCAATTGCCGTTTCGTTTGGGTAAGTATAAACAACTATGTAGCAAATTTTCGCGCGCAACATGATATCTGCCTTCTACTTGAACAACGACATCACCAAAATCTGCCAGGATGCGATATTTGCTAGGATTTGCATAATTATTTTGCACTTATTATAGGGTTTGATGACTGCTGATTATCCTGATCTGATTGCTGAAACAGCGCTCTCAGTCGCTGGGTTAACCGACTATATCCGCTTTTTACTAGAACAAGATGAGGAATTGCAACGAGTTTGGGTGACTGGAGAAGTTTCCAGCAAGAGCCATCATCGCAGTGGGTTATTTTTTACGCTGCAAGATCCAAATGGTGGTGCTGCTATTAAGTGTGTGGCGTGGAATAGCCAATTGGCAAAACTGGCACAGATACCCGTTCCAGGTGAACAGTTAATTATCTTGGGAAGTATTCGGCTTTATCCTCAAAGGGGAGAATATCAGCTTTCCGTTTGGCAAGCTTTGCCAGCTGGTGTTGGTTTGCAAGCGCTACGCTACCAGCAACTGCGAAAACGGTTGGAGGCGGAAGGGTTTTTTGAGCCGCAAAGAAAGCGATCGCTTCCTCCTCATCCCCAGGCGATCGCCGTTGTCACTTCACCCACTGCTGCGGCTTGGGGTGATATTCAAAAAACACTTAAGCAAAGGTATCCAGGTTTACACGTTATCTTATCGCCTGCTACAGTACAGGGTGAGCAAGCGCCAGAGTCGATAGTGAAAGCCATTCAACGGGTAGAACAGGATGGACGTGCTGAGGTGCTGATTTTATCACGGGGTGGAGGTGCGGTTGAGGAATTAGCTTGCTTTAATGATGAACGGGTCGTGCGAGCAGTTGCTTGTTGTTCTATTCCAGTGATTACAGGAATTGGTCATCAAAGAGATGAGTCTTTGGTAGATTTAGTTGCAGATGCTTCCGTACATACACCTACGGCGGCGGCGGAACGGGTTGTTCCAGCACTGACGGAATTATATCCTCAGCATCAGCAACGAGTTGTTGCTTTACATGAAAGCGTACATTCTTGTTTGAAAACGTCACAAAACCAACTCCAAGAAATGCGAAACCGCTTGCGGCGCTTGCGCTTGGATAGACAAGTGCAGCAGGAAATGCAGGAACTCAGTTGGAAGCGTCAGCAATTGGTGCGTGCAACAACGACGCAATTGCAGCAAGCAACGCAGCACGTAGAGATGTTACGCCAAAAGTTGGCAACTCTTGACCCCAAAGCAGTTTTGCAGCGTGGTTATGCGGTGGTACGTCAGCAAAATGGTGCGATCGCTCGTTCTACTGCTGAGTTAGCTGTGGGCGAGGAGTTGTTGGTTCAGTTGGGTCAGGGTGAGGTTAAAGTGAAAGTTACGGAAGTTAAAAAGTAGATGTCTTGCAAAAATCCAGTTTATGGTTATTTAGAACCGCAGATGGAGGCAGATAATTTATCTGTGTGCATCTGTGTTCATCTGTGGTTTAATATTCAAAAAATTTGACTCAAGTAAGAGTAAGAGTGATAAACCGCCAAGACGCCAAGGACGCCAAGAGATTTTATGAATCAAGGTTGGAATTATGAGGCTAAGGTTGCTGAAGTAGAGAGAATTATTGCTCGTATTGAGGCGGGTGATTTGGAATTAGAAGAAGTGTTTGACCAATTTGCAACGGCTGTTGAGTCTTTGCGTCAGTGTGAAGCTTTTTTGCAGGAGAGACAGCAGAAGGTGGATTTGTTGATTGAAACGTTGAAAGAAGAATAAATGTTAGTTGATAAGGATGTTATTCTATTTACGCTAGAAAAAGATAAAGTCGGAAGAAAAAGAAAAAGTCGGAAATCAAACACTTTGAAACAGTAATATTTCAATGTATAGCTTGGATTAAGCTAGAAGAAGAGTAGGAGTAAATGTCTGTACTATCTTTAACAAGAGGAAACTATGAGCGTCATCATATCAGATGAAACTTTGCGTGCTTGCGGGATGACAGAAGCCGAATTCAAGCAGGAAGTTGCATTGCTATTGTTTCAGTCTGGAAAGCTTGCGCTTGGACACGCCAGCAAGTTTGCACAAATAGATAAAATACAGTTTCAGCAGTTACTTAAAGAACGCAAAATTCCTCTTTACTCCTATGACATTGAAGATTTTGAACTCGATTTGAAGAACTTGCGGGAGTTAGGCAGGTTGTGATTATTGTCAGTGATACTTCGCCAATCACTAGCCTTGCTGCAATTGGTCAATTAGATTTACTCCGGCAGCTATATAGTAAAATTTTGATTCCAGAAGCTGTTTATCAGGAACTGACGGGTACAGCAACTCTTGTTCCAGGTTCCAGCGAGGTCAAGACACTCGAATGGATTGAGGTACGACAAGTAACAAACCGCCCCCTAATTGTAACCCTCTTGGAGCAACAATTGGATGAAGGTCAACGACCTAACAGTTGAGTGTCAACCCCATGCCTATAAGGCAGGGGCTTGCAGTTAACTCTAGTTGACCAGTTCAAGTTCATTAAAGAGCTACGTTTACGACAAGCGTTCAAGAACTCACCTTGGGGTGCGTGCCAGCTCCAAGCTCTGAAACCAGATTGTTAAACGTCCTTTGAAGGTTTAGGACTGTGCAATTTGGATAGTTACCGATCGTAAACATGAACGAGGCAAACTTTACCCGCAAGGAGTATGCAGCAATGCAAAATTATGTTTTCGTTATCGACCAAAACAAACAGCCACTTAATCCAGTCTCGTAAGCACGGGCAAGGGAGTTACTCACAAAACAAAAAGCTGCTGCGTATCGGGTTTACCCGTTTGTAATCATTTTGAAACACGTGGTTGATAACCCCAACCCCAAGCCATTAACTATCAAGCTTGACCCTGGAAGCAAAACTACGGGTATTGCAATTTTGGATCAAGACAAGGTTGTTTGGGCGGCTGAATTAGAACACAGAGGTTGGCAAATTAAGAATGCTTTAGAATCAAGACGCTCTTTACGTCGCAGCCGTCGCAATCGCAAAACTCGGTATCGTCAACCGCGATTTAACAACCGCAAGCGCAAAGAGGGATGGTTTGCTCCATCGCTAATGCATCGCGTCCTAACAATTGAGATATGGGTAAAACGGCTTTGTTTGTATTCTTCTATCACCGAGATAGTAATGGAGTTAGTCAAGTTTGATACTCAAAAAATGCAAAACTCAGAGATTAGCGGTGTTGAATACCAACAAGGTGAACTTGCTGGGTATGAAGTCCGTGAATATCTCTTAGAAAAGTGGAGTCGAAAATGTGCCTACTGTGACAAAGAAGGTGTACCCCTCCAAGTTGAGCATATTCACCCTAGAGCAAAAGGAGGTAGCAACAGAGTAAGTAACTTAACTTTGTCGTGCGAACGATGCAATACCAAGAAAGGCACTAAATCTATAGACGAGTTCCTCAAAAGGGATGGCTCTAGGTTAGAAAAAATAAAACGACAAGCCAAGCAACCATTAAAGGATGCAGCCGCAGTCAATGCAACTCGTTGGGAATTATTTCGTACCTTAAAAAACATCTTGCCCACCACAACGGGAACGGGTGGACAAACGAAATACAACCGAACGAGGTTTGAACTGCCTAAACAACACTGGATTGATGCAGCTTGTGTTGGAGACGTGGAAACAATTCAGTTGCTAACTCAACAACCATTACGCATTAAGTGTACTGGTTGGGGAACACGTCAAATGTGTGGAACTGACCGCTATGGGTTTCCAACTCGACACCGAGAACGTTCATCAGTTCATTTTGGTTTCAAAACTGGCGACATTGTAAAAGCCGTTGTCACTACTGGGAAGAAGGTTGGCGAGTATGTTGGTCGAGTGTTGTGTCGCAAAACGGGCAGTTTTGATATTGCCACAAAAAGTGGTCGTGTCGCAGGTATTAGCCACAAATTTTGCTCATTAATTCATCAAAAGGACGGGTACTCGTATGCATTCTAAGATATCTCGACGGGGAATAAATTCCCCTACCCCTTCCTCCCCATGCTTGGAAAGCAGGGGCTTCCGGGGTGAGGAATTTCGGTGAATGTGAAGCTATTGCGCTAGCTATTGAACTGAATGCCGAACTGCTGCTTATCGACGAACGACGAGGTAGAGCAGAAGCTGATAGGTTAGGATTGCGGATTATAGGGTTGTTGGGTGTTCTAGTTGAAGCCAAACAAAAGGGATTGATTTTAGCTGTCAAACCTGTGCTTGATAACCTAATTGCAACCGCACAGTTTAGAGTTGCTGATGCTCTCTACGCCCGTATTTTAAATACTGTGGGAGAGTAGTCATGTATGGAGGTGCGTCGCACAACTCAAGATTAATCCAATGCAAGGTTTTGTTGGGTTTCACTTCGTTCAACCCAACCTACAAACTTTTGCCTACACCTAAGGTTGCTGAAATAGAGAGAATTATTGCTCGCATTGAGGCGGGTGATTTGGAATTACAAGAGGTGTTTGACCAATTTGCACCGGCTGTTGAGTCTTTACGTCAGTGTGAAAGTTTTTTGCAGGAACGACAGCAGAAGGTGGATTTGTTGATTGAAACGTTAAAGGATGAATAGTCGATACTCTGGGACGGCTGCGAGCAGTCATTGTCACGGAAGTGAACTTCTGCCAACAGTTAGCGGTGCAGTTGTGATCTTTGTTCAGTTATTTCTCAGTGGCAATGATGTGTAAATCTATTTTTTGATGTCTGATTAACTGCATTAATCGTTGCGTAAAGGAACCTTTGAGCCATCTTTTCCATGAGGATTGCTGGCTTTCACCTAAGACAATTTGGGTGATGTGATGAGTTGCTGCAACCTGAGCGATTTCTTTGGCGACGTTGTGGTTCTTGACGTGTAAAAATTCGCCGCCAAACTCTCGGCACAGTTTCTTGCATGTATCGATGTGTAAACTTTCTTCTTTGGTCAGGAAACGCTCGGGGGCTTCTACAAACACAGCGTACAGCCGGGCATTCATATAATTGGCAATGCGTGCCGCCCGACGGAGCAATTGTACTGAGTTGGGATAGGTAGACACACAGACTAAAACTCGTTCGTGGATATTGCAAGTCTGTCCGACCGAGGTGGAGGTGTTTGCTTCTTCCTCAACGGTATCTGCGACTTCTCGTAATGCCAGTTCCCGCAAAGCAATTAGGTTACGACGCTGAAAGAAGTTTTTGAGGGATTGCTCGATTTTGTCAGCTGCATAAATCTTGCCTTCTCGCAAGCGCTCTTCTAGAGTTTCTGGTGTGACATCAATCACAACAACAGCATCAGCTTCGTCAAGCAGGCGATCGGGAATGCGCTCTCGCACCACGACACCTGTAATTCTCGCTACAAGATCATTCAAACTTTCCAAATGCTGGATGTTGACGGTCGAGTAGACATCAATTCCAGCAGCCAAAATCACTTCCACGTCCTGGTAGCGCTTTTCTCTAAGTGAACCTGGCACATTGCTATGAGCGAGTTCATCAACCAACACAAGTTGGGGGGAGCGTGCCAGAATTGCGTCCGTGTCCATTTCTTGCAGGGTGATGTTTTGATGGATATGAGCTTTTTTAGGAAGCACCTCTAGCCCGGTGGCTTTAACAGCGGTGTCTCTGCGTCCATGAGTTTCCAAGATGCCAATGACAACATCAATATCATCTTGCTTGAGAAGATGTGCCTCTTCCAGCATTCTGTAAGTTTTGCCGACACCTGGAGCCATACCAATAAAAATCTTATGCTTCCCACGTCGGGCAGGGCGGATGTAGGAAGTGTCGGGGGAGGGGGTAGAGGAATGGAACATATACGAGGACTAAACGTTAGGTTGCAAAGCGTCTAATGCCAGATTCAGCTTCAGGACGTTGACTCCGGGTTCGCCAAAAATACCCAGGAATCTGCCATCGGTATTTTTGGCTACTAGGGTTTGAAGTTGGTTGGGGTCAATACGGCGGGCAGTGGCGACACGTTGCACCTGTGCTTGGGCTGCTGCTACGCTAATATGTGGATCTAGACCGGAGCCAGAGGTATAAACTAAATCGGCGATCGGCTGAATATTGGCGCTTTTAAGCTGTGCCGCTTCCCCTTGAATGCGTTTGAGTAAGTCGGGGTTGCTGGGGGCGAGGTTGCTGGCTCCTGTCACTCCTGTGGTGGCAACTTCGGGTTTGGTGCTGTACTCAATAGCGCTGGGACGGCTCCAGAAGTAGCGATCGCCCCTAAAGGGTTGACCAATTAATGCTGAACCAATGACTGTTCCTTGGGGGTTGGTGAGTAAGCTTCCATTTGCCTGGAAGGGAAACGCTATCTGTCCACAAAACAGCATGAATAACGGATAGATTAATGCTGTTAGCAGCCACAAAGCAATGGTAGAACGAATAGCTTTATTGATTTGGCGCGGCTGACTCATCAGAATCTCTCCGGTTGAAAAATGACAACGAATAAATAAACGCACAGGCTTAGGGTGACAAGTCCCAGGAGGGCAATGGTGTAAGATGCAGAACGTGATACTCCTGGTGTTGCTGCCTGTACTGCTGGTGCTAGCAGCACGTTAAAACACAGCAGCAAAAATAGACTTAAAGGAATGCGATTTCGTTTGCAGGCTAGGAAGGCAAACACTTCAAAAAAATCTTGTGGTAAATATCCCATAATTCAAAATCCAAAATCGTAATTATGCCAAACCCACGGCAGTAATCAGCACATCAATCACTTTGACAGCAATGAAAGGAGCAATTACGCCACCGAGTCCATAGATAAAAATATTGCGCTGCAAAAGTTGATCTGCTGTTAGCGGTCTAAACTTGATACCAGTTAGTGCTAATGGGATAAGCGCAGGAATAATCAAGGCGTTGTAGATCAAGGCTGACAAGACCGCAGATTCGGGGCTTGCCAAACCCATAATGTTGAGACTGCCAACGCCAATACCGGCGAAGATAGCAGGAATGATGGCGAAATACTTGGCGACATCGTTGGCAATGGAAAAGGTGGTGAGTGCGCCACGGGTAATTAGCAGTTGTTTGCCAATGGTGACGATATCAATCAACTTGGTGGGGTCAGAATCCAGGTCTACCATATTGGCAGCCTCTTTCGCCGCTTGCGTGCCAGAATTCATTGCCACTCCCACATTTGCCTGTGCCAAAGCTGGAGCATCATTAGTACCATCTCCAGTCATGGCAACCAACTTTCCTTGCGCTTGTTCGGTACGAATCACCTCAATTTTGTCTTCTGGGGTGGCTTCGGCAATAAAGTCATCGACTCCGGCTTCTTGGGCAATGACAGAGGCAGTGATGCGGTTATCTCCCGTGAGCATAACGGTTTTTATCCCCATGCGCCGCATTTGATCAAACCGTTCTCGAATGCCCGGTTTAATGATGTCTTTGAGATAAATCACTCCGTAGATGTCGTGGTTTTGACATACAGCTAACGGGGTTCCACCCAATTTGGAAACTCGCTCGTAGGCTGTATCAAGTTCGGGAGTTAGCTGTCCATTTCGGGAGCGGACAAATCCTTTAATCGCATCCACAGCACCTTTGCGAATTTGTACTCCCTTCGGTAAGTCAGTGCCGCTCATGCGCGTTTTGGCAGAAAATTCGATACCTTCTGCTTGCTTGCGGTCAAAATCTAATCTTGCCCCTAATTTCTCTGCTAGTTTGACGATGGATTTTCCTTCTGGTGTTTCATCAAACACACTGGACGCCAGCGCAACTTTTGCGACTTCATCAAGGGAATGACCGTTGACGGGAATAAATTCCTCTGCCAAGCGGTTCCCTAAAGTAATTGTACCTGTTTTATCTAATACCAAGGTGTTCACATCCCCGCAGGCTTCTACCGCGCGTCCGGAGGTGGCAATCACGTTGAACTGGGCGACTCTATCCATCCCGGCAATCCCAATGGCACTTAATAATCCTCCGATGGTGGTGGGAATCAGCGCCACCAGCAAGGCAATCAACACGGCAATACTAACTGGTGATTGTACGTATACAGAAACCGTAGGTAAAGTCGCAATAACCACTAAGAATACCTGGGTAAGGACTGCCAGCAAAACTGTTAAGGCAATTTCATTAGGCGTTTTGCTACGGGCAGCTCCCTCTACTAAGGCAATCATCCGATCAATAAAGCCTTTGCCTGGGTCAGATGTGACACGAATGATCAGTTCATCAGAGATAATACGTGTTCCTCCAGTGACGGAACTGGCAATATCTGTCCCTGGTTCTTTCAATACTGGTGCAGACTCCCCAGTGATGGCAGATTCATCAACGGAGGCAACACCCGTAATGACCTCTCCATCGGCGGGGATGATATCGCCAGCAATCACCTTGATTTGGTCGCCGCGATGTAAAGCTGTGGAATTAACCTCTTGAATGGAACCATCGGGAAGAAGTTTACGAGCTTTCACATCGGATTTTGTGGATCGCAAAGCATCTGCTTGCGCTTTACCCCGTCCTTCGGCGACGGCTTCGGCAAAGTTGGCAAAGACAACGGTAAAGAACAAAATCAGGGTAATCAGACCATTGAATAATCTGGGATTGTCACCGGGAGTTGGACCAAAGAGATTTGGTGCGATCGTCACTAGTGCTGTGATAATCGTGCCTACCCATACTAAGAACATCACCGGATTTTTGAGCATATGACGCGGGTGCAGCTTGACAAATGCTTGCCGAAATGCTTGCCTGTAGAGTCCGGCTTGTTTGACTTTGGTCTTGTGTTTGCTTTCTTGTCGCCGTTTCGTGGATATTTCCATTTTGAATTTCTCATGAATGCGAATTTTGAATTGTTTATCCGCCTCTGGCAATTTGAAATGCTTCTGCCAGAGGACCTAAAACGAGTACGGGGAAGAAGGTGAGGGCACCAAGAATCAAAATCACGCCACCTGTCACTCCTGTGAAGAGTCTGGTATCAGTTCTCAAGGTGCCTGAAGTCACAGGAACAGGTTGCTTGCGAGACATACTATCCGCTAGTAGCAGTAGGGCGATGATGGAGATATAACGCCCTGCCAACAAACTGACAATGGTGCTGAGGTTCCACCAAAGGGTGTTATCTCCCAATCCTTCAAAACCAGAACCGTTGTTGGCTGCGGCTGAAGCGTATTCATAAACCACCTGCGAAACCCCATGAAAACCTGGGTTACTAATGCCTGACAGGGTATCGGGAAAGCCAAAGACAATCGCCCAAGGAATAAGAATGGCAAAGGGATGAACTAACAAGACGACGCTGGCAAGGACGATTTCTTTTTTCTCGATTTTGCGTCCTAAAAATTCTGGCGTCCGTCCCACCATCAACCCAGTCAGGAACACCGCCAAAATCAAGTATATAAACAAGTAAGCCGTGCCAGTTCCCTGACCTCCCCAAATGATTTGCAAGAACATATTAAACAGAGTGGCAAAACCACCTGGTGGCATTAAGGAATCGTGCATTCCATTCACTGCACCACACATGGTTGCTGTGGTCATGACTGCCCATAGTGCTGTTTGCGCCCAACCAAATCGAACTTCTTTGCCTTCTAAGTTCGGTTGCTGTCCTCCTAATAGGGGATTAATGAGATCATTTCCTTGAAACTCACCGACTGCTGCAATGCCTACTAAGAAGACAAAGATGATAAAGACCATCCAAAACACTAACCATGCTTGCTTGCGGTTATTGGCAAACACACCGTAGGTGTAAATCAGCGCTGAGGGGATGGAAATCATTGCCCAAGTCTCTAGCAAGTTAGAGAACCCATTAGGATTTTCAAAGGGATGGGCTGAGTTAATGCCAAAAAAGCCACCGCCGTTCTCTCCCAGTTGTTTGATCATCTCGAAGTGGGCAACGGGACCACGGGCAATGACCTGAGTTGCACCCTCTAGGGTGGTTACTGTTGCTGGACCTGCGAAGGTTTCTGGCACACCCGCCAAGATTAACAACAATCCCCCCACAATAGATATGGGCAGCAAGATTCGTGTAATTGACCTGATGAGGTCACTATAAAAGTTGCCTAAGGGTCTGCCAGTTAAACCACGAATAAAGGCAATACCTACTGCCAAACCCGTCGCCGCCGAGGTAAACATTAAAAAACCAAGCGCAAAAGTTTGACTAGCATAGCTCAAGGTTGTCTCGCCAGAATAGTGCTGTTGGTCTGTGTTGGTGAGAAAGGAGATAGTGGTGTGCAGTGCTAAATCCCAACTAGGCGCACCAAGCCTTGTGGGATTAAGTGGTAATAATCCTTGAAACATCAGGATGAGGTATACCAAAATCCCCATGACGAGATTGCTATACAGCACTGCTTTAGCATACTGCCAGCCCGTCATGTCTTCCTGCGGATGCACTGCACTAAAGGTATAAATGGCTCGTTCTAGCGGATTTATGACAGGGTCAAGCCGTGTTCTTTCCCTAAGGAAAACGCGAGCTATATATCTCCCAAGCACGGGAGTCGTTGCTATAACGATGAGTAACGTCATAGCAATTTGAATCCATCCTTGTAACATGAATTAAAGAAGCTCCCGATACATTATTGTCGTATTGTCAAATTTTTGATGAAACACTCTTTGTGTGAGTAATGAATTGGATGCTTTTTGTTAAGGGCTACTTTCAACGCGGGAACCAAGGCTTGACTTAAGGCAATAGCCAGTACATAATCTCCATACCAAATAATAGGTTCTGCACTCGCCAAGATAAGTAGATTATCTCTAACGATACCCATAACCAAGCATTTTTCTGGCAACTGCAAGGTAGTTAAAACCATGCCACAATGGCAGCTATTGAGCGTAATTTTTACACTTGTTAAACCTAATGCCATAAACGCATTTTTGCGAGTTCGAGAAAAATGTTCTCTCATTCGTATCAACTTATATCATTATTTAAATTGTGAAAAAAAACAAGTTATAGAAGGATATAAAACAAAATTTACTTTTTTATATGCAGCGTTTACTTGCAAGTGTATGTAAAAGTTTAAGTTGTTTAGGTAATATCTATATCCCAAGTATATTTTTTATATAAACGCTTTTTTGTTATTGTAAATATGGTAAACAGGATAAAATGAATATATAAGTTTAATTTGACTGGTTGAATTAACATAATTTATAGCAATAAGCAATTAATGAATGATATCTTTAAAAGCTAGATTGCCGGGCAAAGAATCGCGTTTAGGCAAGTCTTTGCTCATCGCTAGTCTATTTACATTTGTTATAGTTCTGGAGTTCTCTACGCCAAGTGAATACGTGTTTGGGTATCTCTACACGGGACCGATTTTGTTGGCGAACTCCTGGTTAGGTCGGCTTGGCACCTTTTATGCAACGCTCGTTGCTGTATGCTTAACCATGCTGAATATGTGGGTGCCTGTGGGTGAAGTGACTCAAGTTTCCACATTTGCTGATCGAGCGATCGCCGCGATGGCGTTGATTGTGACAGGTGTTTTAAGCGATCGCATTCGGCGTTCAGAAGAAGCGATCGCCCTGACACGCGCAAAGCTAGACGCGCAAGAGGAATTGGTTAGACTGCGAGAAGACTTTGCTTCCACACTCACCCATGACCTAAAAACGCCGTTGCTGGGAGCAATCGAAACTCTCAAAGCCTTTCAACAAGAGAAATTTGGTGTAGTCTTGCCAGCACAGCAGAAAGTTTTAGCCACGATGGTACGTAGTCATAAAACTTCCCTACAACTCCTAGAAACCTTGTTGGATGTCTATCGCAATGATACTGAAGGCTTAAAGCTTGACTTAGCACCTGTGGATTTAGCGATGTTGGCAGAAGAGGTGGCTGGTACTCTCGCTGATTTAGCTGCAAATCGTCGTGTTTATCTCTCGTTGAACTATGGTGATTCTGATTGGCGGCGATCGCTCTGGGTTAAGGGTGATAACCTGCAACTTCAGCGAGTTTTTACCAATCTCTTGGTAAATGCTATCAACCATTCCCGGCGCGGTGATCATGTTGAAGTCCTGTTAGAGCCGCAAACGTCGTATCAAGTTGTAAAAATTTTGGATACAGGTGCGGGTATCAAGCCCGAACAGTTCCCCCACTTATTTGAGCGGTTTTACCAGGGGCATAGCGACCGGCAAGCCAAAGGCTCTGGATTGGGACTTTACCTATCTCGCCAAATTATTGAAGCACATGGCGGTATAATCTGGGCAGAGAACAGAGTACCCACAGGTGCTATCTTTGCTTTCAAACTCCCCGTTTATCCATTTCAGTCCTCTCTAACTGTGTGAGATGCCATCTACCCCAATCAAAATTCTCCTAGTTGAGGATGATGAACTCTTCCGCTTGGGCTTGCGCGTTCGGCTGCAACAAGAAACTGGGTTAGAGATTATCGCTGAGGCTGAAGATGGTGAAACAGCTATTGAGTTAGTCAACCAAAATCCTCTTGATGTGGTGCTTTTAGATGTGGGATTGCCAGGAATTGGGGGAATCGAGGCGTGTAGACAAATTAAGCAGCAAAATCCCAATCTGCCAATCTTAGTTTTAACTTCCCATTCTCAAAAATCCCTGATTGCGCGGTTAATTGAGGTAGGTGCCCAAGGCTACTGCCTCAAAGGAATTGCAGCTGAAAAATTGGTGTTGGCACTCCGTTCTGTCGCTGCTGGGGCATCTTGGTGGGATGAAACTGCAACCAAAGAAATTCGTTCAACATTTGCATTCGATCCGTCTCAACCAGACTCAGAAAATAGCTCAAAACTATCCAATCCTCTCACCCATCGCGAACAGGAAATCTTGTCGCTATTGGCAGTAGGAAAAACCAATCAAGAAATTGCGCTTGCACTCTACATTACACCTGGAACAGTTAGGGTGCATGTCCATGCCATTTTGCATAAATTGGGAGTAGGCGATCGCCACACCGCTGTTGTTGTTGCTTTACAAAAACGGTTAATTAAAAACGACTTGATGATAGAAGAGTGAACTCCCTACGTTCCCACATTTTACCGCTTCAGTAGGCATTGTAGTGTCTCGACTGATTTGATTAACGACTAACCACTTCCTTTTGTCAAGATTTTCTCCACTGCAACTGTTTTATTCAGCGGCAGTATCACGGTAAATGTTGTACCTACACCCACTTGACTTTCCAGAGTAATTTGTCCTCCGTGCAATTCAACTGCATTTTTGACAATAGTTAATCCTAGTCCTGTTCCGGGAAGATTGCCTGTGTTACTACTCCTAAAAAAGGAGGTAAATAGCTTGGACTGGTCTTCTTCTGGAATGCCAATACCTTCATCTTGAATACGGAAAATCACACTTTTATGGTTACAAATAAGTTCAAAGAGAATGGTACCTCCTTGTGGAGAATATTTTATGGCATTTGAAAGTAAATTGGTAAGTATATGTCGCAGCAGTTTTTCATCCATCACAGGTAGGTCTTCTCTTTTGCAGCCGTAAACGCACTGCTCAACAAAGTTGAGATGATATTTTTCGCCAGCACTCAACTGTAGCTGTTCGACTAAATCTAAGCAAAGGCTGATTAAGTCTATGGGAGTTGGTTCAAATTTAAGTTTTCCTGCTTCTGTTTTGCCGATAATTAAAACATCTTCTAATATCTGAGTCAAATGTTTTACGCTTGATTTAATTCTATTGTAATGTCGCTCTTTTTTCTCATAAGATAATTTGTCGCCACAGTTCTGGAGAAAGTCACAAGATAACAAAATAGTCGTTAAAGGCGTGCGGAATTCGTGAGATGCAATGGCAATAAAGTCGGATTTAAGTTTACTAATTTCTCTTTCTTTCTCTAGTGCCAAACGTGTTTTTTCTGCAAGTTTACGCTCGGTAATATCTTGGGCAATTCCGACTCGACGATAGACTTCTCCAAGATGGTTGTAAACTGGAAAACTACTATCCCAAATCCAGCGTAAAGATCCATCAGGTAGCACGATTCTATATTCATTGTGGTAGGTGCTATATGCATTGTTCTGAATGTTAATAATTACGCGCTCTTTGTCCTCTGGATGAACAGGTTCCAACCAGGAATTAGGGTTAGCATACAAACTTTCGCAGCTGCGTTGCCACATTTGCTCGTATGCAGGACTAATGTAAATAATTTTGGAGGTTTTGAAGTCTTGAAGCCAAAAAACTTCTTGAATGTTTTCTGCTAATTGACGAAATTTCTCTTCGCTTTGTCGTAGCATTTCCTGCGCCAATAGCTTGGAGGTGAGTTCTACCTGCAATTGGGTGTTACTTGCCTTGAGGTCTTTTTCTTGTTGGGTTAAAGTAAAAACGAGCTGGCTGATGTTTCGAGAGAGATTGGCGATTTCATCTTGACCTTGCAGGACGGGAATTTTAACTTGTTTGTGACCTTGACGGATGTAGTTGGCGGCTTTGGCGATCGCCAACATCGGGTTGGTAATTGCTGCTGTCACAAGCCAACCCAAAACAGCAAACAATATACCTAGTATCATATTCGCAATAAATATTTGCTGTTGTATATGCCTTATGTGAGCAAATGCGACATCAGTTTTTTGCCGTACTAGCACTAACCACCCTAATCCAGGGTAATTCCGATAACCAACACTTTGAGCGTACCCAGTCAGATAAGTGTGATTATCCGACCAATTCTCAATCAGATAACCATTGATCCCGCGTTGCGCTGCTTTAATACTTTTAAGGGATAGGGAATTGACACCGTGGAACTTGGGGGGGGCTAGCAAAACATTGCCATTCTGACTGAGGACAAACATTTCTTTGTCGCGTTGTTCCACTGAACGCAATAGAGATTTTTCCACCTCTTTAGACCATGTCCAGCTTAAATGGGCAGCTAAAACACCCTGTGGCTGACCTTGAAGATTCATTACAGGAACCGCGATATCTACAAAACGCAGTGGTTCGTCCGTCGGATTGGGTAGCAATTTCGCCAGTTTTACAGCATCATGTACGTCACCGATGTAGGTTGCTCTTCGCCCGTAAATGAACCAAGGTCTTTGAGAAACATCCTTGCCTTCTAATAATTTTCTTGTACTGGCTTGAACAATACCCTTGTTATCAGTTAAACCTATCCAAGCATAATCAGTATAAGTGCTTTGCAGCTTTTCTAAGAGTGTACGCTGCTGTGAGACAGAATCTGGATTGCGGATGATATCCAGTGCGCTGATAATTTGAATGTCGCGATAGCGCTCAAACATCCCTCGATCTAACTTATCAGCCATCTGGTAAGCGATTTGCGCTAGCGACTGACCAACATCGACTTTGACCTGTTCGCTGGTAGTGTGTCCGACAATCAGACTTGCTAAAATTGACAGCACAAAGGCAACACCGCCAATTGCCAGCCCTAATCGGGTTCTGAGGCTGTGGAGAGGATTTCGCTTGGCAGTTACTAAGTTATGTAAAAACCTAAAAATGGTCGCCACTCCAAAATCCTCCGGTTTTCCATAGATCTAGTTAGAACCTCAAGGGCTGATGATGATTGTAAATTTCTCTGACTATATTAAATTCAACGCCTGTAAATCGTTTAGATTGATCAGATCATGGTTTTAGCATAACTGGTCAACTTGCTTATCTAAAAACGAAAACAGATGAGATTGGTGCCAAATCAGCATAAACTTTTTGGTGGTAAAGCTAATAAAAGAGGTTGCTGTGGCTAAATTCCTGTTCGTAACCGATTTAGACAATACTCTGGTTGGCGATGACAATGCGCTGACCGAACTCAACGATCGCCTGCACAAGACACGCCAAGAACATGGCAGTAAGGTTGTGTATGCGACAGGGCGATCGCCTGTTCTTTACCAAGAACTCAAAGAGGAAAAAAATCTTTTAGAACCAGATGCCCTGATTTTAGCTGTGGGAACAGAAATTTACCTTGACGGTAGTGGCAATCCTGATTCAGAATGGTCAGAAAAACTTTCATCTGGTTGGAACCGTGACGTTGTAGTCGCAAAAACGACTCAATTTCCTGAGTTAGTTCCGCAGCCAAACTCAGAACAGCGTCCTTTTAAGGTGAGTTTTTTCCTCCAAGAAGAGCCATCTGCAAGGGTTTTACCAGAACTTCAATCAGAATTGCAACAAAGTGGTTTAAATGTAAAGTTAATCTACAGTAGCGGTATAGACCTTGACATCGTACCCCATCACAGCGATAAAGGACAGGCAGTACAGTTTCTCCGCCAAAAGTGGAAATTTGTAGCAGAGCAAACGGTTGTTTGTGGCGATTCTGGTAATGATATTGCTTTATTCGCTGCAGGATCAGAACGGGGAATTATTGTTGGCAATGCTCGTCCCGAGCTACTTCAATGGCATAATGAACATCCTGCTGACTACCGTTACCTAGCAACAAATTTTTGTGCTGGTGGAATACTAGAAGGCTTAAAACATTTTGGTTTTTTAGAATGATTAGTTATCTTAAAGGAATCGTTGCTGGTATCCAAAACAATAGTGGTCATCGCTATACACTGACTCTGGAAGTGAATGGTATAGGGTACGATTTGCAAATTCCGGCACGACTGGCACAGCAGTTGCCAGACTCTGGAGGCGAAGTGCAAATTTTTACCCATTACCAAGTTCGCGAAGAAGTGCCATTGCTGTACGGCTTTGGTTCACCTGGGGAACGAGATCTGTTTCGCCATTTGTTGAGTGTGAGTGGCGTTGGTGCCGCTTTGGCGATCGCCCTGTTGGACACTTTGGAACTACCAGACTTAGTGCAGGCGATTATTGCCGGCAACACTCAATTACTCATTCAATCCCCTGGTGTTGGCAAAAAAACCGCAGAACGCCTATGTTTGGAACTAAAAAGCAAGTTAGTAGAGTGGCGTAAGACAGCAGGATTCTTCGTCGCGACAGGCGGTCCTGCACCAAGTATTCTAGAAGAGGTACAAATGACGCTCTTGGCACTGGGCTACACTGCCAATGAGGTGAGTCACGCCTTGCATGTGGTGAGTGAAGACATTGGACTCCCTAAAGATGCTTATGTGGAGGAGTGGATTAAACAGGCGATCGCTCATCTCAGCAGCGAATATAGTCAGTAGTTGGATACCTAAGCCACAGAGTCATCTCCCTGAGGAGGCGACTAAACCGTGTATGAATCGTTATATATCTATGGGTGCCTCAAGAGTACACGCGAGTGAAGGAAGTCAGGTTTTGTCATGGTTTGCTCCAACCCGTTGAAAATCAAGAGACATCCAGAGTTAGCGCAAAGATAGACCAAAGCCCAAGCATTTTCCTTACGACTTGTGTGTCAATGCCCAAGATTTTCAAGCAGCTTAACTGATCCATCACGTTCAACATACTGTGCTCTGCCACACAGAAACCTTGCTCATAAGCAAATTGCCGTGCCTGCTCAAGTGTTGTAAAATTATTATTCACCAAAGATCTGCCTGTAAGGTTAGTACCTGTTTGTAATAGCTTCTGTAAAGAAGGGTCAAATTCTTGTGACTGCCTTAAACTAGCTGTGTCAATAAAGTCAGGGGTAATCCAGACGCCACCGTACTGTTGAAGCATCTCGCGAATATTGGCACACACAAGTTGTTTTTCTGCCATATTCAGATGTGTCAGCAACCCTTCACACAAAATTATGATTGGCTGTCCGACTTTTAGTAGCTCAACACTTTTCAAAAACTGACTTGGACGGCTAGTAGCATCAATTGAGAGAAAGTGCAGATTGGGACGTTCGCCAACGAGTTGTTTAACCAGTTGCTGTTTGCAACGAATCATTCTGGGCAAATCACTTTCAATAAATGTGATGTTCGGATGACAAGACATGAAAAGACCACGCGGTAGCAAACCGGATGCTAGTTCTAGAACTTGCCCTATTTGATATTGAGCCATGACTTGGTTGACGGCTTTATAGCGAGCTTCCACACGTGCAGTAAGCAAAGCACTTTTGTCTTGGTTTTGTGATTCAGATAGCTCTACCAATCCTTGCGCTTCTACCAATTCTGCCAATTCCTTGGCATAAGGAATATCTGTGAACTGTCGGGCTTTGCTAACCATGAAAGCAGTGTGGATGATTTTGTCATAGTCACTAGCTTGCATTTGTGTATAAGTTTGTTTGAACTACTATCAAGTAGTTTAAAGATAAACTTACAAGCAGAGTACGAGTTTTACTTATAAATTTGTTTTATAGTTAATAACTAGAACTTAATTGTATTAAGTAGGAAAAAACAACTTCGCTCACTTCTCTACCGTGCTTACAGACCCTTACGCTTGGATAGAAGAATCTTTGGCTACAATTCACCGTGCTGATTGGTATCGCTCAGTACAAACAATCCACGGTCTTCCAGGTGCAACGGTACTTTTGGAAGGACGAGAGGTGATTAATTTTGCCAGTAATGATTATCTGGGATTGGCTGGGGATCAGCGGCTGATTAAGGCGGCTACTGTTGCTGTCCAAGAATTTGGTACGGGTGCAACAGGTTCTAGATTACTCAGCGGACATAGAGAATTACATAGGGATTTAGAAAGAGCGATCGCATCCCTCAAACAAACAGAAGATGTTCTAGTCTTCAGTTCCGGCTATCTAGCAAACCTGGGTACAATAACTGCCCTTGTAGGCAAACGTGATTTCATTTTATCTGACCAGTACAATCACTCTAGTCTCAAAAACGGGGCAATCCTCAGTGGAGCAACGATTATTGAATATCCTCACTGTGATGTTGAAGCATTAAGAACGCAACTGAGTCAACAAAGGCAAAACTACCGACGTTGCCTGATCATCACTGATAGCGTCTTCAGCATGGATGGTGATTTGTGTCCTTTACCTGCACTGTTGGATATAGCTGAAGAATTTAGCTGTATGCTGCTCGTTGATGAAGCTCATGCCACAGGGGTACTGGGAGAAACTGGCGCTGGATGTGTAGAACATTTCGGATGTACGGGAAGGCAATTAATTCAAATTGGCACTTTGAGTAAAGCTTTGAGTAGTCTAGGCGGATATGTGGCGGGAAGTGCAACCTTAATAGACTTTTTGCGGAATCGCGCACCTAGCTGGATTTACACTACGGCGCTTTCTCCTGCGGATACAGCAGCGGCGCTAACAGCAATAAAAATAGTACAGCAAGAACCGCAACGCCGCGCCCAATTATGGCAGAATGTAGCCCAACTCAAACAGAACACGCAACAGCAGCCAGTATCGCTGATATTACTACCCTCTGAGTCACCCATCCTCTGCTTTCAACTGCCAAGTGCAGCAGATGCGCTCAAAGTTGGAAAGCAACTGAAAGCTGCTGGCATTTTTGCCCCGGCTATTCGTCCGCCAACCGTTCCTACCAGTCGGATACGAATTTCTGTGATGGCAACTCATGAACCAGCGCATATTGAGAAACTAGTAGAGATACTTGCGCAAGTTTTCCCGTAATTGCTTGTGTTCCCACCGAAGTTGTAGAACCGGGGAGGCTCGCTCTGACGGCATATACACAGTTGCGTTCAAAAATATCGCAATCCCCACCCTATTATTTTGCTAAAAATATCCTGATCATGCAGAGATTCACATGAACATTGTGATTAAAATCACTGCTGAGTAAATTTGATTTATGGTAATCATCCTCTAACAATGTAGCTCTTGACATTCATGTTGTGACTCAGATCACTGCTCTGTGAACCTGATTGTTGATATATATAATCCTGCTCATAACTATAATGTAGAGCTTTAGATTCATGTTGTGACTCAGGTCACTGCTTGGTATGTTTTTATCTGGGTGCTAAAACAGCAACAAAGCTAGTAGTATACTGTCCAAAAAGTTAGTCAGAAAAGCAAAATAATGATGATTGCACCCAAAACTGTCATGAATCAACTGGAGATTTTTTAGATTTTAGAAGTCAGGGCTGGTACATAAACTAAATCTTAAAACCGTACAATTTTTCTACAGTGTTTCATATACGGAGATTGTACGCGACGTTATAGCAACAAATGAGTTGTGTACACAGTGGAATATCACCAACAACAAGCGCTATGACACTTTCCGAGAATTGAAAGTTGGCTTCATAATGGCAATTTACGAGAATTTCAAGTTGACTTCATAAATCAGATTTTAGGTGACAGGAAGTTAACGGAACGTGTATAAGTAAAAATGCTTATAATTATCAGGGATTTTCATAAATTTATTTACAAAGATAAAATCTGAAAGCCTTGTTGTTAATAGCTTGAAGCTAAACAAGACAGGAAAGGTAAAATTTCAGCAGGATGGTAATTCGTTATTTCTACGTAGCTCAGATACTGATGATTCATACATTCTTTTTAAAGAATTATAGGGAATTTTAACTAAATCAGGAAACAATATCTAGATAATTGTATTTAGAACAAAGAAATAAAGAGGACATCCATCGACTGAAGGAATTCCTTAATAACTTATAAAGAAAAACATGAATATATTTACTCGTTTACTAAGTACATTTGCTATCTCTCTATCTGCTGTTGCTGTTATGCCTTACTTTGTAATAGCGCAAGAGACTCCAACTGCTCCCCAACAAAAAAGCACGCAGAAACTTTGCTCTGCCGATGTTGTGGAAGATTTGTTGCCTCCTTTCGTGAGCGAGAAAAGTGGAGAACCGCTTTCCTACTTAGGGCAGCAAGGTTTTACACAGAATCCAGATGGTGCCTGGGTTTGTTATGCAAGTGATTCTAGGAAGCAGGGACGTTATTACACCCTATTGAAAGTTCAACAAATCAAAGGAAAGCTTATAGCCAGTTCTTTCCTCGAGGGCGGCATGCTGGTTGAAGGGCAGGACAACCGCAGCCTGGACTTATTCATGACACTCATAGAGAAGCATACAAAGACAAATCAAGGGAACCGTGAAAGTATACGCAGATATCTGGAATCCTTCTTTTCCTTAGTGAAGGAAGCAAAGGTACAACCTTCTAGTCGTGGTTACCTCTTCGACCAACCAAACAGCGCTGTTGTCATCTACCACTCTGTTACAGGCGAGAAACTTAAGGGGACAGCAATCACAATTAACATCAACTCGCCTCAGAATTTAGCTTCCTCTCCAGTCTCATAAGGTGCATCGAAAATTACTTGTTGGAGGTAAATCCCTTGAAGTCAAAAGTTCAAAAAATTGTAGTCACCGTATCATCCTTTGCAACAGTAGTCAATGCATCTCAACCTGCTTCTGCTCAACTCAACGTTGGACATTATGGTATCCAACAAGGACTGGAGCAAAACTATCTCCAGTACCAGGTATCAGGGCGAGATTTAAGCCAAATGCGAGGCATTCCTGCATGTAGTGTAGGATTTGGTGCTTCTTGTAACAAGGCTGGAGCAGTCTTCCAGAAAATACTTGAGTCGAATGGTGGACCAACCTACGAGCAGTTGCTGATGAAAGCCGCTGGTGGGGAAGAAAACTTCCGCAATTTCGCTTCCTTTTATGGAAACAATCCCAATCTTGCTCAGATACCGTACGCCTCATTCTGGGAGAACAACAACCCTGATATCGTGGACGGGTACCGATATCTTCTTGGGCAGACGGTAAGTCAGACTCCTCAAGAAGGTTTGGGACAAGTTACCAAAAACTTTGACTGGGCACCTGAAGCAGGTGGAAACTCGCTTGATCCTCGCAATGCCTTGCTGGATTTGAAATACTCTTATGGGCGTCTGTTGCTTCGGGAGATTGCAAAAATTCCCGATGCTCAGCAGCAGATTCAAGCTATGGGTCTAAAGCCGGAGGAAGCCAAGTTTTTCTTAGAGAAACTTTCAGCAGCCAAGCTTGCGTTGAATGGGAATGAACAGTCTCTCAAAGAGACCATTCTCAAAGAACTCTCCGTGCCATATTCACCAGATGGTGGTGATTTCAACCGTCCAAATCTTGGCGTTCCCCCCCTCAGTGATGGGTTCACTGATCAACCTGAAACTCTCGCTGGAGAACTCTTTTCATGGGAACCTCTAGTATCGTTAGCGCCGGAAGAGATGAACGTTGACCTTCCTTCCAGCCTTGCAGAAGTTGATTTTCCTGGGAACATAGCAGAAGATGTGGCGTTGCAACAAGGCTCAGGCAGTTCTTTTCCAAGCTGGCTAATTGGCGCTGGCGTTCTTCCTTTACTCCTACTTCTTCTCTCGTTTGGTGGCGGTGATTCCTCCGGTCACGGTGGTAGAAGCATCGCAGCTACACCGCCTGTTGGGGGTTCGTCTTCCTCTGGTGGCGGTGGGTCTGTTCCTCCTATCGGCAATGGTGGTCCTCCCGGTGAAAACCAAATCATTGAAGTGCCATCTCATCACCCCGTGATTGTGCCTGGACAGGAAGTGAAGAAGGTACCGGAGCCAACAACAATAACGCCCCTTGTATTAATGATAATTTTCATTTACATGGTCACTCTCAAGCACTGGCGTACACAAACAAAAGGCTAAGTTTTTCCCTTCTGCAATTTGGTGGCTTATACCAATTAAAAACGCGACAGATACGCCACCCGCCTGACCGCACCCTCCCCGATGCCTTGGGGAGGGTTGAGGAGGGGTCTTGTCGATGTGTCGCATTCTTTTTTCAAAGCGGTATTAGCTCAAATATAGAAGTACTCGCATTCTTCTGTTTCCTTGAAGAATGCGAGCGTTAGTTTTCGAATCTAGTATGGTAGATGCCTATGGTAGCCTTATGAGCTACAAAACTTGCTACTGACCTGATTTATTGTTCGTGTTTGATCCAGATTCTGCTGGAGCGACTTTTGCCTCAACTTTCACACTTTTGACACCTTTAATCTCTTTTGCCAAAGTAGGAATTTTATTCAGTTGCTCCTGAGTAGGAACTGTTCCCGCTACAGTGACAGCACCTTCTTTAGCGTCAACTGTTAACTGACTGGCTGGCAAATTTGCCTCTAACTTGCCGCGAACTTCGCTTTTTAGATCGGCATCAGCTCTTTGTGCATCACCGCCAGTGGTATTGTTACGTTGTTCGCGTGCTCTAATGTCAGACTCTATTTGGTCTTTACGAACTTGACCAGTAGCGTCTTCTTGGGTCTTCTGAGCTGTTTCTGTTGTTGGAGCGTTGGGGCTTTCGCTTGTTTGTGAAGGAGCATCTGCACTCGTTTTAGAAGGGGGTGCTTCGCAACCAACCGCAGCAACAGCTATAACGCCACTAATGATCAATGGAATAAACTTGTTCATCTTCTCTCTTCCACTTGAATGTTTTAAAAGATTCATTGACAGAAGCAGTTATTAACAGTAGACAGTTATCTTTTCATTTACAAAATGGATACAAGAACACGCAAATCCTTGTTGAAATTGCCTAACTTCATTCTGTTACGAGAACTGACTGATAACTGACTGATAACTGAACACTGTTAATTGTGTGTGAGGTTGAGGAGCGAATCTTTCAAAGTCCAAACTCAAGAGTCAATAGTCTAGAAAAAGCGGTTTTTTAATGAGCGACTCATGACTGATGACTTACTAAATACTTGCATCCCGACGGTCAACTATAGTTACCGGAGGTTGATTGTTAGTTACCGAAGGTTGATTGTTGACAACGCGATCAGTGTAATCTGTACGAGTGTCTGCAACACCAGGTGCATTGTAAATGCCAAACTCCTGAATACCCTGGTTTGTCAGAACAGTTTCAGCACGACGAATTTCATCATCTGTACCGTCTACTATCACCAAATAATCACCACGAGAGACCCGATCATTGTATACTCTGGCTCGTTCTTCAGGAATTCCCAAACCAATTAGCGCACCCAATAATCCGCCAGTTGCTGCACCAATACCAGCACCAAGAGCAGTTGTCGCCAGAGTTGTAGCTACTTCGCCTGCAAGTAATATAGGACCCACACCAGGAATTGCCAAGGTACCTAAGCCTACCAGCAAGCCAGTAATGCCCCCTAATGTTGCACCGGTCACTGCTCCGGTTGCGGCTCCTTCATCAGCTTTGTTGCCAACACGCTTTTGCGTTTCGACACCAGCAATATCACCTTCACGATCCGCATCTCTAGCAATGATAGAAATCTTATTCATCGGGAAGCCAGCATCTCTGAGTTCGGTGAGTGCATACTCAGCTTCACGACGGCTAGAAAATACGCCAACCGCACGCTTGTGTTCGCCCAAAGCCATTTTACTCCTCCATTTCATAGCGAAAAGTAAGCACATGCATTATGTAGTTTCTACATTTGTTTTGCGCTCACATTACTGTTTTGCCTTGTTTTGCTCTAACTTTCATCGTCCATAAGTGTAAGCTAGGTATCTATCAACAGATTGGTTATTTGCTAGAGTCTTGAAAAAGACACGGGGACACGAGGGCGCAAAGACGCGGCGACAGAAGAATTCTGCGTGATTTGGAACTCAGCAGTTGACGCTAGTCGCTACAATGAAGGAGACCTCACACGCTGGCTTTTTAACAAAAAAAAGCGAAAAAAGCGTTGCGAGGTTTCGATTCGCAAGCTATTTTTCAAGACAGTGCAATATCTACAAAGCATAAGCTTTATGAGAGATTACAGGGGAAATTGCGCTTCAATTGTTCGGTTATACGACTTTCACTAATAAACAAATGCTTATAACCTCGTAAATAAGTAGTGAATGTCTGCCCAAAATGCTGTCAGTCGCTCTTTATTGAAGGGGTGAAAAGTTGTGTATAAATGGATCTTGCCAAGCCTGAGCGAAGTTTTAGCAAATAGTCAATCAACAGTGGCTGAATGCTCATCTGCTAAAGCAGAGCAGCAATGGCGCGTCAGCGTAGCAGCAACAGAACAGTTGTTATTAAATATTCTAGCAACGGCTTCACCTGAGGCGACCCAAGGATTAGTTTTAGCTGCGCCAGCACCTGTCTTCAGCGAACCAAGACTAGCTCAAAGCCTGCAGACAGTCACTTTTACGGCAAAGCCATTTAACCCCTTGGCACTCATGCCATTTCAAATGCCTCCTGGTGTGGCTGTGGCAGATGCATTTGCTCCTGATGAGTCGGTTTTACCTCTGCTAACAACAGATCCATTGGCTAAGGAGCAGTTTTGTTTGGTTTTCACCAAGCAATTTAGATTAGTGCTGGTTTTATCAGAAGACAGCAATGGTGATAAAACTTTTTCATTTTCTTTTGACTCAGAAATCGTTGAGTTAGCATGGCGATCGCTCGGAGCAAGAGTCAGATTAAGTCATCCCCAGTTGTTTGCCGATTTAGAGGAATTAGTACATCAGTATTCTCCAGGAACTCCAGATTATCGTATAGTTATGGAGTTCAGTCGGTTGTTGCTAACCCAATTTCCACAACCACAAGAAGACACAGGGACACGGGTACACGAGGAAATCTCTTCATTGCCCCCCAACTCTACTTTGTCCGAACCCAAAGCTTCTTATTCCCCAACCCCAGAAGGAACCCCAAAGCCCCTGATTCCTCAACGAGGAGTTCGCTCAATCGGAACTCCCGCACCAGACGGTTCTCGTCAACCCCACTTTTTGGGAACCCCTAGCTCTCCATCGCCGCATCTCTCCTCACCTCGTCCTGATGTAGAACTGCTGCAAGCTTTTGCTCACGAAGTTCGCACTCCTCTGACTACAATCCGCACCATCACTCGTCTACTGCTCAAACAGCGTGATTTGCCTGCCAACGTTATCAAGCGTTTGGAAATGATCGACCGTGAATGCACTGAGCAAATTGACCGGATGGAGTTGCTCTTTAGAGCAGCAGAACTGGAAACATCTCCCACCGTAAAATGCACACACGCTCAACTCACAGCAATGTCTCTCGAGCAAGTGTTGCAGCAAAGCATCCCTCGCTGGCAAGAAGCAGCAAATCGGCGGAACTTGACTTTGGATGTGGTTTTACCTCAGCAGTTACCCACTGTCATCAGTAATCCTACCATGTTGGATCGAGTTCTCACTGGTTTGATGGAGAATTTCACCCGCAGCTTACCCGGTGGTAGTCGTATTCAAGTACAAGTTATACCTGCTGGGGATCAACTGAAATTACAGTTATTGCCCTTACCTGAAGTGGGAGATAATGGCAGAACTTCAGCATCAACTTGCACACCGCCAATTCGCAAGGCTCTTGGTCAATTGCTGATGTTCCAACCAGAAACAGGTACGATCAGTTTGAATCTCGCTGCAACGAAGCATTTGTTTCAGGCGATCGGCGGTAAACTGATTGTGCGCGAACGTCCGCGTTATGGAGAAGTACTAACGATTTTCCTTCCCTTGGAAGTCAGCAGTCAGCAAAAGTGGGAAGTGAAGAATTAATCGTTGATCACCCGCATCTGATTTATGCAAAGTCAAGCTCTTTTCGTGTTCCTAGCCGATGCGAGTAATTAACTGATTAACACGCGGTTTACCAAAGCGTTCCCAGGCGTTCCCACCACGTAGAAATAGTTCCATCCAACGAACTGATTTCGACCCATCAGCCATTGACCAACCAGAACTCCCTGGAGAAAAAGCTAAAGTTCCTTCTGGCACTTTAAAACTACCATCAGAATACACTGCATCACTGACCACATCACCTACGCGGATGACCACCTTCTCTTCAGGTTTGAGGTTGACAGAATCTGCTGGGATCGTGGTTTTGATGTTACCGTAGCCATCAATCCAAGCAACGCGATCGCTCGGGGGATCGGGTATATTGCTTGGGTTCAAGACTTCTCCTAAAAGGCTAAAGTCGCCTTGGGCGATCGCCGCTGCCGCATTCGGAAACACATCACGAGAACGGAACTGCGACCCACCTCTAGAAACCTTGACTATTTGCAGTTTTTGTGCTGATTCTTTGATAAAAGAGAGACTGTAACCAGCATTGACGCCTACGACTGTGACACCATTGGGTAGCAAGGCATAAGTGAGCCCTTCGCCTTCATTATCCTGTCTAGGTTGTTTATCATCTTGACGAGGGGCGCAGTTGTGATAAATTAAACGGTCTGGGGGACCAGGGTTAAGACCAAGTTGGGCAATCCAAAAGCCTGTCGCCAGAGTACTGAAAGCAGGAACTGAGAGAGTATGAATCTGTGCTTCCGGTAGTCCTATCAGTAAACGTTGCGTCACTTCAGCAAAAGCTGGGTCACCATTACCATAATCTGCAATCAAGGTGATGAACATAAACTTATCTCAAATGGTTGATTGTCGTGGATTTTCAGGGGCGATCGCTGGTTGTAGCGCAGCGCCCGCGCATGGCGATCGCTAGCTGCGCAGTCAAAGTAGAACCTTCATAGAGTTTACTTTTTACAGACAGAGAGCCACCGCAGCGCCATAGCAATAATTGCACAATTGATAAGCCCAAACCAACACCACCAGGATCTTCAGTTGCGACTGGACGTACCCGGTAAAAGCGCTCAAGGATTTTGGGAATCTCGGTATCGGCAATACCAATACCAGTATCGCTAAATTCCAATTGGACATAATCACCCTGAACACGTGCTCGTACCCAAACCTGTCCACCTTTGGGGGTGAACTTAATGCTGTTGGAAAGCAGATTAATCACAATCTGCCTCAGCCCACCGCTCACACACCAAACAGGTGGAAGGTCAGTAGGTACAGTGTAGGCTAACATCAGACCTTTTTCTCGGGTTAAGGGCTGGTAGATACTAACAACTCCAGGCACAATGTCCGACAGACGCACAGCCTCTAAAGGCATCCGCTCCAAATTGCGCTCTAACTGCACCAGATCTAACACACCAGTAATCAGGGCATTTTGGCGATCGCACTCTTGTTTGAGCATCTGGAAATAACGTTGTCGCTGAGGGGATTTGAGATTCGGGGAATTTAAAAGGCTCAGGGCTGTCTTCATATGTGTTAAAGGCGCGCGCAGTTCCTGACACACATTGCTCAAGTATTCATCTTGAAGTTGCAGAGTTTCCTGCAATTTTTGATTTTGCTGCTGCATCTGCGCAAGACGCTTTGTCGTTCTTTGACGATGAATTTCATCCTGTTGCTGGAGTTGTTTTGCCAACAGTTGACTTATGAGTGCTGGCTCGCTTGCGGCGGGACAAATAAAATCGTTCGGTATAAACACGGATGATTCTGGTGTTATCGCCTGTTTGATAACATCTAACACTCGCTGAATGACTTTTCCATCAAAGGTACTTATAGCAAGTAACGGCGGGTTTTTTTTTCTGTTCGTTGCCGAATTATTTCTGCGTCTTCTAAATGGTCTATGAGCCAGAATGAGAAAGCAAAACTGCGGCGACAACACCATTAGAAAGTATTCCCTACGCAACAGGCTATTTGGTAAGCTCTGTATTCGTATATCAGAAGACGCACACAGGAGACTGCCCCGTGGGGAAGTTAGCATTGAGGAGGTGTTCGCCTGTGGTTCCGATTGAGGAGGCAGCGCGTTGCCTCTGTTCGCCGGAGTGTGTATGTCGTGCGACTGGCGTGGGACTGCCGTTGGCAGACGCAGTGACGCGGAGAGTTTTTCACTCCTACTGTGCGCATTTTCGCTCTTCGACAGCCCGCTCAAATCAGGGAACCCACCCACGCAGGTGTTCTCTTCTACTCCCTCTATTCCTCTGCTGCTTTCCTCAATATGCAAAGTACGAATGACGTCAGATATTCTTAGTTGTTGGTGATAGCGTTCAATTTCTGAGTGCCAAATTTTTCCTGGTGGTAGCTTTACCCACAAAGTGGCTGCAATCTGTTGCTCAATAAGTAAATCAATTTGTGATCTGACAAGTGACAGTAGACTAGCAGGAGTATGGGGCAATGGTTGGGGAGTCGGTTGCATTCCCAAAGCCAGCTGATAAACGGACACATCCTGAGCAAAAGAAAAATTCATGGGCAAACCACAACAAGGAAAAGGACAAACCAAACGATACTGCCTTCGCTCTTCATCTTATAAGAAAGCCACAAAAAATCCTAGCTTATGAAGATAGTTGAGCAGCGGATATAGTCTATCTATAAAGACAGAAGAATGAATAAAAAAAATATTTTTATCTTTTATTTTCTTTCTTTCAAACAACTATTTCCTGCCCTTGGTGGGTGAAGCGAACTTTTTTAATATTCCATTCAACATGACTTAATAAAGTTTTGCGAAGGCTGCCAAATAGAGCAAACTGCTCACAACTGGAAAGAGAAGTGAATTGACGCTCGGAATCAGGGGATATTCCTAAATCAATTGTTGCGACTTGATTTTTGACAGTGACACTATACCCAGACAAGCTAAAATCAGCACTGTCAAATTGCTTTATGATGTTACTCACCGCACTTATCACAGGTTCTTGCTTTGGTACTAAGACTTGTTGTGGAATCAATTCTTGACATTGAGTATCACTTGTAAATAGGCTGACGTTGACAGTTGTTTTAGTAACAGCGGCAGAACTCAAGGAAGCCTTATTTTGGATTGGGGTTTCTTCTGTTGAAAATAATTTGCTATCAGTTGCTGCTTGTGCAGCAGGTTGGCTGTTAGTTGTTGTATTAGCTGTTGGCATTGTGCTTTCAAGATGATGAGAAATTGGATGAAAACTACAGCTGCTGAGGCTGGCAACTATACCCACAACCATAAACGGAACAACATATTTTTTGCTGGACTTCATAACTTTGTTCATAATTCTATTGTCCCTGAGTTTTGCTATTGACTACACTTTTGCTGCCATCAAATCCGCATAAACTCTGGACTTATGAACATTCGTAATATTTTCAAATAGCGTTTCCTTCGTCAATCAGTAATATTACTGAAATATTGCCATTTTTCCCATTTTTAGTTTTTTGCTCAATTTGTGAAATAAGTAGGAATACACAGCTCGAAGAAGAGCGAAGGTAATAACGCCTGAAACTCGCGCACTCTTACTAATGACTAATGAACGGCAGGTGCTTTATGCCG
Organism: Scytonema sp. HK-05; assembly: GCF_002368235.1. Lineage (GTDB taxonomy): Bacteria > Cyanobacteriota > Cyanobacteriia > Cyanobacteriales > Nostocaceae > Kalymmatonema. The sequence continues at coordinate 5,903,907 of NZ_AP018194.1, read as the reverse complement.
GGGAACCCGTCCACCGCACTCTTACTAATGACTGAACGAGTTAACTTTATTTGTGCCGATCTACTTAATCTTTTTATTCATTGTCTTCTTCATATTGTGTTGTCTTGACTCCTGTGGTTTCAGTCATCCATTCATAAATGCCCTCACCTGTTGTCAACCATGTATTAGGTTGATTTTTAATATGTAACAAACATTGTTTTAAATACTTAAACCGCAGTGGCTGACCTACAATAAACGGATGCAAGCTAATAGTCATAACCCGCCCTTGAGATTCTCCATCTAACCAAAGTTGGTCAAATTGGTCTTCGATCGCTTGGGCAAATTCTGCACCCGAAAATCGGTTATTCAAGCATAAGGTAATATCATTTGTCTCGAGACTATAGGGAATTGCCAGCAAGCGTCCGTTGGGTAAATCATACCAATAGGGTTGGTCATCGTTTACCCAGTCAGCAGTATAAACAATTCCCGCAGAATACAACAATTCAAATGTTGATTCTGTTACCGACAATCCCGGAGTTAACCAACCTTTTGGAGTTTTTCCAGTGGCTTCTTCTAGTAAACTCAGCGTTTTATCAATTATTTCTATTTCTGCTTCCCTATCCATGCCACTATGACCTTTGGAATTGTTAAGACCATGTGCCATCACTTCCCAATGATGTTGCTGCATGGCTGCGATAATTTCCGGAGAAAGTGTGCCTATTTCGCCGTTCACTGCTGCCGTCACGGGAATTTCTAATTCAGCGAATAAGTCAAATAAGCGCCAAATCCCTACTCGATTGCCATAGTCGCGCCAGCCATAATTGGCAATTTCTGGATAACTATTTAAATCAGGTTGAATGGCTGTCCCCTGTTTCCCAAAAGTGAAGTGTTCGATATTCATCACCACCCAAACAGCAACTCTGGCATTATTCGGTAATTTGAGAACCGAACGTTGTGTCATTGATTGAAAAAATGGAGGTTGCATAATTAAAAATTCACGCAGGCAAAATTCAAAGTCTATAACTTATGTTGATTATTTCAGCAATGGTCAAAACTCAATAGTCTATATTAACTATGATTTTTAGCTGATTGCACAAAAAAAGAGTAAGTTTAGATATATTAAGTATTTTTATGTATAATACACAACATAATATAATTTAGTATATTCTGATACTTGTTCAACAGTATGCTGTAGCAACTCAAAATATTGAGCTTCAAGCTAATAAGTCTCTATGTGAAATTTTTTATCTAGTTGAATAAATATACCCCAACAAATTGTTCAAGCAGCCTTTCAAGATTGCCAATATATCTGGCAAAGGAATCCGGAAAGTTTTGCCTTGGTTTTGTTTTTAATACAAAATCCACATTTTTGATTTGCTCAGTGTTTCTACAGGGTATTTTATATGGAATTAGCCTTGTTGATGTTACTGATAGTTCTGGTTATTCATACCCACGTAAGTCTGGACCAGCCCAAATTAAAGGGTTTAAGACCACGAGTGTCTATACGTAGTACGCCAGATGTCTCAAGTCGGGAAACCCGCCCACGACACTGGCTCCTCAGTTTCAGTCGGGGTTGAAATCCAAGGAGTGAAACTATCTTCAATGCTGTAGCTTATGAATGAGCGTTCTTAGTGAATTGTTAACACGTTTGGTATCTTGCATTGACTTGAGGGGAGAAAGTAGCCCTTTGTAGATTGCAGCAATGCGATCGCGCTCTCTTGCGTGCCCCGAATCGCGATCGCTTAGGGCTGTCCATTTTTCAAGACTTTGCCTTGGGAATTCCTCCCTCAATTCCCTCAACATACCAATCCATCGCCAGTTGTTCCTTATCGCCCAACACGTGACCCTTGGGGACTCGCACCACACCATTTTGGTCTTTCACCGGACCATCAAAAGGATGTGCAGCACCGCTGATAAATTCCTCTCGTTTCCTTATGACCAATTGTTGAACATCTTCAGGAATCACAGGATTCAAGGGCGAAATATCCACCATTTCTTGAGCAATTCCATACCAAACTTCCTCAGACTTCCAAGTCCCGTTGATCACAGCCAAGGCTTTATCTGTATAAAATTTCCCCCATTTATTGATAGCTGATGTTAGATGAGCTTTTGCACCAAACCTACTCATATCAGTGTTGTAGCCAAAAGCATAAATACCCTTTTCCTCTGCTAGTTGAATAGGAGCGATCGAGTCGGTATGCTGCGTTAGGACATCCGCACCTAAATTAACTAAAGCTTGGGCAGCTTCTCTTTCTTTAGCTGGATCATACGAACTTTGCACCCAAACCACCTTCACTTTTGCTTTGGGATTTGTCTGTTGCAGTCCTTGCTTAAACGCACCTATTCCGCGAATGACTTCAGGAATTGGGTATGAACCAATAAAACCAATCATATTCGATTTTGTCATCTTGCCAGCAATCATACCAGTGAGGTATCGCGGTTCTTCAAAGCGTCCTAGATAGGTACCGACATTCCTGACGCGTTTGTATCCAGTACAATTTTCAAAAACAACATTGGGAAAGTCTTTTGCTACTTTAATTGTGGGGTTCATATAGCCAAAAGAAGTCGTAAAAATTAACTTATTGCCTTCTAATGCCAATTGACGAATCACCCTCTCAGCGTCCGCACCTTCGCTGACATTTTCCACAAAAGTCGTTTTCACTTTCTGCTGAAGATTTGCCTCCATTTCTCTGCGACCTAAATCGTGGGCATAAGTCCACCCAAAATCACCCACAGATCCAACATAGACAAATCCTACCTTGAGAACTTCATTCGCTGCCATAGGGGAAGCTAGAACTGGGACTTCACCTTGTGGTTGAGACTGACCGCCACTACAGCCAGCAAACGTAAAGCCCGTTCCTACTAAAGTGGCATACTTTAGAAATTTTCGACGCTGCATATTTATCGATTTGTCTACCAGGTCAAACTGTTATAAATAATTGAGATATAAATGATTTCGATTATACAAACTAAAGATAAACTTTGACAGAATAAAGAAGAACACATAACTCAGAAAAAATACTGTGTTCTCCGTACTAACTTATAAGTTCCCCTCACGAAAAATCAATTTTTGCAAGAAGTCTATTGATAAAAGGGTGGTAAATACCACCCTTCAAAGCAAGTGAAATTGTTAATTCTCGTTAGCGTACTAGTAAATACCGCAGACCAATTAGTAACAAAAAGATCCCATACAGCTTTTTCATTGTTTCACTGCTAATAAAGGGTTGATTAGCAAATAGCGCCCCAAACAAATTGCCAACTATCAGGCCAATTGCAATAAACACAGCATACTTGATATTGACGTTACCGTTTCGATAGTAAACTATTGCTGCCAAAATACCGATCGGCAATATTTGAGCAGCAATAGAAGTGCCAGTGGCAAACTTTTGATCCATACCTATTAAAAGCACCATTGCCGGTACCATAATTGCACCGCCACCGATGCCAAACATACCTCCTGCAACCCCAGCAGCTAAACCAATAAGCAACAATTGGATGGCTATATTAGACATAAAAATGTGGGTAGATGGCTAATTATGGCTAATTATAGATTGATTTTCGAGGAAAATATCGATTTTGGTAGCATTCCGTGAACGCCTTTTTGTGGACTATTGACAACTTGAGTAATGCGAAAGTTTACGGCTAAACTACACAAGACATAAGCATCTTCCGGCGACAAATTGATGAAGCGCTCTAAAAAGTCAATCATGTTTTTTAAAGCTAACTCTAAGGCTTCATCTAATGTTTGACCAAATCCCATTGTGATGATATCTGTGGGAGTTTCAGCAATTGGCATTGTCAATGGCAAATTCTTGCGAAGTTTAAGATGAATCTTGCCGTTCATAGAAGTTTCAATTGCCGTGACATTGACTTCACCATCTCCCTGTGCTGAATGTCCATCACCGATAGAAAATAGGGCACCAGGAACGAAAATCGGCAAAAAAATCCTAGAACCAGCCTGTAGTTCCTGGTTATCGATATTACCACCATAGTGACCAGGAGGGATTGAGTTTCGCAATGCTTCCGTAGTCGCAACACCTAGGATACCAAAAAAGGGTTTGAGGGGAATTTTAATACCACTACCTTTGGGAAATTCAGCGATGTTATCCTCTAAATTGAGGGGAATAAATCTCAAGGCGGGTTGATGAAACTGATGTGGTAACGCTCCCCAACCTGTACGAATCGCATTGAAGCCAACGGCTAAACTGGGTGAGATTGCTTCTAGTTTTACTTCCAAAACATCTCCAGGTTCCGCACCCCGCACGTAAATTGGTCCGGTGAGTAGATGTGGTCCTGTTGCAACTTTGCGTTCTGGGGGAAGATTTTGACAAATATCCACGAAGGCAGGTGTGAGAAACTCCGGTGGTGCTTTGTCGTAAAGGTAGTAGCCAGTGTATGTTTCTACATCAACTGTGTCGCCAGAGTCAACAGTGAGTGCTGGTTCTAAAAGATGAGAGAACCCACCCAGATGCACGGTTTCTCTGGTGGCTTTGAGAATGTGGTGAGTCATGGCGGCTGAAGGTGCTTTGTCAGAATTATTGCCTAGAATAGCGGGTTTTATGCCCGAACTTACACAAAGTTGCATTGTTGCATTCAGTTTTGTATCAGCCGCAGAATATCTCTTAGGGGGGTACATTTACCGAATTTGAGGAGATATTATGAGTGGGCTTGCCCAAGCGACGAATGAATGCTGTCATTCTTCGGTTTTCTGCGTGCTTATCAGAGCGACGAGCTACGCTAACAGCATGACAAAATCGCGTTTCATACTTAAAATCAGCAATACCTTATTAGTCGTCTTTTAAATAATAAAAAACATACTAAATTTTCCTAAAGATAATTCATTTTTTATTTTTAGGCATAAGTATATTCTTAAAGTAGAAACTGGTTGATTTTCTCGTTACGTCTTTGCACTTCAGCCACTTATAGAGACGCATTGGCACTTTTCGGAGATGTGTTATGAAAGCCAAAAAAAAGTTATTAATGGCTATAGTCGGAGCAGTGTTTACGTTGCTGGGAACTGTAAGTAGCGCTCCCGCTCAAGCTTCCCTTTTTAACTTCAAGTTCCAGTTCAACGCTCAAGAAACTGGTGAGCCAGTTAGCGGTAACTTTGTCTTTGATGACTCAATCCCAGCGGGCGTGACACCTGACGGTGCCACTTTGTATGGAAACGCGAGTCCAGAGTATATTATTAATGCCGGAAAAGATATCTTTAAAGGTTCTTCCAATTCGATTGTAGTGGGAAGTAATTTAGCGAGACCAGATAATAGTGGGCTTTCTGCAGACGTCATCGGGTTTAATGATTTTAAAAACTTTGATCCTACCAATCCTAAATTTTTGGCTACGTTTGCTTACCTACCTAATTCCCTGGGTTCCAATGCTTTATCCGATTTAGTTACGACTCTCCCGTCCTCCGGATTTGCGCTCATCAATACTCCCACAGGAGCTACCCTATCTTCCACAAATGCCTTTACTTCGATTTCGCGTGTCCCTGAACCTGCTTCTACATTAGGGGTATTAATGTTGTCTGCTTTGGGCATCGCTTCACTGCTGAAGCGTAAAAACTGGAGTTTAGACTAAGCAACATTTAAGTCGTTCAACTAGTATTACGGTTTGACGAAATGCTTTTAATCTGGCAAAAGAATCGATAGCGCTTGTTGAGAGTTGGTGAGCCAGCGCGTTGCGGGGGTTCCCCCCGTTGTAGCGACTGGCGAACCCGAAGGGTTGTGCTTCTCTCATCTTCCGCTTAAGGGGTGCTTGTTCTAACTACAAGCATCCCTTCATTTTTTTGCATTGCGACCGCGTAGCGATCGCCCTTTAGGTACTGCGCTGCGCGCAATCGCCTGCTTTAGTCTAAACTCCAGTGTCTAATGGTAATCGGTTTATTTCCAGGCACTGTGGCGCTAGTGTGTTCAATTGTTCTAAGAGTGCAGCTGACTTTTTGAAGTTAGTATTAAGCTATTAAGCTATTGTGTTAAGTTTCTTTAAACCTTTGCTTAACTGTCTTAACTGTCTTAACTGTCCTTGCATTTTCTCTAAAAGTTTGAAATTATACGGTAGACAATCATTGAATTTGGCAGTAGCTACACGAGAAATTATGAGACGAGTTTTACAAAAAATCTTGGCAGCATTGCGTTCAGTTCATGTGGAGAAAATTGATCGGGTAAAGATTTTAGGAATAAATCCAAGTTTCGATTTCTTGCTGGAGCGCTCTCGACAATAAAAAGTAGGAAAAGTAATATAGTTGCGATAAATAATTGACTAGCTTGTTGATATACTGCTAAATTACGAGATAGCTCAATACACTTTTTTTCAATAGTAATATTTTGAGATCAAATGCAGTATCTCAGATCTTGCACCTAACCGTATAACCCTGGGTTTAGTCAAAAGCAGCGCAATAAAGCTACAGCATTTTTTTTGACTTTGCTGGCTAAAATAAGGGATTTAGGCTTTGTACTGTGTGTAAAAATTACATCAGTTTTTCTTGGTGCAAGATGTGAGGTATTCAATTTATTGCAGTCATGTAAGGTCAAGTTATCCTGCGCTGATAATAGGCATCAAGAAGCTGTTAGCGAAGTTTAGACAGTGGAACATTATGTTGTAAAAGCTTCCTTGAAAATAGTGACGCCATATTGTGTTGGCTTGAATACTTATCGTTAGGGCTGAGGGGGAGAAGGCGAGGGGGAGATTCATCGAATGCACGTTGAATTAGTTAAAGTGTTTTCTTCTGTTCAAAAATGATGATGACTACAACAAAATTAAATCACGCCATTGTAATTGGCGGTAGCATGACCGGACTTTTAACCAGTAGGATATTACTCAATCATTTTGAACGCGTCACACTCATTGAACGCGATATTTATCCTGTCAAACCAGAATTTCGCCGAGGTATTGCTCAAGCCCATCAACTCCATCAGTTAATGGTACGCGCTAATATCATTTTGGAATCACTTTTCCCTGGAATTGAGCAAGAACTTCTGAATTTAGGTGCAGTACAGATAGATTGGCCTAAAGATGTATTAATTGTTTATGGTTCGCAATTAGTGCCAAGATTTTCTTTCAATTTAAATACGCTATTTCTGGGCAGACCACTTCTAGATTGGACTATAAAATCTCGTTTAGAAGCTTTTAAAGGCTTCCACATTCTTGAGGGGCATGAAGTCACTGAGTTATTATATGACGCACTTCAAAAACGGGTGACTGGCGTCTTACTGTGTAGGAGCGACAACAGAAAAAACGATGACAGCCCATCTATTAACTCCTTACTTGCCGAACTTGTTGTAGATACGACTGGTCGAGCAACAGAGGCTCACAAATGGTTAGCAACAATAGGCTATACACTTCCAAAAAAAACTGTAGTTGATGCATCAATTGGTTATGCATCGCGTTTATATCAACCTTCGCCTGAATTCAAATTTGATTGGAAAGCTGTTCAAATGTACCCAAGACCACCGTATTTACGTGGTGGTGGAATCTATCCGGTAGGAAATAATCTTTGGCATGTTGGTTTGATTGGAATTAATGGCGACTATCCTCCAACTGATGAAGTAGGCTTTCTGGAGTTTAGTAAAACGCTACCAGGTTTAGAAATACATGAAGCGATAAAATCTGCAAAACCTGTGTCGAAAATTCACAGTTATCGTCAAACACAAAACCGTCTCTATCACTACGAAAAACTTTCTCAAATGCCGGATGGTTTTATTACACTTGGAGACGCTGTTTGTGCCTTTAATCCTGTTTATGGGCAGGGAATTACAGTAGCAGCTTTAAGTGCATTAACTTTAGATGATTTGCTCCAAGAAGAAAAATACAAGAAAGGCAAACTGACTGGCTTTTCAATCCGGTTTCAGAAAAAATTAGCCAAAGTGATTGCTCATCCTTGGTTACTGGCAACTTTAGAAGACTTAAATTGGAGCAAAACTAAGGGTATTAAACCCCAGCCTTGGTTTGTTTATAGATTAATTCAAAGATATACTTACCAGCTTTTACAAAAAGCTGCTAGAGAACCAGATATCTGCCAATCTTTTGCTGAGGTAATGCATATGTTGAAACCAACATCTTCACTTTTTACTCCTCGAATGTTTTGGCGTGTATTGCTGGAATTAACACCGAACAAAGCTGAGATAGTATCCGAAGATATACGAAAAATCACCGCTCAGAGATTAACTTGATTTTTCATAAGCGAAAAATTCTAATTTCTTAGTCATTTGATGTTTGGTGACCTAATTGGTCCAAACAGTACCAATCATTAGTAAGAATTCAGAAATCAGGAGCCAGAACTTAGAATGTTATAGAGAGCAAGGAATCTCATTTCTATGGATTCTGTGCAATTATTTATCCCTATAGCTGTAAGCATTGTTTATTCTGAATTCTGAATTCTTGCAACCATCAAGACAATTTGGAATAAAACGTCAGATATATGGACAGGCTATTAATAGAAAACAAAGAACGGGATATTCTGATTTTACATATTGCATTTACCGTTCTTTGTATGGTAATGCTCATGGTTCCTCTGGGGCTACCCATAGGCATTCGACTATTCGCCTTAGTCGTTATTTATAACTTGGCTATTCCTGGAATAGGTTTGTGGCTTAAACACAATGACTGGGTTGATTTGTGGCTATTTGTTTTCCCCTTTAGTCTCTTTATGGTCTTGCCAGATTGGTTTCTCTGCTCTGGGCTTGGTGTGCTGGTTTATCCCGAAGATAGTTTTATAAAAATTGGTCCAATACCAGTCTACATGGCTTTTATGTGGACTATTCCTCTTATTCTGATAATCTTGGCAGGAAAGCAAGTACAGAAGCATATTTCTCAGAGAACTGCTTACATTTGTGTAGCTACTGTTTCTTTGCTAATTTTTGGAGTAGCTGAACAAACAATGTGGGCATTGCCTTCATGGTCTTCTCAGAATGTTATGATAATTAATCACTGGGCTGTGTATTTGGTTATTCCAGAAATGCTTCTAGGACTGTCAGCCTATATTGCTTATGAAAAAATTAAGTATAAGACTATACTAAAAAAAGCTATGACTGCATTTTTAATAATGCTTTTGTTCTGGTTTAATCTTGTGTTTTTTTATTTTTTCGTAGAGAAGGTGCTGCTTGGGCTGCAAATATTATAAAATGCAATAGATCAACAGGGGCAGGGTAAGCGGGTTTTTAATATAAATTTTACTCGTTTTATTAGTTAGGCGATCGCACAAGTGAAAAATAAACAGCTTGACCCGAATCTTTGTTTTTTCTCTTCCAACCTGCCGCTGCGGATGACTTAATTCAGCTTGCCTGCAAACTCCAAAAAGCAATATAATTAGTAGTCTGTAATTCGTAATTTGTAATTGTATTGGTAATTACAAATTACAGTCAGATCTCCGACAACTTTTACAAAGTCGGGGTTCTTGTAACCCATTAGAATTAATGAAACAAACCACTAGTTGGGGTAGTTGTGATGATTTACAGCGGTTTTCAAGTAGATAAACCACGCTCTTTGGGGCAAAGAAAGGCTAGCCTTTGCCCCTACAAAAATCTGTGGTTCAATTAGCTGAAAATAGCTGTAATTTCTAATTCCTTCCTTTTCTAAATTTTTCTAGTTATTTTGAACCAGAGTTATGTGGAATCGCTGCGGTAATTTGACGTAGCAACATCACTCCCCAATAAGGAACAGGAGCAAGTAACACAGTACCCGTTCCCTCGAAGGTATTGACTAAAAACTCTCCTGAAGTCATTGAACCAAAAATAGACTTAGTGGCTTTTTCAACTCGATAATTTAAGGTACTTGTGCGAGCAATTGCAAAATTACCATCCACAACTAAACGGTCATTTTGCAAATGCACCTCCTCTACAGGTCCTTGTGCTACCATGACCACTTTACCTCTGCCTTTGACTTTTGTTTGAAACAAGCCTTCACCACCCACTAACCCAGCAACCAATTTATTTCGCTCAACACCCACTTCTACAGAACCATCACTTGCCCAATATGCCCCACTATCCAAAATCCATTCAGTGCCGTTTAATTCCATAATATGAAATCCAGATAAAGAAGGCTCCAAATATAATTCACCAGTTCCTGTATAAGTGGGGCGAAAAATGTTTTCACCTGTTGCTAGGGATTTCAACAAACCACCTGCTGAAGGTGCTTTAGATTGCATGGTAATATTGCCACGCATATAGTACAAAGCACCTGACTCTGTCTTCACTGTTTCGTTTTGCAAAAGAACCTTGACTAAACGCAATCCTTCTCTTGCTATAACTTCAAAAATTGCCATTGATTTCCTCTTTTTTATACAAAGACGTAGACGCTAGATAATAGTCATATCAGGTTCGGTTGATTACTTATCATTCCTGAAGAACCCCACCCCTTTATCCCCTCCCCCTCTGGGTATCTCCTGAGCCCTTCGGGCACGGCTTGAGGCCGAACGGAGACGCTACGCGAACGCCAGTCGCCTACGGCGGGAAACCCGCCTGCAGCGCTGGACTCACCGCTCGCGGGGAACTCGGGGTCCCCTCTGGGGATTAGGGGCAGGGAGCCTAAGCACAGCTTTGGCGGGGTGGGGTGCAGTCAAGCTGCTGAACATACCACATTAGCAAACATTTATAGCAACAAACTGGATGACCTCTGCCAAACCTTCCTGTGTTTTCAAGTTTGTGAAAACAAAAGGTTTCTCACCACGCATTTTTTTAGCATCCCGTTCCATGACAGTTAAATCTGCGCCGACATAGGGAGCTAAATCAGTTTTATTAATTACCAACAAATCAGACTTAGTAATCCCAGGACCACCTTTGCGGGGAATTTTATCACCAGCGGCAACATCGATAACATAAATCGTTAAATCCACCAATTCCGGACTGAAAGTTGCAGCTAAATTATCACCGCCACTTTCCAAAAAGACTAAATCCAAATCTGAAAACCGCGTTTCTAACTGTTCAATTGCTGCCAAATTCATTGAAGCATCTTCCCGAATAGCAGTGTGAGGACAACCCCCAGTTTCGACACCCAAAATGCGATCGCCTACCAAAGCTTCAGAACGCACCAAAAACTGAGCATCCTCCTGCGTATAAATATCATTCGTCACCACAGCAATCTGATATTTATCACGCATCGCCTTACACAAAGCATCAACCAAAGCCGTCTTCCCAGAACCCACTGGACCTGCAACACCAACTCGAAAAGCGTTCATAAGCAATTAGTCATTAGTCATTAGTCATTGGACTTTGGACAAAAAAGCAAGTTCGCGTGTGATGTCATGGCGATCGCATACAATTTCCGCCACTTCTTAAGCAACCAAATTTTGCTTCATAGCGATCGCTCGTCCAAAATCCGTAGTCTAACACTTTAGGGTGCCCAATGGGGTCTTAAAGCCGCTACAACTTACGCAAGAACCGTTTTTCATAGCTTCCCGAGTAGACTTTTCTAAAGCGACAAATTACATCACATCCAAGTTCATGAGCCCTCTTCGTAATGTCGTCAAGCAAACATGAGTTAGCGTCAATGTACTCGCAGGCAGTACAGCATTTAGTTGCAACACACAATTCAAGATTTTCTGGCTCTGTGCCGTAAATATGGACGGGCCACCAAAAGCACTCAGACGGTTTTACACCCTCTGGATGCAGCCTGCACAGGTTTGTTTCGGTTAGAAACTGACAATTATCTTTTTGATTGTAGAGGTAGAACCCGTCGTACTTAACACATCGAGACTCGAATTCACTAAGTTCACTTGCTGAGTTGCCTGCGAGCCACTGAACAATTGCTTGATATTCTTGTTCGGGCAAAAACAACAGACCCGCCTTGCAGCAGCTAGCTTGAGTTAGCTGACATGCATTAGCAAGAGAGGAGTTTATGGAATTGATAGGTGTTTTCATGTGTTATTTTTTACATTGATACTTATAATAGGCTATGAGAAAAAATTAAAACAGTGAACAGTGAACAGTGAACAGTAAACAGTAAACAGTGACCAAAAAAACTAATAACTGATAACTGTTAAAATAGCTCCTCAATTTCCTGATTAGCACTTAGCATTCCTACCAAAACTTCGCCTTTTTGTGCCATACCGTCTGGAACCGTGCTTTCCTGTAATTGTGGGGTTTCTGTATCACTTTCGTCAATTTTGGGACGGATCAAAGTCAGAATTATTCCAACCAGCACCATTGCTGCACCAATGAAACTGCGAGTTGAAAAGGTTTCGCCGAGTAGCAAAAATGCGACAATTGCCCCGAACACAGGTTCTAGAGCAAAGAATAGTGCTGCTTCGTGGGCAGATATCCATTGCTGTGCAACTGTTTGGAACAAAATGACTATAGCAGTGGCAACTACGCCAAGGTAGATTAGTACACCCAAACTCGTTTGAATTGCCTCAATGTGTTCAGTCACTCCGAAACCAGCCCACAATATGCCTAGCACTGCTACAACCCAAAGCTGGATTGTAACCAATGGTATGGGTGGGTGGTGTGGCGAAAACATCTCAAGCACAATGATATAAACGGCATCGCTGAAGGCAGAACCCAACAACCAAAAGTCGCCGATAAGAGGCTCCCCACTGTTCCAAGACATCACCCCAATTCCGGTAAAAGCAAGTATCACTGATAGTACCGCCCTAACGGATAGGCGCTTGCGAAACAGTAGCTCAAACAAGGTGACAAAGACCATGTTGAGACCAAAGATAAATGAAGCTTGGTTTGCACAGATAGTTTCCAATCCAATCGTTGCAGTAGCAAAGATTGCAAAAAGTAATACTCCGAGAATTAGCCCGTCACGTACTAACTTTAGACTCAGGTTACGAACAAACGGGGTAAGAATTATTGCCCCAATTGTGAAGCGAATTGCAAATTGCGTAGCTGGCGAAAGACTAGCGATCGCCTCCTTGATTGCTGCAGGAATAGTTCCCAATATTAAAGCTGTAACAACGATCAACACAACACCCAGAGAGTGTCTGTGACTTTCTGGAATAAATTTTATCATAGACTACTTGTAATAATACACCTGATGTCCTCAAGCAATCACTAACATACTCCCCAAAAAATGACCAGCCCTACGAGCCCACCCAAAGCGGGTAGGCATGACGAATCAACCTATAGAAATCCCCTACTTCTCAGGCTAAGCGCGAGTACACTCCCACACCGCTATGGTATATTGCATCCAAGCACATTTGTTGTCGTTTCTTTTGGTCTCTCCATGCCTGACGAATTTCTTCTGACAGACTGTGGAAGGGGTCGAAATACATGAAGTACTGACCTGGCTTGACGGATGGTGCTGTATAGACACTTACACCCGTCTCACGGTTGTAGTATTCGTAGGAATGAATGCAACGCTTGCCACCACCGCCAGGGGCATCTAAGACAAATGTTGGGGTGTTGAAGCCCGCAGTCACACCACGCACATTCTTTTCAATTTCGATAGCAGTTTGAACACTAGTGCGAAGATCTTCGACACCTTTGACCATGTCATGTTGGAAGACATAATAAGGTTGGACGTTAATATAACTCAATCGTTTAACGAGAAGCTGCATTTTTTCAGATGTGTCATTGATGCCACGCAGAAGTACCGACTGGTTACGTACGCTTATACCACGCTCAAACAATTTATCCATAGCGCGTTTGCATATCATCGTGATTTCTTTAGCGTTATTGAAGTGCGTATGGATAGCTACTTGTTTGTGTAATTTACGTCCTAAAAGGAATACTTCCGTGAGTGCGTCTACCCACTTCTCATCGCTGAGAATTTTCATTGGCATGACGGCAAGCCCTTTGGTTGCAAAGCGAATGCGTCGAATATTGGGCATCTGAAGTAACCGAAAACCGACTTTTTTAAGAGCTTCAGCAGATAGATTATATGTGTCACCACCGCTAATGACTATATCCTCAAGCTCTGGACGGGACTCAATGTATTGAAATGCGTTTTCCCAATGTTTGGAATTGAGGGACAGATCAACTTTCTTAACAGTTTCAGTGTCCGCGCCAATAGCATAGCTGCGCGTGCAGAAACGACAGTAAACTGGGCATGCATTTACTGTCAAAAAAAGTGCTTTGTCAATGTAGCGGTGTGTCAGACCTGATACTGGAGCATCTTTCTGCTCATGAAGGGAGTCAAGTGTCAGCATCGGGTGGTCTTCATGAAGCTGGGTGCTTACAGGTATAAACTGTTTGCGAATTGGGTCATTCCAGGGGTCATTCCAGTCAATCAAACTCAGCAAATAGGGAGTGACACGAACATTCATTGGTGCCAAATGAAATCCCTTGCTCATAGCTACAATAAAATCGTCGCTAACGACGCCCTTGATTGTCTCGGCGAGCTTTATGAAGTCGGAAATAGAATTTTTTATCTGCCATTTGTAGTCGAGAAATTCGTTTTGAGAAACCTTAGCGAAAACAGGGATTTCACGCCAAAATTCGCCTTCTTGAAGCTCGCGATGCTCAAGAGTGTACATCAATTATATTGCCTCCATGAAAAAATTAGTTTTTTGTACACAAGTAAGACAATATCATAAACAATAAAATTCGGAGCAACGCGATTTTGTAATATCCACGAACACATCTTTTTTGTCTTTTTGTCCGTTAAGACAGTTAAGACAGTTAAGACAGTTAAGACAGTTAAGTGAATAATGATATGGACAGTTAAGACATTTAAGACAGTTAAGACAGTTAAGTGAATAATGATATGGACAGTTAAGACATTTAAGACAGTTAAGCAGATAGTAAAAATTTTTATAACATTTCATGGGAGCAACGCGATTTTCTGAAGTCGGACAAAAACGAGTGAGGATGCTTTGCCCCACCAGAGGCGATCGCTAAACAGAAATTTCGGATTAAATCCTGACTTTTCACGGGATGTGGAAAAGAAAGAGTTGTTCTTTGAACATTAGAGGATGTCTGAAAAGTAAGGAAGCTCACCTAAAACTTCTCAGACATCCTCTCAAAGGCTCAACCTTTAATTTCCGACAGGCTTCCCTGCCTCTTCATTTTGCCCTAACTCCTAAACAACCTTGTATACTGCGTTTCATGCATCATACTTGCCAAAGACAAACCCCAGCTACAACAACCGAGTTCATCATCTTCCAAATTCATAATCTCCACGACTACATCACAAAGCAATCCTTGTAACGATCGCATTAACTGCTGTCCTACTGTTTGTCCCAAAGGAATCAGCTTTACGACCGCAGTGATCATATGACTTGCCCAAGTATGCAGATATCCCAATAATGCCGCTTTGATATTGATATCCCAATGAGCAGCCCCAATGCCAAAAGCGATCGCATAATTGCAAGGATTACCAACAGCATTGACAATCGGCATAATTTGTGTTTCTAGTTTCCCAAGCAACTGGATGAGCGATCGCCCCATTTGCCAGCTAGAGGCGCGTAATTCTTCTGTTTCCCGAGCAGCAGATAACCACATATTCCAGTAGGATAGCGCCTTCAAATCACCCATCTTGACAGACTGATAAGCTCGTACCATCACCGCCGCCTCTAACCGTATTGCCCCGTAACGCAGTTCTGCCTCTAACCAATGCTGTAAGGCTGCTTGATTAGCGATCGCGCCATTTTCAACCAGCGTTTCTAATCCTTCAGAATAGCTATAAGCTCCCACTGGTAAAGCTGGGCTAGCTAGTTGCAAAAGACACAAAAGATTGCCATCAGTGAGTGTGATGATGTCCATAAGCACCTGGTACTGGGTGAAACGGTGAAAATTCCTCCTTGACTTCCAGCCCAAGTTTTTCTAGCATGGTGCGTAAAACTGGATCAGGAGATAACCGTAAATAGGTTGCTGTCATCTCTACTGGGACATGGCGATTTCCCAAATGGTACGCTGCCCGTAGTAAATCTAGCTGTGTTTTGGCAGTCACAGTAAAAACTGGTTCTGGTATTGCAATAATTCTTACTAAACTACCACTTGTTTCATCTTGGAGAATATCCCCATCTCGTAACACCGTTCCTCTGGGTAAACACAAAAATACAACTTGTCCATCTTTCTCAAAACGATGACGACTGCGGGTACGTTCTTCTGCTGTTAAAGCCAGGGTTAAGGTCACTTGTGTCTCAGCATTGGGCGGTTTACGTTGGGTGAAGGTTAGCATGATTTTCGTTGGGTGTAGGCAATCACTAAACTCTTTTTTACTTCTGCCTGCGGAACAAAGATAATGAATTGGGGGTAAAAAGCTGAGCAACCAAATAGACAAGGATACCGGCACCCATTCCCGGAAGCACTTGGTAAACAACACTCGACCATTTGAATAATAAGCTCCAAGTCATAGCACTAGCAATACCAACACCCATCATTAGCAGCGCTACAGGTGTAGTTATCGGTAATTACCAGACATGTAATATCAAGATTTTAACATTTATAAATGCAGCATAAAAAATCTGGCACGTATGAGGTGTACGTGCCAGTTAGTTGGTTACTATCTATTTTTCCCAGTGACAACCAAAATTATCATGGCGGGAAGCGTCAAGATTAGGGACTTGCAATTAAAAAAATCTCCAATTTGTAGTGACGCATCGTGGGTTACGGCGCTGCGGCAAGTCCTGTATGTAAAATCTCAATTGTCGTACGCCGTCAGCCCCCCTACATAATGGATAATTTATTTGGTACTTCCTTCGCCGCCAATGGTTGTGCGCTTAATTAAAGGGTCTGCTCCACCTTCCGCTTGTCTGTCTGTAGGTGTCCCGTGCAGTCTTGGATCGGGTACGGGTGGTAGGGGTTCTGGTCCTAGCGGTCTAGGATTTTCAACATACTCGAATTGCCCTTTGCCGTCTGGGGAAGGTCCTTGTGCCCAGCGACCTTGAGCACTTTCGGTGCCTTCTGAGTGATTCCAGAACTGATAAGCAAACTCGCGCTTCTCCAATTCCAACGGGAAGGAACTGGGAACTGGAGTGTCTTCCAGTCCATCTGCTTTTAACTCCTCAAGGGCTGCTAGCCACTGGTTTTGATGCATGGTGTCGCGGGCAATCATGAAACTCAGGGTATCTTTCACTCCTGCGTCGTTGCTCATCTCGTACATCCGCACTGCTTGCAAGCGTCCTTGAGATTCCGCGTGGAGATTTGACCGGAAGTCTGCCATCAGGTTACCACTGGCGACGATGAAGCGACCGTTCCAGGGATAGCCTACGCTGTCAGCTGCTTGGGCACCCAAACCGGAGACGATAAGGTGCTGGGGGTTCATAGCTGCCGCCATAACATCTACAATCACATCCTGTGGATTGGTACCGCCCATAACCGCGCCCACCACTGGATCTTGTGCACCTTGTTCTTGTAGTTTGATGGGTGCTTTATTTAATAGGTGAGCAATCATCGTGGCAAGCATTTCGACGTGACCGATTTCTTCGGTACCAATGTCCAAAAGCATATCGCGGTACTTTGCAGGTCCGCGACAATTCCAGCCTTGGAACAGGTACTGCATCATCACGGTCATTTCACCAAAGGTGCCACCGATGAGTTCTTGAATTTTCTTGGCGTAAATTGGATCGGGTTTTTCTGGTGGTCTGAAGTACTGAAGCTTCTTAGTGTGGTAAAACATTATTGTGACCTCATTTGCATACAGGGCGGCACAAATTCAGGCTCAATTGATATTTGTGTCGCCTATGCTTTCTAGGAAACCTATTTAATGCTTGTTGTACCTCACTCTATAGTTAAATAAAAAATACTGAAAAAATAAGTAAATTGACTGAGGGAACTTAGTTCTTAGGCAGAAGACTAAAAATGCTATTCGAGGGACTACTATCCTTATAAAATAAAGAAAAAACCAGAGGTTCAGCCTCTGGTAAGATGTTACTATGAGTGATTCTGGTAAAAAGTAAAGCTGTATAAATTAATCCTCATCTCGCCCGTGAACTTGAGCAGGTGGACTGGTTGCCTCAACGGCGGTGAATGGTTCTAGGATTTTGTAAGTGTGGGATGCTCCTTTTGGCACGACCCAGGAATTGCCAGTTTCTAGTAAAATGACTTGACCTTCGATGTGCAACTCAGCACGACCACTAATGACATAACCAACGGTTTCATATTCCCGCGTTGCTGGTTCTTTGGGTTCGCCTGGTTGTTCGTTCTCCCAAAGACGCATTGAAACAGTTTTGCCGGATGCAAGATATTTTTGACCTTGTTGACCTTTAGGGGAATAAGCGGAGTCTACTTTTTTAACACTTGTGTCAGCCATATTTGTTTCCTCAATTAGGTTTTATGAAAAAAAGAACCGCCAAGGCGCAGAGAACGCAGAGAAAGAAGAGAAGAGTAGGGAAGTGCTAAACTTTGATGGTTTTGCCTGTACGGGCTGCTTCGTAAATGAGCTGCATAAGTTTAACGTCTTGCAAGCCTTCTTCACCAGGAGTTTTGGGCTGTTTATTTTGCATAATAGACTCGGAAAGGTGGTCTATCTCTAGGGCAAACTGGTTCTTTTCCTCAATTTTTTGCTCTTGGTTACCGTTCTTGTCCTTAATCACTAGGCGATGTTTGTAGTAGTCGGTGGCTGGATCTAATTCCAAGACAGCATCAGACCCGAAAACTTGAATGCGTTTGGTATTGGAGTAGCCGTAGCTTGAGGTACAGTTGGCAAGGACGCCGCTGGGAAACTGTAGCACGAAGTTGACATTTTCCTCGACCTCACGGAAGCGGGGATCGCCTGGGGTGCTGTACATCATGGCGCTAATTGCTACAGGTTCCTCGCCAGTAACGTACCGTGCTGCTTGCAAGCTGTAGATACCAATGTCGTAGAGGGAACCGCCACCAGCTAGTTTTTTTTGCATTCGCCATATGTCGGCGGGGTCTTTGGGGTTCAGTGTGCGTCCGTGATCTGAGGTGATCGACTTGAGCTTGCCAAGTTTGCCACTTTGAGCAAGTTGAATGGTGGCGAGGTTGTACGGTTCGTATTGGGCGCGGTAGGCAATCATCAACTTACGGTTTGCTTTCTTTGCCGCGTCAATCATTGCTTGGCATTCTTCTGGTGTAATCGCCATCGGCTTTTCACACATGATGTGTTTGCCTGCTTGCGCCCCACGAATGCTGTATTCAGCATGCATTCCGTTTGGTAAGATGATATAAATAACGTCTACTTCAGGGTTATTACGGATAGAGTCGTAGTTTTGGTAGTTATAGATATTTTTTGGGTTGATGCCGTATTGCTGTGCGTACTTTTCGGCTTTAGGGCGATCGCCACTCACCAAAGCTACCAACTTTGAGCTTTTGCACTCAGCGAACGAGGGCATGATCTGTTCGGTGGCAAACTTACCTAAACCAACAACCGCCCATCCTAGCTTTTTTTCTGGAGGCAAAGACGGTTCTTTAGATGGTGCTGCTTGAGCGAAAGTACGTACAGGTTTGATAATGTGTCCGACTGCCCCAGCAACACTGAGCCCCATGAACCCATAACCTGCTTTATGTAAAAGAGCGCGGCGAGATAGTTCTTTTTTGAGGGAGTCAAACATATGTTATTTAAGATTTAAACCCACAGGAGCGCGGAGTGAATGGGATTAGGGATTGGGGATTGGGGATTGGGGATTAGGAATTGTCTAGTACCCAGTCCCCTGTCGCCAGTTTCCAGTCCCCTGTCGCCAGTTCCCAAAGGATGTTAGGGTTTCAGTACAACTTTGATGCAGTTGTCTTTCTTATGCTTGAAAATTTCGTAGCCGTGGGGCGCTTGTTCTAAAGGTAAGCGGTGGGTGATGATAAATGTTGGGTCGATTTTGCCGTTCTGTATGTACTCAAGTAAAGGACGTAAGTACTTGTGGACGTGGGTTTGTCCTGTCTTGAACGTCAAGCCTTTATTCATGGCAGCACCCATCGGTACTTTGTCTAAAAAGCCTCCGTAAACACCCGGAATTGATACATGACCACCTTTACTGCAAGAGAGAATGACTTGGCGCAAGGCTGTAGGTCTGTCTGTTTCTAGACGCACTGCTTGCTTTGCTTTGTCGTATAACGCCATAAAGTCAGTGCCGTGTGCTTCCATTCCCACTGCATCCATCACAGCATCAGGACCACGACCACCAGTCATTTCTTTGAGGGCTTCGCCAACATCCACTTCTTCGTAGTTGAGGACTTCTGCGTTGCCGTATTCTTTCGCCATCTGTAGACGTTCAGGGACGCGGTCAATGGCAATGACACGCTCTGCACCCAGTAAATAAGCACTCTTGATAGCGAATTGTCCAACTGGTCCACAACCCCAGATAGCAACGATATCACCAGGTTTGATGTTGCAGTTCTCTGCTGCCATGTAGCCAGTTGGAAAAACATCTGTTAAAAATAATACTTGCTCATCCGTTAATCCATCAGGAATTTTGAACAAGCCTACATCGGCAAAGGGAACTCTGGCATACTCTGCTTGACCTCCAGCGTAACCGCCCATCATATGGGAGTAACCAAATAGACCAGATGGTGAATAACCCATCAACGTTTCTGCCATCCAGCCGTTCGGGTTAGAGTTGTCACAGAGCGACCAGTAATCGCGTTGGCAAAAATAGCAGTTACCGCAGGATATTGTGAAGGGAACGACAACGCGATCGCCTATTTTGATATTCTTAACTGCGCTGCCAATCTCAACGACTTCCCCCATGAATTCATGACCAAGGATATCGCCTTTTTCCATCGTGGGGATGAAACCGTCGTAAAGATGTAAATCAGAACCGCAAATTGCCGTCGAGGTGATTTTGACTATAGCATCTCGGGGGTTAATAATTTTTGGATCTGGCACCGTCTCGACTCGCACATCTTTGGCACCATGCCAGCAAACTGCTTTCATATTCAATAGTCCTTAATTTAGTGGAGTATGGGGATAAGGAAGTAAGGGAAGATAGGGAAGAAGATACTCCCCCCACTTTCTCCACTTCCCCTACTCTCTTTCTACTTATCTAACTTGAGGGGGTTCTTGATAGTACCCTTCTTTTGTTCCAGTTACTGGCGCAACTGTTTTTTCAACTCTTTTTTCAGTTGAATTCAGAAATTCTTTGGTGCTGCGAGGAAGTTCTTCATCTAGATTGAGTTTTTCGCGGACATTGTCAGCGGTTTCTTTGAGGCTTTCTGTGGCTTGTTTAATCGGGTTGTTGCCCTTACTGGTCGTGGTTGTTTGCGGTTGTGCTTTGTAATAATTCGCCTCTGGTGTTGTGACGTTTTCATCTAGATCGACCGATGCACGGAGATTATCCGCAGTTTCTTTCACCTTTTTTGTGGCTTTTTCAATCAGGTTGTTGTCGTCTTGGATATTGCTTGTATCAGAGCTTGTATCAGAAGGTGTCCCCTTGTAATAAATACCTACTGGGGATTTTACATTTCCATCACTACTGCCAGAAACAGATTCACCAAAATTGTTAGCTTTTTCTCTGACATTATCAGCAGTTTCTTTCAGGTTCTTTCTGGCTTTTTCAACCAGCTTGTTGTCGTTTTGGATCTTGCTTGTATCAGAGCTTTTATTAGAGCTTGTATTAGAGCCTGTATCAGAAGGGGTCCCCTTGTAATAAATACCCACTGGGGATTCTACGGTTTCTTCAGCTTGTGCTATCAGTGCGTTACCGTAGCCAAAAGCCTGCATTACGAAAAATGTTAATCCTACTAGAAAAACAGTCAAAATCTGACGCAAGCGATTCATACAATTCCTCCGATATATTCAGTTTGAAATGTGGTAATTTGTTTGTAGTAAGCGATGGCAGAGCTTACTACGAACTCGTTACCAAAGCCTTATGGTTTAAGCAGAACTTTTACACAGTTGTCTTTCTTGTGCTTGAAAATCTCAAAGCCCTGCTTTGTTTCTTCAAGGGGTAAGTGATGGGTGAAAACGCGGGATGGGTCAACTTTGTCATTCAAAACATGATCCAACAAGATGGGCATATACTTTTGACCGAACATTTGCCCCATTTTGAAGGTCAAAGCTTTGTTCATGGCTGCACCCAGTGGCATTTTGTCCACAAAGCCAGAGTAAACACCCATGATTGAAAGAGTACCACCTTTGCGACAAGCTAGAATCATTTGCCGCAACACATGGGGGCGGTCAGTTTCTAGCCTCACCGCTGTCTTGGCTTCATCATAGAATCCTTCTAGACCCATACCGTGTGCTTCAAGTCCGACGGCATCAATACAAGAGTCAGGACCACGTCCACCCGTCATTTCTTTGAGGGCTTCGCCTGCATCGATTTCCTCATAGTTAATAGTTTCCGCATTGGCGAAGTCTCTAGCCATTTGGAGGCGTTCGGGGAATCGGTCGATCGCAATGACGCGTTCTGCACCCAGCATATAGGCGCTTTTCATGGCGAACAGTCCCACAGGACCGCAACCCCAAACCGCGACGATATCTCCCGGTTGGATATCGCACATTTCCGCGCCCATATAGCCGGTGGGGAAGGCGTCGGAGATGGGCAGCACTTTTTCATCAGGAATGCCTTGCGGAACTTTCACAGCACCGTAATCAGCAAACGGTACGCGTATGTAGTCCGCGAAGGCTCCTGCATAGCCTCCAAAAGCATGGGAGTAGCCAAAAATCCCCGACGTACCAAACCCGAATAACTTATCCTGTATCCATCCGTTGGGGTTGGAATTATCGCACAGCGACCACTTCTGATGCTGGCAGTAATGGCATTGACCGCAGCCGATAATTGAAGAGACGACAACGCGATCGCCCTTTCGCAATTTCTTAACTTCACTACCAATATCAACCACTTCCCCCATAAACTCGTGACCAATAATGTCACCAGATTTCATAGTCGGGATGTAGCCATCATAGATGTGCAAGTCAGAACCACAGATAGTTGCTGACGTTATTTTCAAAATAGCATCACGCGGGTTAAGAATTTTTGGATCTGGTACCGTCTCCACCCGCACATCATTAGCGCCGTGCCAACATACTGCCTTCATTTAAGCGTTCTCCTCTATAAGCCCTGGAAGAAGTGGGGAACATCACAAGGACGAGGGGCATCAGAAGCATATTGCTCCCTCATCTCCCTCATCTCCCTCATCTCCTTATTGCCCACCTCTGGGTTGACCTTCATTTGTGGCAATTTCGCCTGCTTCCATCAACATCTTGAATCGGCGCAATTCATCACCAATTTGCTGTTCTGGTTCTTCGCCGAAGAGTTTAGCGAAAGTAGCTGTCAACGCTCCACCAGGTGGATTATATTCGATAACCACCTTGACCTCAGTCCCACGGTCACCGGGCGCTTTTTTAAAGCGAACGAAACCAGAGTTGTCAATATCTGCACCTTCCACTGAAGCCCAAGAAATAAATTCATTTTCCCGGTCTTCAATAATATCTGCATCCCATTCCACACTTCCGCCCAGAGGTGCGCTCGCAATCCAATGGGAACGCTTTGCGTCGTACACTTTCACAGACTTGAGATGCTTCATAAAATTGGGCAAATTCTCAAAGTTGTGCCAAAAGTGGTAAAGCTCCGAAGCTGGCTTATCAATCGTTACCGTCTTTTCAACTTTGATCGCTTGACTCACGCTGCCAGTGATTGCTTGCTGTGCTTGCTTAATCGTGCTTTGTTTTGTAGCACCCTGATAAATCAGACCGCCACCCGCGACAGCCGTCAACACCCCCCTGAGGGAGCGTTGACTTAACCCCATTAACACCATTGCACCACCGCCAATTAATGAAGCCCAACGCTCAGTTTCACTGGCTTCCGTCTGACCTTGATTCTGGTTATTTTCCGATGTTGATGCCACGTTTTTCTCTCTCCCTTTACTCTAAAATACGAACCATTAAGGCGCAAAGATCCCCTCTTGATATCGTTTCCTCTCTTTACTTTGCGCCTACGTGGTTCGTCCCACAAAGACCTTACATTGACACAGCAGCCCCTGTAGTTGGTTTAGCAGGCTTCACTCCTGCACCCATCCGCGCCCGATACAAGTCTACCAGCCGCTGCTCGTACGTCAATAGCTCTTTGTGGATTTGTGTGAACATTGCAGTCGATACTGGGTCGGTCGTTGCTGCTATCAAGTTGCCAATATCACCGATACCCGTTTGCACATCGCCCAAGGCTGAACGCAACTGATAGATATCGTCACTTCCTGTGAGGGCGGTTTTGACCTTCGCATAGTGGTTAGCGATATTTGCTGCTAAAGAAGGTTTCTCACCCAGTTGATCGAGACGCGCTTCCAAAATTTGGATGTGGCGCTGTTTACCGCCATTTATCTCTTGAAAGACAGATTTCACTTCTGCATCTGATTCTTTCTCGGCGTACTTATCCAGCGCTTCCTGCGAATAACGCTCACCAGCAAGGGCTGTATTCAAAGCTTTGACAATCTCACCCTTGGTAGAACCACCCCAAGCATCAGCCAGTTTCCACCATTCGGCGGCTGGATTTTTCTCATCTGGTAAAGCTGCATCTTTGCCACCATAACCCAGACGACTCAATATAGCTGTGGTGAAAATTGCCAAGTCTCCAGGTTGACGTGAAGTTATCAAATTCCCGTCAACGACCAAAGGCTCATCTATATAATTGGCACCCGCATTAATCATGTCTTTGCGGATTGCTATGAAGCCTGTGGCTTGTTTGCCTTTAAGCAAGTCGCCTTCAATCAAAACTTGTGGTCCGTGACAAACCGCAGCCACCCATTTTCCTTGCTGCATTGCTTCTTGCACAAACCTGACTGTGTTGGGGTTGCGCCGCATATAGTCAGGAGCCATACCACCAGGAATCACCACTGCATCAAATTCAGAAGCTATTGCTTCAGTTGTGGTACCATCGGGTTGCTTGGAAAGTTTTCCTTGTTTACCTTTATAAGTTTCGTTCACACGGGAACCGAGGACAACCACTTCCATTCCCGCTTGCTTTAGCGCATTGTAAGGGACTTGAAACTCTGCATCCTCTACAAAGTTTTCAATGAGGATAGCAACTTTTTTCTTACCAGTATGATTGCTGACCATTGACTTTCCTTTACTCCTTTTACTAATTGAATATTCAGTTATGCAATTATTCAGTTATGCAATTATTTAGTGATGAATTTTTGGTTAGTAGTAAGCGCTGCGGCTCACTACGCTCATGACGCTCCTTACGCAGGGACTTCACTCGTGGGCGATGTTGGGAACAGTTCTGCGTAGTCGTTTGTAAAATTTGCCTGAAAATCTTCAAATTCACCAGGCGTCACAGCGTTTCTCAGCACTGCGAAAACGGATCTAATATGTATTACGGCATTGGTCGGTTCTATTCCCTCTTTTTCAGCTACGCGGCTGATAAATTCTTGCATATCGAAGTGTTGACCGTTTTGTCCCTCTCGCCCACGCAAATACTCGCCCAGTTCCTTAGGTAACTGTGATGCTAAATCTTTTGCTTCGTCGCCAACGATGCGCTCTCTGATGACTTCTAGTGTGGCACGGGTTGCACGTTCTGCCTCTTCACGAGAATTCAATTGACCTACACTTTCAACGTGTTTGATAAATTCGCCGTATTTCATTTTCTGCCTCCGAATTATCTAACTAAATACTTGGATTGAGCAGGCTTAAGTATTCAGTATGTTTCAATAATGAATTTTTATAGAAAGTTAACTTATTTTTCGAGGAATGAATTCGAGATTTTAGAAAATAGTTAGGAGTCATGAGTTGGGGTTTTATCAAATCAATAAGACCACAAGTCATGAATCCTAACTCCCTTATCACTCGACCATGAATTCATGTATAGCTTAATTATTACGCTTTTCTGACTACTTTTTCGTCGTTCTTAGGGGATATATGTTTTTTATTTCTAAAGTGATACATTGAGTATTTACTATTTTTCTTTGCTTCACAAATCAAAAAAATAGTTATAAGTTAAAATATGGGAGTTAGCACAAGAAACTATCTCTTAACTCCTACTTCATGAACTCATAACCTTGTGTGAAGTGGCTATAACCTGAATTGATACATACAAGACTATGGATCAATGAGTAGCATCTCTTCATTCTTAAGGAAGAGATTGTTTTATTCCTGAAGTCATACTTCTTTAGGATGACTATCCTTATAAGAGAAAGCGTTATCGTGAGGATGCAGCAAGGGCTAGGATTATGGCAGAAAAAAGAGATTTAGCAGAGCAAAATAGTGATAATGAGCTTGAAACGGATGATTTGCCACAGGTAGTTACCGAATCTTACGGAACTGGTGTTAAAGACCAGCCGGAACCTATCACTGGTGCAGGAGCTATGCCATCTGAGTGGGCAGAATATACAGTAAACAGCCCAGGGCTAACTGCTGCAGATGAGGATGCTGTTTGGGAACAAGTTGCTAGAGTAGAGAAGGATGAAATTGGTGGTAGCCCAGAACTCACTGGGGGGGATATTGATGCAGCTTGGGAACTCGAATCAATGGTAGGTGATGAGGCTGTTGGTGGTACCGCTCCGACTCCCGATCAAGATATTGTTGATGAAATTGGTGCTGCTGTTGGCATAGAAATGGAGGACAGAGCCTTTCTACGCACAACGGAAATACTTGAGCAGCGCGACGACAACCGGTGGGAATTAGACCCAATGTCCTCGCCAGATTATCAAGACAGAAGGGACTAAGCAACAAAGAAACAACAAGGAAGAATGAAGAAATTCTTCTGTGTTCATTCTTTGTTCTTCCTTCCTACATCAGACTCTTTGTCTCCTTATTTTCCAGTCCTTCACGCGAGTGGTCAAGGCGTAATTCGCCCTTGGGTTGAGAGCGTAACCAGAATGTTGAACCCTCTCCGGTCGCGCATACACGGAGAATCACGCCACATCCCCGTCTAGCTTTTTGCCCATATTGGCTATCTGGCGCTTAGGTTAGTAACTCGTTGGAAACCCGCTAGTCGGGAGAATCAGACTGCCTACTTTCAGACTTGCCTACTTGTTCGCGGGTTAAATAACGTTGATATGCCTCCAACAGGACTGGTTCCAGCCCCGGATACGCATTAAGGGTATCCTGCAACACCAACTCCCAACTGATTTATGTATCTACTCAAAAATGCACTGAACAAGTCGCGATGATGTTCCGGAATCCCCGTTACATCCCGATGGACTCGTTGAGACAAGGACTTTTTGATGCGTGTCCCATCCATATGAGTCTGACTCAGCGCCGTTGTTTGAGTAGAAAACTTGATAACTGACCCGCCAACGTTCTCAGCTTTGCGGATAAGTTCGGATTGTACAAAACCAGGAGATTTAGCAGATATGGCTTTGCCATAACGTTTCTGCCATCCTTTTACTGAGACATTCTCAGTTTTTATATGCTTGCCATGTCTCAAAATCTCGTTAACAACGCGACGATTCTGAGTCTTGGCATATGCAGCTTTGCGACGCTCCAACTCACGCTTCTTTGCAGCAGCTTTGTGGTAATTCTTAGATTTGTTCCACTGACGGCTGTTCTTCTTGACCTTACCTTTTTTTACAACGGTCTTGCGTCCCTTCCTTGCCTTGAAGTTTGGTTCAAAGTTGTCTGGGTTATTGGCACGTTGAGAGCGTTGCATTTTTCTTTGCAGTGCAGTCATTTCACGCTGGAAAGTAGGGACTTTCTCTGCGAACGGTAGCAACTCAGCATGGTTATCACCAACAAAGGCAATGTTGGAAATGTTCAAGTCTAAACCAATCAGCCCATCAGAAACGTAGTTTTGAGGCTTTTGGCAAGGCTTACCTTCGTAGCGCGGTCTTGGGGTTTCACGCCAGGTGCTTCAAGCGGGGGAACCCCGCCAACGCACTGGCTCCCCAAGTGGAGCGACTCGAGTGTTAAAACATGGGTCGGTTGGACTACCGATTCCTGGCTGTGGAGGATACTTGGATGCAAGTCCTGTGAAGCAGCAAGTCTCATTTGTGAACTTGAGATGCTCCCGCTACATTGCTTGCTGTCTTCGGGAGAGTTGTCACTAACAACGACTGATGCTCCTTCTTTGGCGAATTTGTGGGCGATGCTCCTTCATGAGCCGCTTTCGGCGATCGCCTCCCCAATGCCAGCCCCCGCACCTGTAACAATTGCTACTTTTCCTTCTAAACGTCTCTCCACGTTTCAACCTCCTGAAAATCTAGTCAAGAACTCAGAATCAACAAGCCCTTTTGAGTTTTAGGTTTTGGATTTTGAGTTCTTTCTCATGAGTCATGACAACAAAAATAAAGAACTCTTATGAGTTCTAAGTCCTGATTTCTGAGTTCTTCGTTTTCTAATTCTTCTTCTCTTTGATTTAAATACATCTGTCTTCAGTGGGGTTAAACACCAAATGCACGTTTGATAATCTTGCTACTGTTGGTTATTAATTGCAATCGGGGTTTTTTATGACATTTACTCAAACGAACGACCCAACTATTCGCGAAATTGTCCAAGCTTGGCAAGGCTTAGATGTAGATGAACAGCTAGCTTTGTTTTGGTTCATTTACAAAGAAATGGGCGGTTCTATTACCCCCGCTGCGCCCGGAGCTAGCACTGTTTCTTCAGATATTGCTGACGGTTTGTTCAATCAAATTAAGGAATTATCCCATGAAGAACAGTTGCAGTTCCAGCGCGATTTGATTAACAAGGTAGATAATCAATATACTCGGATGTATGGCTCAATAGGCGATACTACCGAGCTACTGTTTTGGTATCGCCTAGCTCAAGGCATGGAAAACGCTACTATCGTTCCTATGCCTGCTGACTATAAGCTTTCCTCCCAATCTCAAGAACTGCTCAACAGAATTAAGCAAATTGAATTTGAACAGCAAATTACTCTTTTCCGCGATTACGTCGCGCCATTCGGTGCTAAACCAAAACCAGGTGCCGAAGTTTAAAATTTCCAGAATTTAAAGTAGCAGCCTCTTCGGCAAATAGCAAATAAAAAATCATAGATAAGCACAGAGTCAACCAAGCATTGTATTCACTCTGTGTTTATCTATGTTGCTCACTAAAGTCGTTGCACCCTAATAATAGCCGTCACGCCTTTGACTTGGTAATTTTCAATTTTCTAATTTTCTCGTACCTCTTTTATCTCTCTTTAGACAGGTATAAAAATATTGTTTTCAAATAAATTTTCTATCTTTTAACAGTGATTTGGTTATGACTTAAATCTTTAATCTTGGAAGAGGCATGAGCAAGAGCAGTCAATATTTCTACTTTGTTGCTTTAGCAGAAAGATTTTCACAACATAAAGCAATGTTGCCATTCTAGGAATAGATTTGTTACTAATTTATCCTAGATTGTCGTGAATGATACGCAGAAAGAATGTTAGCAAATCAATTTATGTTGCTAACCTTCTCCAAGCCACTAAAAATTTATTACCAATTAGGAGGTTTCATGACTTCTACAAATGTCAATGCAGTACAAGAAGCTGTAAGAGGAATTAAGGGTTTGATTATCGACGATCAGCTACTAGTGCTGGGGTTAATCTACCGCAACATTGCTCAATCAGTTCCCGCTGATGCTGCAAATAATTTGCCAACACAAGATGCTGCAAATTTGGTAACACGAGTTCAGCAACTGTCCCAAGAAAATCAGCTATCTGCTCTGCGTGACTTCCTAGGAGCAGAAAAAAATGACCAAGATGCAACGGTCCTCAATCCAAACCCAAGCAAGGCACTTGGTGAACTTGTTACTGGCGGCGGAACTACAATTCCCGCTCATGAGTATAGCTCATTGAGCGCTGAAGCTAGGATAGCTTTCTGGTATCTGTTAGCACAAAGATTGGGAAGCAATATCATTGGTGCTTTAAGTGAGTTGACACCTAGTGAGCAAGTCACAATTGTGTTGAACTCAATCCAAGCTCTGAACACTGATGAATTGGTGTCTTTTCTGACACAGGTGGTTTAAAAAATTCTAAGTTCTCTAGACGCTTGCTCTGAAGCTTCTGGTTGATTCCCACCAGAGAGGCTTCCTGTAGAGTAGGGTCTGCTCAAAGAAATCAAAGAACTGTAGGTGGGGCTGTGCCCTACCTATATCCGTTTAACTATTTGAAAATTAATATCTAAGAAGAGTTTTATGTTAGGACAAGACACTGCTGTTAGAGGAAATAATATCAAAAGAAAGCATCTTGTTTATAGTCTGATTACTGGTCTGATTATTGGTACTATTGCTGGTACGCCTATCGGCTGGATTGCTCATCAATACTATTACCAGCAACGTTTGGCTCAAATTTTACTCTGTCGAGAACGCAATAGTAGTCAGCCAGCCGCAGTTGTTGATTCTATCTGTGGTCGAGGATTTTAAAGTCCCTGCATCTCCCGCATTTTCAACATATAGCAATCCTAAATCATTTATAAAAATTCCTGTTCCCCGTTCCCTGTTAAGCGCCCTCATGAGGCAATTTACAACTCAAATAGGACTGCTATAGGTATCATGTTGTCTTCCCCAGAGCAAACCGAAAACGAAGCTAATAACTCGAAAGCGCCGAAAGTTAGATTAATTCAAACTTTCACGCGGTTACGCGGGGTTATTATACTGCTTGCCTTGATTCTCTTTATTGGGTTTTGGGCATACCAAATTGACATTGCATTGCCAGGAACGCCAAGTATTAATAACACGTATACTCCCCTGACGCAGCCTACAGCCCAAGAGATTGGCTCCTATGATGTGCTGGGTAAGGTTATCACTAAAGATGAAGCAGCAAGTTTGCTAAAAACAGAAGAAGGTAAACAGCAACTCTCAGCAGATAATGGAGCTGTTGCGATCACTGAGGATTTGATAAATTTCGGGCGCAAAGCTTTTTATACAGAAACCTTTGGGAATGAGGTTTTCTTGACTGATGTCACTGGTGCCTTAGATGGTCCAATGAATATCGGCAACTTGACGAAAGCAATATTAGCCCTTGGCGGTAAGCCTACAACAAATCTGCAAGTGACGATGGATCGGGATATGAAGGTGGGCGATGCCTCCGGCAACGCCAAAGGCGTACGCACTTTCAAAGAAGGCGATATCCTCAACACCGGGCTCGACGTTCCCGCTAATTCCCTCGTTCCATTGGGAATTATCACCCACATCAACGACGGCAAAATTCGCATTGGTATCACCTGCGCGGCATGCCATGCGACTGTTGATAAAGATACCGGACGCATCCTCGAAGGCGCACCCAACAACGACCTTGATACAGGCTTAATTGTCGCATTAGCCAGTAACTCAGCAGCATGGTTCCGGCAAACCGGTGTTAATCCTTTGACAATTCGCCGTGGTGAACATACTTACATTAAAGCCGACAACAATAAAGCACGTCTACCAGATGCAAAAGCTTTAGAAGATGCTGTCGATGCCCAATTGCTCACCTGGGCACCTGGCAACTTTGACTCAACCCCCGATAATGACAACAATCCCTCTCAAAATCCATCTTCCTATACTTTCGGTGCATACCCCTACGGCTGGAGTGGAAATTCTGCGATTGGCTGGTTCCACGGACTGACTTCACTCAACAGCAACGTTCATGGGACAAACTCAGACCAGACATCAACTGCTGATGCTAGCCAGCAGCTGCTAGGCATTGATAAAGATACGTATTTAGGCGTTATTCTGCAGAATGCCGCCAATCCAATGTTTAGGTTGCCACAAGGTGCTAAACCATCGGAATTTTTCCTGAAAAATGACCCAACTCCTGGCACACCTATCATCAACGAGGTGATTGTCATGCCAGGATACCCGAAGGGTTCACCATTTATCCTTGATGGGTTGATGGCAAGTTCACCGGGAATGCCAGTTGCCGCACAACTCAATGGAATGTCAGCGTTTCAAAACTCGCTCGCACCGCCGCCAAATCAATCTACCAACTCAGACGCGGTGAAGCGCGGCGCAGCGATTTTCACACAGGCTGGGTGCGTTGAATGTCATAGTGGGCGGTATTTCACTAACAATCATGTCATTGCCGAACAGGAAATCAAATCTCAGCCTTCACGGGCAAAGGCACAAGCACCCGTCGCCCGCAACTTCGTGGCACCGCAAACATATCCCAGTAACGTGTCAGTTCCTCTGCCAGCAAACCCGCCTGTACTGGAAGTTCCCACAGACATCACATCAGAAGAAGACTTTAAACTTGCTTTTGCCATTGGCAACGCAGGCGGTTACAAAGTTCCTAGCTTGATTGGACTTCACGTCACCGCACCGTATCTACATGATGGCGGTGCTGCAGCAGGACCGGAAGCCCTGAAAGTGGAGAAAGATGGTTATGAGATTGTTAATCCTGACGAGCTGGGAATACCAGGCACGTTGTTAAATGGCATTTTACCAGATCCGAGTACCAGTTTGCGGGTACTTGTAGACCGCAACTTGCGTAGACAAGTCGTTTTAGCTAACCGCGCTCATTCTGACTTGCAAAAGTCCAATGCAGACGGTAGTGGGCACAATTACTGGGTGGATAAACAGGCTGGTTTTTCCACTCAAGACCAAACTGATTTGATTGAATTTCTCCTGTCACTTGATGATGACCCAGAAGTTGTGCCAGTACAAGCTCAGTAGGCGGACAGAATTTTTTGTAGGATGTGTGAGCCACGGCTCACGCATCAATCGCAAAGGGCAGGATGGGTTAGAATACTGCTCGGTTAAGGAAATTAGGTAGGGCTGAAACCATTGAAATTTAGTTTTTTACGGTGTCCGAAAAGCAATACGGTTCAGTTAAGGATTGTTGATGATAGCGTAAGCGCAAAGCGAAGGCTCCGCCAACGCGCAGCGTGTCCCGAAGGGCTGGCAGCAGTTAAGAAAAATCTATCTAATTCTACTCAAATCTTCTCATCATTAAACCTTCAGTAACAAAATACTAATATTTGGCTCTGGATACTTGAGAAGAATTACAATAAATGTATGTTAGTTTTGTATTGTATAGTTGTTGCGGAGTCTGGCAACATTGCTACTCGGATTTAAGACAGAAATAAAAATCAACTCTCATCAACAACAAATCCTTGGCAAACATGCGGGAGTAGCACGTCATGCTTGGAATTGGGGATTAGGACTGACCAAAGCAATTCTCAATCACAACAAACTCAATCCACAACAGAAAATAAAGTTTCCCACTTCCATTGATTTACACAAATGGTTAGTGGCGCTCGTCAAATCAGAATATTCCTGGTACTATGAAGTTTCTAAATGTGCACCTCAATTCGCCTTAAGAAATTTAAGGCAGGGTTGGGAAAAATGTTTTAGTAAAAAAGCAGGTGCTCCCAGATTTAAAAAGAAAGGACGTGATGATTCCTTCACTCTAGATGGAACAATTAAAATTATTGGTGAGACTCAAATACAAGTACCAGTCATCGGAGTTTTAAAAACTTATGAATCTCTACCATCAGGGGTAAAACCCAAAACAGTTACTCTGAGTCGAAAAGCAGCCTCGTGGTTTATTTCCTTCAAAATAGAGACTGATATCAAACCAACTCCCAAGCGTTTTGATGTTGTGGGAGTGGATTTAGGGATTCTCAACCTGGCAGTTCTTTCGACAGGAGAAATCTTTTGTGGGGCAAAAAAAACACGTCAATTACAAAAGAAGCTAAGCTTATTACAATGGCGTAATCGTCACAAGCAACTCAAGTCAAAAAACTGGGCTGATTCCAACATAAAAATAGCTCGACTGCACAACCAAATCGCGAACATTCGTACTGACTACTTACATAAGTTAACAACCTACTTAGCTAAAAACCACAGCTTCGTAGTGATTGAAGACTTAAATGTCAGTGGGATGTTATCAAACCATAAATTAGCAAAGGCGATTAGCGATGGAAGTTTTTATGAATTCAAACGACAACTGGAATACAAATGTCAACTTTATGATTCAAAACTGATTATAGTTGACCGTTGGTTTCCAAGTTCTAAGACTTGCCATTGTTGCGGTGAGAAAAAAGAATCTTTATCCTTGAGTGAACGTATTTTTGAATGCTCAAAATGCGGGTGGATCGGGGATAGAGATTTGAATGCAGCTTTAAATTTAGAGAAAATAGGGAGAGCTACTCCCGAATTGACGCCTGTAGACAAGAAGGAGCCCTTCGGGTTCACCAGTCGCCTACGGAGGGAAACCCTCCTGCAGCGCTGGCTCACCGACTCCCGGGCGTGGAAGCAGGAAGTAAAGCCATCTCAAGCCTAATAGATAGATTTGAGTAGGTTTTATGTAGCGGTCTTAGCGTGCCACGACGAATGTGCCATAGATTCCACACGTGTAGAGACGTTGCATGCAACGTCTCTACGTTGCCTCGTCTTGGCGGTTTGATAAATTAAGCGTAAGGGCGATTTTTGCGTAAGTCCTGACTAAAAAGGACAATGAAGCTTATAGTTAAGTCTATTTTATGAAAAAACCACAGATGCACACAGATAATTTATCTGTGTTCCATAAGTCTGCATCGGTGGTTCTAAACATCCATTCATCATACTTTTGCAAGAAATCTATTTAATTACGAATTAATTTCCTGCTTTAGTTTCCGCTGTAATCTTGAAGCTAAGCTTATGCCACCAAGCAACAGTAAACCCAAGGCGGCAGTTGGTTCGGGAACAGCAGTGTAATAGCTTTTCACCCGAATCGGTCCATCTTGATCTGCTGGTGCAGGTGGTGCTGGTGGGATGATACCACGACCTGGGCGTAAATCAGGCGTGGTAGAGAATGGATTGAAAAACACTGTTCCGTTGGGTATGACACCACCACTATAGGTGAGGACGTTATCCGTAACGGTAACGTTTGTAAAAATATCATTGAGACCAGGAACATTAGAAAAACCAATCTTGCCATCTCCATTGACATCTCCCCACTGCACTGGCTCATTATTGAATGGTGGAGTGGAATTTGGATTAGAATATGACAGTGTTTGTAATTCAAAAACCAAGCTTCCTATATCTTGCCCAGTAGCGTTTAAGAGGTTGTTTGCTACATCTGGGACACCATATTCTATGACTAGCCCAGGTGTTATTTCTGGTCCAAGCGCTCTTGGGTTTCTCGTTTTTAAGATGTCTTCATTCTGTGTCGTCACGATGGGTTCCACCAAAATGGTGGCGCTTGCTGGTGTCAAAGAAGACAAAAGACTAATTCCTGCTAGTCCCAGAACAGAAAACACTATCTTGGTGGGTATTGTAGTCATGTTCAACTTTTAGTATCAAAAACAACGCTGACGTGAAAATAACTGCTGGTAAATCAGGTCAAACGGTACAGAGGATAAATCTGAGCAGACTAGGGGCGATGAAATATTGCTATTTCTTCGGTAGTCTGATGTACGAATTTTTATAACACTAAAAATTTACCAGAAATTTTTTTTACAAACCCACAAATGTATAAATACCTAAAAAAAAATCAATATTTCTAAATATTTGACAAGTGTTTGCAAGTGCCTAAGAAATAGGATGGGCAGGATGCCTACCATGATTTATTTCATCTGCGGCTGAACTCATACCAAATCCGGAGCAATGACCTCCCTTTTACAGTAGTCCGCGGAGGCGGGCTTTGTCTGTGTAGCCGAGACTTCCAGCCGCCAGGGTTAAAAGGGGGGTATAAAAACGGATTTGGTATCAGATCAACATGAAATAAGTAACCATCTATAGCAATCGGGTTTTATTTTTAAAAAAATCTAAGTACAAGATTGCACAAGGCAAGTAGCGTTATAGTTCGTAGTTGCGCTGTCGAACCTGCCTTCGCCTGACGGCGTTAGCGTAGCTCCTCCGTAGGAGGCACGCGCTTAGCGCAACTACAAGCCCTTATTGCGATAAGAATTTATGAAATGCAGTACTAAGTATCTTTCGGGTGGGCAATGCTCACTAAAACCCAGACATCACTCAGATACGCTAGGCATTGCCCAACGCCCTAGTGGCGATCGGTACGCCTCTAATGGCGGATTCAATGGACAATACTCGACAACAAGTACAAATAACCATCATGGCGTTGTAATACTGTGCAGTACTTGTGATTGATTATCTGTAGGGTTTTTGTTCCAGTGTTGATATCAAACTGTCCAATTTTGCGAGTAGTTACTCTTCCTGTGTAAGTACCCGCATTTTTTCCTTTGGGGACATTAGCCCTGACAATATCACCCGTTGTGAATCCAAAATGAAACTTGGTATTAGTTTTATGGCTTTTAGGGAAACCGAATTTGTCAGTTACAGACATTTGTCGGCTTCCATGTCCAGTAGCTTTTATTATTAAAGGTTTGACGCCTTTAACGATTAACTTATCTGGAGTTGACCGACCCACACATGCCGCATCAAAATAGTGAGTTTTGGGTAGTTCAAGTTTTGTCCTATTAAACTTTGTCAAACCGCCACTACCTGTTTCTACTAGCAATCCGGTGGATTTTAAAACTTCAAGTAACTTGAATCTAGTTGAATTAACAGCAGCAGTGTCGGCTAATGGTTTCTTGGCTTGCGCTTCAATTTTTTTCAAGTGTTCAGGGTCTTTCTTCAGGAAATCCTTAATATCTTTGGTTCCCTTTTTGATGTTGCATTTTTCACAACTCAAGGTAAGGTTTGAAATTCTGTTCGTTCCTCCCTTAGCTCGTGGGTGAATGTGTTCAATCTGTAAAGGTACATCCTGCTTGTCGCAGTATACGCACTTTCTACCAAACTTTTCTAGCAGGTATTCACGAGTTTCGTAGCCTGCCAATGTTCCCTGTTGATACTCCTTACCACAAAGAGCGGGATTCTGCATGAGTTGAGTGTCAAACTTAACTAGTTCTTGTGATATAGCCGTAATTGGTGCAAGTCTCATCAATCGCCTTACCCACGTCTGAATGTTGTAAACACGACTCATTAAACTTGGTGGCAGCCAACCGTCAGGACGTTTTCTGTTATTAAAACGTGGTTGACGATAACGGCTTTTTCTGGCTCTCCTACTTCTTCTTAATTGTCTGCGAGAAGTTAAAGCAACTCTTACAGAAAATTCTCTATGTTTAAGATCTGCGGTAAATACGACTTCACCAGTTGAATCATTAATTACGGCTATCCCTGTAGTTTTTGAACCTGGATCAATTTTGATTCTTAAAGGTTGTACTGGTACATCTGGACGTGATTCTTTTAAAATGATAGTAAAGGGAAATTTGCGCGCATACCGCGGCTTTACCATTTCTTAAAAGCTGTCTTGCCTGTGCCGGATGAACGGGATCTAGTGGTCTTTTCTCGGTGTCGAGTACGAATACTTTGCTCATAAAGAGCCGTCATTAGGGTAATGTTTTCCTCGATCATGTTAAAAAGAGTTTTTACGCTGGATGCACCTACCTACGCAAATACATCTGTTTAACATCCAACGATAGAGAGCAGCGCCTTGCGGGGGTTCCCCCCGTTGTGGCGACTGCGGTGCCGCAAGCTGGAAAGCACCTACGGGTATCATGCCCCAATTAACGTAGTCTTTTCAGACTGGATCTGGCTATATCTCCAGCTTACGTACTGGTTGTCCAGGTTTGTTCACTGTTTGGTGTATAGCTTCTATCGTGTCAATCGCTGTTGTATAACTTTCTCCAAAGTGGGCATTGTCGCATAAAAGCCTATGTAATGGACATTTGAGATATTGGTATGTAGTTCCAACCGAAGGTTTGTAGTCTCATCATTTAATAAAAAGCGCTGTATAAAGTACCTATATGCACAGTGATAGAGTTTAGAAACCTACTATAAAGTAGATGATATTGCCAGAAGTAAAATGATATTGAGAAGTTAATTACATATGGGTAAAAGAGGACATAAATATGTCAGGAAGTGGAAAATGGATATTAATAAGTAATATTCTCTTATTTATGATATTATTAATAGCTTCTTGTAGCAATAAAAAATCTACAGAAGAAGTGACAAAAGATCTAGACACAATATCTTCATGGGCAGCAACGGCACACATGGTGGGTGATGCATGGATACGCAAGGCTGTGCCGACAAACTATGCTAAACAAACACTAAAAACGACACAGGAACAACTCCAAAAAGAAACAGATAACTTGTCAAAATTATCAATACCACCTAATCAGCAGCAGAGTCTATTAAAGCCGATACAGCAGCTTAAATATATAGTAGATCAAATGTCACTAGCTGTGGAAAAAAAAGACCGGAGTGCAATTGCAACTCAGATCAAACAGCTCTCAACCCAAGAACAAACAATTCGCAGGCTGGCAAAATCAGCAGGTGAAAAGCCATGAAGAAAATTCTTGAAATTGCCTTGGGAATAGTCACAAGTATTGGTGGCTTTCTGGATGTAGGTGCAATTGCAACCGCAGCTGAAGCTGGATCTACATTCGGTTTTCAACTCATTTGGGCGATTGTTCTGGGGACAATTTGTGTCATTTTTCTCGTAGAAATGTCCGGGCGTTTGGCAGCAGTTAGCAAACATACATTAGCTGCTGCAGTCCGCGAGCGTTTTGGCTTCAACTTTTATATTATCCCGTTGGTTGCAGAAGTTGCTGTTGATTTTCTCGTTTTAGCAGCTGAAATTGGTGGTGTTTGTATCGCCCTGCAACTCGTAACAGGTATCAGTTTTCAATGGTTTGCTTTACCTGTAGCATTTGCTATTTGGTCTTTAATTTGGTACGGCAACTTTAGTATTATCGAAAATGGCATTTCTCTGTTGGGACTGATAACGCTAGCTTTTGTAGTCGCCACGTTCAAACTGCATCCATCTCTAACACAAATCGGTTCTGGTTTATTGCCAACACTACCACGCCAAGATACGGCACATTATTTATTTATTGCAGTAAGTATTTTGGGTGCATTAATCAGTCCATATCTGTTTTATTTCTATTCATCTGGTGCGGTAGAAGATAAGTGGGATGAAGGACACATTGGTGTTAATCGTGCCGTTGCCACTTTGGGTATGGGTTTTGGTAGCATCGTATCCTTGGGTTTGCTGATTGTCGCAGCGCTGGTACTCCATCCTAAAGGCATCCAAGTTGATAGCTATGAACAGGCGGCGCTGATGCTGACAGAACCTTTCGGTTACTGGGGTTTCATTTTATTTGCAGCCTCACTGGGAATAGCCTGCTTTGGTGCAGCGCTAGAAGTCACCCTCGACACAGCCTATATTGTTGCTCAAGCTTTTGGTTGGAATTGGGGGGAAAATCTTAAACCCAAAGATGCAGCGCGCTTTAGCTTAGTTTACACCGTCTTTGTCTTCCTTGCCTCGCTACTGATGGCGATTGGTATTGACCCGTTGCAACTCACTTTGTTTTCAATGGCGATTACAGCAGTCATTTTGCCACCCGTTATTTTGCCATTTTTGGTGTTAATGAATGACAAATTATACGTTGGTAAATATCGTAACGGCTTTCTGAGTAACAGCGTTGTCATTTTTACAATGGTGCTGGCTTTTGTGTTAGCGATCGCTGCCATTCCCCTAGAAATTATTGGCGGTTAAATTAATTTTAGATTTGGAATTTTGGATTCATGGACATTATCAGAGATGTACTCGATAACCAACTTGTTGATACTAAAGGGCGAAAAATGGGGAAAGTTGACGGCATTGTTATGGAATTGCGCGACAACCAACCGCCACGATTGACATATATTGAAGTTGGTATGCCCACCCTAGCCCGTAGATTACATCCACAATTAGCACGTTGGATAGCAACAATTCAAAGTAAGTGGGGTGCAAAGCGTAGTGAATCGTTGCGAATTCCCTTTTCAAAAGTGCGTGACGTTGGTATCGATGTGAAAGTCGATGTGGAAGCAGAAGCAACACCAGCATTAGCTTACGAAGAATGGGTGAGCGAACACATCATCGAACGAATTCCAGGAGCAGAACATGGCGAATCATGAAATTCATTTGGAACTGCTGCTAGGTAAACAGGTGCTAGACTCAACAGGCAAGGCTGTAGGACGCATTGAAGAAGTACGTGGCGAAAAGCAAGGCTCGGAATGGGTCGTTCAAGAATATCTTATCGGATACCCTGCTATATTAGAACGGCTATCAGCCTGGACAATTGCGTTGGGAATTTTACATCTATTTGGAGCGCAAAAAATTCACAGTGGGTACAGTATACCTTGGGACAAACTAGATTTAACAGATCCAGAAAAGCCACGTTTGCTGTGTAATTTGGATGATTTAAAGACAATATCTGAGCAAGAGAAGACAGCAGAACAACAAAGGTAATCTGCTGCTGTTGCTCATGTGTGGTTTATCTTCATTTCATGGGTTGGAGTAAACTCTATTGCTTGTGTATGAAAGCCAAGCGTTTACGTTGTATTACCCACTTTCTGCAAACTTCTGTAGCAAGTTGTATCTCTTTGTCCGTTAAAAGTTCATCAGGTTTGCCAGACACTAAAATCCTAGCAACTTCTGCTGCCTTGTGGTATTCCACACCATGTCTGACTAATTCTGTATGCAAAAATTCCTCTTTCTCCCTAAGCGACATAAATAACCTTTGGTGCATTAATTCTTCAAAATAATAGATGTGATACATTTCACAATTTAAATATTTACAAGCCTCCAAAGGCTTAACTTCTTACCTTGGGAAGATATACAAACTTTTTAAGAATGATTTAATACCCTAATTGACGCAAGTTTGGTAAGAATGTTTCTGGTTACAGGTACTTAAAGCAGTTTAAAAATAAGGTCAAAAACGAAGTATTGACTAATTCATCCGTCGGTAGGTTTATACCCAATGGTTAGCTGTACTACAGTTGCAGTTGTGATCAGCCGTCTAGATTGGAGGATGCATGCCGCAATACTTTGGAAAACTGCCCACAACTGACCAACCTTGGACAACTATTGGGACAGTGCAAGCCGTACATTGGGATGAACGCACTATCAACTTTGAGTGTGGTGACTCACGCGTAGCCATCAGTGTGCTAGCACCAAATTTAGTTCGTGTACGGATGTCACCTAATGGCGAATTCACAAGCCGCCGTCCTTGGGCGATCGCACTGGATGATGCAGAATGGGCAGTCATACCCTTCCAGGTGCGGGAAACTGACGCAACAGTAGAAATTGAAACAGAGCAAATACGTGTGAGTGTACAACGGCAAAATTGCCGTATCACCTGCTTCGACAAATCTGGTCGTCCCTTTGCCCAAGATGCAGATTTAGGTATGGGTTGGCGCTTAGGTGCAGTTGCTGCATGGAAACACATTGAAGCCGAAGAGCATTTCTACGGCTTTGGGGAACGCACAGGCTTTCTTGACAAACTCAGCGAAGTCAAAACGAATTGGACAGTTGATGCCTTAGATTACGGTTCCCTGACTGATGAAATGTACCAGGCAATTCCATTTTTTATTGCCTTGCGTCCTGATCTAAGTTACGGTATTTTGTTCAACACAACGTTTTGGAGTCAGTTCGACATTGGTGCAGAGAAACCAGGTGTCTGGAAAATGGAAACTCGCGGCGGCGAGTTGGACTACTACATCATCTATGGTCCTGAACCTGCGGAAATTCTCCGCACCTACACCCAGCTCACTGGTAAAATGCCGTTACCGCCGAAGTGGTCGCTTGGCTATCATCAATGTCGTTGGAGTTATGAGTCGGAAATCGTTGTGCGTGAACTGGCGCAGGAATTCCGCGATCGCCGCATTCCCTGCGATGTTATCCACCTCGATATTGACTATATGCGGGGCTATCGCGTGTTTACCTGGAGTCCCAAACGCTTTCCCGACGCTGCAAAACTGATCGGTGACTTGGCGCAAGATGGCTTTAAGGCAGTGACAATTATCGATCCAGGTGTAAAGTACGAACCAGAAGCCAACTATCACGTTTTTGAGCAAGGCATAGAAAACGACTATTTTGTGCGTCAAGCCGATGGACGATTATTTCATGGCTACGTATGGCCTGAAAAATCCGTTTTTCCTGATTTTCTGCGTTCCGATGTGCGTCAGTGGTGGGGCGATTTACACAAAACCCTGACAGATATTGGTATTGCAGGAATTTGGAATGATATGAACGAACCAGCCATTGACGATCGCCCTTTTGGGGATGGTGGTAATAAAATTTGGTTTCCTCTGGATGCACCGCAAGGAGGAGATGGGGGAGATGAGGGAGTAAAATCTTCCTCATCCTCCTCATCTAAGGAAAGGGCGACTCATGCAGAGGTGCATAATCTGTACGGTTTGTCAATGGCACAAGCTTCTGCGGAGGGTTTGCAACGACTGCGCCGAAATGAGCGTTCTTTTGTGCTAACTCGTTCTGGTTTTGCAGGAGTGCAGCGGTGGTCGTCGGTGTGGATGGGCGATAATCAGTCGTTGTGGGAACATTTAGAAATGTCCCTGCCAATGCTGTGTAACATGGGACTTTCTGGTGTAGCGTTTGTGGGTTGCGATATCGGCGGATTTGCTGGTAATGCCACAGCTGAATTATTCGCGCGGTGGATGCAGGTAGGAATGCTGTACCCCTTGATGCGGGGTCACTCGGCAATGAGTACAGCTCGTCATGAGCCGTGGGTGTTTGGGGAGCGCACGGAGAAAATCTGTAGAGAATACATCAATCTGCGTTACCAGTTGCTGCCATACATTTACACCCTCTTTTGGGAAGCAGCAACAACAGGAGCGCCCATTCTAAGACCATTACTCTACCATTTCCCCAACGATCCCACAACCTACACACTCTACGACCAAGTTTTACTCGGTCCGTCCCTGATGGCTGCACCAATTTACCGTGCTGGAATTGAGCATCGCGCCGTCTACTTACCCGAAGGGACTTGGTATGACTGGTGGACTGGTGAGAGTTACTCTGGTTCGGTTCATATCCTCGCTCATGCACCCTTGGAAAAAATGCCTCTTTATGTGCGTGCTGGTGCGATTATCCCCATGCAACCTGTCATGCAATATGTTGATGAACATCCACTTGAGCAGCTACGGCTACGTGTTTTCCCTGGTACTGGTGAATTTACACTTTACGAAGACGATGGACATACATTTGAGTATCAAAAAGGAGCTTTTACAACTACAAAATACCGTGTTTCGTCCAATGGGGAACAAACAATTGTAGAAATTGAAGCGCGAGAGGGAGAATGGATACCATCGCCGCGTGGGGTGATTGTTGAAGTTGTGGGAGTTGGTGAGCAGCAATTTCAAGACGATGGGAAACCACGTACTTTGAAGTTTTGAAGACAGTTATGAGTTATGGGTCATTAAACAAGAGTGCAAAAGTCAATTGAATGAAAATAAAACCACAGATGTAGGCGTAAGCCGCTAGTAAGAGGCTCAGATCTTGCATCATTCTCAACAAGAGCCAGAGGCTCTAATATCTCGTTACCAGGTTGAACCTGGTAACGAGGGTTTGGAGGCTCAGCCGACTCACTGTTGCAACTCGAGGCTTGATCTTAGTAAAGCGGAATGAGTGCAATTCGTCTATTAGTCATTCGTCAAAAGTATTTTACTAATGACTTTTGACTTTAATTAACTCACCGCATCTTTTACCTCGCGCTTTTTCAGAAAATTGGACATGAATGGTCGCTCAAAGACCAAGTAAAACGGGTAGGCAATTAGTAACGACAGTGGCACAGCTACCAGATAAAATGTAGCTATAAAGTTAATTGGTGGCAATTGAAGATTAAGAAGGAAATTACCCACCACAGTGACTACGACTCCATGAGTCAGATATAAACTGTAGGAAAATCCTCCCAGTGCAACTGCCCAACGA
Source organism: Scytonema sp. HK-05 (assembly GCF_002368235.1). GTDB lineage: Bacteria > Cyanobacteriota > Cyanobacteriia > Cyanobacteriales > Nostocaceae > Kalymmatonema. The sequence continues at coordinate 5,860,595 of NZ_AP018194.1, read as the reverse complement.
TTCTCAAATAACTGCAAAACTGGAGGTACTTTTTTACCTTCAACTATTACTTTCGTGCAGTACATCAGTAGACAGGCTGTTGCCAAACCACAAAAACTATCACCAATCCACCTGTCTAATCCTAGTGCTTGCCACTCGGTTATCAGCGCAACAACAAAGAATATAGGAGCCAGCACACCCCAAGGTAACGATTTTCTCATTGCTGTTAACTGCGGTTTTTGAGAAAATCCAATATCTGCTGCTGCCATTCCTAAGGCAAATAAGCCGAGAAACCAAGAATGAGCTGGTTCCAAAAATCCATTCAGGAGATATATCGGTGCTAAGGCAATTGAAAAGGCAGAAATAATAGCCGAAAATAAGCCGAAACGCCGCCATATAGGTAGCAGTAATAGTGGAAAGAAAAAGTATATCTGCCACTCAGTGGCAACACTCCACATAGGTGCATTAATAGAAGGAAGTGTGTCGCGACTAAGATTGTGAATGAGTAGCAAGTGGGTGATGACATCAATAGGGGAAAAGAAAGGATGAAATTCTCCATATTGTGGAGATTCATGCCATTGAAAATGGAAAAATTTAATCAGCCCTAATACGATGATTGCTATAACCAGACTAAAAAGAAGAGCCGCATAGTAAGGGGGCAAAATTCTACGCGATCGCCGTTGAATATAATCCCACAAGCCTCTTGAAAGATAACCGCTTTGCGAACGCGCTACCGGTAGCATGAGAACGTAACCGGAAAGCACAATGAAAACTGCTACAGCAAAATTCCCATATCTTAGAGTTTTACCTATTAATTGCAAAAATACAGGCTCTTGCCCCATGTATCGATTTATATGAACTATCACCACATACAGAGCTGCCAACCCACGTAAGCCATCTAAGTAATGAAGACGCAACCTCTGTTCGGTAGATTTTTCTGATTTCAATATTTGCATTGAATGACTCTAGCCACTAATTTCATATTTGCTTAACAATCGACTTGCCAATCTAATAAGCAGTTGGTTAGTAGATTGTGTATTTAATAAAGTAAAAAAAACTTTGATAAGTATTTGATAAGTAACTGTAAAGGTGTAAGAAAGAATCATGAATTTTTTTTTAATTCTGATTTCAAATGTTCTTCTACGTATTTTTGTAGACATCCTTGATACATAAGTATCAAGAATGGTATTCATTAACTCATGCCTAAGTAATAATTCGTAATTGATGAATTCAAACTGAATTACCAAGAACAAATTACCTATTCCTAACAAGAATTCACATCGTTGTTGGTTACAGCGCTTTTCATTTCCATAGACCACAAAGAGCGATGGTAAGGGCACAGCAATGCTGTGCCCCTACAACCAACCTGTGTTCTACCCAATAGAAAACTGCTGTAAGTAATTGCTTCCAAAGCAAATTTGCTTGAAAATCGGTCTTGTTGCTTAGATCTCTACCAGCCCTAACAAGACAATCTATGACCTTAATTCTCACCAACGACGACGGTATCGACGCTCCCGGTATTCAAGCGTTGCGCAAAGCTGTCAATGGTAAAGAAATAATTATCGCTGCTCCTCGCGACCATCTTTCTGGCTGTGGACATCAAGTCACCACGACTGGAGCAATTCATGTCGAGCAACGCTCCCAGAACGAATATGCTATTGCAGGTACTCCCGCCGATTGTGTCAGAATTGCTTCAACACATATTTGCAAAAATATCCAATTTGTGCTGTCTGGGGTCAATGCTGGAGGCAATATGGGCGTGGATGCTTACATTTCCGGTACTGTCGCCGCCGTACGGGAAGCAGCGATACACGGCATTCCTGGGATTGCAGTTTCCCACTATCGCAAACGCCAGTTGAATGTTGATTGGGATGTTGTAGCACGGTGGACGAGTTCTGTTTTAGCTGACTTACTCAACCGTTCTCTGGAACCAGGAACTTTCTGGAATGTGAATTTGCCTCATCTGCTTCCAGGAGAACCCGATCCAGAAGTTGTGTTTTGCCAACCCTCTACCAAACCGTTGCCCGTCAATTACCGGATTGAGGGCAATAACTTTTATTATGAAGGAGAATATGCCAAGCGCGATCGCACTCCAGGCAGCGATGTTGATGTCTGTTTTTCAGGGAAAATAGCTGTTACGAAACTGAGGGTATGAAACGGTTTAATTCAGGGATTTCCAACAAATAAATTATCCCCTAACAGTGGGGTGGGCATCTTAGTGCCCCCATCCCACAAGAAAAAATTGGATATTTTTTAAGAAAGGAAGCCCCTATAGTTCCGTTTCATTCAGATGGTTCTTCAATCATTGCCATCAAGCGCTCTAAACTTTGTGTCAGTTGGGTGAGTTTTTGAAGAGAATCATCTTGGGTTTCAGCAAGAGTCTGCACGGCATCACACAAAGCAAGGATTTGATATCCTTGCTGCTGTAATTGCTTTCCTTGTTCTTCAACTTGTGAACTGAGAGTATCGACTCTTTCAGCCAGACGTTCAATCGTCTCAGTGGTTGCAAGTACTGCTTCCCCGATTTGTTCAACAATCGATTCCAAGCGACTAACTTTAACTCCAACTTCTGCTACAACCATTTTTTTAGCACCCCCATTTCAGATTCATTACAGTAGAATTACTGTTATTTTTGAACAGGTGAATATAAGCAGCAGTGCCAAATAGCGACTGCCATCTTAAGACTATGTGTAGACGCCTTTTTAAGAACGCCTGACCGAAAAAAAGAACTCAGGACTCAGAACTCAGGATTCAGAATAAAGAACGGTAGGATACAAGCCCCCAACTCCGTTATGGGATATGAAAAAGAGACGATGGATTTTGCCGTTTGTTTGCATAAGCCAGGTATAAGTTTAGCTTTCCAACTGATGGACTGAGTTGGTAGCAGATCCTAACACACTTGTTTTCAATCGTCACATTTATACTGTTTTCTCATCTTTCATAAGATATATTTATTCTGCTTTAACTTAAATTTATAAAAAATGATGATCCCAGGAACTCTGATGAAGATTCGGTGAAAGTACGGGAGAGCTTGATTTCCTTTTGAGAAGCTAAGTCTATATTCAAGTTAATGCTACGTAATAATACGTTGTTCATTGAATAATTGGCTTAACGATGTACGAAATATCCTCGCGCACGACTGTTATTGAAGGTGCAACTACCGATACTTGGGAATTGCTACTGACTCCTCACGCCTCAGTAAATTCTAAATTTAAACGATTTTTGGACATTGTGGGGAGCTTGGTAGGACTATTAATTTTCGCTATTTTGTTTGTGCCAATAGCGATCGCTATTAAAATCGACAGTCCTGGTCCAATTTTCTTCACACAGGAACGCTATGGTCTCAACGGACTCCCATTTCGTATCCGTAAATTCCGCTCTATGGTTTCTGACGCGGAGAAGTTAAAATCTTTAGTTCAGAACGAAGTCAACGGATTAATCTTTAAAAATAAGAGTGACTTTCGAGTCACAAAGGTCGGGCGCTTCTTAAGAAGTACAAGCCTAGATGAACTCCCACAGTTTTGGAACGTTCTGGTAGGCGAAATGAGCTTAGTAGGCACACGCCCACCGACAGCAGATGAAGTTGTTCACTACAATCAACGTCACTGGCAACGTTTAAATGTTAAACCAGGTTTGACTGGCGAGTGGCAAGTTAACGGTCGTTCTCATATCAAAGATTTTGAGCAAGTCGTTGACTTAGACTTGCAGTATCAGAAGAAATGGTATCCAATGTACGACGTGTTATTAATTGTGAAGACATTCTTCATGATTCTTGGTCGAGTCGGAGCTTTCTAACCACGTGATTAATAGTGTTAAATTATCAGTTATCAGTTATTATCCACAATCGAGTTCAATAACCTTCTTTTGGAAAAGTCCGCCGACGCGGGCTTTGTTTATTTACACCAGATTTTTATAACTAATGCAATAATTCCTCTACCTGATGCTGGCTCCATAAAGTTCTATAAAGCCCTGGTTGCTGCAAAAGTTCTATCTGCGTACCTGTCTGAACTATTTTACCCTTGTCCATTACTAAAATTCGGTCAGCCGCTGCCGCAGCAGAGAGTTGATGAGTGATGAAAACGACTGTTTTTCGTTGCTTACCACCAGAGAGATTTCTCAAAATCGCTGTCGCTGTTTGATTATCTACGCTGGAAAGAGCATCATCCAAAATTAACACAGGAGCATCAACGAGCATTGCTCTAGCCAAAGCAGTACGTTGCCTTTGACCGCCAGAAAGAGTAATGCCGCGTTCCCCAACGATGGTTTCATAATTTTGGGGAAAATAGGTAATTTCTTGGTGAATTTGCGCCATCTTGGCAGCGTATTCTACCTCTTGTTGTTCGCTAACGGGGTCGCCGTAGCGGATGTTATTTTTAATTGTTGTACTAAAGAGAAAGCTATCTTGAGGGACATAGGCGATCGCACTCCTTAAATCCGCCAAGGCGATTTTGGTAATGTCCACGCCATCTAAAAATAACTGTCCTGGTTCAATATCCAACAGTCTTGGCACAGCATTTGCCAAAGTTGATTTCCCCGAACCAATAGCGCCCACAATTGCCACCGTTTCCCCAGGAGCTATGGTAAAGTTTACGTCTTCTAGCGCGGGAGTGGTGGAACCAGGGTAGGTGTAACTGAGGTTTTTTGCTCTGAGTTCTCCTTTAACCTGTTCTCGTGGCAGATGAATAACATCTGATGCATCTTTAATTTTAGGTTTGACACTAAGAATTGCTTCAAGGCGGTCAATGCTCACTTCACCCCGTTGGTAGGTAGTAATCGTAAATCCTAACAGAGCTGTGGGGAAAACCAGACGCTCTACGTAAAGCAGGAGTGCGATAAAATCACCAACAGCAAGGCTTCCATTGACTATCCGCGTCGCTCCCAGCCAGATGATGATAAAAGAACTCACTGTGGCTAGCCCACCAATCAGTGGAAACAGTGTGTTGCGACTTTTTGCCAGTTTTAAATTAGCCTGCAATAGCTGCCGATTGTTGCTAGCAAAGGCACGGCGCTCGTTTTCTTCTTGAGAGTAAATTTTTATTAAGGCAATACCGCTGACATCCTCTTGAATCAGTTCGCTGATGTCGGAGAGTCTTTCCTGCACACCTAACTGTTCGCTGCGTAAGCGATCGCTAAACAAATGCACCAAGAAAAACATTACAGGATACACTGCCAGTGAAGCTAATGTCAGATCCACGCTGAGCGACAGCATGACTGGTAGGGTAAGAACGTAGGCGAATATCGTATTTGCTATACTCAGGACTGCAAAACCTAACAGACGCCGGATATTGTCCACATCACTCGTCGCCCGACTAATCAAATCGCCTACGGTATTGCTGGCAAAATAGGACGGTTCCAGTGTCAGCAAGTGTCCAAAAATCCGTTGTTTTAGGTCAAATTCCACCTGACGCCCTACGCCAAACAGCCAAATCCGGGAAGCCATCCGGATCAGCCACATGGCTGAACTAAACAATACAATTTGTAATACAAGATTTCTAACTTGATTTAAGCTGAATTCTATTGAGAGTTGGTCAACGCAAGCGCGAATCAACAGAGGGATGTAAACACCCAACCCATTAACAATCAACAAGGCGATAATGCCTAGTGTCACCTCCCGCCAATGGGGGCGCAGGTATGCAAAGAGTGTAGCCAGCCGTCGTGATTTTGCCATTGAAGCAATTACTTAAGAAGAACGCAGAACGCAGAACGCAGTAGTCAGAATATTCCCACGGATGGAATCCAAAACAGAAGTTGCCAGTCCTTGTTTCCTTTCAAGCAAACTTCGGGGGGATTTAATTACCAAAGGTTTCTTGGTCTCCACGGAAGTTGCCAAGGGCTTTATACCAATACTCTCCACCCGGTTGTCAGAAGTTATACCGAGCAACGTATGAGAGTTTTTTATTCTAGGTTCTGACAACTGTGTTCTGAGTTCAATCCTGGTAACTTTTCAATATTAGACTAAGCTAAAGCCGAGGTGTCTTCATACTACAGGTGCAAAAAGCAACTCATGACTCAAAAATAAGGTCAGCCACGACAGTATACCGTGCTGACCTTGTGATAACTCATTTTCTAGCTCAACGCCTATCTACCCACGTAAGAAACCGGAAATATAGGTGAGATAACTTTCCCACACTCGCGTTGTTTGTTGCAGTGCTTCCGCATTAGGTACAAAGTCTTCCAGTCGCAACCCTCGTCTGCGAATGTCAGTTACAGTCGTTTGCGCCAGGTATGGTGTCATACTGACGTCGGCTACAGTATTGTCTTGCCTCAATGCCACAAGCGTCCCAGATGTTGGCACGGTTGGTCCTATGGACGATGCAAGCCGCCCTTGGACAATGTCAAGACTAGCTATGGATGGCTCGCCCAGCATTGCTACAGGTGAACGCTCCAGGAAATAAGCAAAAGCTGGTGTACTTGCCAACAACAAAATTGTCAGCGCCCAACCTATTAAATATCCTCCTGGTGCGTCCATTCCCCCTCCACCTTTTATCCTCTGTGCCGCAAAAATCATCAGTAAAATCGCTGCTCCCAGAGGTTTGAGCGGAAAAGATATCACATTCCACAAGGAGGCGACAGCTGGCTCCCTGGGATTGATAAACGACAGCAAGACGACGACGAACAGAATGACTAAGAATAATCGTGCGACGTAATTTCCTGAGGGAAAGAATCTCTGGAACAAAGAGTATAAGATTGTTCCAACAAGCAGCCACAGTAATACCCGGCTTAACAGTACAAATGTCATAGATTGACTCTCAAAGCTTCATTTTGCGGTCAGCCTACAGGTTTTGGGGCAGTGGGGTTATTGTATCGTCAAATTGTAATCGTACTGTTACCTGACTTCAAATACCTCACACCCTCACACCACGACAACCATCGTAGTGATTTTAGAGCAATTTCTTACAACTGCATCCACAATCTGTAATTTTCCAGATCAGTAATCTGCCTCCCGTAAATTAAATTAATTTAGTAGTTGTCAAGTCAAAAGGAAAAAATATGTCGCCTGGAAAACCCACCATTTTGGTGACAGGGGGAGCTGGATACATCGGTTCGCACACAGTGCTTGCTCTGAAGCAGGCTGGTTTTGACGTGATAATACTCGATAATCTGGTGTATGGGCACCGCGATTTGGTAGAAAAAGTTTTACAAGTAGAACTTGTGGTAGGAGACACAGGCGATCGCGCGCTATTGGATGACCTATTCAAAACGCACGATGTAGCCGCTGTCATCCACTTTTCGGCATACGCTTACGTGGGGGAATCGGTTAGCGACCCTGCGAAGTACTACCGCAACAACGTTCTCGGCACCTTGACCCTGTTAGAAGCCATGCTAGCAGCGTCTGTTAAGAATTTTGTATTTTCTTCTACTTGTGCAACATATGGGGTGCCTGAAGTTGTGCCAATTCCGGAAGACCATCCCCAGAATCCGATTAACCCTTATGGCGCGACTAAGCTGATGGTAGAACGGATTCTATCTGACTTTGATGTTGCCTACGGTTTCAAGTCGGTGCGGTTTCGCTATTTCAACGCTGCTGGTGCTGATCCCAATGGTAGGCTTGGCGAAGACCATAACCCAGAAACCCATTTGATTCCCCTTGTGTTGCAGACAGCGTTAGGTAAGCGCGAATCTATTTCCGTGTTCGGCACTGATTACCCCACGCCTGATGGGACGTGCATTCGGGATTATATTCATGTTAGCGACTTAGCAGACGCTCACGTTTTGGGATTGGAGTATTTGCTCAAAGGCGGTGACAGCGAAGTTTTTAATTTAGGAAATGGTAACGGCTTCTCAGTCAAAGAAGTTATTGAAACTGCAAAGCAAGTTACAGGAAAAGATATCAAAGTCGTAGAGTGCGATCGCCGTCCTGGCGATCCACCAGCACTGATTGGTAGTGGGGACAAAGCCAAAAAAATCCTCGGCTGGCATCCACAATACTCTTCTCTCAAGGAGATTATCACTCACGCTTGGCAGTGGCACCAGAGTCGCCACCAGTAAGGAGTAGGCGCAGTAGAGGGTATTTGTGATAATTCCATACTGTAGAGACGTGCCATGGCGAGCCAGCGCTATGCAGGAGGGGAGCCACTGCGTTGCCGGGGTTGCCCCGGTTGTAGCAAGTGGCGTTCTCCCGACCTACTAGGTGGCTGGTGAGTAAGCGTCCTGTTGGCGTAGCCTGCCCGCAGGGCGAATGAGGGTTTCCCGCGCCCTGGGAACTGGCGTGCCTCTGTGCATGAGGAGCTACGCTAAGGCGCAGCCTCAAGGCGAGGAGATACCCGTGCCTCTTGCTCCCTTCGGGAGAGCTTCGCTAACAGAGGAGCTGAGTGCCAAAGGCACACGCAAAGCGCGTTGGCGGAGCCTGCGCTTTGCGCTTACGCTAACGCCCTTGGCGTGCCACAGGCATAGGGCGTCACGTCTCTACATTGTCGTGCCTAAAACCTACCTCCTCTTGACCATTCGCAGTACCCCAAAGAAAACACCCACCGCTAAAAGACCTGATAGGGCGATCGCCCAAAGTGGTATTCCCTGTGTTTGCTCCTCTGTTACGTTTTCTAGATTTTGATTGACATTTTGTACTTTTGCTGATTCTTGAGTTGATGCTGAACCCGCTGCTACTGTCACCGCAAACTTTAACTCAAATGGTTGGAAACTCCTTCCGTCTTTCGGTTTGCCACTTAGCTGTAGCTGATAGGCTCCTGGTCTGGGAAAGGTAATTTCAGTACCAGGTATGCCTTGATACCGTTCTGCGGTAACAGGTTGTAAGGGTGGTTCGAGGAGTGGTGGTTCCTTAGGTGAGTGAGGTTCAGCGTAAACAACTAATTGACAATTACACTCTGCTAAAGGGATAGCTTTTCCACCTTTACGAGTCAGGGCAAACCAAGTTTTTGTCGCTTCCCCAGCGCGGGGATTATCATTTGGTTCTAGATGTAAGGTTGCGCCAACATCTGCTGCAGTCGTTACTTTATGGGCAGAGGCGATCAGAGTGTTTGTTGTAAATATTACTAAAATCGCTAGTAATATTATCGATTGAAACAACCTCACCCCCCTCCTCTCCGCAAGCAGAGAGGGGGGAGTACTTTTTCCCCTTCTCGCTTGCAGGGAGGGGTTAACAGAGGCGGGAGTACTTTTTCCCCTCCTCGCTTGCGGGGAGGGGTTAGGGGTGGGGTTACGTCTTTTTTGGGGGAACATAAAATTTCTGTAAAGATAACATTGACCAAAAAAAGCGCCAACGCACCAGCAACACAGTCAGCGTCACAAATCCCAAAAACACTGCTGCTAATTTATTCCCCCAACCAGATTGAAAAGAACCTAAGTAGTGGGAGCCAATAATCACAGCATGAATGGAGCTTAACAGCAAAGCGGGTAAGCTGAATAGATGAATGAATCGCCAGCGCTTGCCCAATGACTTCTGCAAGGAATCAAAACTGGTGAGGGCTGCGGGAGTCATTAATACCAGTGCTACAGCACCCAAAGCCATGCCCAACTGAAACTCTGGCGGTAAGAAAAAGAAAGCTGCAAAATTCCATTGCAGGGAATGTTCCATCATATGGGTGGTGTGAGCACAAGACAGCACAAAAGCGCCTACTCCCAACGCACGACGGTAACGCAAAAGTGCGGCATACAAGCTGCTGATGGGGCGAGCAACAAGCGCCAGGATTAAACAGATTAACGCAGCGTGCCCAGTGTAATCTACCATTGTGTCACCAGTCCGCAGCAGCGTTAGCACGCCGATGGTGAGAGTCACCCAGCCACCCAAGCGAAACAATTGACTGCGCCTGTCTTTACTGACTAACGATGTAGACACACCTACACCTAACATTGTAGGCAGAGTTCCTAAGCCAAAAGCCAGCATTGTTGCAGCACCCATCCAGCAATTGCCAGTTTCCGCAGCTTTAATTTGGGCAGCATACAAAAAACCACAGGGCATTAAACCCCAAGTCATACCCAAAAGCGCTGGTGTCCACCATTTAGTTTGTAGAGAAAGCTTCACCATTCCCTGACTGAGGGAGCTGTGTAGACGAGTTTGCATCAGAGGGTGTAGCAATGGAATTCTAGGCAGAAAGTCGGGTTTTATTTGTCCAATCCCAAACCAAATCAGCAGAACACCAGTAATTATGGCTATCCATTGGCGTAATTCGCTACCAATTCCCGCCATTTGTCCACTGGCGAGCAACACTGAACCCAATGCCCCAATACCAGCACCCACGAGAACATAGCTTAACATTCGCCCCAAGTTCAGGAGTGCGTGAAACTGCAATTGCTGTCGCCAATGGCAATCCTGCTTGTCAGACAGAGAAAACGCCACCGCCAAAGGACCACACATCCCAAAGCAATGTCCAAAACTTCCCAAGAACCCCAGAGCCATGATGAGCAACAAATGTAGCATCAGTCATTAAAAATTAAATAAATGACAACAATTAAGAATGAAAAATATAACTCATTAAAAATACTATGCTTTTTATTGTATTGATGCGTTTTTGACTTAATTATCTCTAATATTTGTGGGTACTTTTTGCTGGAACTTCTATAATTGCGGTATCTTGAATGACTTTTCCGTTAGAAACTAAACTTTCATGACTGTTACTATTTAAACTAACAGTAATCCGGTTTTTACCAGGTGGTAAATTTTCCAGATAGTACCAATTACCATACAATCTGGCAATTTTTTGTCCATTCACATAAAGATGAGCGTGACCTTCTCCAGGTTTGGCAGGTGTATTGACGCTTAGGAGTGCGAAGCTAAAGTTAGTCACTTTTACCTCCAAATTCCATCCTTTATTAGCATCTGGATGCACAACCTCCGTTAACTGAGGGGACAGGTTGACCAGGAGCAATTTCCATTGTCTTATGATGATGAGTGCTATTACTATCTGGAGTATCACCTCGGGCTATTGCCATGTTCCCCAGTACTGTCAGGCAAATCAATGCAGTAGATGCTAAGAAAAGTCTTTGGAGCATTGCTCTTAATTTAAAAGTTTCATGGGAACTTTATATGAAGTGAGTTGTTCTGTCAAAAGACACGGTGTCAAACTTGGCGTTTGCGCTATCCTATGTCAGGAATACAGGAAGGTGACAAGGGGATAACCAATGAGGGGATTTTAATGAGAGATGTGAAAAAACGGTTTTGGCTGGTACTTTTGTTACTGGTGACAATAGTTGCCGTGGTTGTCACGAGCGCGTTTGTTAAGCAGCATGGAGAGTCAGTCATTTACAGTATTAGAGTTGACAATTCCCTCACTGCAAATCAAGACACAAAGACACCAAAAGGGAAAGATGTAAAGACAACCAAAGGCAAAGATACGCAGACAGAAAATTCTGCCACGTCTTTGCGTCCCCGTATCCCTGCTTCCTTACAAGTTTCTGGTGATCAGCTTTTCGCCCACGTTCAAAGGTTAAATTTTACACGCCAAACTCCAGCCGAGCGATCGCGGACTCGCGCTTACATCACAACCGAACTGAAAAAATTGGGCTGGAAACCTCAGCTAGAGAAGTTTGAAGATGGTGTCAACGTCTTTGCCCAAAGACTGGGAACTGATAAAAATGCCGGAGCAATTCTCGTGGGAGCTCACTACGACACAGTCTACATCTCTCCTGGGGCTGATGACAATGCTAGTGGTGTTGCTGTAGTTTTGGAAATTGCCCGACTTCTTGGTTCGCGTCCCACTCCTAGAACGTTACAGCTCGCCTTTTTTGACAAGGAGGAAGCAGGGCTTTTAGGTAGTAAAGCTTTTGTGACAAACAAGAAACATCTGGAAAACCTCCAAGGCGTGATTGTCATGGATATGGTGGGTTATGCTTGTCACAGTCCTGGTTGTCAGAAATACCCCACGGGTTTACCAATGACTCCACCCAGTGATCAGGGTGACTTTTTGGCGGTGGTGGGCGATGCAGAACATTTACCACTGCTTCATGCTTTTCAAAATTCACAGATGCTTCCTCCAATCTCTTTTAATAAGGCAAGTACGGGGGATACGATTGAATCAATGCCACCTGTGCTAACACTGCCAATACCCCTCAAAGGCTTGCTGACACCTGATACTTTACGTAGCGACCACGCCCCATTTTGGTATCAAGGAGTCGGTGCAGTGCTGGTAACAGATACCGCAAATCTACGTACTCCTCACTACCACCAACCCAGCGATGTACCAGCAACTCTCGACCGCAAATTTTTTACCGGAGTAGCGCAGGTTGTCGTAAATACGACTAGTACGTTATTAGAAAACAGCGATGCCTTGGAACTCCACCCCTAACCCCTCCCCGGTGGCGGGCAGGGTTGGGTGAAACCATGACAAAACAGGACAACATCCCCCACGAGTACTCCTAATGGTTCCTCAGATATCTGTGGTGGGGGCATGCTCCCGGCGGTCATTCTCAATTATCCGTACTTGTTGACAAATAAACCCGCCTTTTTTGCAAAGTCTTGCGGGGGAAGCTTCCCCCGCAGAGCTTTGCGCCAAGGAAGTCCTGTTAAGTCTCGGAAAAATGTAGCGGCTATTTGATTATTAGGGTTTTGTGGATGCATGATGAGGAAATTTCATCCTCATATCATGTAACGCCCTTGTGAAGGATGCTCAAGCTTTACCAGCCTTCCCTGTTCCATCATGCGTTGTTCTACTGCCTGCCAATTTGGAAGTTCAGCACTTTCTTGATGCCAATGCACAAAGGATGCTTCGTCGCACCACAAAGTCAGCTTTGGCATGGGTCGACGGTGTGCCCCTGTATTACGGTAGGTTAGCATGGATGCTTTGTCTTGCCAGGCACTCAACGTCCAAAACTCGTTCGGTCGCCAGCGAAACTTAGCACTGAGCTTGCCGGATGCACGGTTTAGTTGAAATGTACTCAGTATAGTATGTAAGAGAAACGGCAGCTGATAAAGAGGTCTTCTCACTCGCGCACGTGTTGCAGATAGAAACACCATCTCTACTATCTCCTCTTCCTCAATTGCTTTCCACTACAGCTTAGAATTGGTAGCAAGTTTTTAGGGCTGGCTTACCATTAACTAAAGTTAAATAAAGACAGCACTTACCGAGTTCAGAATCCCAACAGAAAATTGGAATTCCACAACTGGATGATGCTTCTGTCACCACCTCTGATAAATCTCGAAAAGTCACATTCTTAAATGAATTTAATGCCGAAAGAGCTTCTGCAAGAATAAATAATAAACCTATTTCACTTAAACCTCTATTTTCCAGTGAAATGCTATTGCCAGACAACAATTCTTTTAGTTCAGACTCTGAGATATTCAATCCAAGGAGATAAATACCTTTCTGAATTTCGTGACTGTATAGAGTTTGAGATAATTTGGACATATTGTTGCCCTACCAAGAACTTCCATTATGGATAGTTGCTAAATCAAAACTCTGGGGATTATCCAAGCATCGGCTAAATAAATAGTTGGCGTTGCTGAATCAAGCTATGAATTTATAATTCATGGCTGTGTAGAGACGTGCCATGGCACGTCTCTACAAACAAGGATTGTGCATTTAACTACAAAAATGTGTACAAACATAATTCATAACCAAATTCAGCAACGCCAAATAATTGCTTGTGTCAATACGATTCAGTTAAAGCTAAAAACTCGAAACCAATTTGGTTGAGTTGAGGCACGAAACACAACATTATTAGGCATTTGTTGGGTTTCGCTTACGCTCAACCCAACCTACAATTCTTCTTAACTAAACCGTATTGGAGTTTATGTCAGTTAACCAGAGACCGAAAGTTCTGGAAGTCTTGGGACATTTGTGGTGTTAGACTGTTGCTTAGTAGAACCCTGAGTTTGTACGCCTAGAGGGGTTATATCCTCTATCCAAGGCTGTAGTTCACGTCGATACTGGTAGCTCTTGAACTCTTGGTGCATTTTTGCCACCTGAGTGTTAGTCGGCACACCTCTGGTTTTAAGCCAGTAACTAAGGGCGCTTAAACTAAACTTCGCTGATGAGGACAACAAGCTGAAGAGATTGTAGAGATTTCGCACAGCCAACACGCCCTTTAGCCCAAAGCCTTTCCACTGGAACATTATGTACCAGATGGCAAGGTAAAAGTAGGCATATGTCAGACTCGTAAAAATGTTATGGCGCTTAGGTTCAAGCTTTGCGTTTTCTAGATAATTGCCAAAGTGCTTAATCGTGGAGTAATGTCCAAGCAATTGATCGGCTCGGTAGGCATCCATCAACCCAATGTTGGCACCTCGATCAACTAGCTTGCTAAACTGCTCGTATACGTCAGAAATCACTCTTTTGCCAACACCAGCATTCTTCAAGTACGCACGAATATACTTCGGGTCTAAAAACCATTTGCCCACGTACATGGGTAGAATCAACCCGAAGAACCACATATACTCAAAGTAAATGCGCCAACTCATGATGCTGGCATGACCAAGATGCTTGGAGTGATTTTTCATGGCATGGTTAACCGTGCGTGTGTAAGCAAGATTGAAGCTGTTATAGAGAGCTCGCTTCTCCTCAGCGTCAGGTTCACCAGCCAGCTTAGCGCGGATGATTTCCGTTACACTTTCAATCTCAAACGAAATCATCGTTGTCCCCAAAGAATAGAAGGCGTCGAAAATGCAAGCCGCATCACCAAGCACATACCAGTTATCTGGGGAGAACATAACCTTGCTGCTGTGGGCAAGTCTTGGTAAGTAGTGAAAGTCAACATTTTCACCACTCGTTAGCAACTTATACAAGTTGGTATGATTTGCCTTCAGGAAAGCGTAAAACTTTTCCTGAGTGTTGATCTCAGAAGCAGGAATCACATCATGGTGCTGGACAATGCCAATTGATATTTCCTGAGTGTCCTTGTCTGTAGGAATCATCCACAGCCAGTGACCACAACCAAACCAGTGGTTGGTGGCATAGTAATGGCTGCAGGTGGCACCGAAGGGGTCATAACCGTCGTGGAAAATGGTTCTGTCCACATATTTGACGCGTACCCAAGCTGAGCCGGTGTTGACTCCAAAAAGATTTTCTGGTCCAAATAAGAGGTTGTCTGTCTTGTGTCCGATAATAAACTTACGACCCGAGCCATCGATGACATGTTTGGCTTTCAGTTCGATGTCCTCGTTGCTTAGCTTGACCTTGACTGTTTTTAGGGCATCCCCTGGGGTCAAATCTACATCAACCACGCGACCGTGGTAGAAGACAGCACCCATTTGTTTGTTCATCCTCAGTAAGTCCCGCTCAAATTTAGCGCGGTTCATTTGAAAAGTTTGAATGGGTGAGCGTCGATTGGACCAAACGTGGTAATGATCGTCGGTTGTCTCTGTTTTCGCCGGGTCTTTAGCCCAGTGAAAGTTCAGCCCAGATTTTGGAGGATGGTTTTCGACTAAGTACTCATGGAGACCCAATTCTTTAGACACAAAGAGCGTCGCAATTTCGACCATTGATTCACCAAGTTTGAGGTCTTTCTCTGTGCGCTCTTCTGGGCGAGGATCAATCAGTGCAATTCGGATATTTGGGATTTTAAGTAAGAGGTGCCGAGCTTGACAAACTCCTACAAAGCCTGCACCCATAATGACGACGTCGTATTCTAGCTGTTGAGTAGTATGCATTTACCGCTCCAGTTTTAATTTGTTAACAATCAATTTGCAAATCAGCTCTGTATCAAACGCTTAAATTTTTGCGTTGAGTAACTTTAGTGAAGGGGCTTGTTAGTTTCCAACCTCACACCTTGGCTGCAATTGCGCTCGATATCGATAGTTTTTGAACTCTTGCCGCATTTTAGCCACTTCAGTGTTAGTAGGCATATGCTTAGTCTCTTGCAAGTAAGCCTTCTCACTAAGAGCAGCATCTAATGCTCCCTTCAACAAACGGAAGAAGTTGTAGAGATGGCGTGGAGCCAGCACTCCCAAAAGACCAAAGCCTTTCCACTGGAAGAGGATGTACCAGATAGCAGTGTAAAAGTAAGTCTGTTTTAAGCTGGCGAAGATGTTGCAATGCTTGGGTTCAAATTTTGTGTTTTCCAAGTAGTCGCCCTGAGGCTTAACCGGAGTGTAGTTTCCAAACAATTGATCGGCTCGGTAGATATCTATCAACCCGATGTTGGCACCTCGGTCTACTAACTTGTTACACTGCTCGTATACTTCAGAAATCACTCTTTGTATACTAGGAGCTTTCTTCAGATACGCACGAATATACTTCGGGTCTAAAAACCATTTGCCTACATACATTGGCAAACTCAACCCAAAAATCCACATATGCTCCAAGTAGATGCGCCAACTCATGACGCTGGCGTGACCAAGTTGCTGCGCACGATGTTTCATGAGATGGTTGACTTGACGTGCGTAGGCGATACTGAAGTCGTTATAAGCAGAGCGCTTCTCCTCAGCATCTGGTTCAAGAGCCAGTTTGGCGCGGATGATTTCTGTGATGCTCTCAATGCCAAATGAAATCATCGTTGTCCCCGAAGAATAGAAGATATCGAAAGAGCAAGCTGCATCACCAAGCACATACCAGTTGTCCGGGGATAATATGACTTTACTGGTGTGAGTGATTCTTGGCAAGTAGTGAAAATCAAGTTTATCACCAGTGTTCAGCAGCTTATACAAGTTGGTATGATTTGCTTTCAGGAAGGCGTAAAATTTTTCCTGGGTGTTGATGTCACAAGCAGGAATCATATCATGGTGGTGAATGATACCAATCGAGATTTCCTCAGTGTACTTGTCTGTGGGAACCATCCACAGCCAGTGACCATAACCAAACCAATAATTGCCGGCATAGTAATGGCTGCAAGTTGCACTAAATGGGTCATAACCATTGTGGAAAATGTTACGGTCTACACCTTTGACACGTACCCAAGCTGAGCCAGTGTTCGCTCCATCAAGATTTTCTGGTTCAAACAGGAGGTTGTCTGTCTTGCGTCCGATAATAAACTTGCGACCTGCACTATCAATGATATGTTTGGCTTTCAGTTCGATGTTTTCGTTGCCCAGCTGGATCTTAACTGTTTTTAGGGCATCACCTGAAGTCAAATCTACGGCAACCACATGACCTTTATAGAAGCTAGCGCCCATCTCTTTGTTCATATGAAGCAAGTCTTGCTCAAATCTGGCGCTGTTTATTTGAGTGGAATCGAGTTCAGGTTGTCGATTGCACCAAATGTGATAGTAGTCATCTGTGCTCTGTGTTTGAGTTGGGTCTTTCGGCCAGTGGAAGTTTGAGCCAACTTTAGGCAGATGATTTTCAACTATATAATCATAAAGCCCCAGTTCTTTACTAAGCAAGAGTGTGCCAATTTCAATCATTGACTCGCCAGGTTTGAAGTCCTCTTCTAAGTCCTCTTCGAGACGGGGATCAATGAGGGCTACTCGAATATTTGGAATTTTGAGCAAGAGATGTCGGACTTGGCAGTTACCAGCAAATCCCGTGCCCAGGACTATGACGTCATATTCAGATACTTGAGTGGTGTACATTCATAACTCCATTTCTAATGGATTGAGTTTTTGTTGCAAAACTGTTGGTCAGTTCTTGAGGACATTCGCGTGAGCAATGCTCGCTGTGCATTGTGGTCGTTAATGCTCCAGATGTGAGGAGGGGAGACAAGGGAGAGAGGGAGAGAGAGAGGGAGTGAGGGTAAGATGTATGAACGCAAGTTGGTATTAGTAGGAATGTTTGGTCGCTATGGCTTGAGTAAGCTAGGTGTTTTGTACAACCAGCGCGACCATTCTTTCAGGACCTCGGGTGAGCGCGATTGGAAAGGTGAGAACTTTAAACTGACTACCAGAAACTGTCTCCTGAAACAAAACACAATCTTCTTCTGTTTGGGCGATCGCCAAATCGATATTCAAAGCATTCGTGGCTTTACGCAGGGCTTCTACCGCTGCCCAGATGCGCGTACCTGCGTGATCCAGCGAGTCGTTAACAGCTAGCAACTGTTGCATCAATGGCGAGCGAGCATAGCTTAGCAAAGCAGTCCATTCTTGCTGCGTTCTGTGTGTTATGGGGGCAATATCACAACCTTGTGATCCATAACCAGCAACACACAAGCAAAAACGGTCATCATGAGAAAGGGACACATTCACAGCTTTTTCTTCTAAGCCCTCAAGCACTGGTTTGCCTGAATTAAGCCATTTGATTTGAACCTGTTGGAAACCTGCAACCTGCAAGGGCATTGAATCCAATTGAGTAGCTGTGTAGTTGATTGTCTTGTCCTCAGCTTCGACTGAAGTTGGTAGCGATGTGTTCACCATTTAACACTTCTCCTTGCTGTTGAATGTTTGAAATACCTGTATTCAATAGGTTTATGCAGCTGCATAAAGACCACAGATGGAGGGTGGACAATCTGATTGCGTAAGCGTTAACCTACCTAATTAGAGGTCATGTCATGAGTTGCCAGGATTGAGTAGCTTAGCGATCGCCTTTGAGAATATAGGTACTTCTCGTTGGTGGCGTTCTGCTGCAGATAGCCCATGTAACCCTGGAAGATGAGCCAGTGAAACTTCTGGCACAATTATCTTGAAGTCATGAGCCCAGCGAGCCAGTTTACTGCGTAGGATTTGTTCATCTCGTTGGCTGGGATCTGCTAACTCTTCAGCCGTGGGATGGTCCTCTCGATGCTCCAGAATCCGTAACTGATAACCCTCAAGCCTTTCTATGACTCGCCCATCCTCGTCAAGGGCAAAGACGGTACTGCGATACTGTCGATCAGAGCGACCCTCAAGGATGGCAACTCCAATACATTTGTTTGAGACATCTCCATTTGGGCGATAGAGTTCTATACTATCGATGCGGATAGGAAGGCTAATGTCTTGTGGAATGACAAGCTGTACAACCTGGAGCAGCGAGTCTCGGAAAAACGGATCTCCAAGTAGTAAAGGTGTTGAAATCCTGTCAGCAAAGCTGTCTTGACCTGTGGACGAGGATGAGCGCATTTCTGTGCTGAAGACACACTGGTTAGCGTTGAGGGTATAAACCTGCTGTAGGCGCTGAAAGCGAGGACCCTGGAATAGCAACCAGCTGTACAAATCTTGCTGGGGCTGAATATCTAACGGGGTCTCTGGGAGTTCGACAGTTGCTTTGGGCACATCGCTATCGATATTTAGGACAAAGGTTGCTGAGAAATGATCCATAGCGAAGCCTGTCTGCTCTGTTCTAATGCCCGCACGCACCCGCTGCTTAGCACCAAAAGACCAGTCTTCAATCACCTCTGCGTGAATTTCGATGTCCACGCCCTTTGTGGGATCTACCACGATGGGTCGCTCAAGGCGGATATCTTCAATACGCAGCGCCTGGAAGTGGGACTGACCTATGGCGTAAGCAACAACTTGAGCCATAGCCTCCAGACCAAACACGGTTGGAAACAGGTACGATCCTTTATAAACGTGATCCTGGACGTAGAGATCCTGCTCTATGCTAAGGTGGACGCGTGAGACAACTTCCACGCCTGGTTCGACGTAGAGGAGCTGCTCTAAAAACCTTGATGCAGCTGGTAGTGGGGGAAGCGCTGGTAGCCATGTATCAACTTTTACCCTTCCCGCAACCGCAACTTGGCGCTCACCAGGGTCGTTCAGCATCAAGTTTAGGAATCGACGCACTCCCTCTTCTTTGGAGATGGAATATAGCCCGAGCTTCACTAGAGCCGGAATACTGCCCATGCGTGCCCCCATGCCGACCTCTTCCCACACAGTGAAGGCGATGGAAAGAACTGATGTTTCTGGATGTTCCGCCTCAAAGCGGCGCAAAATGAGATCTAGCGCTTCATTTGAGAAGGCATACCAAGCATTGCCTGGCACCCCTATGATGCCGATGAGCGATGCGAAACCCACAAACAGTTTTGGTGGATTGTCTTTCAATGCATTGCAGAGGTTGAGAGCGCCAACGAGTTTAGGCGCAACTTCCGCACGAGCTGCCTCAGCAGAGACCTGCTCTACCCTTCTTGGCTTATTTAGTCCAGCCCCGTGAATCACGCCTGTGATCTTGCCCATCTCTTGGCGTATCTGGTGAATGAGAGCGGTCACCGCTTGTGCATCAGTAACGTCGCAGTGATAGTATCGGCAAGTCAGTCCTGCGTTGCGGAAGCTTTCAAGAGTGCTAACAAGCTCGTTGCTGTTGCCTTGCTCACCAGCTCCTTGCTGATAAGGTGAGCTGCCAACTAGCGCCATGCGTGCGCCTGTCGCTTGGGCAAAGGCAAGGGCACAAGTAGCAGTGATGCCCTTAGCGCCACCAGTAACCAGAATAACATCATCTGATGACCATGAAATCGCTCTTCTTTGGTAGCTTTTTGGATGCTGCAGAACTGGTCGGGGAATACGTCGAGTCAGCTCTGAATCATAGCCTGCAGCCACGTAAGTCTCAGGTGTGGAGAGTTCATTGCTCACACGTTCTGCTAGTGCAGCAAGATTAACATCACAAGAAAAATCGATCGCCCGGACTTTTAAATCGGGTCGCTCGAAATGGATACTACCTGCAAAGGCTGTTGCACAGCATTGCTCAATATTAGCTATCTGTGGTTGCTTGCCAAAATATCCACCACCAAACTGAATAAAAGCTAAGGTCATGGGCTGGCGCGATTTGCTTGAGACAGGTGTGAGTGCTGCCGCAGTATGTAGTCGTTTGATGCTCTCTTGTAAGCTAACGTTTGCTGAAAGCTGGTCAGTTGGTACTTGGGGCAGAACAGCAATCAAGTGGGAGAAATTCACACTGCTAGTCAGTAGCTGCTCCTGTGCTTCCGCAAAGGGCTTGATTTGAACGCGGGCACCCCGGCTTTGCAGGTCTTGGTACAGCGCTTCTGCCACGCTTGCCTGGTTTGGAGTGCAGAGAATCAATACGTTTGCAGTTTGCCACTGGTTTTGTTGGCTGGCGGTGCGAGTTGCTTGAGCTTCCTGGGCTACATACTGGACAATAAAGTTACGCGCCCAAGACTTTTCCTCAAGGCTAGTCAAACTTGTGGGTTTACTTGCAGGGATTGCTTTACCGTTGGTGGTATTGGGTGTACTCAATCCTAACTGCTGTGGCTGATTTAGAATGCTTCCTTCTTGAAAAAGCTGCTCTAGAGCGTCTGCAACCTCTGTCAATGTGGCATTGGCAAATTTTGAAGGGTCAAGCCGTCCTGCCACTCCCGCAGACTTGGCTGCTTCTGCAACGAACTCCCCTGCTTTAATTGAGTCAAGATTCAAATCGCTCAGCAGACGCAAGTCTAGAGATAGGGTTGCTCGTGGAAAACCAGTACGTTGTTCTACCAGTTCCAAGAGAAGATTAGGTATTGTTACTGAAGCCTTGGGTGCTTGACTAGGTACTTGAAGCTTTGGTGCGATCGCTTCAACGTCTGCTTTCTTATTCGCTATAACTGCGCGAATCACCTGAGCGACTGCTTGTAGCGTGGCATTGGCTAAAGAAGATGGATCGACCTCACCTGCTATACCACATTCTTTTGCAACGGTGGCAACCAGTTCACCAGCCTTAATAGAGTCTAGGTTCAAATCGTCGAGCAGCCGTGCTTGCAACGTGATACTTTCTCGGGGATATCCTGTCCGTTGCACAACCTGATCGATTAAGAGTTCCTCAATCGCCTCAGTCTTGTTGAAGTTCCTGGGAGCTTCAACTGTTGTTTTTGGTTTTGGTTCGTTAGCGATGGGAGCAGTCGGTACACGGCTTTCTTGAATTGTTACGCCATTATTATCAGGAACTGGGAGCAATGGCAGAGTTTGCAAGTCTGCTCGAATCACCTCAGCCAAAAACTTCCCTCTGTGAGTCAGGTAATTGAACAGCGCTTGAGACACAACCTGCGGTGAAACATTAGTCGCGTCACTGGGTTCATTGGGCATTGACTTCACCCAACCTCCAGAGGTCGGTAGGGTAAACGATGGAGTGACAGCGGATACTTTAAATGGTTGCGCACAGGGATTTTCAATGAAAATACGATCCGACGCTGGAACAAACGGGCGGACAAGACGGTTTTCGTAAAGCGCTTCCCATCGGATTTCGCCACCGTGGACAAAAAGGCTGGCTAACACAGTATTCAAATCCCGATCCAATCCAGGTTTCGATTCAATCGGAAGACATACAGGACCGCTCGGTTCAGTAATATCTTTCACCAGGTTGGAAAGAACTTTTCCAGGACCTACCTCTATAAGCAAATCACATTCCTGCGCGAGTTTTTTGACTGAAGCGATAAAATTCACTTGTGCAAGAACTTGGTGTGCAAAATGCTCACGTAGTTTGAGCCCGCGCTTGACTTGCTGTCCATCCACGCTAGAAAACAGCTGTACGTCTGTTTCCCCAAGTAGCTCAGGAACTGGTGCGCACTTTTTCAGATGCTCAGCTGCTGCTGAAACCAATTGAGAATGAAACGCATTGGAAACTGGAAGCTGATACGTCCGGATTTCATGAGCTGCGGCAAGTTCAATAACTTCCTGAATGCTTGTCCGCTCACCGGATATCACCACCTGCTTCGGACTATTAATATTTGCCACAACTGCGTAGCCACTGACTTGCTTCAAGAGTTCAACAGCGGTCTGTTGTGAGCAGGCTAAACTGACCATAGTTCCTGCGTCGTTTGCAGGTGCAGACATGGCTTGTCCTCGAACTGCCGCTAAGCTAAGCAAAGCTTTGTCATCAAAGGCACCCGCTACCCGAAAAGCAGTCAGTTCGCCAAGACTGTGCCCCGCCACGGCAACAGGCTTGATTCCAAGGTTAGCAAGTTTACGGGTCCAAAGGAGGGAGGCAAGGCAAATAGCAGGCTGAGCGACTTCCGTTTGTGCGAGTGTAGCTGACCACTCCTCGATCTGCTTGAGATCAAAAGTCCGATCCAATGGACGGAATATGAGTTGACTAACTGCTTGTGCTCCTATCTCGCCGAGCCAACAATCTGCTTGTTCCACGAGTTCGCGGGCACAGCTATGACGCTCAACAAGTGTACGCCCCATATTCAACTGTTGGGAGCCTTGACCGGGAAACAGAAAACCAATTCGGTTGCGGGAAACTGTGTTTCCGATCCAGACATTTTTCTCAGGGCTAATTACCACCTCTCCTTTGGTAGGAGGCATTTCGTCCAGCATTTTTTCAAGTTGCTTGAGAGTGCCAATCAGCTCCTCAGGTGTTTCAGCAATGACAACTGCCCGAACTGGTGATTTCATATCTAGTTCATGGGCAAGGTGCGCTGCCAGATCGACGAGTTCGCCCACACTGATTCCTTCTGCAATGCTGATCACAGCTTGGGCGCGTTGACGCAAGGCGGAAATAGACTCTGCACCAAGCACAAACAGTTCTGTATCTTGTTGAGAAACAAGCAAAGCACGCTCTTCAATAGACGTTTCGAGACGAGAAGAGGGACTATCACCAGACTCAAGAGTCACGTGGCAGTTGATGCCGCCAAATCCCATTGCAGAAACACCTGCTCGGAGAGTCTCTGTTTTGCTTCGGACTTCTCCTTGAAGGATTGGGTAAACATAGCGAGCAGCAGTTTCAAATACCGTATTAGGTTCTTTGCAACCAGCCGTTGGCGGCAGAATTCGACGATTGACTGCCATCACAGCTTTGATGAACCCTCCTACGCCAGCCGCCGCTTTGGTATGACCAACTATTGATTTGAAGGAGGTGATGCCACAGCTGCGGGTACTTTCTTCTCGATCAGAACCCATGACCAGCCCAATGGCTTCCAGCTCTGTGCGATCGCCCACAGGCGTACCTGTACCATGCCCCTCAATAAAATCAACATCGTTTGGGCTGTAGCCAGCGCGAGTGTAGGCACGCAAAAGGGCGATCGCCTGACCTTCCCGTTTGGGTGCTGTAACGCCACCCCTTCCATCAGAGGATATACCCCAACCACGCAGCACTGCATACACATAGTTGCCATCTCGGCGAGCGTCCTCCAAACGCTTTAGGACAACAAAACCACAACCTTCACCTGGAATAAAACCGCTAGCATGACGGTCGTAAACCGTCATGTCCTGACGAGTGATCGCACCCATCTTGGCAAATCCAACGATTTCAAAAGGATCTAGACTGACATCGACACCGCCAGCAAGTGCTAAATCCAGATCGTTATTAGCTAAAGCTGTAGCTGCAGTAGCAACTGCGATCAGTGAAGCAGAACAAGCACCGTCCACTACATATCCGCCGCCGTTAAAGTCAAGAAAGTTGCAGATTCTCCCAGCAATCGTGTTGGAAAGGCATCCAGCTAGGGAATCCTCAGTAATCGGTTGGAATGCCGACTTGTAGTACTCCTCGGTAGTCTCTACCAGTTCATTTACCAGTTGTGATGGCAGCCCTCTTGCCTCGGCTGCAGCGCGCATTGCCCGTTGAACAAAGGGCCAGCGCAAGCGCATCATGTGCGATCGCATTTGCTCCCCAGTCAACGTGTTGCCAAGCACTACGCCTGAACGCTCAGTAACAACATTTCCACGCGTGTACCCGGCATCCTCCAAAGCCTTGAGTGCAACTTCAAGTGCCAGCCAATGGACAATGTCTGCAGACTCAACGGTTCCTTTTGGAAGGCGCTTACTGACCCAGTCGAACTCAAAACCATCAATGACAGCGGCACGAGTCCCGTAGGTCTTTTCGGGTGCAGTCGGATCTGGATCGTGGTACTCAGAAAGCGGCAGCCGTTGCTCAGGAATCCTGCGAAATTGAACCCGCTTTGCAAGTATATTTTCCCAAAGCTGTGATAAATGATGCGCGCCGGGATACCAGCAACCCATCCCGATGACCGCAATAGCAGGATTAGACATGAGACACTCCGATGTATTTAATGACACTTTCAATTGAAAACAATTTAAATTGCTGCTTCCCCAGCTAGTTTTAATGCAAGCAGGTTCAAGCACCTCCACCCTCTTGAGACAATTGGCTAGATGTCAGTCAACCCAAAGCAGGTTTCAGATCCCTGTTTTATCCAGATATAATCATCAAGTGCCACTAAGTTTTATTTTTTTAGAGAAAAATTGAGAGAGTGGCAATTATGCTTACGTGCCAAGTGTTAAGTTTTTGTTTTACAACTCTTGGGTGTGGGGATTGATAAAGCCCTTTGAGTTGTACTTATGAAAAATTGCGCTTCTTAATTCTGTGATGTCCCAAAGCTTTTCCCTACAAAATTTTTTTGCAAGACAACTGCCTGTTTTTTGCGAAAACAGCTGTCCAAATCATCTCATTCAAACTCCTTGATAGCTTTTCGAGCCAATCACATCAAACGCCAAAAGCATTGGTTTCGCTAACTTCTAGGCATCATTGTTGCACACGCAAGGTAGCGTACCATAACCTCATCGACAGCCTTGGGGCATTGTCAAATACAGTGTTTTGTTAATTTTGGCGTATGAGATGAATGTTGAAAACAACACAGACAATGAAACCGCTTTTTGGTATTACTTGCATTTGCTATAGACATTTTTTAGTTGCTGATGGTATATTAATTTTTGGTTCGGAACCTGTCAAGGGGTCAGAACCAAAAAAAAGATTTTTCAGGGAGCATCATTAATGAAGGTAATGAAGGTTTCACAAGTGCGGTTGTGTGTAGGATGCCAACAAAGAAAGAAAAAGTCACTTTCATTTGTGACTTAGAGACAAAAAATGAACTGGAGTACTGGGCGAAAGAAGAAGGACAAACCATTAGTAGCCTTGTGGGACGGATTGTTGGTGAAGCGATCGCCACAAGACAAGGTAAAAAACCTATCAAAAAAGAAGCCGAACCAGAGCCAGCAAATATTCATGAGTTAGTTCAGCGCAATCTCAACAAGCTGCGACGACATACAGGCATTAAAAACCTCAAACAAATTGCTAACGCTGAGGTTTTACCGACAAAAGATAATTTCCTTCTGATCATGCAAGCCTTAGCTGTACCTGAAAACTTACAGCAAAAGCTTTGGTTTGCAACATATGGCAACAACTCTAATCATGAGGAAGGCATCGAAAATGGAACTACTTAAAGTTCTCAACCAACCTCACTGGAACTATTTCTTTACCCATGAGGGTGTAACAATCAAAGCTCCTAGCAAGGAGGCTGCAACACAGTTAGCTTTAATGTATCGGGAGTGCCTCATTGAGACAGCCCACAGAATCAAAGGCAAGGTAAAAATCGGCTGGCGGCGCTGCAAGTGTCCCATCCAATTTTTTAGCTGGATGGCATTAGAACAACCACCAACAGCATATGAAACGGCAGAAGCGATTTTACGCACAGGTGGGGCAGTATTTTGTTCTCTGCTAGATTTGCCTATGCCGTTACTAAAGCGGATAGTGCAGGTAGGAGAAAGTCAAAGACCCATCTCCATCGTCAGACGTTCTGATCGCAAACAAATCATTATCAATAAACCAATGGAGATAGCTTTACAAACTCCTGCTATCGAAGCAACCCAACGGATAATGACTCGTTTTTGGCGTCCCAGCGACTTAGAAATACTGGAAGGTAAATTTCAGGTTGCAAGCCGTTTCAAGTGGCGATATGATGCTGCACTTAATCAACGTAGTTGGGCCATATTAGAAAGCGAATTTGAAACGTTCGAGGTTAACGGACAGTGGTATTCACAGACTACTTTCCTCATGAACCCTGAGCCTATACCTTTGCCTGAAGATGGCATAATTTCGGTTCTTGACAAGTTAACAGATAACTGACAGGAGATTGCTGTTTTGGCGAGTGATTCTCCAGGTCAATACAGGTGGCTACATCGTTAGTACAAAATTGCATAAGTTCGTAACTTTTTTAAACGCTAAGAGTTGTCTGATCCGAGGAAGCCTCGGATCAGAACTTCGGTGGAACGCGGTGAAGGGGCGCTCTTTGGAGGGGAAAATGTTCACGCATTTGGGAGAGCTTTGCTTTGTTGCCTCGGACATAATTTTTCGCGTTGTACCCTCCAATCCCGTTCACTTAATTGTCTTAACTAGGAGTAACAACCATGTTCCTGCAAGAAAATACCCAAATCTCACAAGATATGCCGTCGCAGATGGTAATGGTTGAATTGGCAACTAGCTACTGGATTTCGCGAGCGCTATATGCTGCGGCGAAGCTTGGTATAGCAGATTTGTTGAAAGACGGTCCAAAGAGTTGTGATCATCTGGCTTGTTCAACTGGAACGCATGCAGGATCTCTTTATCGACTCATGCGTGGGCTTGCTAGTGTGGGGATCTTTGCTCTCGACGAACAGGAATGCTTCACCCTAACACCACTAGCCACTTATCTCCAGAGCGATGCTCCTAACTCAATACGTGCCTTTGCGATTAGTTTTGGTGAGGAACATTACCGCGCTTGGGGAGATATTATCCACAGCATACAGACTGGCGATAGCGCTTTCCAGAATTTGTACGGTATGCCAGTCTTCCAGTATTATGCGCAAAACCCGCAAGCGGGAAAGACTTTTGACGAGGCGATGACGAGTGTTTCAGCAACGGACAAAACCGAGATCAATGGGGAATACGATTTTTCATCTATCCGCAAGTTAGTTGATGTTGGTGGTGGACGCGGAAGTTTCATAGCCTCTATCCTTAAGGCAAATCCCACAATCGAAGGCATTCTCTTCGATCAACCGTCCGTAATCGAAGGAGCGAAGAGTGTTCTGGAAGCGGAGGGAGTCTCAAAACGCTGCGAACTCGTTGCCGGAAGCTTCTTTGAGTCTGTACCCAGTGGTGGTGATGCCTACATTCTCAAATACGTCATCCATCTTTTGGATGATGAACGTGCGATCGCTATTCTTAAGAACTGCCACCGCGCTATGGTGGAAAATGGAAAACTTTTGCTAGTCGAGCGGATCATTCCACCTGGCAATGAACCTTTCTGGGGCAAGTTTCTAGACATCCATATGCTAATAGCCATTTCAGGCGGTCGTGAACGTACAAAAATGGAATATGAAGCTCTGTTTGAGGCTTCTGGCTTCAAGCTGTCCAAAATCATTACCACAAAGTCAAACGTAAGCGTGATTGAGGGAATCCGGCTGTAGCCGGGTTAGGTGTCAAAACAAAGGCAGCCCCAATCGCTCATCCGAAGGCAGAAGGTAAGACAAGAGCGTGGCGGCGGCATACGCCCCTTTCCCTACTTGAGTGAGGAAACTCCTTCAAGCAAGTCAACTCACACAAAGAGGAAGCCCAAAGAGCAATATGAGTGAATCCCCCGCTACACCCCGAGTACCGGGTGTAGCGACGGGAGAAAAGCGACAAGCTGCTGAGAGCAGAATTTTTAAGTACATTGACTCATGGGGAATCTGGGTTAGACACATGATTCAATCACCTGTAAGAGTTTGGAAACGAAGATAACAGCCAATCTGATCAAGGAATTATCTAAAATCCGATGCTTCTTGTGTATTTGCACCTGATTGGATAGCAAAATACAGTTGATTAAATTCTTTATTTGGTAATAGACCAGTTGGATCTAAAGCCAGGCTATCTTTAATACCATCCACAAGATACATATCGATTTTACCCTTATTTTTAGCAGTAATTTTTCCTCGGTATTGAACAGCAAAAAAATCTTTAATTAACTCATAAGTTGCTTGGGAAATATTAATGCTTCCAGAAACACCAGACGATTCCATCCCGGAAGCGGTGTTAACAGTGTCGCCCCAAACATCGTAAGCAAACTTTTTGTGTCCAATCACACCTGCTAATAATGGTCCTGAGTGGATACCAATACGAATGTCGCAGTATGGTTGGTTCAAAAGCTGCTTCTCTTTTTTGCGCCATTCCATAAAGGTACGAATGTTGATAGCAGCTAGTACAGCATCAATGGCATGGGTTTTGTTAGGAGTAGGAATTCCTCCAGCACACATATAACTGTCACCAATTGTTTTCAATTTTTCCAAATTATGTGCTTCTATAAACTGGTCAAAGCAAGAAAAACAGTAATCCAGTTCATCAACTAGTTCTTGTGGGGTCAGCTGTTCTGATAACTTGGTAAAATTCCTGAAGTCTGTAAACAGAACAGAGGCACATTCATAATAAACAGGCTGAACTGTACCAGTTTGCTTGAGTTCAGAAGCAATATCTGTTGGTAGTATATTTAAAAGCAATTGGTCAGTCTTACGTTTTTCTTCTTCTAATTGAAGATACAACCGATTTAACTCTTCAAAACGTTGAGCATTACGAATAGCTGCTGATAATTGCACAGCTAGTAAATAGCCAATGCGTACATCTTCTTGAGTGTAGATGTTCGGTGCTCTTGTGGCAAAGTTGATAGTACCAATCACCTGATGATCGCATTCTAAAGGAATGATTACCTGCGATTGGTACTGACTAAGAAAACCGCTTGCAGAATTTTCCTGAATGAGTTGAACTTGACCTGTTTTCAGGCTCATACCAACTGCACCCATGTTTGTCAGATCAAAAAAGTCAAATTCGACAGTAGGACCAAACAGCCTGACTATACGCCAAGAATTGTTAGTGTTGCACAGGCAAACACTACAATGCTCGAAGTCTAACAACCATTTTGCTTGTTTGCCCACTACCTGCAAAATCTCATCCAACTTGAGCGAACGATTCATTGCGATCGCAATTTCATTAACAGCAGCAATACGACTGGAAAGCGCTTGCGCCTCAGCAAGCAGGCGACGGGAAAGAACCAACAGTTGTTGATAATCCTGTTCGTCCAGCCTACTACCAATAAAGGCGGGGATAAAAGTCATAATGTATCAATTTCGAGTACAAGCGCTTCAGTATATATATTTATACTCGTAAACAAGTCTGCTGTGGCAACAATCTCAAATATTTCAGAATCGTCCAAACCTAGCTTATACAGGTGTTGGTAATCTTGAGTTGTCAGCTGATGGGGTTCAGTGGCGGCTTTCAAGCCAAAGCTGATCACTGCTTTTTCACGTTGAGGAAGCGGACAGGCTGCAAAATCTGATACCAACGTTTTTAAAACTTCCTCACTCATGCCTAAGGATGATAATCCATGCAAGTGGACATTCAATGCATAAGTACTGCTATGTGCCTGAGAAATAGCAATTCCCAGCATTTCCTTGAGTGTGCGTGGAACGTCTCCTTTTAGGACTGTAGCGCGAAATTTCTTCCAGTTCGCTTCCAGCACATCAGGATTGATTGCCATTGATTTAAAGAGATTTGGTACTATACCAAACCCAAGTTCAACCTGGATTTCTTGATATATCGTTTTGACTTTGGTATCCGTCAGCTGATCGTATTCAATTATGGGAAATTTAGCCATTGTCATCTCTAGCCTGACTAGGGAACATGTTTGAGCCGCTCAACTCAAACAAACTTGTACTCATTTGTACAAGCTATATGTTTTGATAGAGAAATAATACTTAGGTAGAGACCCGGTCAGTAGATGGTATCAGCTCTTGTCCGATTTGGTTGATCGGTAAAATAACCATCATGATCATTTTTATCTTAACAAAGAAAATCTATCAAAAGTATAATAATAATGATTTTGGATTTCAAGAAGCGCATATTTTACTCATAAATTTATACTTTTGAGAAGATAGGTAATAAAAAAACACCACTAGAATTATGCAGGCAGAATATCGGCAGCGCCGTGAGCAATTGATGTCAAAAATTGGCAATGGTATTGCAATCTTTCGCAGTGCGCCAACAGCGGTGATGCACAACGATGTCGAATACGCTTTTCGCCAAGACAGCGATTTCTACTATCTGACTGGGTTTAACGAAGCGCAAGCAGTAGCAGTTTTAGCGCCATCACACCCAGAACATCGGTTTGTGCTGTTTGTACAACCGAAAGATAGGGAACAGGAAGTCTGGAGTGGTTATCGCTGTGGGGTAGAAGCGGCAAAACAAGTGTATGGTGCAGACGAAGCTTACCCCATTAGCGAACTTGATGAAAAGTTGCCCCAGTATTTGGAGTCATGCGATCGCATTTACTACCATTTGGGACGCGATCGCACTTTCAACGACAAAATCCTCAACCTTTGGCAGCGTTTGATGCGGACTTATCCCAAGCGGGGTACAGGACCAATTGCCATTGAAGATACTGGTCCCATTCTCCATAGCATGAGACTCATTAAAAGTCAATCAGAATTGGAGTTGATGCACAAAGCTGCTGATATTGCAGTTGAAGCACATAATCACGCAATGGAGTTTACGCAACCCGGACGCTACGAGTACGAAATTCAAGCAGAAATCGAACATATCTTTCGCCTTCGGGGTGCGAATGGACCTGCTTACCCCTCAATTGTGGCTTCTGGAGTGAATGCCTGTGTGCTGCATTACATTGAAAACAATCGGCAGATACAGGACAAAGAGTTGCTGCTGATTGATGCTGGTTGTGCTTATGGTTACTACAACTCCGATATCACGCGCACCTGGCCAGTGGGAGGTAAATTTACACCAGAACAAAAGACGCTGTATGAGATAGTTTTGGAAGCACAAAAGCAAGCCATAGCCCAAGTGCAACCAGGGAATCCCTACAAACTCATTCATGATACCGCTGTGCGCGTCCTGACAGAAGGCTTAGTCGAACTTGGCATCCTTAAGGGCGAAATTGACAAGCTCATAGAAGAGGAGAAATACAAGCCATATTATATGCACCGTACTGGTCATTGGCTAGGTTTAGATGTTCATGATGTGGGTGTGTATCAGCACGGTGAAGATAAACCGCAGATTCTACAACCAGGTCAAGTGCTAACTGTAGAACCGGGACTTTATATTGTGCCAGATACCAAGCTCGCTGAAGACCAGCCACAGACAGACCCGCGTTGGGTTGGTATTGGCATTCGGATTGAGGATGATGTTTTGGTGACGGCTACAGGTCATGAAGTGTTGACTGCTGGTGTGCCTAAGGAAGTCGCGGACTTGGAAAGATAAATTGTAGGGTGGGTAATGCCCACCCTTTGAGAGTAGTTTAAATCCCTGATAGAGATTCGTTCTGATGAGGTCAAAGCCAGTACTTGGGATAAGTCCTCTCTTCTGCAAGATTATTGAAAACTACAGCGCAAAGTACCAGAATAATAGAACCTTCAAGTGCAGGAGTTAGTAGAAATTGCCAGGGTGCTTTCGTCATCATCACAACTAATGCAACTGCTCCCGAAGGGGGATGCAAAGTTCCAGTAAGCTGCATCATCCCAATCGCTGTTGCCACTGCCATTCCCATCGCCCAAGGTTCTGAACCGAAAAGATGTAGAATAGTCAAGCTGACTAAAGCAGCCACGAAATTACCGCCAATCACATTACGGGGTTGAGCCAAGGGACTGTCAGGTACACCAAAGATCAATACGCTCGTGGCACCAAAGGGAGCCATCAGCAGAGGAGAATTCATTTTCACCGAGAGGTAAGCCGTTGCTGATATTCCCAGGAAACTACCGAACCAACTCCAAAAGATATGTCTGTGATGAGGTTTATCTAGAGGAAGTGAACGCCTACTCCCGCGTATCTTGAACCAGTAATTCTTGCATTTCAACTGAACGTTTTTGTAATTCAATCTGGATAGATAGGTGTAATTAATTTGCCCTTTGGGTAAATAGCCTTTCATAATTCTCCATAGCAATCAAAACAAACAGGCACCAAGTTGGGAAAGTTGCCTGCATAATACTGTGTCCTAGCCAACCCTCAAATTTACGAATGAACAAGGCAAGCAACGACAACTTCAGTGGACAAAAAAATACCTCAAATTTGTAAACAGGCTGGCTCTACAATGTAGGTTTCTAACCTGCTATTTCATTGGTATATCCACCCGACAAATCAGCGTTTCAATAGAGTGCAAAATTCACATACTTTCATCTGTGCAAATTGAAAAAATTTAGCAACCTCACAAATGTCATGAATTAATGACATATAGTTTTTAGAATATCCTCTAAAGCCTGTAAATAAAACTTAAAATATATATGAATAAGTAATATTGCTTATAAGTAAATTTTATACTTAAAACACATCAGGCTATAAAGCTGTTGCGAATTACGCCAAATTAGTTAAACAGTTGAATTGTTCTGCATTGATAGCATAATTGTAGGCGTGATGCAACCAACTACGGATAGTCTATTGTTCACGCTTGTAAAATAAAAAACAAGATGTATTGAAGATCACAGATTGACTTGATTTAAAACTCTGTCTGTAGAGCAGGTCAACTTGTTCCTATGATATACGTTTAATCAAACAGCATCATTTACGCTGTTAGGAATAGACTGTCTTAATAAATATTTGCAACGGGTAAAGTAGCACGTTGAAATTGAACATAGTCTTTCGAGAGCGCTCTCTCCGCAGCGATCGCTGCGGGGAGCGAAGTTGAGGCTTTGACGAATCCGTAAAAGCTAGAACAATGACTACAATTTCTGGTGCATGAATTTTTTCATCTGTAACTGAATGAAGCAGAGATGACTTGAAACCAAACTCTGCTACTCTCTACCCGACATTTAGTTAGATTTTGAACTATGAGAAAAGCTGTTTTCCTGATACTCCCTATTACCTTAATCCTCTTCTCTAACCAGAGAGCCCAATCCCAACAAGCAGAGTCTTCCTTTGACCGTCCCTACTTGGCGTTAGTTAAAGGAGACACTGCTAACAGTTGTAGCTTTATCTCCACCGATCTGCTGCAACGATCAGCAGACATTGTTGATGATTTGCTGTTTGTCCGTTCTGGTGACTCCCCAGAGTGGGTGAGGTATAAAGTGCGCTTCGTTCCCGATCAGTCTTCGGGTAATGCGTTGCAATGGACGGGGCTTGCAGGAGGAAACTATATTAAGGCTATTGTAAATTTCCGCAACAACAGCGTCCAATCCCGCAGTTTTACAATGGCGATTAATTACAACCTACCGAATGAAAAACGGTGCCAGTGGGAGGTACGAGAAACACAACAATCAATTCAATCGACTTCTCCAAGTTCACCTATAGGGCAGTAAAAGCATGATAATATCCTGCTTGTGCTGCCTATCAAACTATAGGTGGATATAGATGTAATCTAAAGGTTGATTCCCTGCTGCCTCCCAAGGTTGATCAACAGTCGCCCTTTTGATTGACTAGAATATCAATGCTGGGTTTGACGACAACCTGGCGTTGATCGCATAAAGTGAATTGTGTGTAAGCAAATGCTATGAACGAGCGTGAGTCAAACAAACATCATCCGCGTTTTGCTCGTTGATGACCATCCGGTTGTGCGGCAAGGGTTAGCAGCAATCATCAATGGAGAATCCGATATGACGGTGATTGGTCAGGCTGAAGATGGCACCGATGCGATCGAGCTATTTCGGCAAGAGCAACCGGACGTAACCTTAATGGACTTGCGGATGCCTCAAATGGCAGGAGTCGAAGCTATTGCTGTCATTTGCGCTGAATTTGCCAACGCGAAAATTATCGTACTAACAACGTATGATGGAGATGAGGATATCTATCAGGGGTTACGGGCAGGCGCAAAGGGTTATCTGCTCAAAGACTTGAAACCGAACGAACTGCGAACTGCTATTCGCACTGTTTACAACCGACAACAATACATTCCATCTGAAGTAGCCGCCAAACTAGTGCAGCGAATGACCAGTCCGGAGTTGAGCGATCGCGAGTTAGAAGTGCTTCGTTTAATTGCACAGGGCATGAGCAATCTAGGAATTAGCGCTGCCCTATGTATTGGCGAGAGTACTGTTAAGACTCATATCAACCGAATTTTAAGCAAGTTAAATGTCAAAGACCGGACACAGGCAGCTATTGTTGCGTTGAAACGAGGAATTGTTAACTTGTAAGGGACTTCCAAATTAAAAAATATCTAACTTTTCTTATGGGATAATTTATTGGTTGGAAATCCCTAAGGAACGCTCAAGCTGTTGTTAATAAAGTTGAAGCGTTTGTAACAAACACTAAGGGCGATCGCTACTATTGTTTAAGGTTTTTTAAGCAGTGCCTGAGTTGTCGTTAGGGATGCGGAGGGCAAAACAGCTTTCATGAACGGGTGGCATCTGAAATCATGGTTCTTAATTGGCAGTGCCTTGAGTGTGCTTCACTGTGGCCAACCGATCACAGCTCAAGTCGTTCCCGATAAGACGCTGCCAAGAGCAGAGCGATCGCAAGTTTCAGGCAATCCCAATTTTCAGATTGACGGTGGGGCAACGCGTGGTGGCAATCTGTTCCACAGTTTCAGCCAATTTTCAGTGCCAAGGGGCGGTACTGCCTTCTTCAACAATGCTGCTAACATCCAGAACATCCTGACACGAGTCACAGGTGGGTCAATTTCTAATATTGAT
Source organism: Scytonema sp. HK-05 (assembly GCF_002368235.1). GTDB lineage: Bacteria > Cyanobacteriota > Cyanobacteriia > Cyanobacteriales > Nostocaceae > Kalymmatonema. Next base: position 5,825,587 of record NZ_AP018194.1, on the reverse strand, counting down.
GGATTAATTCGGGCAAACGGTACAGCCAACCTGTTCTTGCTCAACCCAAATGGCATTTTGTTTGGTCCTTCTGCCTCACTCAACATTGGCGGTTCCTTTATGGCTACGACTGCCAATGCTCTAGGCTTTGCCAACGGCGAGGTGTTCAGCAGCGATGCGAAGAGTCCGTTGCCTAGTCAATTGCTCACCGTCAATCCCAATGCTCTCTTTTTTAACCAACTGACGCCAAAGCCAATCATCGTTCAATCTCGTTTTGACGAGAGAGTTTTCAGTTCATCTAGTTTTAACGCCACGGGTTTACACGTTCCCCCTGGACAAAACCTCTTGCTCGTGGGTGGAGCGATTCAACTAGATAGTGGAGAGCCATTTATTCCCACAAGCCCCCCTGGACAACCCATATTGTCTTTTTTATTCACCCCTGCCAGAAAAAATGTTCAACCAGACGGTGGATGGTTAAACGGTGGATGGTTAATTAGTCCGGGAAGCTATGTCGAGTTAGGGGCTGTAGGTGGGGTAGGAACTGTTGGTTTATCGACAGCTAGCCCTGATTGGCAACTGACGATACCCGATGGAGTGCCAAGAGCAGATATCTCCTTCAGTAGCGGTAGTGGCATTGACGTTAGGGGAGCCAGTGGCAGTATTCGATTGCTTGCCCAAAACATTGATATCTCCAAAAGTGTACTTGATATTGGGATTAAGAGCGATTCGAGATTACCCAATACCCAAGCCGGAGATATTGATCTGAATGCAACTGGCTCTATCACAATCAGCATGAGCGCCTTGGAAAACTTGTTATCTGGACACGGAAGTATCGGTAGCGTCAATCTAAGTGCGGGCGATCGCGTCTCTTTGGATCTCGCTCTTGTAGTCAATTTCGTGCAACCAACTGGTGTCGGTAACACTGGCGATATCAACATCACCACCGGGTCGCTTTCTCTCACCAACGCTCAACTGCAATCCGAAACAGATGGACAGGGAAATACAAGCAGTGTGAATATTAATGCTCGCGATACCGTCTCTTTTGATGGTTACGGTGGTGTATACAATCTCACGCGCTCAACTGGTATCGGTAACGCTGGCGATATCAACGTCGCTACGGGATCGCTTTCTCTCACCAATAACGCTAACCTGACTTCTTTCACGACTGGACAGGGAAATGCAGGCAGTGTGAATATTAATGCCCGCGATACCGTTTCTCTCAGAGGGCGCGCTGGACTGCTTTCCTACACGGCTGGACAGGGAAATGCAGGCAGTGTGAACATTAATGCCTACAATACCATTTCTTTGGATAACAGTACTGTATACAATATCGTAGTTTCTGGCATCGGTAAACCTGGCGGTATCAACATCACTACAGGATCGCTTTCTCTCACTAATGGCGCTCAACTGTTTTCCGTCGCCCTTGGACAGGGAAATGCAGGCAGCGTGAATATCAATGCCCGCGATCGCGTCTCTATTGATGGTGAGTACTCCGCAGAAATCATCAGCGGTGGACGCAGCATTGGTAGTGCCTATAACACCAGCAGTATCTTCACGGCAGTGCAGTCAAGAGCTGTGGGTCAAGGCGGAGACGTTAATATAACAACTGGCTCACTGTTTCTGGCCAACGGGGGTGCCGTGAATACTTCCACGGCTGGGCAGGGAAATGCTGGTCGCGTCACCATTAATGCTCGTGACTCTGTACAGATTAGTGGCACAGCCCCTACTCGTACCGACTACCCCAGTCAGGTGTTTACCTCGGTGAAACCAGGAGCTGTGGGAAGTGCAGGTAATATCGATATCACAGCGCTTAAGCTCTCACTGCTTAATGGAGCGCAACTCGCTGCTGCCACCGCTGGAGAAGGAAGAGCTGGCAATGTCACACTTACTGCCGACACGGTGGGTTTGAGTAGTGGCGGGCAAGTGCTGACCACAACGAATAGTAACAGTCGTGCTGGTGACATCACAATTAATACTCCCGACCTCCAACTATCAGGGGCAACCAGTGGTCTATTTGCTGGAACCACCAGTGCCGGGAATGCTGGTAACTTGACGATTCAGCCACGAGGAAACGGGCAAAATGTCCAGGTGAACCTGCAATCCGGCGCACAAATCTCTGCCTCCACTTCCGGCGGTGGTCATGGGGGACAGCTAACGATTACTGCCCCAGAGTCAATCACGCTCACAGGGGATGGTTCGGTCATTGCCGCCGGGACGGGTGGTAGTGGCAATGGTGGCAACTTAAATCTCCGCACAGGCACCCTCGGCATTCAAAACCAAGCAGAAGTCACCGTCAGCAGTTCCGGCAAAGGTAGTGCTGGTTCCTTGTTCGTGGATGCCAATCAAATCTATCTCAACAATACTGGCAGCATCCGCGCCGACACGAATGGTGGCGGTGGGGGCAATATCAATCTGCGATCGCCTTTAATTCTGTTGCGCAATGGCAGTAACATCACGACAAACGCCACAGGCAGCAACATTCCTGGTGGCAATATTGGGATTGATACCCGGTTTCTGGTGGCTGGCAAGAGTGAAGATAGCAATATCAGCGCCAATTCTGAAGATTTTCGCGGTGGGAATGTCAGCATCAATGCCTATTCGATTTTTGGCATTCAACCGCGTCTTCAGCCCACCCCCAGTAGCGACATCACCGCCACGGGAGCGACCGATGCCTTAAGTGGCACGCTTGATGTCACCACAGCAGGAATTGACCCGGCGGCTGGTTTAGTTGAATTACCGACTGACTTTGCCGACCTGTCGCGGTTGATTGCGACTGGCTGTCCTGCTAACCAAGGCAATTCCTTCGTCATCACTGGTCGCGGTGGCTTGCCTCCCACTCCTGAGCAGGAATTGGACGATGATGCCGAGTGGCAAGACCGACGCAGACTAACAGTTCCTCAGCAAAACGAAAAGCTGCCCACACCCCATACCCCAACCACTCACACCCCAAACCCCAAATCTCACACCCCAATCATCGAAGCAACCGGATGGCAGATAACTCCCACAGGAGTTGTCATCCTGGTTGCCACCACACCTGAGCCAACGGTGCAGCATCCGTTGAAGGAGCCAGTTACCTGCCAACGCAGGCAGTAAACTGTTTAATTGCTTATCTTGCATAGTCTTATTGTGCAAAACTTGAGATAATGATACTCACAAGAGCGAAGAACAGATATCTGCTGATGTCAGTACAAAGAATGTGTATACACATTTGGCTCGCAACTTTGAAATGCTGCATTTTGCCATTTCAACTACGCTAGGGGGTTTCATACCGAACACAGGCAATCATCATGGCGTTCAAGCAGGGATTGCCAATTTGTAAAAGCGCGATTGCTGCTTGAAGCGCAGGGCAATCATGCAATCATCCCTCTTGAGCCGCGTAAGGCGCGATGGGCTTCGCCCCGCCGTAGGCATCGCATCGAACAATCGTCATGCTGGAGGCAAGACAAGATGAGCAGGTGGCATCTAAATACATCGGTTTTGATGGGTAGTGCTGTGTGGGTACTCAGTTGTGTTCAACCGATCGCCGCTCAAGTCGTTCCCGATAACACACTGCCAGTGGGAGAGCAAACGCAAGTCACAGGTAATCCCAATTTTCAGATTGACGGCGGCGCAAGGCGGGGTGGCAATCTGTTCCACAGCTTTCAATCGTTTTCGGTGCCGACTGGCGGTTCTGCGTTCTTCAACAATGCAGCAGATGTGCAGAACATTTTCAGCCGCGTTACGGGTGGATCAATCTCGAATATTGATGGCTTGATTCGGGCAAATGGTACGGCGAATCTGTTCTTACTCAACCCGAATGGCATTCTGTTTGGTGCAGGTGCCCGACTCAATATTGGCGGCTCGTTTGTTGCCAGTACCGCCAACAGCATCAACTTTGCCGATAATTTTCAGTACAGCGCCACCAATCCCCAAACTACACCCTTGCTGACTATCAGTACGCCCATTGGGCTGCAATTTGGACCGAATCCGGGAGGCATTCGCGTCCAAGGTACGGGTCACAATCTAGCTGGCGAATTTTTGTCACCAATTACAGGAGCGGGTAGCAGCCTAACTGGCTTACGAGTACCGCCAGGTCAGACCTTAGCCTTAGTAGGGGGTGATGTTGCCTTAGAGGGTGGACTGCTTACAGCACCAGGGGGGCGGATTGAATTAGGTAGTGTAGCCAGTGGTGTTGTCAGCCTCAGCCCAACTGCCTCTGGTTGGACTTTGGGCTATGGAAGTGAGCAAAGCTTTCAAGATATTCGTTTGTCTCAAACGGCATTAGCCGATGCTAGTGGTGTTAGTGGTGGTGATATCCAGCTTGCTGGTAGACAAATCGTGCTGAGTGATGGCTCATCAGTTTTAATTGAAAACCAAGGCACCCAACCAGCAGGAAACATCAGTGTCAATGCTTCTGAGTCTCTAGAACTAAGTGGAGTCATACCCAATAATCTATTTGCAAGTAGCCTGGTCAACGATGCTGTGGGCGTTGGCAGTGGAGGAAACATTGCCGTTTCAACCAAGCGTCTGGTTATTCAGGGCGGAGCACAACTAATTACTGACACTTACAGTACTGCCACAGCAGGCAACATCAGAGTGAACGCTTCTGATTCTGTGCAAGTGAGCGGGTTTGCACCTTTTTATCCTGCCATTATCAGCGTTATCGCTGCGTCAAGTTTCAGTTCTGGACGGGCAGGAGATGTCACAGTATCAACCGGGCGGTTGACTGCTAATGATGGAGGAAACGTGACATCTGTCACCTTTGGAACTGGTAAGGGAGGAGACGTGACGGTGAACGCAAATGGTTCTATAGAACTGGTTGGAGTGATCCAAAATCTTTTTACGCCGAGTAGCCTTTCTGCATCAACGTTCAATGCTGGAGATGCTGGCAACTTAACAATCAACACACCAAAGTTAGTGATTCGAGACGGCGGAATTGTTGCTGCTTCTAGCTATGCCAATGGTATAGCTGGAAGTGTCACGATCAATGCTGCTGAGTCTGTAGAGGTCAGTGGCACAGTTCCAGGGTCTCGAAATCCTACTCAGATCATCTCCTCTACCAATATTGTGGACACAACGTTACAACAGCTTTATAACCTACCTCTAGTACCGCGTGGGACTTCTGGAAACGTGACGATTAATACTGGGAGGTTGAGCGTCACTGATGGTGCTTTAGTCAACGTCAAAAATGATGGGTCAGGTAATGCTGGGGCATTGCGGGTTGAAGCGAACGTTATCTTTCTAGACAATCAAGCTGGTATCACGGCAGCAACCGCCTCTGGGGAAGGTGGCAACATTGACCTTAACGTGCGGGATGTCTTGCTACAGCGAAACAACAGTCCGATTACAGCATCTGCTGCTGGCACGGGCAATGGTGGCAACATCAGGATTAATACGTCCTCACTCGTCGCCGTCGATAACGAAAATAGCGACATCCGTGCCAACTCTGTTAACGCCCGTGGCGGCAACGTCACCATCAACGCAGATGGCATCTTTGGCATCCAGTTTCGCCCTCAAGACACGCCTAGTAGCGACATCACGGCTACTGGAGCCAGTTCTGCTCAAAGTGGCACTGTCCAACTCAACATCGAACAACTTGACCCCTCCTCCGGCTTAGTCGAACTGCCCACGACTGTAGTTGATGTATCTCGCCTGATTGTTACTGGCTGTCCCGCTAACGAAGGCAATTCCTTCGTCATCACTGGGCGGGGTGGCTTACCACCCACTCCTGAGCAGGAATTGGACGATAATGCCGAGTGGCAAGACCGACGTAGACTAGTCGTTGCTCAGCAAACCCCACAGCAGCCCACAGCAGCCCACACCCCAACCACTCACACCCCAAACCCCAAATCCCACACCCCAATCATTGAAGCAACCGGATGGCAGATAACTTCCGCTGGAGAAGTCATCCTGGTTGCCACCACACCAGATCCAACGGTGCAACATCCGTTGAAGGAGCCAGTTAATTGCATTGGCAAGCAGTAAAGTCAGCTTTACCAAAAACTTTTGTAAGTTGACGAAAGAATAAGGGTTTGGGGCGACGTTTCTGGTACTGACCAGAGCGATTGCGCTCTGTGCAGACGCAAGCGGGCGTATTGCTTACCTCAACGGGAGAACTGATGTACAACCCTATTGCTCAAAAAGCAGATAATACCAAGTTGTCTTTGCTCGTATTATTTGCTTGCAAGCCAGTCCAGTAGGGAGCTTAACTCCAAACAAGACAAACTTTGGCAACTTCGTATAATGCGGGCATTCTGGCAGATTGTAGACACGGGCGTCAAATCAACGCATGGTAAGCCTTCTAGAAATCTTTTCGGTAAAGCTGACTGTACAGATTGAGCATCATGTGTATGAACGCGGTTTTTGTACGGAGAAAATCAGCGAGATTGGGATC
>NZ_AP018194.1:5763492-5818727 GCF_002368235.1 Scytonema sp. HK-05 | reverse complement strand
GTGGAGGACTTGACGGGGCGTGGGACGGGGCGGGGCGATAGAGACGGGCGTGGAGAACTTGAGCCGGGTTTGACAGACCTAGACAGGCGTATAGCGGCTATGGGTTTTTGAACATTAGTTTGAAACTGTTCAGTAAAAGCTGTAGTTGGAGCAATCATCAAACCAACTGCTAACAGACTAAAGGTAAAAGACTTTTTCAACATTTTTCTGAACCTCTTTCTAAGTTGTCTTTTTGCATTTTTGTGCTGTTTGTCATCTGACTTTTCACGTCATATGGAAAAACTAACGTGAAGCCCTTCCCCTATAAGAGAGTATAAGTGGGGTTTTTCAAATACTGTGAAAAGTCAATTTTGTCAGAGGATGAATACCACTGATGTTTAAAAACCTGAACTTAGATATTGCATCTAAATTGTTATCAATGTTTGCATGAATTCAATATAGGTAATTGACTCTAAGAAGTCATCCACTCATAGTAGAAACTTTTTCACAATAGAATGATTGATAAATTAGTCGCTCTTAAAATGGAAGGTTGACTCCAACTAAAGTACGTAATACTCTGAATGTCAGTAGACTGAAAAGTTTTTTAAAAGACTTAAGCGCCCTTCATTTGAGCCGAGACTTTACCATCTGGCGAAATTTTCACCTGCTTGGGCTTCTCGATCCCATAGTCAACGAAGTTCTCCAACGGTGCTGGTAGAAGCGACCGGATGGCGGATTAGCCCCACGGGAGAGGTCATGCTTGTCGCCGATACGTCCGAACCAACCTTGCAGTATCCGTCAAATCGGTTAAGAATGTGTAAGGGGAGGTCATGAATTGTTTTCTACCATTTAAAGTAAAAGTGACGCTCCTACACCTACAATGTAGGTATAGATTTCTAGCATATTTTATCTTTCCAGAACTTCCTTATTGTGAGGAACGCGCTCTACCCCACTTGTCTTTTCAAAAAAAATTTAGCTAAATTGCTTATCTTGCTTTGTTTTATTCTACAAAATCTGTGATGACAATACTAGTGACATCTCCCCCACCATAATCTATTGATTTGGTGGAGGCTTCCCAAAACTTACGCTTTAGATTTCCTGGTTACTCTCTTACGAGATTTCGACACTTGTCTAGGGACTTCCAAATTAAAAAATATCCAATTTTTTTTTGTGGGATGGGCATCTTGCCCGTCCTATAAACTGGGCGGGCTGGACAGCCCAACGCCAGTCGCCTCTGTCGGGAAACCGTTCGGCTGAGCGCTCACGGCGAAGCCCTCCTGGAGCTTACGCTCCCCCACACAAGATTGGATAATTTATTTGTTGGAAATCCCTTATAGCCGTGGGGAGTGTCAAATCAGCAACAAACAAGCAGCACAACGAGATGAACGGGGGGCACTTGAACAGGCGAATTCATCAGGGAAAGTCGGTATTGCAGAGCCTCTTCTTAAAAAGGGGATGGCTGACATTTCTTCGAGTCGCTTTGGTGGGACTGCTGATCGCTATCAGCCTCCATGCTTCAATTGCTGTTGCGGTAGACAAGACTGGCGACTTGATTAAGGGCGACAATAAAAGGCAGCAGGTAGAAATTACGTCAAATTCCTTTGATAAGGCTGCGACTGCTTCACCTGCTCAAGTGGTGCAACAGGCAGAAGAGCGTTATCAAGCAGGACAATATTCAGAGGCGATCGCTCTTTGGCAACAAGCAGCGACAATTTATGACAGCAAAGGCGATCGCCTCAATCAAGCGCTCGTTCTCAACTTCCTTGCCACAGCCTTTGAAGATCTGGGACAGTGGACTCAAGCGAATGAGGCGATCAACCACGCGATTTCGCTGCTAAACACTCAAAATTCAGCCCAAAATTCAGATACTTCACACGTTCTCGCCCAAGTCCTCACCGTTCAAGGAAAATTACAACTAGCTCAAGGCAAAGCCTCAGAAGCCTTGCAAACTTGGCAAAATGCTGAAGCGGCTTACCGGAAAGCGAATGATACCAACGGTATACTCGGTAGCAAAATTAACCAGGCTAGAGCCTTCCAGACACAGGGACTTTACAGGCGAGCTACTACTCTTCTGACTCAAGTAGAACAATCCCTTGAAAAGCAGCCCGATTCGCGTCTCAAGGTGACTGGTTTACGAAACCTTGGCAAAATTTTGAGATTAGTAGGCAATGTGGCGAAATCTCGGACTGTTTTGCAGCAAAGCTTGGCGATCGCTGAGAAACTCCAAGACAAAACGCAAGTTCCCTCAAATCAATTTGCCTCAGATATGAGTGGCATTCTACTGAATTTGGGAAACACTGCTCGTGCCCAAGGAGAGAAAGATGCCGCTTTAACATTTTACCACAAAGCAGTAACCACCGCTCCCTCGCTCACAGCAAAAACTCAAATTCAGCTTGTGCAGTTAAGCCTACTGGTTGAAGCAAATCGATGGGCGGAAGGTCAACGCTTGTTGCCTCAAATTCAATCTCAGCTTGCTGAGTTGCCACCGAGTCGCCTAACTGCCTATGCTCGAATCAATTTGGCTCAAAGCTTAGTAAAGATGAGGAGCAAGGCAGGGAGAACTGGGGGAGTTGGGGAAGCTTTATCCTCTCATCTCCTCAGTACCTCAGCTCACGAACTAGCGACTGCTATCCAACAAGTTCGCTCGTTTGGCGATCGCCGTGCCGAATCCTATGCCCTTGGTACTCTGGGAAACCTGTATGAAAGCACCCAGCAATGGGGTAGCGCTAAAAGCGTAACAGAACAAGCCCTCAGCTTGGCTCAGTCAATTGATGCGGCTGACATTTCCTATCAGTGGCATTGGCAGCTAGGACGAATTTTTTGTCAAGGCACAGAGCCGTGTAACTCCACTGAAAATCTGCAAAGTGCAACCTCTGCGTATGGAGAAGCAGTCAAAACGCTCCAATCTCTCCGTAGTGATCTCGTCGCCATCAATCAAGATGTACAGTTTTCGTTTCGGGAAAACGTGGAACCTGTCTATCGACAGTTTGTTGAGCTTTTACTCACCCTATCTCCGGGAAGTTCGGGGGGTGAACCCAGCCAGAAAAACCTCAAACAAGCTCGCGAGGTCATTGAAGCGTTGCAGTTGGCAGAACTCGACAACTTTTTCCGCGAAGCATGTGTCAATGCTCGCCCTGTAGAAATTGACCAGATTGATCCACAAGCTGCTGTCATCTACCCGATCATTCTGCCCAACAAGTTCGCTGTTATCTTGTCCTTCCCTAACCAACCCTTGCGTTATCACCAGACACCTCTGGCTGAAGCGAAAGTGGAGCAAATCTTAAACCAAATGCGCCAATCTCTTAGACCCACAGCCTTTGTGGAAGATTGGTTGCCCGTTGCTCAACAAGTTTATAATTTGCTTTTGCGTCCTCAAAAGTCTCAGTTAGAGGCGAGTGGCGTAAAAACCCTCGTGTTTGTTCCAGATGGCTTACTCCGCAATTTGCCAATGGCAACGCTCCACGATGGTAAGCAGTATCTCATTGAAAAGTATAGCATCGTGCTAACCCCCGGTTTACAACTGCTTGGGCCCCAACCCCTAGAAAGCCAGCGTTCTAGAGGATTATTAGCAGGGCTAAGTCAAGCTCGTGAGAGTTTTCCGGCATTGCCGAATGTTATGGTTGAAATTAAGCAAATTGAAGCAGAAATTCCCGCTCAGGTGCTTCTCAATCAATCGTTTACCAATCGAGCGTTTCAAAACCGGGTTGATTCCACTCGTGTGTCAATCGTTCACCTGGCAACGCATGGTCAGTTTAGTTCTAATGTTGACGATACCTTTATCTTGACCTGGGATGGACGTCTTAACGTCAAACAATTGGACCAACTGCTGCGTTCTAGAGAGGGAAAACTCCGCCCAATCGAATTGCTGGTACTGAGCGCCTGTCAAACGGCGGCGGGTGATCAGCGGGCTGCATTAGGAATGGCTGGTTTTGCTGTACAATCGGGAGCACGAAGTACTATTGCCTCCTTATGGTCAGTAAGCGATCGCTCTACAGCATCGCTAATGATTTCGTTCTATCAAGAGTTAAGTAAGCCTGGCGTGACGAAAGCCGAAGCTCTGCGTCGTGCTCAAGTAGCTTTGTTGCACCAAGACGATTACAATTCCCCTTACTATTGGGCACCGTTTGTTCTCTTAGGAAATTGGCTGTAATCTAGCGCAATTCAATTGAATGAAGTACAGAATTATCTGTGTCTGGTGAGTGTTCATTTGTGGTTGATTATTTCTTTATTATACCTGACCCAATTACAAACCGCTATAAACCCTATGTATCGCATAAAACACTTATTGTGTACTGCTTCCCTTGGAGTTGCCCTGGCTGTAGAATTGGCGTTAAGCGTAGCTCTGCCGCAGGCAATCGCTCTTAGTACAGCAATGCTTATCGTACCCAGTGTTCTGGCAGCAGATCTGGATGCGCTTGAACAGCCGCAAGTCTCAAAGGTCAAGAATGCAAACCCCAAGCCAAGCAATCCTCCCCCTCCACCTAAGAATCCTGGTAGCTCAGCACCCGGAGGACGGCGTGACCGAAGTGCCTGTCCTCAAGATACTGAAGCGGCAACAACAGGTCCAATCCTGACTGCTCTCAGCCCAACAACCAAACCAGGCTTAACTCTAGCAGAGCGTCCAACATTTTTCGTATACGTGCCAAAAACCAGCGCTAAAACCGCAGAATTTAGTTTACGTAATCAAAATGGTAGCGGTCTATATCGGACAACGCTTACCTTGACCAATACCCCTGATATTGTCAGCATCAGCTTACCATCTAACGCACCGCCTTTAGAGATTAAGAAGCGATATATGTGGTCGTTTGCGGTAATTTGTAACCCGAGCGATCGCGTTGAAGATCAATTTGTCACAGGCACCGTTCAACGAACCGAACTCGATCCAACTCGCTTGCGCCAAATTGAGCAAGCACCTCTCAAACAACGCGTCTCATTATACCAGAAAGCTGACATTTGGTACGATGCCCTCCCCATCCTATTGGAGCTACGGCGCACCCAACCGAATGACCCAAGCATCAGCGCAGCTTGGCGCGAATTCCTGCAATTTGGTGGAGTCGATGGCATGATTGATAATAAGTGAAAAGATAATAAGTGAAAAGATAATAAGTGAAAAGATAATAAGTAAAACACTAGAGAGAACTCGCCTTGAGCGATCGCATTCATCCTATGTGGGCAAAGCTGAAACGGCAAATCTGGCGATGGCGCGGGGTGCTGATAACTGTTCCCAGCATTGCTGGAGGATTGCTGATTTTGCGGTTAACAGGTGCACTACAGCTCATGGAGCTAGTGGCGCTTGACCAGATGTTTCGTCTACGCCCCTTTGAACCTCCCGACCCTCGAATTGTCCTGGTTACGGTTGATGAATCAGATATTAAGCACCTAGGACGTTGGCCCATGTCTGATGCAGTGCTAGCTCGCTTAATCTCATCGCTCAAACAACAGCAGCCCAGAGTGATTGGTCTTGATATCTTTCGAGATTTACCCGTAGAGCCTGGTCATCAAGAATTAGTCAAGGTTTTCAAGTCTACACCCAATTTAATTGGGATTGAGAAAGTGATTAAAACGGCTCAAGGTGAGGTTATTCAAGCACCACCCATGTTAAAACAGCGTGATCAAGTCAGTGCAAGCGATCTCGTGTTAGATGCTGATGGCAGGATTCGCCGCAGTTTGCTGTATTTGAGAACTCAAGACGATCAATCGATATTGACGCTTGGAGCGCAGTTAGCGTTTGCGTATCTTAAGGCTCAAGGCATCACCCGCCAACCTATTGACTCTAATCAGAATCAGTTTCGGTTGGGTGGAGCAGTATTTACTTCGTTGCAGCCAAATGACGGAGGTTATGTTGGTGTTGATAATGGAGGATATCAAATTATATCATACTTTCCCAGGCTTAGGAATGACTTCCGCACGGTTTCGATAACGGATGTGTTACAGGGACGAATGCCACGGGATTTAGTGCGCGATCGCATTGTTGTCATTGGGTTAACGGCAGAGAGCATTGAAGATCGCTTTTTCACGTCCTACACCACTGACTCAATTGCAGCACCTGCTGGTGTTCAAGTTCATGCTTTGTTAACAAGTCAATTGTTAAGTGCTGCCTTAGATGGACGCCCTGTACTTCATGTTTGGTCAGAACCCTTGGAGTGGCTGTGGATAATTCTTTGGTCAACGATTGGAGCGGTCTTAGGTTGGACATCGCCTTCTCCTCGACGGACAGCATCTGGAGTTTTTCTCTTTGGCATCGCTCTTTTAGGCAGTGCATATATGCTGTTTCTAGCAGGTTGGTGGCTCATTATCGTTCCACCCCTCCTTGCTTTAGTAGGATCTGCGATTACGAGCAATGGCTACCTGCTGTGGGAAAATCTTAAGGAGCATGCACGAACACTGGAACAAAAAGTGCAAGAGCGTACCCTGAGATTAGAACAGGAAATCGTTGAACGAAAACAGGCGCAAGAAACGCTGAGTCAACAGAAACAACTCTTACAAACGATTGTTGACCATATCCCTGTGATGATTACGCTTCATGATGGACAGGGGCGAGTAGAGTTCGTTAATCGTCAGCTAGAACAGATCTTGGGATGGTCAACCACAGATCTGAATAATATTGACCTGATTGCTGAATGCTGCCCTGATAAGGAGCAGCGTCAGCAAGTTTTAGACCATATGTTAGCCGCTACTGGAAAATGGTTAGACTTAAAAATTAGAACCAAAGACGATCGCTTTGTAAACACCTCTTGGGCAAATGTTCAGCTTTCTCATCGCCTGTTTGTTGGTATTGGACAGGATATTAGCGAACGGCTTGACGCCGCGCTACGCGAACGCAAATTGGCTCAAGAAGCATCTATTATAGAAGAACGCAACCGTATGGCACGGGAAATCCACGATACCCTAGCGCAAGCTTTTACTGGTATTCTGCTTCATGTCGGAGCAGCTTGTGAGGTAATGGCGAAAAACTCGAATGCTGCACAGGTACACATTGAAACGGTAGATGAGTTAGCTCGAACTGGACTTGCTGAAGCCCGGCGATCCGTTGCCGCACTTCGCCCACAATTCCTAGAGGAGGGCGACTTGTACAGTGCTCTCAACCGTCTTACGACTCAAATGAAATCATCTAGCGATACCCACCTCATCTGCGAGGTGATTGGCACGGCATATCCTCTATCACCGAATGTTGAGAACAACTTACTGCGGATTGGACAAGAAGCATTGACAAATGCTATCAAATACGCAAAAGCCAACGAAATCCGTATTGAGTTGGTGTATGAGCACACACAGTGCCTTTTGCGGGTTAAAGACGATGGACAGGGGTTTGAGGTAGACAAGATATTGTTTAGGGGGTTTGGTTTGTTAGGAATGAGCGAACGGGCTGAACGCATTGGAGGTGAATTGATTATTCACACTCAGCCCACTCAAGGTACAGAAATCGTCGTAATTGTGAACCGGGAGTAGGCGTCAGTCAAAGTTGTTTTTTGTCATGTTCATTCGTCGAATCATTCCCATACCCATTGTGGTTTTGCGTCCTGCACCACAGTAGAGAGCAAAATTAGCTAAGGCGTTAATTTGTTTGATAATGAGTGGCTCAATATTTCCCATAATTCGATAGCTAATTTCGCCGACACAGCCAATAAATTTACTACGAGAATCGGCTGCAAGGCTAGTGCGAATATTAAAAAAACTAGGAAAAATGACTTCTGTCAGATTGGGTTCTAAAGAAATACCGCTATATTTATTCCAGCGTTGAAGCAGACTGTTAAACACACATTCTCTTGTTGGTAAAGCAGTGTCAAAATTACCTTGGCGAAAGTTAGTAGGAGTGCAAAAACTTAAAGCAATTTGGCGCTCATTATCAGATGCTTGCTCGTACAATTGAGTGTAGGTAGTCGCATTTGCCCAAGGTTGCGTTAACTGGGGAGTGCCGAAAATGCTGGTAATATACAAATCAGCAGGACCCAAGTGCCAAGGTTGGGCAGGGTTAAGATTAAGCCACAGTTGAGTCAGTTTGCTGCTTAGGGTATCGTCTAGTAGGGAAATACGCCACCAACATGGAGTTCCTATAGGAATGGGTTTTTCATGGTCCCATTGCAAGGTGTGATCTGAGATTCTAGTTCTGTTGGTATGGTTTAATTTAGCTTGTAACGGGCTGATGGTGAAAGCTTTGTCAGCACCAGAGTCGTGGAGGCGATCGCCCAGTTCTCTATCCACCGAACTGACGAGGTTGAGAAACAGGGCGTGGAGATGTCTGCCGGTGAGGAATTGTGATGGAATGGGAGATTGGGGAAGTAGGTTGAGGACTAAGCTGTGAGGCATGGGATTTTTGTAAACTGAAACAACACTGCATAGAGGGGAAGAGTGATGATTATTGTGCCCCGACAAAAATCTCTGGTTCAATGAGCTGAAGATAGCTGTAATATAGCGGTTCTCGGTTTTTTCCAATACCCCCCTTGACAAAAATGCAGTTTTCTTAACCTGTCGCCAATGAGGCAACTGAGACTATAATTACTCTATTGATAGTTTAGTGTTACTGTCTTCAATGGCTGCAAATACGTAATTTTAGGGATTATTTCCTCGTCTTTTGTCAAAATTCATAAAACTCGTCTATGTCAGAAACAGATAACCCATCCGCTACATCTGCAACAACATATTTCTGTCACAACCCCCTAATAAATTCTTTTTCATTTTCAATAGAAACTTTTTAAAGCTAATGGTCCAATTGCAACCTATAAAAGCGCGTATTTTTGCAGTGTTCCAAAACTTGGGCACCCTTGCATTACTGGCGATCGCATTTCCCTTCAACTGCACCGTCGTCTTAGCAGCGTTGCTGTGGAATTTTTTCACCCAACCGTTAAAGAAGCAAGTAGTTTCAAATCAGAATCCCAAAAATATCTTGATCGCTGGCACTAGGATGACCAAAAGCCTTCAGCTAGCGCGTTCATTTCACGCAGCTGGGCATCGAGCCATTTTAGTTGACATCGATAAATACTGGTTAAGTGGTAATCAATTTTCCAACGCTGTCGCTGGCTCTTACACCGTCCCTGATCCGCACAAAGACTTAGAAGGCTACATTGAAGCCCTACGTGCGATCGCCAAAAAAGAAAACATCGACTTTTTTATCCCGGTAGCCATTTTTGCCGTCATCTACTATGACTCCAACGGCAAAGCACCGTTATCAGGGTGTTGTGAGATTTTCCACTTCGATGCTGATGTCACTCAGATGCTGGATGACAAGTTTGCCTTTGCAGAAATTGCGCGATCGTTCGGTTTATCAGTCCCCAAATCCTTCAAAATTACTGCTCCAGAACAAGTTCTAAACTTCGACTTTTCCCAAGAGAAGAATAAGTACATTCTTAAAAGCATCCCCTACGACTCCGTGCGCCGCTTGAACTTGACTAAGCTACCCTGCGACACTCCTGATGTGACAGCAGCATTTGTCAACAGTCTGCCTATCAGTGAGGAGAAGCCCTGGATTATGCAGGAATTCATCCCCGGAAAGGAATACTGCACTCACAGTACCGTGCGAGATGGAGAGTCAAGAATGTACTGCTGCTGTGAGTCATCCGCCTTTCAAGTCAACTACGAAAATGTTGATAAGCCTGAAATTATGCAATGGGCGACTCATTTTGCCAAAGAACTCGGACAAACCGGGCAGCTTTCGTTTGACTTCATCCAGGCTGTTGACGGAACTGTTTACGCAATCGAATGCAACCCCCGCACTCACTCTGCCATTACTATGTTTTACAATCATCCGGGGGTAGCGGATGCCTATCTGGGTAAAGAGCCTCTGGCTGAACCTTTGCAACCTCTTGGTGACAGTAAGCCAACCTATTGGCTGTACCACGAACTTTGGAGGCTGAATGAGATTAGATCGTTAAAGCAACTGCAAACGTGGGTCAAAAATATTTTGCGAGGGAAAGACGCAATTTTTGAGGTGAATGACCCCCTACCCTTCCTGATGGTACATCACTGGCAAATTCCCTTACTCCTTCTCGAAAATCTACGAAGACTCAAGGGTTGGATAAGAATAGATTTTAACATTGGCGAGCTTATCGAGTAAGACTCGTTAGTCATCACACCGACTTTGAGCCACTCCCCTAACTAGAAGTTAGGGGAGTGGCTCAAAGATAGGTAAAAACGCAACTGCCCCAACTCCTCCGGCTAATAAATCAGCCGATAAGTCGTAGGGGCGTTTCGTTTTCACCCGCCTCATATCCCGCCACGCTCACGGAGTACCGTTATAGTGGAGGACTTACGGCGACTTGTTAAATGATTGGGAGTTGTCGCGTAGTGCCATGACAGCAGTGAGTCGTTGCAAAACTCAGAACTCAGATAGGTGAAGTCAGAAAAAGGGAACAGTATAAGTGCGGCTTTCGGTGATTCTGAATTCTGAGTTCTCCCTACACAAATTAAGTGCAGGCTAAATGTATGCTACGGTAGTCGTCGGATAATGGTTAAGCCATCTCGCAGTGGCAACAATACCTGTTCTACACGCGAATCGGCGGCGACAACACGGTTAAACTGAGCAATAGCCTCGCCGTTGGGGGTGCGGTTTTCAGTGGGGAGATAAACTTGTCCTTGAAGTAGAGTGTTATCCACGCAGAGAAACCCGCCAGGAATTAGCAAATCTTTCTCCAACAGTGTTTGAAAGTACTTGACATACTCCCGCTTATCTGCATCAATAAACACAAAGTCAAATGACTCTCTCGCTGCTGCCAGTTTCTGCAAAGTTTCCAGTGCTGGACCCACTTCCACACGAATTTTTGCGCCGTGGGGAGATTCCCGGAAAGCAGCTTGCGCGAACTCTGCAGTGTAAGGGTCTACTTCACAGGCGACGAGTTCTCCATCAGGCGGTAAAGCTTCCGCCATCGCTAATGCAGAATAGCCAGTGAACATACCAACTTCCAGCACTTTCCTAGCTTTGGTCATGTGGATAAACATCTTTAGCGTTTGTCCTTCCACGTGCCCAGAGAGCATTTCCTGCTCTAGTTCTCGGACGGTAGCTCCCTCGTGGAACCTTTGACTCCAACCTTCCTGAGCCGTTTTTTGAGCTAGCGCTGCTAGGGCAGGTGATTCACGGGTGGTACATTCTTCTAAGTAAGGGTCTAGACCTGCTGCCAAAAGCCATGCTTGATTGAGGTTAGCTAGTAGCTCATCAGATGTTTGCTGATTTAATGTCTGCAAAATGGTTTCTAGCTGCTTAGCTAAAATCCCTAACGGCGTAACAGGTCTAGCGCTTGGCTTTTCGACAACTTGAGACATTACATTTCACTCCCGACAAGTTCTGGCTGATGAGCGTCTGGGTACTGTTCTACACCATCTCCGCCACGGGGGTAGGTTTTGCACAGATGCTTATGTTCTGATAATGCTGCTGCTAGTTCATCGCGAGTTAAATCATTGACAAAGAAACAACTTCCAATCGGTCTGGGCATAGCGGCTCGTAGCAGACCGTCTCGTGTTAGGGTAATGGATTGGGTAGCATACCAGGCAAGTTCTTCGTCTAAGAGGGGATGGTCGAGGGCAAGACCGATACGGCTCATCAGACCAAGAATGCGATCGCGTTCTTCTGTGGTTATGTAGCCCCGCCCCGCAGCAATTGTCGCAGATAATGCCATGTCAATATTGACCGCATGACCGTGATAGATAGGCACGCGAGGAGCAAGTTCTAGAGTCGGACTCCAAGTATGACCGTAGGCAATCACGCGATCCAGGTCTAACTCGTGTAGGTTGGGAACTTCCAACTCCAGCATGGTTTTGATAGACTCGTAAGTGACTTGATGCGCCACATCCTTGATTTCTGGCGTTGCGTCAATGTTGCCAAAGTGTGTATGCAGTAGTTCTTCCCCATACTTCTCCAACAAATCGAAAACCTCTTTGTTGGCAACCACTGAAATTTTTACGAGTTCCGCCATACCATTACGCACTTGCGCTGTTGGCAAAGTACCCAGAAACGAGAAATCGAGGAAAACGTTTCGCGAAGCGTGATAAGCACCTAAACGATTTTTCAGCTTCTTGTGGTTCACTGCTACCTTGATAGCAACACTCGCATCAATCAATCCGATCAGAGTCGTTGGAATGCGAATGTAGTTGCTACTGCGGCGGTAAGTAGAACAGGCGAAACCTGCGACATCTGTAATCAGTCCACCACCAACCACTAGCACTGGTTCTTTGCGTACCAGCTTAAATTCAGCAAAAGCATCGATAATCTTCTCGAACGATTCAATCGTTTTGTTTGGCTCAGTGATGGTGATGGGAAAAACCGTCAAGTCAATCCCGTAATGCTTGAAATACTGCTGAATTTGACTGCTGTAGTGTTTATACACATTTTCATCTACAACAGCTAAGCAGCGTCCAAAATCTTTGTAAACTTGTGCTAATTCTGCATTTTCGATTGCGAAAACTCCATTAACATAAATCAAGCTGTACTCAATTTTCTGGTAAGCTTCTACGTGAAAAGCGGTTTTAGTAGCTTCAAACTTTGTTTGGACGGTACTCATTCTTTTTGACCTAAAGTTGACACTATCCCCCAAACAAAATGGGGGACTATTCGCAAGATAGTCGTAACTCCAGTACACTCACAAAACACTTATTCCCTTGGGCAGACTGCTCAATGGATAAGAGAATTGGAGGAGAATAAGGGAACACAATATAATGCTCTCCACCCATATAATTAGGTTTTGAGCATATTTCAGTAATTGATTTGATTTTGATTAGCTGACTAGTGAGCCAAAGAGCGCTGACATCAGGTTAAAATTCCACATTTTGCAGAAAATTCCTCATGCTTTGCTCTGTTGATAGCTATCGAATGGTCATTGTATTTTGACCTCTTTATCAAATTATCACATTTGCTTAAATGAAATTAAGTTTTTTTTCTATTCTCCTCCCAACTATCGGATACAAAGTAACCGAAATGACTCAAAAGTTTCATAAAAATGCGAGAATTTCACTAGACAGCAGCAGTATAAATCGTTTGATATCGTTTGTATTTAAACTACTAATTACCACATCATATGACTCACTCAAATCTACCAGAAGCTATACAAAATATCCTAGATACATACAAAGAGCCGGATGCTGTCTTTAGTGCCTTGGTTGGGGTACTTGGGGAAGTCTTGCAGTGCGATCGCTGTTTCCTTTACCTGAGAAACCCTCAAACCAAACTTGGCAGAGTCCCCTATTGCTGGCGACGAAACCAAGAAATTCCAGAAATCCTAGACCCCGATTGGAAACCAGAACCGGAATCTCTACCTGAAGAAGACCCTCTATTTGCTGCGGCTTTGCGAACTGACCCTTCTGTTTATGTTGAAGATGTAGAAACCGCGAACCCAGAGGTCGTCAACCGGGAGTTTGAGCGCAAGGAGTTTGGACATCGAGCGTTAATTCACTCCCACCTTGTCTGGGACGGTCAACTATGGGGAATTTTGCAACCCTGTGTTTTTGGAAGTCAACGAGTCTGGTCAGAGTTTGACCACGCCGTTGTAACCGAAGTGGAAGGCAAAATAGCACCCCTAGCAGCTGCTTATGTTAAAGCAGCTAATTTTAATTAGGGATGTCAGGGCGGACAGCATTGAAACCCTACTTACTAGGTCGGTTATCCCCCCACTCTGTGATCCCCTATCTCGCCTAGGATTTAGCCACAATTTAAGTAGGGTCATTTCTAAAAAAGCAAACTATGTTTCCGTTTTCTTTTCCTTTTGGGTATAACAACTGCTATACTGGCGAGCCTGTTTCTCGCAAAAGCCGTCTAGAGCGTAAGCTGAGATTTCTCAAGACAATGCGAGATGATTTAGAGACTAAACTTGCTGGTCTAAACGCTGCTATCAGTAATGTTGAGCAGCAGTTAAATCAGGAAGATGTCACTCAAGTGTAAGAAGTGACGGTAAACGTGAATTTCGCCGTGATATAGGCTGACCTCAGGGTTCGTGTTATTAGAGATGTGTATAGTAACTGCACTTCCCTAGTAACACGAACCCTGACAACTAAGAAGTTTTTAGAGCTCATTGCTCAAAGCCAAGTTTAACTAACAATTCATGCCAACGCTCCACAGGCAAACTTCCTCCAGAAGCAAAATCGTGTCCATGACCGTAATTGCCTTCACCTTCAGAGCTTTTATGCGTTCAACAAAAGCCTTGAAAGCATCACGCGCAGCCTCAAGAGTTGGTATCGTGTTGATATCTCCGGGAGGAATGGCACTCAGTTAAGATGCGGAAGTAGAGGAAGTGGGGGAAGATGAGGAGCCAGCGCCGTGGGCGGGTTTCCCGACTTGAGGCGACTGGCGTGGAGATAAGGAAGTATTTTCTCCCCCTACTCCCCCTACTCCCTTATCTTCTGGAGATTCTGGGACTGTTTCAGCCAAACGCCGTACTGTTTCGAGGGTGTCAATTTCTTCAGCAGGCTTATCATTTCGTATACGGAGAATGCGGGGGAAGCGCAAGGCGTAACCACTATTGTGTCGTTCGGATAGTTGCACGCGGTCAAAAGTAACTTCCAAAACCATTTTTGGTTCCACCACACACACCCTACCGTGTTCCAACTCTTGCAAAGTATGAGCGCGAAACCAATGACTCAGTTCTGTGACTTCAGCATCAGTGAGTCCTGAGTATGCTTTGCCCACATTCAAAAGTGTTGGATCTGTTTCGCTTTTGCGTACTGCAAAAGTATAGTCAGAAAGAAAGCGACTGCGTTTGCCAGTTCCTACTTCCGCTGCTGTAACGACAACATCAAGGGTGGCGATCGCCCGTTTAATTTTCAGCCAATCACGTCCCCGACGACCTGGTTTATATGTTGAATTGAGGTCTTTCACCATCAATCCTTCATTACCCCGTCCACGAGCGGCGGCAAATTCTTCATCTAAACTGGAAATATCAGCGAACCGTTTATGAATTCCCCTTCGCACTCTTTCACTGTCTAAATGTAGAGATTCTAGAATTATTCGCCTAGTAGAAAACGGTTCGTTAATCAACACGCGTTGTTGAGCGTACAATATATCATAAGCAATGAATGCCACAGGCACTTCATTCAGCAACTCTTGTGAAACTTTTTTGCGTCCCAAGCGCTTTTGCAGTTCTTGAAAAGGTAATATTTCTTCACCTCTAATTGGTACAATTTCCCCATCCAAAATTAAACTATGAGCTTCACCCACATCTGATTCAAGTGATATCAAATCAGCCAGCGGACTCGTTAAGTCTGGAAAGCTTAATGTAATTTCGTCAAGAGTGCGCGAAAATATTGCCACACGCCTATTGTGACAAACTGTGCCGTGCAAAATTTCTTGGTCTTCTGAGGTTGGCGCAATGTGAATTTGAGCGCGAATACCATCATACTTATCTTCAACAGCAAAACCCGAAGGCATTTGCTTTGCAACTTCCGTTAAATCAGTAACGGGACTTGCTAGCATAAATTTCATCGGATGAAATAGGCGCATCCGTGCAGAATCAAGTTGTCCATTCCGAGCAAGAATAGCTGTTTCGCCAATATCACCAGTTAGCATATTCACCCATTGCACTTTAGCAACTGGGATTTTAAATAGACGGGCTATAGCATCCTCAACAGCACCTTCTTTTAATCCAATGCGTAAATCACCTGCTAACAGTTTGACGATATACTTTGCTTCTAGAGGTGTTGCTAATTTTAGTAAATTTGTAACAAGAGAGGTTTTGCGTTTTGTTCCCTTTGCTGTTGCCAGTTCTTCGAGTTTTTCTGATAATTCAAAAAGGGTAAGAGTAGGCTGATGTTGATCGAGATGGGAATTGTTATTAAAAATTTCAAATGCTACGTCTCCAGGGTCGCCCTTTTTGACTATATTCTCTTGAATTTCTGATTTTTCAGCACCACTAACATTTGTCATTGCTGTCAATAACGCCGCTCCACCAATATTAATTGTGCGTTGGTCGCGTAATGGAAATATATATCCGGAAAAATATCTTGCAGCAAGTACCAACTCGTTATCAGATAATTTGGTGAAGTAGTCGCCCAGCAATGCAGCTTTTTCAGTACGCTTTGATGTGGTAGCGATACTTTCTGCAACTTGGGCAAAACAGATGAAGGCATTAGCCTGTAGAATTATGTTGTTACTAACAGTTATTTCTTCAGACACAGCAAACAAAGCTTTTGGAACACTTAATAGTAATTACTACTACAAATAAATTTCATCTGCCCAAAAGAGTATGCAAAAAACTTACCTTTGGGACTTGCTTTTGCAATTAGCAAATCATCAATTTTTATATATTTTAATAAAAATATAGCGCTTCTCGTTTGAATGAAGTACTAATTTATCTGTGTCCATCTGTGGTTCATTTATGAATTTCATTTGTATCCTAGAAATAGAGGCTTAATATTTTTAGGTAAATATGATGACCCCAGTGGAATTCAAGCAATTGATAGAAAAAGGTTCAAAATGTCCTGAGTCACTGCCAAAAGCGTTGCAAGCTCTTTGGTACGACAACAAAGGTGACTGGAACACTGCACACGAAATAGTACAAGATGCCAGCGATACAGATAGTGCTTGGGTTCACGCCTACCTACACCGCAAAGAGAGCGATTTAACTAATGCCCGTTACTGGTACAGACGTAGTGAGCAGCCAGAGTCAAAAGTAGGATTAGATCAAGAATGGGAGCAGATAGCTTCTAGTTTGCTGAGCAAGGTGAACCAAGCATGGATGCAGATGAACTGAAGCGGCGTTATGCTGCAGGAGAGAGAGATTTTCCAGCAACAAATCTGGGTAGAGCCAAGTTGATTGGAGCCCATTTAGCTGGAGTCAATTTATTTGCAGCGGATTTAAGTGGGGCAAACTTAGCTAAAGCTAAACTGTGGGGAGCCAACCTTGGAGGAGCTAACTTAGCTGGAGCCAACTTGACGCGAGCTAACTTAAGCGGTGTCAACTTGCATGAAGCTAATCTCAGGGGAGCCAAGCTAAACTTTGCCAAGCTTTATGGAGCAAATTTGAGTGGGGCTTGCTACGATGACAGCACCCGCTTTTCTAGAGGTTTTGACCCCATCAGTAGAAATATGCGGAAGCTGTGACCAAATATATATTCATTGCCTACAGTTTAAGCATAATAGAGATAAATTGCGGAATAATCTGATGGCTGATGTAAGTGGCACTTGGTTGGGAACTTACTGGCAACAAGGAATTCCTACTCGCTTTGAAGTGACATTAATTCAGAGTGGTAACACATTGACTGGTAGGATTTTGGATGACAGCGACTTGGGAGAAGCCCAGCTAACTGGTGAGGTGGTTGGGCGTCGTATCAGCTTTATCAAGCGCTACTTTACGACTTCACCTGACCCAGTTACCTACGTTGGTACAATCTCAGAGGATGAAGATTATATGCAAGGACAATGGAGCCTCAAACCTTGGGGCTCTGGTCCTTGGGAAGCCCGACGCAGTGGGGAAACGCTGATGGCAGATTTACAAACTCGTGTAGAAAAAAAGGTTTCGTTAACTGGTGTATAGCTGGGATTTTACAGCGGTTTTCTGTAAGGTGCGCTTTTTACCACACAATATCTCAAATGTTCATTACGTAAGCTTTTATGGGCAATGCCCACCCTACGATTTGTCGTCTAATCATTTGAAGGGCGCTGTAAATAAGTGTAGGGTGTAGTCATTTTTTTATCCTTACACGCTACACCCTGTCGTGCCGAATCACTTTGTTGGTTTCAAAGCAATTTCAAATTAATTCTCCACGGAGAACGGTAACTGCTTGTCCACTTAGAAAGACACGAGAACCCCCTTCATAACGAATCTTTAACACACCACCCCGACTAGATGCTTGGTATGCTAAGAACTCATCCTTCCCTAGGCGATCGCGCCAAAAGGGAGCAAGGCAACAGTGAGCAGCCCCAGTCACAGGGTCTTCATTAATTCCAACTCCTGGTGCAAAAAAGCGAGAGACGAAATCATATTCTGAATCTGTGTGTGCTGAACTCGTAACAATCACATTGGCAAGAGGTAACGCTTTGATGAGTTCAAAATTTGGCTGCATTTGTCGTACTAAATCTTCAGACTCCACTTCTACCAAATAACCCAGGGAATTTTTCATCACCGTTTTTATAGGAATACCCAAAGCTTGATCGAGTTCTGGAGGAGCAATTGTTTCTTCTGAATGATTCACTGGAAAATCGAGTTCAATCCAATTTCCCTGTTTTTTGGCAATCAGCAGTCCGCTTTTAGTGTGGAAACGAGCGACTTCATCAGGTAAAAGATGTCCCTGTGACCAAAGAACATGAGCGCTAGCAAGGGTTGCATGACCACACAGTGGCACTTCTGTTGTAGGCGTGAACCAACGTAGATGAAAACCATCTTCTTGCCTGACTAAAAACGCAGTTTCAGATAAATTCATTTCTTGCGCCACTTTTTGCATCCAGTCCTCGGACTGGGGACCAGGTAAAACGCAGACCGCTGCGGGGTTACCTGCGAAAGGTGTGTTAGTAAATGCGTCTACTTGAGTAATAGTCTGTCCCATATCTTCAAATCTGTTTGAAATTAAGAATAGTGGTGAAACTTAACCGTTTGGTAATAAATAGTCTGGTTGAGGCGGCAGTTCTAGCCAAAAAGCAATTTAGCCGTCATCGGTTGATAATAGTCATTTTTGCAGGGATTATGCTAAGGAATCTACCACAAGCGTGATAACTAATTCAAAAAATTGCTCGGACTAGCTTATAAATTTTTTCTTTCTACCCAGATCACCCCATTAGAATGATGAGCTAATAAAAGCAGCTTGAAAAACCCTGAGTATTGTCACCACTATTTGAAGCCATCTATGATTGTTTGCAAATATTGAGTGGAGGCAGCTTCTGCTTGGGAACGCACAACCAACTCTGGCTTTTTTAATGCATCTCGAAGCTGGCGATAAAAGTGGATAGTGTGCTGAAGCGCTCGGGCAATTTCCAGGCGATCGCGTTTGGTAGGAATAGTCTGACAAAAATCAGGAACCAAAAGCGGAATTTCCCTTTCCAAATTCCTTACACCGCGTGGAAGCAGCCCAGCCTGCACCTTTGCTAATGGAGCGAGAACTTGCCCACGCAGAAAAGAAAGAAAATCAATGGCTTCAAACAGTTCACCTCTTCCTAATTTAGTTGCGCCGTAGTGTATCCACACCCAGAAGCGGTCTTCAATCCATTGTGGATCAACGGGTGGATAGTTCCGTGGATTATCTGAAATAGCTGAGGTCAATAAATTCTCACGTTCCCATAGAACAGTAGGATTTTCTACTCGGTCTGTTTTGAAAGCTTGTAAAAGCAAAAACTTCAAATCAACGTGTACAAGCGGATTGTCATACAGACAAATTAACAATCGGGGTTCGCCGACGTGTTCGCCCGTAAAAGCTGCAAGCAGCGAACCAAGCCGATTGGCGAAAAGCTGTCGCTCCTTTAAAACCTGTTCATAATAAACATCATCTACGACAATAATCAGGTCTAAGTCGGAATACTCATCCATTTCTCCAGTCAAATAGGAGCCAGCGATCGCTACACCTAGCAAACGGTCATCCTGATTCAACTTTCCAAGAATCTGCTCTAGAAACAAGCGTTGTGGTTCGGGAATAGACATACTATCTTCTATCTCTGCTGCCGCTTTGTAACGCCATGTTACAAAGTGTAGTATAAGACTATTAGCTGCTAACATCCTGCAACTGGGTGAATTAGATCAGTGAATTGCCATGCTCTTGAAATACAGATAAGTTGCTGAAACAGCAAATTCGTATCAGAATCGTGAGGCTATCAGCTTCACATCCGCATACTTCCAGGCTTGCTCAAAGCGCTCCTCCACGGTCAAAGCTTCCCGAGTCTTGCCTTGTTGACGCAGACTTTGGGCTAGTCCGAACAGTGACCAGCCATTCTCGGGATAGCGTTCTAAGTCTTCTTTATAGACAATCTCAGCTTCTGCGGCACGGTTAGTCTTAAGCAACAAAGCTCCCAATGATTGCCGAACTGGTGAGTACCAAGTTGCAGGCTCATCATACTTCAGGTTGTCTTCCAAAGTTACAGCCAACTTTAGGTGAGCGCGTGCCTGTGTATAATCGCTTTGTTGAGCCGCTATCTCACCTGCCAAAACCTCAGACGCAATTTTTAGAAGATTTGAAGTTGTGTTGATATCCCAAATTGTGACTTTCTCTATGGCTGGATCAGCTACAATTGCTCTTAACTGTTTGAGTTCCTCTGCTGCTTGCTTGAGTTCACCTTTAGCGGTGAATGCCATTCCTCTAGCATAATGCCAAGCTCCATTAGGATACTTGAGGTCTGCTCCTGGCGCTGGCTGTTTGAGAATTTCATCCCACTTACCGAACCTTGTTAATGCGTAAAGCGGCATCGCGTAGTAATGTTGCAACGTACCATATCCAAGTTCTCGCATTTTTTTCTGGTCTGCCATTGCTGCTGTATAGCGGGCAGCTTGAATTGCCTGTTTACTATCCCCTCCCATCATGGCACCTGCCATTAGGAAATGATGGTTATGGGGCATATAACCCAGTGCATAAATTCCTTGAGCATGGCATTGGGTAATGTAATCTTGGTCTACGGCGATCGCTCTTTGGTTAGCAACAACAGCATCATGGTAGCGCCCAACTCGAATGTAGATGTGGGCGGGCATATGCACAAGATGTCCAGCCCCCGGAACTAACTCACCAAGACGATCTGCACTGGCTATACCGCGTTCGGGATTGGGTGATGACTCAACAGCGTGAATGTACAAATGGTTTGCCCCAGGATGATTAGGATTGCGCTTAAGCACGGACTCTAAAACAGTCAGAAGTTCAGTTGTTCCTGGGTTGGGCTTACCATCTTTTGACCAGTAATTCCAAGGCATAGTATCCATAAAAGCTTCCGCAAACAGTGTTGCAGCATCCAAATCCTCTGGATAACGCTTTTGCACCTCGCGCATTGCATTTACATAAGCGGTATCTAAGGGCTTGCGGTTTTCATCTGGCTGTAACGAGTAGCGCTTAGCTAATGCTTGAATGTAAGCTTTTTCCTTTTCGCTAGCGTTTTTGCTCAATTCAATGGCTTTTTTCATCGCCTGAACTGTTTCTGGTACGGCTTCTTTTTCCATTGGGGCATTGATGTTCGGTCCTTTGACGAGTGCAATTCCCCAGTAACACATAGCGCAATTAGGATCTAAACTTGCTGCTTCTTTAAAAGAGCGTGCTGCCTCAGCATGATTAAATCCGTAAGCTAGAGTTAGCCCTTGGTCGAAGTAGCGCTGGGCAAGTTTCGAGTTTGTGGAAATAGGATGATGGTGATTACCGAGATTATTGAACAGAGGTGCCGTGTGATGAGTCGGTTCAGAATGAATGCGACTAGGCTCATTTGCTACCACCTGCTTAGCAAATTTGATACCACATCCAGACAGTCCAATCGTAATGAGTAAAGTTAGAACAAACAATATTTGTTTTTTGTTATTGAATAACATCGCAACCTGCAACTATTGAATCAGATACACAAATGTATTTCTAAGCAATTTCGTTGAATTTGTTTGGAATTTGATTTAGGTATTGGTTTCTATATTTATTTATCACTATCTGACGGAGGATTTTCGCAAAGGTTGAGCTATCTCGATAAAGTGCAGACTTTTTGTGAACTTTTCAGACTTTTTTAACTTATGCAAGTAAATTAAAGTAAATTAAAATGAAAAGTTTTTAAGAATGAGAGATAAACTACGACTTGGTGATTACCCGTATGCGCAAAGCGCAGGCACTCTCGGCGCGTAAGCTCCCACCGGGTGAAGGCACGCTCCGCGTGTCCGTAAGCCTAGCGGCAGCGCACCGCGAGGGACTCAGGACAGTGAGCTAAGTCCCTATGTCCTTACGAACACGCTACATAAACGCCCAATCACTAATTATGCGGATTATGCGATCGCCAGCTTCTCCAAGTGATCGATTACATCAACGACTACCTGGCTGAGTTACTGGGATGAGCCAGTTTCACCAGTACGTAACAATTCTGAACACAATTGCAGCGGGTCCTTCCGCATGAGAGGATTTAAGCAGGTTTAGCCCAACCCTTAGTGTGCAACCAATTAGCGTGAAGAAAAACTATGAAACAGGGCGATTTGTCCTTGCCAGCTGAGTGTACCCTTCGCAGTGCAACATCTGCTGATATTTGGTCGATTCGGCTATTGGTGCTAGGGGCAAAACTTGATCCTACCCAAATAAGATGGCAGCAATTCTGGGTAGTAGAATGCGACGGGCAATTGGTAGCTTGCGGGCAGTTACGCAACTTCTCTGGCGCGCAAGAACTTGGTAGTTTGGTTGTTTTACCAGCTTGGAGAGGTCGCGGTTTGGGGATGATTTTGACACAGCATTTGATTCACCAAGCGACTCAACCACTTTATTTGGAGTGTTTAGGTCAGCGACTGGCGCAGTTTTATCGTCGCTTAGGTTTTGTGCAAATTTCCTTTGAGGACTTACCGCCGTCTATGAAACGCAAGTTTGGATTGTCTCAATTAGGAAAGAGGTTGATAGGAGTTCCCGTTGTGTTTATGGAGTACCGGGACTAGAATACACTCAAGGTACACATCAGGTCGTTTTGTCGTTAACACAATGACAGTGACCAGATCAGGACTTACGCAAAATTATGAAAAAACGAACCGCAAAGGACGCAAAGGACACGTAAGCGCAAAGCCCACACTTCGTGTTGGCGCAGCCTGTCCGCAGGACTTACGCGCAGCGTGCGCCTTAGCGCATAGGGATAAGAGTTTGAGAGAGTTTTTGCGTAAGTCCTGCAAATATAATACCAAGCGTGAAAAAAGAATGCGACAGATATACATTCCCAAACCCTCGTTATCTCTGTCTTTCTTAATGCCGTACCTTATGAATGCGTGAATGAGCGAATTGGTATAAGAACTGTGCATTCGGCATTGAGTCATTCTAAGCATCTAATATTATGTGCCTCAGAAAAATTCTTTCTCACAACCCTTGACTCTCCAGCGTACTGGAGGATTCAAGATGAAATTAGTTGCTAGTTAGCGCCACTTGCTAATTGGAGTCGTCTTATGGAAAATGCCACACTGAAACTACGCGGCATGAGTTGCGCCTCTTGTGCTAGAAGCATTGAAAATACAATTCGTTCTGTCCCTGGCGTCAATGAATGTAATGTGAATTTTGGGGCAGAACAGGCAACAGTTAAGTACAATCCCAAAAAAACCAATTTAGAAGCGATTCAAGGTGCAGTGGATGAAGCAGGTTACTCTGCTTACCCACTCGAACAACAAAACCTGATGGCAGGAGAAGATGATGCCGAAAAAACAGCTCGTTTGCAAGAGTCACGCTTGCTACTGCGGAAAGTTGTTGTGGGTGGGGTGATTGGTGTTGTGCTAGTGATTGGGTCGTTACCCATGATGACAGGATTGCATTTACCTTTCATTCCAGCATGGTTGCATAATCCTTGGGTGCAGCTCGTGTTGACAACTCCGGTGCTGTTCTGGTGCGGTGCTGATTTCTTCAAAAATGCTTGGAAAGCTTTTAAACGACACGCTGCAACTATGGATACTCTGGTTGCTTTAGGTACAGGGACAGCATACATCTATTCTCTGTTTGCCACTGTTTTCCCTGGTTTCTTTACAACACAGGGGTTGATGCCGGATGTATATTACGAAGCAGCCGTGGTGATTATTGCCTTGATTCTTTTGGGGCGATCGCTCGAAAATCGCGCCAAAGGGCAAACCTCTGAAGCTATCCGCAAACTCATCGGGTTACAAGCCAGAACTGCTCGTCTGATTCGTAACGGGCGAGAAGTTGATGTCCCGATTGCAGAAGTCATGATTGGCGATGTCATAATGGTTCGCCCTGGTGAGAAGATTCCCGTAGATGGTGAAGTGATTTCGGGAACATCCACTGTTGATGAAGCAATGGTGACAGGGGAAAGTGTGGCTGTCAAAAAACAACCAGGAGATGAAGTTATTGGAGCCACTATCAACAAAACTGGGAGTTTCAAGTTCCGGACAACACGAGTCGGAAAAGATACAGTGCTGGCGCAAATTGTCCAACTTGTGCAGCAGGCTCAAGGTTCCAAAGCCCCAATTCAAAGATTAGCAGACCAAGTGACTGGATGGTTTGTGCCTGTGGTGATTGCGATCGCCCTCCTCACTTTTATCATTTGGTTCAACTTCATGGGCAATCCGACTTTAGCCCTCATCGCCACGGTTGGAGTACTAATTATCGCTTGTCCTTGTGCCTTGGGTTTAGCCACACCAACTTCTATCATGGTAGGAACAGGCAAAGGTGCAGAAAACGGCATTTTAATTAAGGGAGCCGAAAGCCTGGAACTAGCGCACAAGATTCAAACAATCGTGTTGGACAAAACCGGAACAATTACTCAAGGTCAACCCACAGTGACGGATTTTGTTACAATTAAAGGCAGTGCTAATGGTAACGAAATCAAGCTGCTACAACTAGCGGCATCTGTAGAACGTAATTCTGAACATCCACTGGCAGAAGCAGTTGTGAGATACGCCCAATCCCAAGAAGTGGCGTTAGCAGATGTGAGGGAGTTTGAAGCAATTGCAGGCAGTGGTGTACAAGGTATAGCTTCTAACCGCCGAGTGCAAATTGGCACACAACACTGGATGGAAGAATTGGGCATTGATACCCAAGCCCTACAACACGACAAAGAGCGTTTGGAATATTTGGGCAAGACGGCGATTTGGATTGCAGTTGATGGGGAAATTCAAGGATTGATGGGCATTTCTGATGCCATTAAACCCACTTCTGCCCAAGCAGTAAGAGCATTGCAAAAACTTCGTTTGGAAGTCGTGATGCTTACGGGAGACAATCGCCGTACCGCAGAAAGCATTGCTCGTGAAGTTGGTATCAAACGTGTCCTTGCTGAAGTCCGCCCCGACCAAAAAGCTGCTACGGTGCAGAAACTGCAATCAGAAGGAAAGATTGTAGCAATGGTTGGTGATGGTATCAATGATGCACCAGCCCTAGCTCAAGCCGATGTGGGAATCGCAATTGGCACTGGTACAGATGTGGCGATCGCCGCCAGTGACATCACGCTCATCTCTGGCGATTTGCAAGGTATTGTCACCGCCATTCAACTTAGCCGCGCTACGATTCGCAATATCCGCCAAAACCTATTGTTCGCCTTTATTTACAACGTTGCTGGAATTCCGATTGCTGCTGGTGTTCTTTTCCCCATCTTCGGTTGGTTACTTAATCCCATCATTGCAGGTGCAGCAATGGCATTTAGCTCAGTTTCTGTTGTCACAAATGCTCTGCGTTTACGTAAATTTCAACCTAAAGCAATTGCATGAGGTGGCAAATGTTAAGTAAAAAGGCAATTTTCAGCAGTATAGCTAGCTTGGGATTCTTGTTCAGTCTCGCTTCTGGGGAAGCAGTAGCACAAACGACCAGTGAAATACCAAGCAACGAGAAATCACAGATGACTGCGTTTCGTCGTATAGAGCAACCACTATGGGTAAAAGGTGGAGTTACTACGGTCGGCTTGGGGTTAATCGGTTTAGAAATATGGTGGTTTCTCTGGAGTAAACCTAAGTCCCAAAAAGCAGAAGCTCATGATGGCATTCAAGAGGTAACTATTACTGTGGATGGAGGCTATGAACCTAGCCGAGTTGTAGTCAATGCTCTTCAACCTGTCCGTCTCAATTTCCTACGCCGTGATTCCAGTAGTTGCCTTGAACAAGTCGTATTCCCCGATTTTCACATTACCCAAGAGTTAGACTTGAACCAGGTAACAACCGTCGAGTTCACCCCTGAAAAACCAGGTCAATACACCTTTGCCTGCGGTATGAATATGTTTCGCGGTGTTGTGGAAGTCAAAACGCCTCAGTCATCAACAGTTAGTTCATAGTTCAAAGAATGATGCTGTTTTCTCTTGACTCTCCAGCTTACTGGAGAGTTTAAGATAAAACTAGTAGTTGTATTTAGTCAAGGTGCAGCTAAATATGTTAGTTCAAGAAGAGATAAAACAGATTGGTGTAGTTGCTAAAGAGAGCGGCGTACCAATTAAAACCATTCGTTACTATGAGGAGCTAGGTCTACTTAAAGCATCAGGCAGAACTGAAGGTGGATTTAGATTATTTCACTCTGATGTTTTTGCACGTTTGAGCTTTATCAAACGCGCCCAAAGCCTTGGGTTGACCTTATCAGAAATTAAGGATTTTTTGAATGTTCACGATCAAGGTGATTTACCGTGCGAACATATCAAAGTTAAACTGCAAGACAAGCTGGTAGATATTGATCAACAAATTCGGCAATTAGTCATTCTGAAGCAAGAGTTAGAAGGACTGCTTTCGGGTTGGGAAACAATACCTGAAACTCCTGAGGAAACAATTTGTCCTATTATTGAAAAAATTAAATAATTCAGTTTGTCTAATCTATGTTAATCAGCATATAGCAGTCATAGATGATTCGTGAACAACAAGATTCCCGACTTCGCCAAAGTTGTCGGGAATCTGAGCATACGCGGTTTTCACCAATCAAATACGATTGCTATAGCCCTCAATCAGGTTTTTGCAAGACATCTAATTTTTCTAAAATACTCCTTTTCTGGTAACAAAACTCCATCTTTGGACTCAAGTCACTGCTTTGTAAAAACGCTAACAATATAATTGAAGCTCTCAGAAGTGAAGAAACGACTTGCAGTAGAGCGCTCATATTCCAGCTAGGTAGTAGAGATAAGAGTAGCAAAAATGACAGATTCACAAAATCGCGATGAACAAATTAAGAAGCTGCGTGAACTGATCAAAGATATTGACATTGGAATGCTGACTACAGTTGATGAAGACGGAAGTTTGCACAGTCGTCCGATGTCAACCAACTCAGAGGTCGAATTTGATGGCGACCTTTGGTTCTTTACCTACGCCAGTTCCCACAAGGTGACAGAAGTTGAGCAGCATCAGCAGGTCAACGTCAGTTTCTCTGATCCACATAAGCAAAACTACGTTTCTGTTTCAGGTAAAGCTCAATTGGTACGCGATCGCAATAAATTACAAGAGTTATGGAAGCCGCAATTGAAAGCTTGGTTTCCTAAAGAACTGGATGAACCCGATATTGCTTTGCTCAAGGTGAGTGTAGAAAAAGCTGAGTATTGGGATGCACCTTCAGGTTTTGTAGCACACACAATTGGACTGGTGAAGGCAATAACCACAGGCGAGAAACCCAATGTCGGCGAAAATGAAAAAGTCACTTTGAAATAATCAAAAAGTGAAATAATAGCAACAGAAAAACTCGGTTTCTCAAAGAAACCGAGTTTTTGTTATAAAACTTAAGATATAACTTCGACATTTTATGGTAAACAATATTCCTCAACCAGGGCAAAAAGCCCCTGATTTCTCTGCGACAGATCAAGACGGTCATCAAGTCACTTTGGGTGATTTTTCTGGTCAGTGGGTTGTTCTCTATTTCTATCCCAAAGATGACACTCCTGGTTGTACGACTGAAGCTAAAGATTTTACCGAGTTGTATCAGGACTTCAGCAAATTAGGAGCAAAAATTTTAGGTGTCAGTCTAGATTCTCAGAAATCTCATTGTAAATTTATCAATAAACATAACTTATCAATTACGTTATTAAGTGACCCAGAACATCAAGTTGCTGAAGCTTACGGAGCATGGCGATTGAAAAAGTTTATGGGTAAGGAGTATATGGGTGTAGAACGTTCGACTTTCCTTATCGCACCTGATCAAACAATCGCTCACACCTGGGCAAAAGTCAAAGCTAAGGGTCATGCAGCTACTGTGCTTATGCAATTGCGAGAATTGATAGAAACCCAATCAAGTCAGGCATGAAACTAGACAATTGCAACAGCAATAGTAGCAGGAGTATTTAGACGGCAATAATTACAGTTCTGATACTAAACGTCATAGGGTGTTGTCCTGCCGGCATATCCACAACTGCTTTTTTCATACTTGACTTTTGGTTATGACGGAACTGATGATACAACAAGCACATGAGTTTTATAGAAAGTACATCTACAACGAAGAACTTATTAGCCTATTGAGAGAATACAACATACGAATACCTGGAAGCATTTCGCCACAGCTTTGGGAGTTGTTTGGTGCAATACTCACTGGAGATAGAGGTACTGGCAGCTATGGAGCCGACCTTAGCAATTACGAGGTAAAATCTAGTATTGCTGGTAACTCATTTGAGTATCAGTATCATTTAAAAACAGGTAGGGGTAAGCTTCTGAAAGATATGACTGTAGACCATTTATTTGTGTCCTACAGTCGCGACTACAGAAACGTTACATTTCGCCAAGTGACAGGAAATTTTCTGTCAGAAATTTTCCAAAGTTGGTTACCTGGTTTGGAAGAACGTTACGGCAGTCAAGAATCTAATCGTCGATACCGCAAAAATATCAGCTACAGTACAGTAAAAGCACACGGTCAAGTAGTTATGAGTATTCAGGATGGTATGCTTATATTTCCCCAAAACCAGTTAAGCAGCAGGTAGAGAAGTTTTCATTGCGCTATTTAATTCATCAAACAATAGATTGAGATAATTCTTAGCAATCCATTCGATTACCGGAACACAAACAGCATCACCAAAGCCAAAGAGTATATTATTGAGTGAAATATTTTGAGGAATTAAATACTCAGAAGCCCCCATAAGACGAGCACTTTCACGAGCATTAATTAACCTAGCATCAAAACGTCCCTTACCAGCTCTAACAATAATTTGACGAGCACTTCCTCCCTTAGGGGTTCGCAAACATCCAGCAATTCCATCGGTTCTCAGTTCTGCGGTTGATTGTTTAATACCATCGCGTACTCTCATGCGTCGAAAGACAGTTCCGTATAACCAATATTCGTTTTGCATCATTAAACGAATTTGGGCTTGATGTCGCTCGAACATCTGATTGAACAAATACTCTGTTCGTTCTTTTGCCCACCATTGTTCAGTTTCATCAACAATATCAGCTAAGTTGATTGTTCTTTGAGGTAAGTCTGGGACATTGCGAAGGCTCCATCTAATTGTCGGATTAGCAGCAATGAAATTTTTGACTTTTTGAGGTCTTGCATGGGTTGGCTTACTCATAATTTGTTCCAACTCATCACAAGTTTGTGATAAACCAAACAGATTACCTAAGATAAATAGGCGCACCCTGCTTTGTGGAACAAAATGGGCAGCATCGATGACCAGAATATCGACTGCATAACCAAGATTATTTAAGGCTGTTAATGCAACGATTAAATCTTCTCCACACCCGGAAGTGAGGAAACCTTCTACATTTTCAATAAGAATGAAGGGGGGTTTACCCCCACAGCGAAGTTCCCCCATTTCACTAATGAGTCGGACAAAGTCCCAAAATGTAGATGATTCTCCAGAGTCCAGCCC
Source organism: Scytonema sp. HK-05 (assembly GCF_002368235.1). GTDB lineage: Bacteria > Cyanobacteriota > Cyanobacteriia > Cyanobacteriales > Nostocaceae > Kalymmatonema. The sequence continues at coordinate 5,789,461 of NZ_AP018194.1, read as the reverse complement.
GGTCCTGGAACCCGCAACAGAGAGGTTGGCGCATGGGAAAGACGCATGAGCCAAAGTTACTTTGGGAACTTCGATTCCACTTATTTCTCTGATATCTTTATGATGGTAGTGCCCTCCTCTAAAATTCCCCTCGTACATTCGGCGCTTCTCGTCACTATAGTCAAGGGCATACTTCACTTCCCATCCTTGCTTAACAAGCCCCATTGTGACGAGCCCGATTCCTGCAAAAAAATCTGCTGCTGTTTTCTCAAGCTTCATTTACTCTCGTCATCTAGGGAATCTTTAACGTAGAAAAATGGTTCTTTGACGCTTTTGTGCCCAATAACCTGGACTTATTTAATTGCAACATTAGTATACCTACTGCTTTTTCCCTGTTCTGCTGCACTTACGTTTGATTTGGCAAGAACCGATAATTTGAGCAGCTTCAGCTTGACTTAAGCCAGCATGCTTACGAATTGTACGAGCCAGTTTTCCCAATTGCTCAATGTTTAGATAGCTCATTAAAGTAGATAATTATTATAGTCAAATTGACTATAATAATCAAGAAAAATTCAATAGATTCTTGGTTGTATAGTCACCCTATGGTTACCAGAGTATGGCTAAAAGCAGCGAAGACATTCCTATCTGTGTTTTCTACGATCAAAAATTGTAGAAGGGTGAGCAATGCCCACCCTTCTAGATTGTTGGTTTGTAATGGAGAAAGATTTCTCAGCTTATCAGTCTATGTCTAGATGTTGAGCTAAGAGCCTTTTACCATGAATGACTGCCGCAATAATTACAGTGTCTTCTTGAACTTGATAAATGATTCGATAAGTGTAAGCAAACAGTTCCCTAATAGTATCCTCGCTAAATTCTGGAACGATGGAACCTGAAGAGGGAGAAGTGCTCAACTTATCAGAGGAGTCAAGTATCTTCCGAACTACTGTGGCAGAAAAGGAAGCGGAGTCACGAAATATGTATGCCGCGATCGCGTCTACATCTTCGAGCGCTTTGGGAGACCAAACTACTCGATAAGCCATTTACTTAATAGCGCCTCGGCTTCTTCTTGAGAGATGATAGTTTCTCGATTGTCAGTGACTACCAATCCCTGACGAACTTTTTCAAGTACGTACAGATGATATTGAACATCTTCCACAGAACAATCGTCTGGTAGTTTGCTCAACAGAGATTGGACTTTTTCTTTTGTAGTAGTCATAGCATCTTTTTGAGAATATTTATATGAAGTAATTTTTAAGGGCGAGCAAAAAGCTCACCCTTTACTCTACATTTTGTTAAAGGTTGTCATAGTTAGCAATAGCCTGTTTCATTTTGTCCAAAATTTCAGGTACAGGCACAGTTCCTAACTCTCCAGAGGCGCGGGTGCGAATACTCAGGGTATTGGTTTCTACCTCTTTGGCTCCCACTACTGCCATAACGGGGATTTTCTCTTTTTCGGCATTGCGAATGAGTTTAGCGAGGCGATCGCCACTTGTATCCACCTCAGCGCGGATACCGATGGCTCTCATCTTCGCCGCCACGTCTTTGGCATAATCTAGTTGTGCTTCACCCACTGGTAGCAATCTTGCTTGCACTGGGGCTAACCACAAGGGGAAATCTCCGGCATACTCTTCAATCAAAATACCGATGAGTCGTTCCAACGAACCGAAAGGCGCACGGTGAATCATTACTGGGCGTTTGCGAGAACCATCTTCAGCGACGTACTCTAGCTCAAATCGCTCTGGTAAGTTATAATCTACCTGCACCGTTCCCAGTTGCCATTCACGATCAAGGGCATCACGAACAATAAAATCTAGTTTGGGACCATAAAAAGCTGCTTCTCCAATGCCTTCAAAGTGATCCATCCCCAAGGTTTCGACAGCGCGGCGGATGGCATTTTCAGCTTTGTTCCAAGCTTCATCAGAACCGATGTACTTATCACTTGCTGGATCGCGGAAACTGAGTCGTGCTTTAAAATTCCCTAGTCGCAGAGTCTTAATGACGGACAAAATCAAATCCACAACGTTGAGGAATTCGCTGTCGAGTTGTTCTGGCGTCACGAACAAATGCGCATCATCCTGAGTGAAGCCGCGCACCCGGGTGAGTCCGCCCAGTTCGCCTGATTGCTCGTAGCGATAGACGGTGCCAAATTCAGCTAAGCGCATCGGTAATTCCCGATAAGAGCGCAACTCGCTCTTATATATTTGGATGTGGAAGGGACAATTCATCGCTTTGAGAACAAAGCCTTGTTCATGTGCCGCGGCTTCCTCATCCTCTGCCATCATCGGGAACAAATCTTCTTTATATTTCTGCCAGTGTCCAGAGGTTTTAAATAAATCAACTCTGCTGATGTGGGGTGTGACAACCTGCTGGTAGCCACGTTTGATCTGTTCTTGCTTCAGAAAGTCTTCTAAAAGACTCCGCAACAAAGTTCCTTTGGGCGTCCACAATGGTAACCCCGGTCCCACTAGGTCGGAAAATATAAACAATCCCAGTTCCTTACCCAGTTTCCGGTGATCTCGTCGCTGGGCTTCTTCTTTACGCCGCTTGTACTCAGCGAGTTGTTCTGGCGTTTCCCAGGCGGTGGCGTAGATGCGTTGCAACTGCGCTTTGGTTTCATCTCCACGCCAATATGCACCAGCAACGCTTTCTAACTCAATCGCTTTCGGGTTGAGTTCGCTAGTGTTTTCCACATGAGGTCCAGCGCACAAATCCCACCACTGCTCTCCAAGGTGGTAAATCGTGATTGGTTCCTGTTTGATGTCTGATAGAATTTCTAGCTTATATGGTTCGTTAATTTGCTTAATACGGCTTTCAGCTTCTTCGCGGCTGACTTCTTCTCGAATGACTGGCAATTTCCGATTGATAATCTTCACCATTTCTTTATAAATGGCTTTTAAATCCTTATCAGTAAATGGTTCTGGATTATCAAAATCATAGTAAAAGCCGTTTTCAATCCAAGGACCGATTGTGACTTGTGCCTTGGGAAACAGCTTTTGTACCGCCATTGCCATCACATGAGACGCGGTATGGCGAATCTTCTTTAAAGTCTCTGATTCTGAGGTTCGCGGTAAATATATTTTTTCTGGTTCTTCTGGCTGATGAGAAGATGAGTTTGGCGACATCTGCTGCTGTACCATTGGCAAAGTGATTGTAAAAGATCATTTATGGGTTGGAGTTATGAAAAGATTTTCCCCAAAACTAACATGGGGCTACTTTTCCGTTTTTGTCATATTTTTATTTTTCCCAATTTTTATTCCTTGAGCAGGATGCTGTCGATTCATTAATCATATATTTGTGCTCATGCCTTCCTTCATAATATCTATTTTTAATAAGTTATCATGCCATTTCCTACCTATGTATAAATAAACAGTCAGTTTTTTATAGAGAATGCTTATCGCTTATCGCTCATGGTTACAAGACTTCGGAGCACTTAAAGCGCCAACCTAACCAGTAAAGTAGATTCCTACCGAGCCAAGACTTCGCCGTACTCATTGAAGTGTTCGCTCGTTTCATTGCCCCACATTTTTATGTCTGTGGCTCTTCTTTAAATATAACCACTTTAATTCCTGTTGGTTTAACTTAATATTTTAATCTTCAATTTAACGATGTCTAATAAAGAATAAAAACAAACTTCTGATTGATGACTAACAGTGATTTTTATGTACTTCGGATATTTTGTTGTGCACAAAAGCCAGGCATGCAAGTCTTTTCTTTGAAATCTAGATTTTATCTAATATTCTACAAGTTTAACTTTCATTGTGAGATAATATTACATTAATTTAACTTTACATTGCCGCCATTGCTTGTTTTTTTTCATCACCTAGTCTTTTGGGCAACAGGAATTGCAATAGGGGGAGCTAAAAAACGTTTATGCACACTTTGTTAACTGCTTGTTAGGGGAATGATGAGAAAACCATTCGGGTTTTTCTCGATTGGCTTTGCATACATTCACTGAGCAACCGAGGTCTCATCTGATTCATTAAGTGTTGAATAATACATATATATTAGTAGATTCTCAGTTTTTTTGTCTCTAATATAAACAGGTTTTTTGAGATCCCCCTTGGGTATCTGTACAATAGCCTAGAGAAGTTTATATAATATAGGGTGTGTAAATAATGTTACCAAGCATCAAAATTTTCTAACTTATGAGAGAGACGAGAGAAATGTTAAGAATCTTAAATAGAGTTAATATTAGTAAGAAAGTTAGGAATATCCTTCTCATTTATGCGAGACTCGAATTTACCAGAATCTGAACTGCTGAAAACAGTTTTGCAACCGCTGTTAGAAGATTTTCAGTACTGGTTTGCGCGATCGCGCGATTTTCTGGAAACAGAACAGCTGTCATTCATGACTCAACATGAACAATCTGACTTACTAACGCGAGTCAAGAAAGCGCAAGAGGAAGTAAACACAGCAAAGATGCTGTTTAGTGCAACTGATGGACAAGTCGGTATTGATATGGCAACGTTAGCGCCTTGGCATCAATTAGTAACACAATGTTGGAATGTGGCGATGCGCTTCCGTCAAGCGCGAGAAGTCTGAGCTGGGGTTTCCACCGCTCACGCGTAGCTTTGAAGCGGAGCGAGGCTGAAAACTATGTTATCTGGGTACGTTACTTTGTGAAGGGTAGCAAAATTAGCACTAATCAAGACGGTATGTAAGTCAGATAGAAAAAATTTTTTGACATCATCTGAGATAGGAAGTGATGTATATTATGTTACCAGTCCACTGTCCCGTAGGTTAAAAATTCCCCTTTTTATAAAGAGTATGAGCGCATAAAGATTGCGTTAACCATTGAGCATCACCGTAATTAACAGCATCAACCAACTCAACTAAGCAAAACTTTACAAGATATAGCTTTAAAATCTGCGAACTCTGGAGGAAAAACGATGTTACACCTGCTTTACATTCTTGCTTTTACCATCCTAGCTTTTATAGCTGTTGCTAACTTAATTCGCAACCTGATTATGTTCAGTTTTGATAGAGAGCGGATTTATCCACCCAGATCCGCAGCGATTGAAAATCAGGGCAGATATCCCTATAATTCATCAACCAAGCAGTTTAAACCCCATCCAGAATTATTAGATGCTGCTGGTAACTTAATTAAAGAGCCGCTTTTGGTGATGCGTTCGATTAATGTTGAAGACGCGCGCCAAAAACTAGATGCGCTTTACGAAGCTTCTCCAGGGCACAAAAGTGAGAATCAACAAGAGGAAGGCTAAAGCAGGGACTGGGGACCCTTGGATTGGGTATTAGGGAAGAAAAAGGACTGGTTGTATAGCGGTAGTCAAGAGCATCTTCCCATTCCGAGTCAAAACAGTGAACAGTGAACAGTTACCAGTTACCAGTCAATCCCCATCAATGAATTGAGGGGCTTGAAATAAGGATGCACTTTCATTATTTCTCCATCAATAAATTGAGGGGCAAGGAAGCGTCACCAGTACCAGCATGGTACTTGATAACTGATAACTGGTAACTGATTCGGTCAAGAGTCCCCAGTTCCTTATTTACGCTTCGATAACGACTCGGAGATTACCGCGTTTGTTGGCAACGCGACAAGCAGTTGTACTACCAGAACGCTCAAATTCCAAATCAAGTATGGTAGAACCAACTTTGAGATTGTGCAGTGACAAAGTGCTGATCGACTCTGGCAAAGTAGGGTCGATAATTCGTAAGCAGTTGTTGGGAGCGTCAGGCACCAAGTTTACTATCATTTGCAGCAACTGGAAGATACTACCAGTAGCCCATGCTTGAGGTGTACAGGCAACAGGATACTGTACAGGGGCGTTATCACCATTGCGCTCGTAGCCGCAGAACAACTCTGGAGGACGTTGATAGGGCTGCTGGTTAGTCATGTCGAATAAACCTTGAAAAAGTTCCAGGGCTTGATCGACTAAACCGAGCGATCGCAATCCCAGTGCAATCAACGAGTTATCATGGGGCCATACAGAACCGATATGATACCCCATTGGATTGTAAGCTGGTGACAAGCTATTCAGGGTACGGATACCCCAACCGTTAAACATATCTGGTGCCCGCAACCGTTCAGCAACACTGTAAGCTTTTTCGGGTGTGAAAATGCCTAAATGTAGGCAATGACCGGGATTAGACGTAATACTGTCTACCTGTTGACCATCTCCATCCAAAGCCAGCGCACAGAAATCCTGGTCTTCGATCCAAAAGTCTCTATTGAAACGAAGCTTGAGGTTTCTTGCTTCTTCTGTCCACCTGTCTGATAAGTCAATCCGCTTTTTCAGCCTGGCAATTTCTGCTAAGCGCAATTTGGCAGCGTAGACGTAAGCTTGTACCTCACACAAGGCGATCGGTCCGTTGGCTAACTCTCCCTTACGATTGACAATACAATCGCCAGAGTCTTTCCACCCTTGGTTAGCAAGACCACCTTTGGATTTACGGTAGTAGCTGAGATAGCCTGTTTCTCGAATGTTGCGGTCGATCCAGTCCATTGCCAACACAGCTTTGGACCAAAGTTGATCTAAAGTTTCGACATCATGAGTCCAAGCGTAGTATTCGGCATACAGCATCAGCCACAAGGGAGTCGCATCGACTGTACCGTAGTAAGGAGTGTGGGGAATTTCCTGACAGCGAGCTAATTCACCCAACCGCAACTCGTGTAAAATCTTACCTGGTTCCTCTTCGCGCCAATCATCATCAGTTTTGCCTTGGTATGTCGCCAGAAGCTGCAGAGTTTCTTTGGCAATTTGAGGGTTTAACATCAGGGTTTGGGAAGCTGTGATAATCGAATCGCGCCCAAACAGCGCGGAAAACCACGGCACTCCTGCGGAAACAGTCTTGTACTTGCCGAAGGACTGACGCAACAAATACATATCTTGCTCAGCTCGCTCAATAATGTGATTGAACGTCCCTTTGTCTGAGCGAATTCGTGTAATTTGTTGTACCCACTGTTGTTCCTCCATCATCTCAGACGCTTTCGCTTGCACTAAAGTGAAAGGCGCGTTGACAATGGAAGTCGATTTGTTGTTTGTCAAGAAATTGACTCGGTAGCCCAACTTTTGAGTTTCGTGAGAAGCCAACTCCAGCCGCCAAACTGCTGTGTAACCTTTGAAATAGTCTGGTTGCCTATGCTGGAATTGAATGCGAGATTCCATGAGTAAGCCATCCAGACCTTCATAAGCAAGGCTCAAGGATTGCTCTTTTTGTACGGGTGGCACAGATTGTGCAGAAATACCTTCACCAGTTGATGTTCCTTCTTCAGGTGTCGGTTCTACAAGGCGTAAAAGTCTACCCCGTTTTTGCCTGTCATAGCCCCGGACTTCAAATAAATCGGCAAAATCCGCGTCAAAACTAATACTGAGTTCAAAGCTGACGGAACTTGTGCTATAATTAGAAACTTCTAACTCTTCAAATAATGCTCCATTAAGTACGAGTTCCCGACGAATGCCCACTGTATCGGCTCTCAGACGGTCTTCGATTCTGGGATTGGTACACAAAATTGACAGAGAAAATCCTTTTTCAGCAGTGCTGCTCAGTAACACAGGAGAGTGTCCATCAATTTGCAACTCTAGGCGACTAAGAAAGCGTGTGTCACAGCACAATAGCCCCATACTGGGATTTCCATCATTGAGCGAACAGCCAGAAATATTGCCTAAAGTGTCTGTGACCAGAAATAAATCATCATCTTTAACCGTGAGTGTCGGTTGTGGTCTTTCACTTGTTACACAGGGCCATTCTGGAATAGGTATTTGATCGGCAGGAACAAAAGTTTTTCCGTCTAGAAAAATTTTTTCCGGTGTCATCAGCGTATCCGGTGTCATCAGCCAAAATTCCGTGTACAGGTCTAGTTTTTTATACGAGCATCAGCGTCAACAGGAAAAAAGACGCTGTTAGAAGCAGATTTGAGCCATTGAGCAAAAATCATAATCGCATACAGCTAGTCACAAAACATGAAGAAAGCCTTGATCATAAAATCTTTATAAATCTATGATTTTCTAAAAATTTTATGAAGAAGCTTAAAAGTATGGATTTCTACTTGTTTTCTTAGCCGCTTTTCTTCAGAATGGCAAGATGTAGACGCCCCTCGGCAGCAATATGGAAATAGGGGTTTTCCACAGCAAAACGCAACAGGTTAGTCACTTTTACCTAAACTGTTACTTAAAATTTCTTGTAAAGGGAATTAAAAAATAAATATATTATGTATAATACGAATCACTAATAATTATATACTATTATTACTAAAATAATATTAGTTGAGTCTCCAATTTTTGAAATAAAAATAAAAATTTTTTATTGACCAAGTTTGAACTCAAAACTCTAGAGGTGGTAAAAACAAGGTACTCCATGTCCCTTTTTTTACCCCATTTCATCCACTCTTGCCCATAAACCAATTTTCACGATTGTCTTGTGACTTTTGGAGTGATGGGTTGCAGGTGCAGACTTCTAGACTAGGACCATTTTATAAGCCCTCTCATACTCCGAAGTCATAGATTCAACGCTAAAGCGACTGACAACGTATTCCCGACAAGTCGAACGGTTTAATTTCATGGCGTCTGGAATCACTTCAATCATTTTTTCCAGCGAATGGCAAATAAAACCTGTTTTCCCATGAGCAATCACTTCTGGTACTGAACCTAATCCCATGCCAATGACAGGTGTACCCGTTGCCATTGACTCAATCATGACCAAACCAAAAGGCTCTCGCCAGTTGATGGGGAACAAAGTCACAGTTGCTCCACCAAGCAGTTTAACTTTTTCTTCGTGGGAAACCTCACCCAGGTACTGAATCTGTTCGCCATCAATCAAAGGCTCTACTTGTTCTCGATAATAATCTCGGTCAACAACGTCAACTTTGCCAGCCATCTTCAATGGTAAGCCAGCAGCACGAGCAATCTTAATCGCTTCCACTGGTCCTTTTTCTGGGGAGAAGCGCCCGACAAATGCTAAGTATGCAGGTTGCGTCGGTTCGGGATGGAAGGGATAGACGGTTGTATCAATACCGTTGTAAACGGTATGAATGTAGTTTAAGCCTAAGCGCGGTTCTCGTTGTGCCTCACTAATACTGATGAAAGGTTGCCAAGCAAAACGCCGATACATTTTCTCGTTATCGCGCGTAAAAATGCCATGCATTGTATGTACGGTAGGAGTTTTTACAAAACCGCAATACGGAAGGGCAGGACAACCTACGTGAGAGTGGATGATATCAAAATGATGGGCGTTTTGATAAACATCAGCAAGCATCATCTGCTCGTAAAGTGTCGGCTCTTTGATATTAGAGTCAAGTCGTAGTGCTTGATTATGGACTGAACAAAGTTTTGCTTTGGTAATCGAGTCACCAGAAGCAAATAAGGTAACATCATGACCGCGCCTAACTAATTCGTCTGTAAGTAATTGAACAATTAGTTCAGTACCGCCATAACGAAAGGGAGGAACACGCTCCCATAAAGGAGAAATTTGTGCGATTCTCATGTTTCACCTGAGCAGGTATGTGTAGCACGTATTTACCCAGGAAATCTATGACCAACAGATTCATAGTTCTACAGCTATTTTCAGGTCAATAGACCTTTTTTATCTGGCGCATAAACAAACGAGCGGCTTCTCTACCAGAAGCCACAAGACGAGCCAGCGCTATGCAGGAGGTGACAACAACCTGCTGCATGCAGGAGGAGCGTTAGCCATGTAGGCGGTGAGACCAGTGCTGCAGGAGAGAAGTTGCAAGAGCAAAAAATGTGGTCTAAATAAAGTGAAAACTGCTGTAAGAAAATTGGGGAAATATGGAATGCTTTGTGTTTACTGTTGTTGCAAGCCTTAATGGTGTCACTTTAATACACTCCATCTTTTTTGAATTAAGGCATTAACGAATGATTTCTTCTGCTTTTTTGTTAAGAAATTTATGGATGGGATCATCTCCCCATCAAAGCTTGCTTTGTCTATTGTCTATGAGTTAGTGGTTTTACTAGACTGCTATTGCAGACTTCAGTGCTTTTAGCACCCACTAAATTTTCAGATTGATCACATGGTTTTAAGAATTTTGAAAATTATTGATAAAATAATATTACATGAGATCGCTATATTCCGCAATACACTTTTTCAACAGTGACTACAAGCACTTCTGTACTTTTTTATCCATACTTCAAAAGTCAAAAATCTGAAGACTTGTAAATAGTTATACTTTTTAACAATAGTTTATAAAAAAGTACGATGATAGCGGTTGCGTCTTCAAATAACATAAATACTTGAGTTAACTATGCATGAAAATCAAATTTTTGGCAAAATCAAATAATAGTGGGAATTTATAAATTGATTGATAATGCAGCCTTTGATGATATCCTAAAAAGAATGTCAACAAGAAAGTGTGCTTGTACAGGTCATTTTTGGAAGTAGATTCTTACCTACACAATACTTATAAATTCTGCGTATGCAGGTTCTTATACGGCGACTTTGATCATTAGGGATTTTTGTTAGACATAATAGTCCTGAGTTGTCAGTCCTGAGAGTGTAGTGGTTTGTGTTCAATTCTTGAAATGGCTTTAGCAAAAAGGAAAATGGTGGAAAAACCCTAAATTTATGAATGGAGAAAAGAGGATTTTTTCCTGAATCAAAAAAGTTCTCGTTTAGCTTATGTTCAATGCAAAGCTGACAAAATAAAAAACTTGACTATGGCAATCCGGTTTGATTTTTGAAAAAAATACTGTAGGGTGCCTGTGGGGATGACCAACCATGAGAATCATCAGCGGGGACATACTCAAAACGCAGGACTGAAGATTTAGCACGGTATGATGACGCCAGTCTACTTCTGTAGGATACTTACTATAGCTCTAAAGCTGCTGTCGGTTAGCTGGCGGGAAACCCTAGACAGAATGTTGCTGCATCTCAAGCAACGTGCTGCGCCTGCCAAGGGTCTCAACGTGTCTTTCACCATTCTTTACATATTGCAACTATCTCGTTAACTTAAGAGTCCGTTGTAATTTGTACAATGCAGCTGTGGCATCAATATTGTCCAGATTGTGGCTCCTTAAAGAAATTGATGAGCATTTCGACTTCCGTGCTGAGTGAACTGCTACAGGCTCTACCCAACCTGAGACCTCAAATATATTTCAAGGCTTCACTAACGGCGCTCTCCCATGCAATGGAAGACCAGGTGTTGGCGGCTACTTTGGAGCAGCCTCTGGTCATTGCTAGCTTCCAAAGAGAGCGATTCTACCGTCAAGAAGCTCATCGCTATCAGCGGCTTGCTCAGCGTAGTAATCAAATATACGTATTATCAGCCCCCGAAACAGATTTTACCAACAGTTCGGAATACTACGAAAAGATCGCCTTTGAACCCGATGATAGCTTAAGTCAAGAGTGGCATTTGGTGGTAATCGCCCAAAACTATGCCACTTGCTTGGTTTGCCGGGAAAGCATGGGTTCTCTTGCTAAAAATGAGCAACTGCGGGAGATCAGCCCGAGTTTGGATATGGACACGGCGCGAAGGTTTGAAGGAATTTGGACAGCAGAACGGGGGGTAAGCCTGAAAGCCGCTGAATTGCTATTGGACAGGATTTTGGTTTACAGACCAGAACTGGCAGACAAAATTCACTTGTGCCGCCAGAGGTTTGGGATAGGGGAGCGTCTGAGCGAAACAATAGCAGAACAGAACGAATATGCTTGCGACATAGATACTGACCCCTTTGTGCAGCGTTTGGTGACTTACCTGCAAGCAAGTCAGTACAAATTGCACAAAGCATATCGTTCCATCACGGCTCAAGCACGCAAAGAACGCTTGGTCAATACGATTAGCACCGCTATTAGGCGATCGCTCGACCCCCATGAAATTCTCCAAGTCGCAACCCAAGAACTGGGACAAAACTTAGGGGCGTGTCGCTGTTTAATCTATCGCGCTCAAGGCACGGATGCCAAAGCCGTCATTGACCATGAGTTTTTGAAACCTGGTGTAACATCTCTTCTACGACAAACCTGGCTGTTGGAGAACAATCTCCTATTTCGGGAAGTGGTACTACAAAGCGCAGGGGTTTGTATTACTGATACTCAAACTGACGCTCGCATCACCAGTTCTAAAGAACTTTGGGAACTCGTGAAAAAGTATGGCATTCGTTCTTGGCTGATGGAACCAGTGTTCTACCAGGGGCGGTTGTTGGGTATCGTTGAGCTGCACTACTGCAACGAAACTTTACACGATTGGCAAGCTGGGGACTTTGACCTGGTAGAAGCTATTGCCACCCAAGTGGGAGCCGCCCTGATCCAAGCGGAGGCTTATGCTAACCTAGAAGTCTTGAACAAGCAGTTGGAAGCCCTTGACCGCACCCGCAGCAACTTGATAGCCATCACCGGACACGAACTCCGTACCCCCCTATCTACCATTCAGGTGTGCTTGGAAAGTCTAGCCAGCGAACCGGATATGCCTCCAGAGTTACGGCAGGTCATGCTAGACACTGCTCTTACTGACTCAGAACGGATGCGCAAACTCATACAAGATTTCCTGACGCTTTCTAATCTCGAAAGCGGTCGAGTAGAATGGCATCCAGAATCGCTCAGCTTACAAGAATGTGTGGAACTGTCGCTCAGTCGGATTCGCACCCGGTTTGCCTCCGAAAAGCTGCCTAAAATTACAACTCAGCTTGCAAAAAACCTGCCTTTGGTTAAAGCAGATGGAGATTGGCTGGTGGAAGTCCTGGCAAAACTGGTAGATAACGCTTGCAAATTTACATCATCAGACGGAGAAATCACCATTAAGGCTGAACGCAATCGCAAAAAGATGGTTGAAGTCACCGTAGCTGATACCGGACGCGGTATTGAACCACATCTTCTAGAAATCGTTTTTGACCGTTTCTATCAAGAAGAAGGAGCGTTGCGCCGCACCACTGGTGGCACAGGTCTTGGCTTAGCAATTAGCCGTCAAATTGTCAATGGTTGGGGTGGAGAGATTTGGGCAAAATCAAACGGCAAAAACCAAGGTAGTCAGTTTCACTTTACCATACCCATAGTTGAGGCGAGGCAAGAGCAAAAGCTGTCACGCCCAAGGAAAGGGAGCAAGCGACAGGGGACACAAGAGAAAACTCTATAAAGAAATTTAGCGCTTTAGCAGCAGTTATGAGTTCATAGTCAAAAACCTGTGGAATCTAGATTTTTGACTATGGATTATCAAGGATTGACTAACAACTGTTACAGACTATGACGCGATCGCAACATGACCCTAGTCGCGGTGATAGGATGCCGTAAAAACGTTGAGAGAAAACTTTATGGCAGAAACACTCTCTGGACAGACCCCCATATTTGGTGGCAGTACTGGCGGCTTGCTGAAAAAAGCAGAAGTGGAAGAAAAGTACGCTATCACTTGGACTAGCCCCAAGGAGCAGCCTTTTGAACTGCCTACAGGCGGTACCGCCATTATGCGCCAAGGTGAAAACCTCCTGTATTTGGCTCGTAAGGAATACGGCGTCTATCTGGGCGGTCAGGTCTTGCGGAAATTGAAAATCACAAACTACAAAGTTTACCGAATTTATCCGAACGGAGAAATTCAGTACATACATCCGGCTGATGGTGTCTTCCCAGAAAAAGTCAACCCAGGTCGTGAAAAAGTGCGTTATGTAGACCGCAATATCGGTAAAAACCCGAGTCCAGCAGCAGTCAAGTTCAGCGGTAAGTCTACTTTCGAGTCTTAGTAAATAGAGGTCAGCCGTTAGCTGTCAGCTATTAGCAACTTGCTAATAGCTGACAGCAGATGGCTGATTGCTGATAATATGAGAAATTTTTATGATATTCCCCGATTTTGAGCAGTTTTGCAAGCTAGCATTGCAAGGCAACTTTGTGCCGGTGTATCAAGAATGGGTCGCCGACCTAGATACACCAGTATCGGCTTGGTATAAAGTATGCGCCGGACAACCATACAGCTTTTTGTTGGAATCGGTAGAAGGTGGGGAAAAACTGGGACGGTATAGCTTTGTGGGTTGTGATCCGGTGTGGGTTCTAGAAGCAAGAGGCGAATACACTACTCAAACACATCGCGACGGTTCGCAGCTTGTGTTTGAAGGCGATCCCTTTACAACATTAGCCAATTGTTTGGAACCATATCAACCCGTCAAATTACCCGAGTTACCGCCAGGAATTGGGGGTTTATTTGGTTTCTGGGGTTATGAATTGATTCGCTGGATAGAACCACGCGTCCCAGTTTATCAAACTGATGAAAGAAATATCCCAGATGGGTTGTGGATGCAGGTAGACCATCTGTTGATTTTTGACCAGGTGAAGCGGAAAATTTGGGCAATAGCCTACGCTGATTTGCGTGATGTAGAACTCTCGGATGGCGCGTCTTTACAAACAGCGTATCAACAAGCGTGCGATCGCGTTACCCAAATGGTGAGCAAGCTCTCTCTGCCTGTGTCACCCCAAAAGAGCATAATGGAGTGGACACCACCAGGGACTAAGAGAGCAGGAGAAGCAGGGGAAGCAGGGGAAGCACAGGAGTACAAAAGTAACTTCACCCGTGCTGAATTTTGTGCCAATGTCCAGAAAGCAAAAGACTATATCAAAGCTGGAGATATTTTTCAAGTTGTTATTTCCCAGCGACTTACAACAGAATACACTGGCGACTCCTTCGCTCTTTACCGTTCTTTGCGCCAGATTAATCCTTCGCCTTACATGGCTTACTTTCACTTTCAAGATTGGCAAATTATCGGTTCCAGTCCGGAAGTGATGGTAAAAGCAGAACTAGATTCACAAGCAGAGGTGATAGCAACTGTACGTCCTATCGCTGGGACACGCCCACGAGGAAAAACCCCTCAGGAAGATGCAGCATTCGCAGAGGATTTGCTCAAAGATCCCAAGGAAATTGCTGAGCATGTGATGCTTGTTGATTTGGGACGAAATGATTTAGGGCGCGTTTGTCAAAGTGGTACGGTGAGAGTTGATGAATTGATGGTGATTGAGCGCTACTCTCACGTGATGCACATTGTTAGTAATGTTCTAGGTAAACTAGCGCCTGGGAAAACCGCATGGGATTTACTCAAAGCTTGCTTCCCAGCAGGAACCGTAAGCGGCGCACCCAAGATTCGCGCGATGCAAATCATTAATGAGTTAGAACCTAGTCGTCGTGGCGTCTATTCTGGTGTTTACGGACACTACGATTTTGAAGGACAATTGAATACGGCGATAGCAATTCGTACAATGGTTCTCCGGGATAATACTGTGAGCGTGCAAGCAGGCGCTGGTTTGGTTGCTGATTCTGATCCCGATAAAGAATATGAAGAAACGTTAAATAAGGCGAGAGGGCTGCTGGAGGCAATTCGCTGTTTGCGCTCATGAGTCGTAGGCTTGGGTGGGGTGAGAAATTGTATCTACTAACACCTACAGCCGCTTCATCATCTATCGAGTAGATGACTCAATAGTCGCCAACTTGATCTTTGGTAGTAGCCAAAATAGTTAAGGGCGATCGCCTCCATATCAGACTTCTTGCATTTATTAAAAAAAAGAATAATTAACCACAGATGGACACAGATGGACACAGATGGAATCTTGTCTATTCTCTTGTGTGCAACACAAAACTTACACAAATCGCTCAAGTCAAACAACTCGAACTCTTTGAAGTTTGCTTCCTGCAACGTCTGTGGTGAGTCGGCTCCTAACCTGTCCACAGGCGTTAATTTCGCGCTTGCCCTCCGGGTATGCCTCCGGCACGGCTTTGCCGAACGCAGTCGCTTCAAGCCGGGGAACCCGTCCAACGCGCTGCTCACCGCACGTATTTTTTGTAAAGGGGCATTATTTAAATTAATCGCCGCATTTAAATCACGGCATTGAATGTGTCCACATCCAGCCCTACACGCATAAATCCTTTCTGACAAAGGCATTGGTTGCACGTTTGTGCAGTTAGAACACGTCTTGGAACTTGCAAACCACCTATCAACTATCTCTACTTTAGTGCCGTAAAACGCTTGCTTGTAAGTTAGCATCCGACGAAACTCGTATAGTCCCAAAGAAGAGATAGCTTCCGAGAGCTTGTGATTTGCTATCATTCCAGAAATGTTAAGATCTTCTATCCGAATCCTTACGTATTTTCGACTAATGTCGGTTGTCGTTTTCTGAAGAAAATCTTTGCGGATATTAGCAATATGAGCGTGAGTTTTTGCTATTTGACCGAAATAGCGTTTAGCTGTGTTGGATGTCACTACACCTTTGCAACGGTTTCCTAATTGTTTGTTACGGTAGCTTTAATGTAGCGCTTGAAGGTGAAGAGTCAGAGGTGCGAACTGACTGTACTAGGAGCAAAGCTTAGCTTTGGCAACCAACTCTCATCAATTGCTTACTCAAGATAGTGAGTGGTTCTCAAAATGGACGAAGGGCGATTGCGATTCGGGGCAGTGGCAAAGCCAATCGCCCCTTTTGTTGAAATCTTAAAGACGCAAAAAAAAACTTGGTTTCTTTGCGTCTTTGCGCCTTTGCGCGAAATCATCCTAAGTTAGCAACTACACCAACGCCGCCACTTTCTCCAACAACCCTTGGAACAACTTCAACCCATCGCTACCGCCCAACATCGGGTCAGACGCTCTCTCCGGATGCGGCATCATCCCCAACACATTGCCCGTAGAATTGCAAATCCCGGCAATGTTATTCACTGAGCCGTTAAGGTTATCTCCCTCGTAGCGAAACAACACTTGATTGTTATCTTCAAGTTCTGATAACGTGGCTGCATCAGCGTAAAATTGCCCTTCTCCGTGGGCAATGGGCAAAGTGATAATTTCCCCTTCTTGATAACCTTGCGTCCAAGGAAGATCTGTGCGCTCAACTTTAACAGGAACGCGATCGCAAATAAAATGCAAATCCCGATTTTTTACCAACGCTCCTGGTAACAACCCTGCCTCAGTTAATACCTGGAAACCGTTGCAAATACCGAGGACAGGTTTGCCCTTTTGAGAGTGTGTTACTACTTGCTGCATAACAGGTGAAAATCGTGCGATCGCACCACAGCGCAAATAATCGCCGTAGCTAAAACCACCTGGTATAATAATGATATCCAAATCAGAAATATCAGTTTCTTGATGCCAAACCATGCGAGTCGGTTGCTTTAACAAATCTTTTGTCACGTAAGCAACATCGCGATCGCAATTAGAACCCGGAAAAACAACAACCCCAAATTTCATGTTATTAGTCATTAGTTATTAGTTATTAGTCATTGTAGAGACGCGCCATGGCGCGTCTGTAAATTTTTGTCATAGCATTTTAAACTAGAGACAAAAGACCAATGACTCTTGCTTTTCTGCCTTAATACACTCCCGTCTGTGACTCAACCTCGGTCAAATCAAAGTGATAATTTTCTATGACTGGATTTGCAAGCATTTGGTCACACATCCGATCCAGGTTCTGACGGGCTGTACCTTCATCGGTTGAGGTGAGAGTTAATTCAATGTACTTACCGATCCGCACCTGCTCAACATCATCGTACCCCAATTGCTTCAGCCCAGATTGGACTGCTACACCAGCAGGGTCGAGAACTGAAGGACGGAGAGTTACAAAAATTTTGGCTAGATACTTCCTTTGCACTGGCTTAAGCTGAATACTGCTACGCTCATACTATATCTTTCTGTCTCAACTAGGCGACAATCAGATAACAAGTCATTAGAGTTAAGCTAGAAGTCAGCCAAGAGAACATTTTCAACTATAAATTGGCGTTTTTTTACTATTGTTTTTTTACTATTGTCTATGAGAGCCATACGCACGCGCAGTCAAGAGCGTATTCTAACACTGCTTAAAACCGTCAAACAAGGCATTTCTGCCCAGGATATTTACGTAGAATTACGTAACCGTAACCAAAACATGGGTTTAGCAACAGTATACCGCTCATTGGAAGCCTTAAAACTTGAAGGCATGGTGCAAGTGCGGACATTGGCTAACGGTGAAGCCCTTTATAGCTTAGCGCAGCAAGACAAGCACCACTTGACCTGCCTGCAATGCGGTGCTTCTATTCCGATTAATCAATGCCCTGTCCATGACCTAGAAGTTCAGTTACAATCTACACATAAGTTTAAGATTTTTTATCACACTCTAGAGTTTTTCGGTTTGTGCAGCCAATGCCAGCTAGCTCAAGCTGCTGGGGAGTAGGAAGAATGAGGAAGATGAGGGGGATGAGGGGGACAAATCAATTCAAAATTCGCTCATTCAAAATTCAAAATTTAAAAGTAAGAGTCTCTCCCTCATCTGCGTCCCTCACTCCCTCTGTCCCTCCCTCTCTCACCCTTTTAGCTGGCGTGATTGTTATTTACTGGGGTATTTCCGTAAGCATTCAGGAGGTTCGAGTCAGTTTGATTATCTGAGACAATCGAGCGTATACCCTCCAAAGTCGCGGGAATCGTGCGCGGGTCCATAAACATGACCTTACTGCTATCACTCTTGCCAATTGTCGCACCCATATCCAGGTAGCCCAAAGCAAGCAGAACTTCCAGCGCTTTGTGACCATTGGGGTTTGTTTGGATTTTTTGGGCAATAATGTCCGCAGATTCAGCAACAGCTTGTGCTTTAAGAACCTGCTGCTGGCGTTCGGCTTGTGCTTTGAGAACGATCGCTTTTTGTTCAGCTTCTGCTCGCAAAATGACGGCTTTTTGACGGGCTTCCGCGTCTAAAACTTGGGCATCAGCTTTACCTCTGGCGCTATTAACAGCTGCTTCCCGTTCGCCTTCTGAAGTCAAAATCGCCGCCCGTTTGCGCCGTTCCGCTGACATTTGCAGTTCCATCGACTCTCTGACTGCTTGTGAGGGAATAATATCTCGCAGTTCCACCCGTGTGACTTTTACGCCCCAAGGGTCGGTAGCAACGTCCAATTCGTGCAGTAAAATTTCATTAATTTGAGAACGGGCGGTAAAAGTTTCATCAAGTTCCAGTTTGCCCATTTCCGCACGAATTTGAGTCAGCACCAAATTCTCCATTGCCATCCGGAGATTTTCCACTTTGTAGTAGGCTTTCTCCATATCGACGATGCGCCAATAAACCACAGCATCAACGCTAATTGAGACATTATCGCGGGTGATGCTTTGTTGTGGAGGAATATCTATGACTTTTTCCCGAATCGTCTCCCGGAAGACGACTCTATCTACAACAGGAACGATAAAGTTAAGCCCTGGTTCTAACTTTTTGTTATAGCTTCCCAAACGTTCCACCAAAGCTTCATTACCCTGATTCACAACTTTCACAGAACCTGCTATAGCAGAACCGCCTAAAGCTAAAAAAACAAGTAAAAAGAACTGTTCCATAATGAATTTTCCAATTTTTTAATTAAGCTACGACTTACGCACTGTAGAAATGCACCCGCATATGCATTTACTATCGCCGTCTTTGCAAGCAGCTTGTAAAAGGCTGTTGGTTTCACTTTAGGCTGCAATTGTCAATAATTTGGAAAGATTTAAACACAACGCTCGACAATTACCTTGTCTTAAGATTTACTGCCACCATACAACCCCGTTGATTAACGTAGTATCGTTCCTACATATAACAACTTATTTGTAAAGTGCGTAAGTCCTATAAGCAATTACGAGTGCAACAGATTTTCTGGCATCACAATTAGGGTGGTGCCTTCGCGTCTTGTGACGTAAACTCTTTGATTGGGTGGTATGCTGAGTTTTTCATCGTCACAAAGCGCCCGCCAAGAATTCCCCTCGTACAGCACTCGTCCTGTTTTCCCAGCTGGAATCTCTGTTAAAGTTTCAGCTATAATTGCATCCTGAATTTTCGACTTGCGTCGTGGCAATCTCACAAATCGACGGGAAAGTACGACTAGCGCTGTGGAAAGCAACAGCCAAACCACAACTTGTAGCCATAACTTGCCCAAAATCGCTTGAGACAGAAACGCCACCAGAATAGCGCTAATTCCCATCAAGAAGGCAACAAAAGCTGTTGGCAGAAACAGTTCTATCAAACATAGACCTGATCCCGCAAACAGCCAGATTAAAGTAGTACTTGGCATAATGCCATCCCAGACAATACATTTTATCTTGTCAATGCATTTATATGATTAGATACACTCATGCATTGACTGTTTCCAGAAAGCCAAAGTTAATTTTTTAAGGTAAATTTTGATGACTTTTAGTAAAAATATATTTAACCAAAACAACACAATATTAGTCTATTCTAACGTTCAGGTATTTGACAGCCAAATTTAATCGGAATTAACCCTTATATTTGTCGAAAAATTCCCACTTGCATGATTTCAACACAGCAGATAATTTATTGCACAAATTCCAGTTGTACTCAACCCATTAATTCTGTGGGGGATAGTGTTTGTGCAAGTTGTCAAACTCCCTTAGTTTACCGCTATCTTTGGGCAACTGGTTCCTCAGTAGCCGAAATCCAACCAGGAGAAAAGGTGGCGAATAGGTATGAGGTTATTACCCCTAATATTTGGCTGGATACTCAACCAGGATTATTGCCAGATATACCCGAAGAATTGCCAAGAGAAATTGTGTCTTACCTGCGGCTATACCAACACAGACTACACATTCCTCAGGCATATGGAATTGCTCACGATGATATTGTCTTGCTGGAAAATGTGCCGATAGATGAGACGGGAAACCTCTACCCAGCAATCACAGATGCATGGGATCAAGCAAACCCAGTCAGACAAGTTAACTGGTTGTGGCAAATTCTCCAACTGTGGATACCGTTATCAGAGTTGGGTGTAGCTGGTAGTTTGCTGATTCCAGATAATTTGCGAGTGCAAGGTTGGTGCGTGCGACTGTTGGAACTTGACCAGACGCGCCATAGCCATAGTCTAGAGACGCGCCATGGCGCGTCTCTACAACAATTGGGCGAGTGTTGGCAACCTTGGGTAGCGACTGCAAAAAAACCAGTGGGACAAGAGTTGAACAACATAGTCCAGCAGATGCGTAGCGAGGAAGCAAATTTAGAGTCTATTGCGAGTCAACTCAATGCATTACTTCTATCATCTGCAGCAGATTTGCCATTAACCCTAAAGGTTGCAGGAGCAACAGAAACTGGTCCACAACAAACGCAAAATGAAGATACTTGCTACCCCACTAACACTAATGACCCCGATGATCCATTATTACCACGGGTATCGATTGTTTGTGATGGCATTGGTGGACATGAAGGCGGCGAAGTTGCAAGTCTACTAGCAGTGCAGTCCTTAAAGTTGCAACTCCGTGCCTTACTGACAGAAGTGAAAGAACAAGCAGACATTTTACCGCCGGACTTGATCCAAAAACAACTAGAGGCAAGTTTGCGGATTGTAAACAACGTAATTTGCAACTGCAATGACGAGCAAAAACGCGAAGGTACCCAACGCATGGGTACAACACTCGTGATGGCAGTGCAATTACCGCAAAGCATCCAAACCGCCCTCGGGTTTCAGTCATTAAATGCACATGAACTTTATTTAGCAAGTGTGGGCGATAGCCGTGCATACTGGATGACGCGTAACTATTGCCAGCTTTTAACAATAGATGATGACGTAGCGGGGCGGGAAGTCCGCTATGGTCGTAGTTTGTATCGAAAAGCATTGCAACGCCCAGATGCAACTGCCCTAACTCAAGCATTGGGGACAAAAGAAGGCGAATTTCTGCGTCCTTTGGTTCAGCGATTTATTTTAGAAGAAGACGGTATATTACTGCTATGTTCTGATGGTTTAAGTGATAATGACTGGGTAGAACACTCTTGGCGGGATTACGCTATCCCTGTACTACAAGGTACACTTTCGTTGGAAGATGCTGTTAGCCAGTGGATTGGCTTGGCAAATCAGAAAAATACTCATGACAATACGTCAGTGGTTCTGATTTATTGTCGTGTCTCGCGAGACCCTATAGTGCCAATGACTTCCGCCCTAGCACCTGTAGAAATAATAGAGGCAGAACAAGAAGAACAAGAAGAACAAGAACCACAATCTGAGTTAGCAGCAAGTTCTCAAGCACTTCTGGAATTGGATGTTTCAGAACCGCCAGCACAAACAGCGACCAAAACCCCTGCTAAACCTCAAGGGCGGCGAAAGTGGTGGGTTCTGTTTGGGGGACTGTTAGCTTTGCTTGTGGGCGGTACGAGTTTAGGATTAGTTGCTTGGTGGCGACTGAGTCCGGAAACATTTCAGCAGACGTGTGGGCAACTTCCCGAGAAAGTGCAGCAAGTGTGTCCCCCTCAGAAGTAAAGACTCACCCGCGAGTGTTAAAACCTCGTGCTTTGAGTATTAAGGAGTACCAAAAAATAATTATCGATTATGTAGGGTGGGTTAGGCGTACGACAATTAAGGTGTTACATGATAGCTAAAGTGCACCGTAACCCACCATTATTTGCGTCACTACAAATTGGAGATTTTTTTAATTGCAAGTCGCTTAAAGACTGATAGCGCGAGTGTTAAATGGTATGCAAGCGGTTGTGGCGGTAGCCAGAAGCAAAAACTGTTTTTGAGAGTAGGGTACTGCTAGACTAAAAACATATCCCGTTTGCTTTTCTTCAGGAGCCATGTCCACGGTAATTACCCACTCCCTGACCCTGGAGGAGTTTCTCAAGTTACCAGAAACAAAGCCTGCCAGGGAATACATTAATGGTGAGATTATTCACAAGCCAATGCCAAAAGGGAAGCATAGCCGATTACAGTTAAGGCTATGCAACAGTATCAACGATGTTGCCGAAAACCTCAAGAGTGCTTATGCCTTTCCAGAACTGCGGTGTAGTTTTGGTGTCCGTTCAATAGTACCTGATGTAGCGGTTTTCAACTGGTCGCGTATTCCCTTTGCTGCTGATGGGGAAGCACCCAATGATTTTCTGCTTTCTCCAGACTGGACAATTGAAATTCTTTCCCCAGAACAAAGTTCAAATCGAGTCACAGGCAATATTCTCTATTGCTTAGATCATGGTTGCCAATTAGGTTGGTTAATAGACCCAGAAGACCGTTCCATTTTGGTCTTCCGTCCAAATCAGCAACCAGAACTTTTGCAGGGTGATGAGCGTTTGCCAGTGTTAGCCGGGATAGACTTGGAGTTAACTGTTGCTCAGGTGTTTGGTTGGCTAAAAATGAGCAGTTAGAGAAACAGCTAAAACAGTTAGTTTAGAAGTCCTATTAAAGCTATAGCCAGTGTTAGAACTTTGTGCTTTGAGTATCAAAGACTCAAAGCGCGAGTGTCAGGAACTTGTGCTTTGAGTATCAGAACCGCCAATTTGTTTGCGAAACTCTTTAACTCCTAAAAGCGGGTTGGGATGCCGTACATATTCAGCTAACAGCCCTAAATCTAAATTGGGGAGTAATTCGCTTGCTTGGATGCGTTCATATTTATCCCCCCGTAGGCGATACACAGAGAATTGAGACTTTTCCCAGAACCAAACCTCTGTCACACCCAGCCTTTTGTAGACTGCTAATTTATCCGTCTCGCCACTTGTTAAAACAACTTCTACAGCTAAGTCAGGAAAGTCTTTTTTTGAACCAATGCAGTAGCTTTCATCGGCTTCTGTCCCTCCCCGTTGTTCTTGTCTCCGGAAAGTTGTAGAACCAAGCGGAAAATATTTGGTGTCAGTTTCCTCAAAATAAACTTCCAACAGAGTCCCGATGTGTTTCTTAATTCCCTCGCGACGGGGATTTGGTGACAAGATTTCTAAGACTCCATCTAAATAGGTGACGCGATAGGAGGAGTTATCTGACAACTTGACCAGTAGCGCTTCATATTGTTCCCAAGATACCTCATTGGCGATAAACCGCTCCTCTGTCTCCATATTTTTCAGTGTTTCCTGCTCTAAGTCTTGGATTAGCTCTGCTAGCCTCGGCTTATCCTTAATAAGGAGTATAACTTATATACTAAACAACTATACTAAACAACAAGGCATTCAAACGACTGTTTGTAGTAAGGACTTTAGTCCTTTGCTTAACGTGGTTGAGGACTAAAGTCCTCACTACGAAGTTATCAAGGGAATATGCGATAAGGTACAAATATCAAATCATACTCCAACAACAGGAAAAATGGATATTAACCTCGTCATTAATGCGATTAAAACTATTGCTCCTGCTGCTGCTTCCCCAATTATTAATCAAGCTCAACGGAATGAAACTGTCATTAAAGTTTTACAATACTTGAACCTTGACCCTGCACAGCCGCCAAAAGATGTTAATGCGGTTTATGCTTACGCTTTAGTAGAGTATGGCGTGGATAAACCTGAGCCTATCCTCACATTTTTTAGAGAAAAAGAGGTGAAAAGAGCTTTTTGGAAAGCTTTTAATGAGAATCCTTCGGCTTTCGTTACCGATGCGGAAAATTTTCTTGATTGGAATATTTTGGGCGATGAGATACGAGAAGCAAAAATAAAATTGCTGCCAGAGTTTCAAGAATTCTATCAAGTTTTTGTCAGTGTCGCAAAACGCACTAGGCATCCAGCGGAAGTTCTTGCTGACTCAAAATTCAAGGCACTTCCAGAAAAATCCTCTTATACAGATGACTTTAAAGCACTCATTGAGGAAAAAATCAAGAGATTTTGTGGTCGTCAATTCGTCTTTGATGAATTTAATTCTTTCCTCCAAAACCATAACAAAGGTTACTTCACTGTGATCGGTGATGCGGGGATGGGGAAAAGTGCCATTGCTGCAAAATACGTCTATGATCACAAAGCTCTCTGCTATTTCAATGATATTACAAGGCCTAATAATCGACCGGAAAAGTTTTTAAGAAGTATCTTTCAACAGTTGATTGATCGTTATGAGTTGCAGAATGCAGAAAATGCTGATTTACCAGCTTTGCTGACCAAAGTTAGTGAAAAACTTGCTGGTGATGAACGCCTAGTGATTGTAGTTGATGCTCTTGATGAAGTGGAACAAGAACCAGGCGCAGAAAATCTTTTATATTTACCCAAAACTCTACCAGAGAGAATATATTTTCTCTTAACTCGGCGACACTATGCACCCAATAAAAAACGCTTGTTCACTGAAGGAGTTAAGCAGCAGGAGTTGGATTTAACAGCGAGTCAGTATGCTGATGAGAATCGTAAAGATGTGAAAGAGTATATTCGCGCCTTTATCAACGATGATGAGCGAGAGCATGATGGTTTGATAAAGTGGATGGAAATTCGCCATATTTCACCTGAGTTTTTTATTAAGTATGTAGCGGAAAAAAGTCAAAACAATTTCATGTACTTACGCTATGTCTTACCAAATATTGCTGAAGGATTTTATAAAAAGGCAAATTTAGACGAATTACCCCAAGGTCTTCCGGATTATTATCAACAGCATTGGGTGCGGATGGGAATGAAGGAAGACCCCAAAGAATTAATGGTGATTATCCTATTTATTCTGGTGCAATTTTCTACATCACCTACCCTCAAGATGATTGCTGATATTGCTGAGAAAGAAGAAGATGAGGTGGAAAAAGTTCTGGATGAGTGGGTTGAGTATTTGAGGAAGCGGGAAATTCAAGGACAACTCTGTTACAGCATTTATCACACCAGTTTCCTGGATTTCTTGAAAGCCAAACGGGAGTTGCGGCGTACTCGGAAGCTATTTCAAATAGTTGATCAACGCATTTCTGACTACTTATATTAAAGAGATGGTCTGATATGGGGGAAGTTGCTGACAAATTAGGGAGATACAGTAGTGATCCTGCACTCCTACGGGCTTATCTTGACCGCTTAGATAGTCTCATCAAGTCAGGTAACTTGAAAAAGTATTACAAACTTCTGACTGATTTTGACTTCATCGCAGCAAAGATGAATCATCCTGAATTTGGTGTACAGCCGCTGATTGAGGATTATGATTTGATTGATGATGCAGAACTATTCAATCATCCAGAATATCAGCCAGAGAAAGTAAAAGCGCTGAAATTAATTCAAGGGGCGTTGCGACTCTCAGCGCATATATTGCAACAAGATAAAATGCAATTGGCAGGGCAATTATTAGGGCGAATGCAGCACTTTGCAATGCCAGAAATTCAAGCAATGCTGGAGATAGCAAAGCAAAGGAAAGTTTCACCTTGGTTGCGTCCATTGACACCAAGCTTAATTCCCCCTGGTGGAAGGTTACTACGCACCTTCAACGGTCATAGCCACTCGG
>NZ_AP018194.1:5736441-5761779 GCF_002368235.1 Scytonema sp. HK-05 | reverse complement strand
AACTGCTCACTTTCACAGGGGAGAGTTCGTTCAATTGCTGCGCCGTTGCACCGGATGGGGTGACAATTGTGGCAGGGGAGTCGTCAGGGACAGTGCATTTTTTGCGGTTGGAAGGGATGGGGGGATGGGGTGATGGGGAGCAGGGGAGCAGGGGAGCAGGGGAGCAGGGGAGCAGGGGAGCAGGGGAGCAGGGGAGAAGAAATTACATCGGTAATCTTACACCACCGAAGGGAGTAAATGAATGATTCAAAATCAGGATGATCAACCGAGTATTTCATCAACAGTAATATTCACATCACCAAATGCTTGAATTGCTAAACTTTCACCCCGCGTCAACTTCTGAACACTCTGATATCCATCAGCGGTAGGTTCTCGATAAACTTCCACACATTGCTCATTAATATCGACTAACCAAACTTCAGTTATATTGTCTTCAGCATAAAGAGGAATTTTCACTTCCCGGTCATATTTAACCGTTGTATCTGCTACTTCTATAATCAGAAAAATATCATTTGGTTGAGGATGTGCGTTTTCATAAAAATCTTCGCGGGGTTGCAGCAATGTCACATCTGGCTGAGGTTCGGAGTTATTGTTTAATACGACGGGATTTTGGGGAGCAAGTATTATGCGTTTTCCCAATCGCTGAATCAATAGGTTAACGAGTCGATTGACACAACCCGCGTGTTTTGTCCCAATCGGTGACATTTCAATAATCTCTCCTCGTATCAATTCTACTCGGTCATCCCCAGCCAGAATTCCGGACTCAGCCATTTTGTGGTATTGCTCGACTGTGAATTTCCGTCTTAGTAATTGCACAGACATTGCCACCTCCACTTTTTCCTGTATTTTATTAACGTGAGTTTAATTGTATCGTGATTTGACCCCTCTCCAAACCTCTCCCCACCTCTCCCTAACCCTCCCCTAACAGGGGAGGGAAGAGGAGCAGCTTTTTTTACTGGCAGAGGCTTAAAACTCTGATTTTTACGTTGCTCCTCCCTCTCCTTGTAGGAGAGGGAGGCTCGGTGGGAGAGGTCTATCCAACTCACGTCTTATTATTTTCCTGTTTTCTCTTTCTCAGCAATGCTAAACGACAATGAATTCAATCCCTAAACTCCCAACCACAAACAACCCCAGAGGACATCCAACTGAATTTCAACAAGTTATTCTCGAAAAAAGCCAAAATTTTGTTGGTCGTGCATTCGTCTTCACCGCCATATCCAATTTTCTCCAACGCCACAACCGGGGTTACTTTACCATTGTCGGCGCACCCGGTAGCGGCAAAAGTGCTATCCTCGCCAAATACGTGACGGAAAATCCCCACGTTATCTATTACAACGCCCAAATTGCTGGTAAAAATCACGCTGAGGAATTTCTTACGACTATCTGCACGCAAATTGCATCGTCTGGTGAAACGTCTCTACATTCTCTCCTCCAGCAAGTCAGCGACGAGCTAGAACCCCAGCAAAAGTTTATCATTGCTATTGATGCCCTGGATGCAATTGACCGCACCAACCAAACCCCAGGCTCAAATCTCTTTTATCTCCCCAGATATCTCCCGCGTGGGGTGTATTTCCTCCTCACTCGCCGTCCCTACATAAAAAAGAAATCTGGTTTGCTCATAGAAGCACCTTCCCAAATTCTCGATTTAGCAGAATATCCAGAACAAAACCGGGAAGATGTGCAAGCATACATTCGGCAATACTTCACAAGTGAGCAAGAATTCATCACACAGCTTACTACCAAAAGCGAAAACAATTTTATGTACCTCAGCCAGATTTTACCTGCCATCTCTGAGGGTTTCTACTCCGAACCGT
Organism: Scytonema sp. HK-05; assembly: GCF_002368235.1. Lineage (GTDB taxonomy): Bacteria > Cyanobacteriota > Cyanobacteriia > Cyanobacteriales > Nostocaceae > Kalymmatonema. The sequence goes on along the minus strand of NZ_AP018194.1, from coordinate 5,759,965 downwards.
TTGAGTTTGTAGAGACGTTCGATCCGAGAGTTGTACAACCCCCTGGTTTAGAGGCTTATTATCAGCAGCATTTCCTGAAGATGATTCCTTCAAACTCCTCTAGCCAAGAGAGAGAATGGAAATTATCGGTGCTGAAAGTCTTAGTGCAATTTTCCTCACCCTCCGGGTATGCCTTGGGCACATCTACCACAAACGCCGTTCCGAAAACCGACGGATCTGCAGTATCAGCAGAAGCGGAGCGTTGCTTACAGCAGTTTGCCCATATGATTGATGCTGATGAGTATGATGTGGAAGAAACTCTGGAAAATTGGCTTGAGTTTTTGACACTCCAGCAAATCGATAGAAAAATTCACTACAGTCTCTATCATTTCAGCTTTCGCAACTTCCTCTGGAAGCAGTTGAACTTGGGCGCATAGTGTGACGGGTGAGGAGTGCGCTTTCAAATAATAAATCAAATCCCTTCGATTCATTGCTCCAAAAGAAGGCATTAAGCCACATCCTTCTTAAAAGAAAGGGAAATTCCATCTAATACAGGTAAACTATGCCCTAACTGTAATCCTAATACAATCCACTCTTCCAAAGAATCTTTCAACTCTTCTCAGCAGCCTTCAAGTGTGGGAGCATTGGCGTATAGTCCTTGCAGTCCAGGGACTTCTGCATAAAAAGTGCCGTCATCTAAAAGTTCATAAGTAGCCTGGTGCAAAGCTGCTTGAATATAGTTTGTCAACATTTTTTTGGTTGATTTTTGCTTTTCTACCTTAATTTTAGGAAAATTAGTTAGTCGTAGAACAAAATGCCCTGGCGATTAGAATAAGCGCTACGCGGACTCCAGCAAAATCAAAGTTATTAAACCCGCGCAAGCAGGTTTAGCCTGTGTAGCTGCACCTGTGCCAAGCGGAAGATTTATTCCCAATGTGGGATAAGTTATAAGTTTTATTTATCCTATGGTTACGAATGCATAAGCGGTCTCAACGACAACAACTTCGGAAGTAAGAACAACAACTTCGGGAGTAACGACAGCAACTCAGGAAGTAAGGACAACAACTTCGGGAGTAACGACAACAACTCCGGGAGTAACGACAGCAACTTCGGGAGTGACGACAGCAACTCTGGAAGTAACGACAACCAGATGATTCGTGAGTGCGATCGCCATCCCAACAATAAAACGATGAGGGAATGCGATCGCCTAGGTTGGGGCGTAGCCCATCGCGACGTTTACAACAGCCGTGTTTTATAGCGCTTCTCGTTTGGATGAAGTAATTATTTATCTGTGTCCATCTGTGGTTCTCCTAACTTGATGTATTGCACTCAACTCCCGAACGGCTATATTCTAGAAACAAAAAGGAGCAAAAGTATGCAAGCTTATAAGCTGAATGCAACAGTTGATGAATCAGGTCACTTAATTATTGACGAACCTCTTAATATTGCTCCTGGAAAAGTGGAAGTCATTATTTTGCAATCAGAACCATCTGTAGAAACTTTTACAGAAACTCAAACTCAACCACAGCCTGCAAAGCCAAAAAGAGTTGTAGAATGCTCTATCCCCATTTTGAAAGAATGGTTAGAAAGCACAGAACCAACTCCTTCAGACTTTGACCCTGAGCAAGCAAAATGGGAATATTTGAAGGAGAAACATAATCTGTGAAGGTCTTGCTAGACACTAATATAATTCTTGATTTTGCTCTGGAACGACATCCCTTTTACAGTAACAGCGTACAAGTATTATCGTTGATTTATCAAAAACAAATAGAAGGTTACATTTCTGCTTCTACTTTTAGTGACCTTTATTATATTATCCGCAAAGATAAAGGTCGCGCATCTGCTTTATCCCTTTTAAAGGGAATTGTAACTTTCTGCCAAGTCGCTACAGTAGACCAAGCAGTCATCTCAATGGCACTAACTAGCAACTTTAAAGATTTTGAAGACGCTATTCAATACAGCACTGCGGTTCTTAATCGCTTAGATGCTATTATTACTCGCAACCCAGTCGATTTTCCGGTAACGATTCCACGAATTATGACTCCTGAACAGTTAATTCAAGAATTAACAAATCTTTGATAGATTATTTGGCTAAAAAATATATTTATGAACACTCAATTAACCGCTTCTGAAATTCAAGAAATCCAACAACTTCTCAAAGACGAACCTGCACAAAAAGCACTTTCCACCCTAGAACAAAACAACGGTAATTTAGAAGCTAGTTTTGACATTCTCTGGCAAGAACAATTCGGCATTCAAGAATACGGCAAGGGCAAATCTCTATTGCAACTTGTACTTGATGAAATCCGCGCTGAAATCTGCGGTGATGAAGGTTTACGCGGTAAACCCAAGGAATACACGAATAATCCTGGTAGCGCTTCTTTACTCAACAGTATTATCGGCTCATTGGTGACAGTTGCAGCCTTAAATGGGATACCTATTGATGGGGCGATCGCCACAATTATCGTTTTATATATTTTAAAAATTGGGCTGAATGTTTTCTGTAAATATACTAAGCCAGAGGGCGAAGAAGAGAAGAAATAAATTTGCCTCGAATTTCTACAGGCAAAATCTTCAGTTTTCAAGTCAATGAACCACATACCTAAAATTGAAATCCCTGTAGAGACGTAGTATGCACTTTCATTACAATGTGGTCTATTTAAATTGTGGAACAAGTCCTGGAAAATTGACATATATTTTTCATACAACACCAAATCGATAGAGAAATCCACTACAGTCTCTACCATTCCAGCTTGAGCAACTTCCTCTGTAAGCAGTTGACCTTGGGAGCATCCTAGAGTGAAGATAATAAGAACTAGACCTCTTGCCCAAATACGAGGCGGCTCTCATGTTGCCCTACCCCTGTTCGTCTCTTCGTTGATTGGCAGAACAAAGGAGTAAGGACGAAGGCTGATCATTAAATCATAAAGCCTGCACAGGCAGAGAGAAGTCCTACAGGCGGTGAGACCAGTGATCCAGGAGGGTTTCCCGCTCTCACGGCAACTGGCTCTCCCGTTGGGGTTTCCCAACAAGCGGGAACTTGGGAGCTTTGTTTCTCTAGCAGCTACAGGAACGCCCAACAGCGCATCTGTACTGGCTATGATTTAACGGTAACTTTAGCAAGCAGTCTATTTTTCAAAAAAGCAAGTTTAGAGAGGGATGGCTGTGGAGACAGTTGTGGAAAAGCTAGGTGTAAATACTAATATGAAAATTGGCGATCGCGTCCGCGTTAAAGAATCCGTCATAGTTTACCATCATCCTGAGCATCGCGGGAAAGCTTTTGACCTCAAAGGCACAGAAGGTGACGTGGTAGGTATTATCAATCAATGGCAAGGTAGACCTGTCAGCGCTAACTTGCCGATTCAAGTTCAGTTTAGTAAAAAATTCAAGGCACACTTGCGTGAAAATGAATTAGAAACCCTCTAAATCAGTCATTTGCGGCGAAACCACTGCATTATATTTAGTTCGCCGCGCATTCTTTCTAGCTCTTGACGGTGGTTCTCTGCTGTAGTATAATACCATTCACAATGTCTTTTCAGCTCTGACCGCGCCTGAACTTCGTAATAGAACTGGTGAGTTGTTTGGTAAGAGGCAAATGTGTCCTCAACTTGCGGTTGAGGGGCAGGTATAATAAGCGGTAACTCTTGAGACATAATCCTAATTGAGCAAAAAGATAAGAGTAAAAAATGGGGAGTTGTTGTACAAATCTTTATTTATTATTACGTACTCAATAGCTACTAAGTCATAACTCGCTTTCACAGCCATCCGCGCAAGCGATAGGCGAGAATACCAACGTATTCTTTCAAAGCAGCGGTAAATAAATTTAGGTTGTCAACATCAGGTAACACATTCAGTAACGCCGCCTTTGGGGTGCTGGTTAGTTCTTCCAAATCACCCTCACTAATGAGAAAGTCAGTTGGTGTGGGAATGGCATCAATACCTTGACGACGGAAAATGAGAAGCGATCGCGGCATATGAATTGCCGAAGTCACCAGTAAAACGCGGCGAATCCCGCGAGACACCAAAATTTTCTTGACATTCACCGCATTTTGATAAGTGTTGAGGGAATCAGGTTCCTGTACAATTGCTGCTTCTGGTATACCAATAGAGGTGAGGATAGTAGCCATATCCGCCGATTCTGGTGAACCGCTTCCCTTCCAATTAATCCGACCACCACTGAGAATGATCACAGGAGCTTTTTTTTCGCGGTAGAGTTGACCAGCGTAAATGACGCGATCGCCTGCTTCATTTAAATCTACAGTAGGTCGTGGCGGCACAGCTGATCTGGTAGCACCACCCAAAACGACAATAGCTTCTGCCGTTGGTATTTCAACAGGTGGAAGATTTTGCCATTCCAGAGATTGCACAAGCAAGCGAGAAACCCAGGCATTACTGCTAGATAACAATAAAATCAGCGCCAGCGCAATTGCTAGCGCCGCAGTGCGTGGTCGTTTCCATAACATAAAAAGTGCTACCAGCAAGCATAAGCAAGCCAGTCCTAGGGGATAGAAAAACAGTGGTAGCAACTTGGAGAGATAGAAAAACATTTGGCAAATTTCTCAGTTGACATGATGGGGATGAGGAAAATGAGGACGATGAGGGGGATGAGGACGATAATTACACAGAAGTAAATAAACAATGTCTACTCTCCCTTTGGTGATTTTCAGGAAACAAATTACCGGGGAGGTTGGCTGAACTTCCTGTGGGTTAGCGGGATGCCTCGCTTTAAGTGGTAAATTCTTTCTCAGAAACCGCCTTATCTCCCTTATCTCCCTCATCTCTCTATTTGGCTACCTTTCCCAAAACCGGAAATTAATACTTCCAGGGCGGCGACGGAAACGGCGAGTGGTTTTCCTGACTTGACGTCCTCTGGTTAGTTGTTTTTCACTGGCAATTTCAGTATCGCCCTCTTCTAACTCTTCTTGTGGGAGCTGAGTTCTTGATTCTTCCTTACTTTGCCACCAAGCAATAATCCACCCTCCGCCTATACCAGCGATCGCACCCAGAAAGATACCCATCGGTGGTTTATACCCCACGAACACAAAGCCGAGTAAGAAAAATAACCAATACTTCAAGCCTGCATCAACGCCTTCAGAGGTAGCTACTGTTGAAGCCCGGGGACCACTTTTGGTTGATGTCGTTATCAAGCCTAAGGCTAAACCACCCAAGACGCCCAGAAAAATACTGAGGGCTGGGTTGTAGCCTGTCGCTATAAATATGAGTGTGAAAAATAACCCAAGTAGGATTTGCGTTACGAAGTTTGGTGAGAAGGTCAGCTTTGGTGGTGCCATAAGGTAAGCCTATTGCTGAATTACATTCTTTAATTGTGCCTCTATTGATTGAGTCGTATCCAAAATTTTAGCGAGTGGTTTTTCTTTTTCACTCAAAGGTTCAGCTTGCTCGATCTGAGATTTTAATAAATTAGCAGTCGCATCAGCAATATCACCAGTACGGTCATCGAGTCGCTGTTGCAAAACTTCTAACGGTGCTGTGCAGGAGATAATTTGCAAAGGAAGTTGATGCTCTTGAGCTGAGGCGATCGCCTCCTCACGCAACTGCTGTCGGTCATACTTAGCATCCAAAATCACCGAATATCCTTGACTTGCCAACAAAATTCCCAATTCCAACAGCCGTGCATAAGTTTTTTGAGTCATCTCGGCTGTGTACAAATCATCACCACCGCGTTCCAACAACCCAATTCCCGCCAGATGTTTTCGCACCGCATCCGAACGAATTTGAATTGCCCCCAATTGACGAGCTAAATACCGTGCTGTCGTACTTTTACCAGAACCCGATACACCCGACATCAAAATCAGCCGTCCTTGACGGGGTTTTGTGTATTCCCAAGCAAGCTTGTAATAATTCGCTGCTTTTTTTGCGACCTCCTCCTTCACCGAAGAGGGGACACTCGGGTCATCTAACAAGAATGAAGTCACCTTTGCCCTGACATACGATTGTCGGCTTAAATAAATGGGCAACACCTGTAACCCTTCCCAATCCCCAGTCACCTCAACGTAAGTATTCAAATAAGCATTACTCAAATCAGGACGCTGCTGACCTTCCAAATCCATCACAGCATAAGCAACGTCAAACATTGTATCGACAAAGCGAAACGGCTCATTAAACTCAATACAGTCAAACAGCCAAATTTTATCTTTCCACAAACAAATATTTCCCAGGTGCAAATCCCCGTGACACTCTCGAACATAATTCTTTTGAATTCTGCTGTTAAAGAGTTCGCGGCGTTCGGCAAAAAACTTATCTGTATACTCCTTTGTCTCCTCAAACTGCTGCTGTGTCTGGGGACCACCGATATACTTTTGCGTTTGCTCGTAATTCTCGTCAAAAGCCTCCCGAACTTGCTCCACCTCACCAAAAGAGCGAATGTAATCATTCGTCACAGTTTTAGTGTCATGATATTCAGCTACCACCCGTCCCAACTCTTCTACAAGTGCTTCATTTAACTGACCCTGCTCAAACATTTTGCTAAACAGCGCTTCTGTGGGAAACTGAAGCATTTTCAGCACATATTCCACAGCTTCTCCTGTTCCCCCTAGTTGGTACTGCTCCCCCACCAAAGTTATAGGAAACACCTCCAAATACAATTCCGCAGCTCCGCGCTGATTTAAACGTAACTCTTCCTGACAAAAATGTCCCCGCTTCTCTAAAGTCGAAAAATCCAAAAAGCCAAAATTCATAGGCTTTTTCACTTTATAAGCATAATCCCCAGTTAACAGCACATAAGAAATATGCGTCTGAACCAATTGAATCGGTTCCTTCACCGGATGCGGATAAAACCCAGGCTGCAACATTTGCTCAATTAAAGCCGGAATCGAAACTTCTGTCATCTTCTCTTGGCGTCCTTGGCGACTTGGCGGTTCAAACAACAAAAAACCAGAGGTATGCCCCCTGGTTTCAACGGTAACTATAACAAACTTTAGGTATCTCAGGTCACAGATTCTGTTTCTGTATCAGAACTTCCTTGTGGAGGCAACACAATCAGAACAGATTGCCCTGGTTCACCCAAATATTTAGCACCCTCAGGCAAGGAGAGTTGCTCAACAGTCAAACTATCTCCGATGTTCAGATTAGAGATATCAACTTCAATCACTGCAGGAATGTTTTCTGGTGCACAACGCAGCGGCAAGAGTGTAAGGTGCGTGTCTAATACACCACCATCTTGCTTCACACCGACTGGTTCTCCCACAAAACTGAGACGTACTTCAATATCCGTGTCACCGTGACCTGCGACAGCAAAAAAGCTCAGGTGGTAAGGCGTACGTTTTGCTGGATGAGATTGAACTTCCCGTAGCAAGGTTTTTCCACGCCAAGGAATATCAGTAATGTTGAGGTCAATCAAAGTGTTGTTAATCGAACCCTTAGTGAGCAGGCGGTCAACGACTTTAGCATCAAGGACGATAGCAATTGACTCGGTACCTTTATGACCGTACAAATTCGCGGGGATTTTTCCAGAACGGCGCAAAGCATTGGGCTTGCTGCCTTCTGGCCGCTTTTGAGATTCGACTGTTAACTCCATGTTAGGATTTTAGATTTTAGATTTTGGATTTTTGAGCCACTGCGTTGCGGGGGTTTCCCCCGTTGAAGCAAGTGGCGGATTTTGATACTATCACGCTCGTATAGGCACAATGCCTTACACCCCTACGCACTCAGCAATGAAGCGGGCGTGCCGTCAGGGTGCAACAAAGCACGTTTCGGACCGTGGATCGGGTCTTCTACAATGATAGTTTGATCGCGGCTCGCTCCTAAGGAGACAATTGCGATCGGCACTTCTATCAATTCTGCCAAGAATTTTAAGTAGTCTAGCGCTTGCCTTGGCAATTCTTCTAGGGAGCGGCAGTGACTGGTTGAGGTACGCCATCCTGGCAAGGTTTTGTAGATGGGGCGACACTGAGCAAATTGACGGGCGCTGCGAGGAAAGTGTTCACTGCGTTCCCCATCTATCTCATAAGCCACACAAACTTTGATTTCCTCCAGTTCGTCGAGGACATCGAGTTTGGTAATTGCCAAACAGTCCATACCATTAACGCGGACGGCATAGCGACCAATAACCGCATCAAACCAACCACAACGTCTCTTACGTCCGGTGGTTGTGCCAAATTCCGCACCAAGGGAGCATAATAATTCTCCCAATTCCCCATCTATTTCTGTGGGGAAAGGTCCTTCGCCTACCCGAGTGGTGTAAGCTTTCGCTACCCCAATCACTCGGTCAATCATTGTTGGTCCTAGCCCCGTCCCAACACAAGCTCCCCCCGCCACTGGGTTAGAGGAGGTAACATAAGGGTATGTCCCATGATCCAAGTCCAAGAGCGTACCTTGCGCTCCTTCAAACAAAATATTGCGCCGCCTTTGAACCGCGTCGTATATTTTTAGAGAAGTATCGACGACGTGCGGTCGCAGGCGTTCTGCATACCCCAAGTACTCGTCAATCACCTGTTGCGGGTCTAACGGCGGTATATTATAAAGCTTTTCCAGAATGACGTTTTTATAATTAATCGTCCACTCGAGCTGTTCGCGCAGTCCTTCAGGGTCCATCAAATCTAAAACCCTGATACCAGTCCGCTCTGATTTATCAGCATAAGTTGGACCAATCCCTCGACCGGTAGTGCCAATTTTATGGCTACCCCTTCGCTCCTCCGATGCCGAGTCAATCAATCGGTGGTAAGGCATCGTGATATGAGCTGTCTCAGAAATTAGCAGATGGCGAGTGGAAACACCAAGTGCTTCTAGTTGGTCAAGTTCTGCTATCAAAACCTGTGGATCTATGACTGTCCCACAGCCGATAATGCAGTCGGTATTTGGATACAAAATACCAGAGGGAATCAAGTGCAGCTTGAAGGTTTGACCCTTGACTACAATTGTATGTCCAGCATTGACGCCCCCTTGGTAACGTACGACAACATCTGCGGAGCGGCTGAGCAAGTCTGTTATTTTACCTTTTCCTTCATCGCCCCACTGGGCACCTATAACAATGACGTTAGCCAAGTTTTTATTAAAGAGCTAAAGTTTCCACAAATTATTATTATGAGCATATTTGTTTGCCTATGTCAATGTATGGGAGGAAAAAATTCAACAAAAAAGATAACAACGTCTTATCTCATGACCTGTTTTTTTATTTGTTACTGTTAATAATAATTACAATTTTTCGGTTGTTAAAAGACTACTATGGCTTTATATGCAGAATTACATAGGCATCTAGGCGGTTCGGTTGTCCCTCGTGTATTGTGGCGATACTTCGAGCGCAACTCGTCTCTTATGATTTCCCGGTTTGCTGAGTATTCAGAGTTTGAAGAGTTTTACACGCGCCCACGCAATACTCTAGATGAGTATCTGGAGTTGCACACCTTGGTAGAAAGCGTGCAAACTGTGGAGACTTTGCCTTACTTTATCTACCGCTTGCTTAGGGGTGCTTACATTTTTGAAAATTTGGCTTATCTAGAACTGCGCTACACCCCTTATTTGCGCACGCCAGACCATCTGAGTCAATCAGAGAGAATTGACAAGATGGCGGAAATTGTGGAAGTTGTGGGCAAAGCCAGCCAAATATCGGAATATCCAATAGTCACCAGCCAAATTCTCTGTATGCACACACGCCTACCGTTTGAGGTAAATAAGGCGATTATTGATTTGGCAGCACAGAACAAGCAGTATGTTTGTGGTATAGACGTGGCTGGGGGAGACAGCTACTATGCCGATCGCATGGAGGAATGGATTAGTTTGTATGATTATGCGCGATCGCTTGGAATTAACACCACAGGTCATCTTTATGAAACGACTGCTGGATGTTATCCCCAACTTTTACCTTATCTGATGCGGATTGGTCACGGCATTCAAATTCCCCTGCTGTATCCTGAGTTACTTAAAGAGGTGGCAACGCGCGGTCAGTGTTTGGAGGTTTGCCCCACAACCTACTTGAAAACTGGGACTTTGGAAGACATACGTCAACTCAAGTTAGTGTTTGACCGATGTTTTGATGCCGGAGTGGACATCGCTATTTGTACTGATAACGCCGGGTTGCACAATGTGCGTCTGCCGTTTGAGTATGAAAATCTCTTGACTTATGACATTATCAACTTTCAACAGTTACAAGCTTGTCAGGATGCAGCATTCCGTCATGCTTTTGCTTGGCCCTACAGCCAGCGTCCAGTATCCTTACTCAATGGGTTGCTGAACACTGAACCGGCTAAAGCTTTAGCCATCATGGAGTCGTAAACTGCCACAGGCGTTTGACTGGCTGTCAGATGTCAGCAAAAACGGTCTTAAGTACTGAGTAGTCTCATGTCCGGATGAACATTTGTAAAGAAAATTACCCTGCCCCAACCCTCCCCATGAATCGGGGAGGGTGCCGATAGGGCGGGTGGGGTAAAAACTGCTGTAAGCTTCAATAACTTATAGTGCTTTTCATTTGAATGAAGTAATTATTTATCTGTGTACCCTCCCTTAAGCCGCCTCCTTTGTCTACATCTGTGTTCCATGAGTGTCCATCTGTGGTTCATTATTTCTTTGTGTACCTTACTCCGGGTTCTTACCGCTATAAGTTAAGTCTTATTAAACAGGACAAATTTTTACAAAAACGTTGTAGTACAATTCGCTCTGGTCATCACAGGAGTTGACTCGTCCTCTACACTGTAGTTTCTGATGTCAACTATTCAAGCTTTACCAGCAGAAGTCGTACATCTCATTACAGCCGGAGAGGTCATCGACTGTTTTGCTTCTGTCGTACGGGAATTGGTCGAAAATTCCCTAGATGCAGGTGCGACACGGATTGTAGTGTCCTTATGGCCGCAACAATGGCGTGTGCGCGTAGCAGATAATGGCTGCGGAATGACTTTAGATGACTTGCACAAATCAGCAACAGCACACAGTACCAGTAAAATTCGCAATTGTGCAGATTTGTGGAAAATTACGAGTTTGGGGTTTCGTGGAGAGGCGTTGCATAGTTTGACGACTCTGGCAGATTTAGAAATATTGAGTCGTCCAAGAGGTGGAGATTGTGGCTGGCGGGTTGTGTATGGCTATGCTGGGGAAGCATTGTACGTAGAAGTTGCTGCGATCGCTCCTGGTACAGTGGTGAGTGTCTCTAATCTCTTTGGTAATTGTTTACCTCGTCGTCAGGCGTTGCCAACATTAGCACAGCAAATGAAAGCAGTGCAAGCAACAATTCATCAAATCGCTTTGTGTCATCCTCATGTTACCTGGCAAGTTTGGCAAAATGACAAAGAGTGGTTCACCCTTTGTCCCTCCGCCGCGATAGGACAACTGCTGCCCCAGATTCTACATCAAGTCAAAGAAGCTGATTTACAGGAGTTGAAATTAGAAATACCCAATCCTGAGAACTCAGAACTCAGGACTCAGAACTCAGAACTGAGAAATCTAGAGACGAGAGGTGGCGCGTCTCTACAACTGACAACTCACAACTCAAAACTCACAAGCGAGAATTCAAGACTCACGAGTGAGAATTCAAGACTGAGAACTGAGAACTCAGGACTACATTTGGTTGTAGGATTACCTGATCGGTGTCATCGCCATCGTCCAGACTGGGTGCGAGTTGCTGTGAACGGACGGATGGTGAAGTCGTCGGAATTAGAGCAAACTATCCTGTCAGCATTTCATAGGACATTACCGCGCGATCGCTATCCAGTTTGTTTCCTGCATTTATTCATTTCTCCGGAACATATCAACTGGAACCGCAACCCAGCAAAATCAGAAATTTATCTCAACCAACTGAGTCATTGGCAAGAACAAATTAGTGGGGCGATCGCCCAAGCACTCCGCATTAATTCTACGTCTGTTAAAGAAGCTGTTCACACAACCCGAGTTGGTAAATTACTCAAAGCCGCAGAAGAAAAAGGCGGATACAATGTCAATCGTTCTATTCCCAGTGAAGAAGACAAAACGGATGGAGAGACGGTGCATCCAACGTCTCTACAACTCAAAGCCGTTGCTCAAGTTAATAACACCTACATCGTGGCGGAACATCCAGGTGGACTGTGGTTAGTAGAACAGCACATTGCCCATGAGCGAGTTTTGTACGAGCAATTGTGCGAGAATTGGAAAATTATTCCAATTGAACCGCCAGTCATTCTTTATCAATTATCTCCGGCTCAAGTCTCGCAACTGCAACGTATTGGTTTGGATATAGAACCCTTTGGCGAACAACTTTGGGCAGTTCGCAGCGTACCTGCACTTTTTCAACACCGAGACGACTGTGCCGATGCAATTTTAGAACTCAGTTGGGGAGGTGAGTTGCAAGCAGCGCAAGTCGCCGTTGCTTGTCGTAGTGCCATTCGCAACGGTACAACCCTGAGTTTACAAGAAATGCAAACACTCCTAGATCAATGGCAACGCACACGCAGCCCCCGCACCTGTCCCCACGGACGCCCAATATATTTATCTTTGGAAGAGTCTGCTTTAGCCCGTTTTTTCAAACGTCATTGGGTGATTGGGAAAAGTCACGGTATCTAATGTTATTTTGACAACAAGGGAACCAACTTATGCGGTCATCCTTGGATGTGCTGATTGCTCGGACGCTCCAATTCCTGATCTTCCCAAGAGGCTGGATCTTCCAGAGGTTCGAGGTGCGTTGTGACGTGGGTTACAGGCAGTGCCCTGCTGATGGCAAGCTCAATCGCTTCGCACAAATCATGTCCTTGCTGGACTGTCCAAGATCCAGGCACAAGGACATGGAAGGAAACAAAGCGGCGTGTTCCAGCAATGCGGGTTCGCAGGGCGTGGAACTGGATGTCCTGGCGTTTATACTCGTTGAGAATAAGGAGAATTGCGTCAATTTCTTCTTTAGGTAAAGCTGCATCCAGTAACGCGCTACCGGTTTCCCGCAGCAAACGAAATCCTGTCCAAACAATATTTGCTGCCACCAAAAGTGCGACAATTGGATCAAGCACCAGAGCGCCTGTTACCTTGACGAGGAAGATTCCAAGTACGACACCACCTGAAGTCACTACATCCGTGAATAAGTGGTGTGCATCAGCCCGAAGTGTAATAGAACGTAATCGCCGTCCCGCCCGTAGCAAGACAAAGGCAACAACGCCGTTGATTGCTGTTGCAAACAGCGAGAGTGCCAACCCCAGTCCAAGTTGTGTTAGTGGTTCTGGATGTAGCAAGCGTTCCCAGGCTTCAAAAGCAATGCTAATGGCTGCCACTACAATCAACGCACCTTCTGCACCACTGGAGAAGTATTCAGCTTTGGAATGCCCAAAGGTGTGTTCAGCATCGGCTGGTTTGGCAGCATAGGTCAATGCCCACAGTGCCACCACTGCTGCCACTAGATTTACAATTGACTCAATCGCATCTGAAAGCAGCCCCACTGATCCCGTTAGCAGGTAAGCCCCAAACTTCAGGGCAATAGTGACGATTGCAGCGGCAATCGACAGGAAAGCGTAGGAGCGGGCTGTTCGACGACTCATCACGGTCACTCAGTAGATACAATGATTCAGGGCTAAGAGTAACAAACTCTACAAGAATCGTCATCGGCCCTGAGACTTCTAAAGTTTGACTTAGTGATGCTAGAGTCAAGCAATTAGTTAATTGCACTGTTAAATCTGTAGAGGCTACAAAGCTCTTTCTAAAGGCAGTCGAACGGTAAAAATACTACCTTTACCCAATTCGCTCTCTAAAAGCAAGTCGCCATGATGCGCTTGGGCGATCGCATTTGCAATTGCTAGTCCTAATCCCGACCCGCCGCTATGCCGGCAACGGTCTTGCTGTACTCTATAGAAACGATGAAAAATCCGTGTCTGCTCAGAAGATGTAATACCAATCTCTCGCTCCAGGTTTAGCCAACGAATATGAACGATTAACCTGTAAACCGTAAAGCCGCACAGGATAAGAATCAAACCCATTACGACTCCATAGGGCAGAGCCAAACGAGTGCAGGTGAGATAAAAGAGCTCTGTTGCTTATCGTTTCAAGAAGTGTTTTAGCAAAAGCACAATTAAACTCCCCAATATTACCCAAATAATCACAATCACACCTGCTGCTACCAGGCTGGTGGGCTTCTCCTGAGGCTGTGTGGCTTCAGCCCTCTGGCGACACTCAGCTAAAACAGATGGGGGAATCATCTTCAGGACTAGCCAAATTCCCAACGGGACTAAGATTAGGTCGTCGAGATAGCCCAAGATGGGAACGAAATCTGGAATTAGGTCGATGGGACTGACAGCATAGGCAACAACAATCGCAGCCAATAGCTTTGCATACCAAGGCATCCTGGTGTCTTTACTTGCTAGGTAAATGGCGTAAGTTTCTTTTTTAAGTTTCTTGGCTAGTTGTTTTAATGGCTGCATAGTTTTGGGGACGTGATTTGCTCTTAACCAAGAATTTACAGGATGAAAAACTCCAAAAACAAACGTAGGTTAAACGTTCCTAGCCACGAACTGAAGATATGGCGTTGTATTGAGAAGAATTTAATCGTTGCCTTCAACACGTAAAATCTTCTCAGTAGCGGAGACGCTGCGCGAACAAGGTTGGAAGGAAGGAAAGTGCCACACAGCCCCTTGGGGTCGAGGCGGGTAGGGCTGTCTTACCCTCGTCAACGTGTTTTACAAAAAACACAAGACAACGTTACCGAGTGCGGCTTTTAGCCCAGGTCGTAACAACAGTCTAGAATTCACGTTTTTCAAAGCGTGGAGAGTTCAAGTTCTCGGCGCATACATGATAATCAATACACTCAGTAACGCCAAAAAAGCTCCTAGTATATCATAGCGGTCTGGAGCTACCCCATCTACCTTCCAACCCCAAAGCATTGCCATTGCTATAAATACGCCGCCGTAAGCAGCATAAACTCTACCAAAGTTTGCAGCCTGGAGAGTCGCGACGATACCATATAGAGCTAACCCAATACCTCCCGCAATTCCCCACCATATAGGCTTTCCTTCTTTTAACCATTGCCAGACCAAATAGCCACCGCCTATCTCAAACAAGCCAGCCCAAATAAAGTTAAGTAAGGACTTCAGTATTTCTTTCAGTTGAGCAACTCCTAATTGTAAATAAAATTTACAAAATTTAGATTTTCTCAGATTTCAGTCTCTGGGAGGTTAAAGGAAAGCAAAGTCACTCTTAATAACAGCACGAATATCATTTACTAAAGTCTCAATTGTGCCAGTTCCGGTATAATGTTTCTCTCCGTATGTATATCTTTATATACATCTTATGATTGATGTTCGTGACAAATTTTCTGAGATTATGAAAACAATATGAAAGTTTTCAGAGATCAAATAAATGACTCGCCCCGAACACAGACCCAGTCTTCCTGAAGTTCACCGCAGCATCTATGTCCCTAACAGCAACGGCTTTTGGCGTAAAATGCTTGCCTATGCCGGACCAGGATATCTCGTTTCTGTGGGATACATAGATCCAGGGAACTGGGCAACAGATTTAGCTGGTGGAGCTAAATTTGGTTATGTACTGCTAAGCGTAATTATGCTTTCTAACTTGATGGCGATTTTGATGCAGTCGCTATGTGTACGCTTAGGGGTGGCGACGGGATTAGATCTAGCACAGGCGTGCCGAGAGTATTTCAGCCCCCGTGTAAACTTTTGTTTGTGGGTACTTTGTGAAATAGCGATCGCTGCTTGTGATTTAGCAGAATTACTGGGAAGTGCGATCGCCCTACAATTACTATTTGGTATTCCTCTTGCTTTGGGTGTCTGCATTACGGCGCTAGATGTTATTGTATTGCTGTTGCTGCTTAATAAAGGCTTTCGCTATACAGAAGCTTTGGTATTGATGTTAGTCGCAACCGTAGGAATCTGTTTTGCTGCAGAAATTATCTTTTCGCGTCCTGATGTGGGCAGTATTTTATTAGGTTATATTCCCAAAATCGAAATCTTGCAGAATCCCGAAATGCTTTACATTGCCATTGGCATTTTAGGGGCGACTGTGATGCCACATAATTTATATTTACATTCATCAATTGTACAGACACGGGATTGGGAACCGACACCTAAGAAGAAATGGGAAGCCATTAAATTTAGCACCATTGATTCAACAGTCGCTTTATTTTTTGCACTGTTTATCAACTCAGCCATTTTAATTATTTCGGCTGCTACGTTTCATTCTTCTGGTCATCAAGATGTCGCAGAAATCCAAGATGCTTATAAATTACTTTCACCTTTACTAGGTGTGAATGTAGCGAGTGCAATTTTCGCTTTGGCATTACTCGCTTCCGGACAAAGTTCCACGATAACCGCAACGTTAGCAGGACAAATTGTCATGGAAGGATTTCTGAATCTGCACTTGAAACCTTGGGTGCGGCGCTTAGCAACTAGGTTACTCGCGATTATTCCAGCGTTGATTTCGATTATTTGGTTTGGTGAAAGCAGCACCAGTGGATTACTGATTTTCAGTCAAGTTGTTTTGAGTTTACAGCTATCGTTCGCGGTGGTTCCTTTAGTGATGTTTACAAGCAACCGTCGTTTGATGGGTGAATTTGTCAATCCTTTATGGCTAAAAACTTTATCCTGGTTAGTTGCAACTGTAATTGTAGGTTTAAATGCTTGGTTGCTAGTGCAAACCTTTTCAAACGGGTTGTCTTTTACTTCTTAATTAGAATGAGGGTAAGCAGAATGGTTGCTTTTGGAGGTAAGGCAATGAAACGTATCAAGCAAGCGCTTACAATATTAGGAATAACGGCTGTACTTGGAGGAATGCCTGCTGTTGCTCATGCACAGGCATCACAGACGCCTATAAAACAAATTAATTTTCAAGAATATTATAACCAAGGTGTGCTAAAGCTAGGACAAGGCGACTTCAGTGGAGCTATTGAAGATTTTAACCAGGTTGTGCGACTGAATCCGCAATATTACGAAGGCTATTGTCTTCGAGGTCTGGCACGAGTGCAATCAGGAGATTCTAAGACAGCGATTGCAGATTTTAACCTGGCACTAAGACTTAATCCCAAGCATACAGACGCTTATAACAGCCGGGGAACTGCTTATGCGGACTTGGGAAATATCCCAGCAGCTATTGCAGACTTTAACCAGACGATAAAAATAGATCCGCAGTTTGTAGATGCTTATTACAATCTCGGACTTGCCAATTTTAAGCTGGGAAATCACAAGCAAGCGATTGTCAATTTTAACCAAACTATCAATAGAAATCCTAACCGAGCTGATGCCTACAGCAACCGAGGGCTTACCCAGTATGCTTTAGGAGATAACAAGCAAGCTGTTGAAGATCTACAGCGTGCTGCAAGACTTTTCCGCGAACAAGGAAATACCCAAGCTTATCAACAGGTACAAGCCCTCATGCAGCAGCTACAGCGGTAAACAATATAAAGCTCGCGCATTGTCAACTCCTTTTTGACAAGCTTGTTTGTTGAGTCAATAAGCTTTGCCCCCCTAATTTTTTCATCAAACTAAGCGGCAACGGAAACTTTTGTGCGTTAAAAAGTGTCAAGCGAACTACTCCGGGTAGAAATTCAGTTACTCTGTAGAGAGCAATTAGATAATTCGAGTCAACAGGTACTTTTTTAAGGAACCCATGAACAGGAAATTGATACTAAGTTTGCTTGCCAGCCCTACAGTTTTTGCCTCTATGATGTCTGTGTTGGGAGTGGTCAATCCTGCCCATGCTGTCTCGCCAGTCATCCGCACGAAAAACGGTGAGGCGTGCATACGTCATCCACATCCTAGTTACAATAAATTTGTGTGTATACGAGCTACACAAACAAATCAAGCATCTGCCTCGACAACTCAATCTAGGGTCAATGCAGTAGATCCATCAGGCAAAAATATTGCTATGTTGAACTTTACTGAAGAGGAAAGCGATAAGGCGATCGCCTTATTTGGCTGTGACTGTCCATATTGCATGAATGCTTTACGCGCTCTACGAAATCAAGCACCGATGGTGTATTAGGCTTTAACACCGCATGTCGTATCACTGCAATAACATTCTTTGCGCGACCAAAGTTGGTTGTGGTGTAGGGTGGAAATTGATAAGCGCTATAACTACAGCACAACCACTTAAATGTTATAAATCCTGCAACTGGTGCAAAATGTGAAGTTAGCTATTTGATGGTTGCCCAATGAAGATGACACTTGCCAAAACTTGTACTTTTTTTAGCTTGCCGACGAGATGCTGAGCTTGATGTTTATAAAGTGGTGTTGGCAACACTGTAGGCAAATTATTCATCCATTGCCTAGCAGTCGTGAAAGTACATCCCGTAATCAACGCTATTTCTTCTGCACCATCAGCAATAGCATTTCTAGTCAAAGCTTTTTCAATCTGCACCTTAAAAAGCCGAGGCAGCATTTCACCCCATTCAATTCGCTGCAAGGCACTGCTTGTGGCTAAAATAATCAAGCGATCGCCAGCACAAAGCTTGACATCATCCCAGGGCATTAACGAGTAATTCTCTTGCCGTTTCTGATACAAAATCGGCACAACACCGTAACCATGGGCTATTTCAGATAGAAGCAATTCATTGAGAGTATCGCCCTGTTCGATATTGTATTCCGTCACCATGACTATTTGATTGCTCAAGTGAAAAAAGCTAAGAACGTTTTCTCCAAAGGCCGCACAAGCAAAGACTTCTGCTGACAAAGCCGCGCCACACAGAACTTTGGCATAGGGAAACAGAGGAGCTATATTGTCACTAAATTGGCGATCTTGAGAGCGGATAATCAAGCGACTGGTGGGGTTGATTGCATGAGCCATCAGACCAATTTCCAGATTTTCCATGTTATCGTCCCCGACTAAAACGATGCTTTTGGCATAGGAGAGATTCACCTGAGCAAGTGCTTCGATACCATTGCCAACAATAAGGGGCATCTCGGGTAAAGTGCGTTCGTCGAGAGTGGTAGTATGAATTCCTACTAACGGCTGGTTGAGTTCCTGCAAAAGAGTAGCCACCTTCTGCCCCAGGCGATTTAAGCCAACAAGCACCACATGGTTGGATTGTGGTATGGGAGGATGAGGGTTGAAAAACTGGAACCTTGAAGTGACAAGAGCATCAGTCAGCAGTGCATACAATACTCCCACGAAAGCTTGACCTGTCAACGTAAGTCCCAGGCTGAACAACCGCAACCACCACGGCATATGGTCTGAGGGTTGTGCTTGCGATACAAACTCAACGCCGCCAAATAAATCTCCGTACCCTCCCAAGAGCAAGACTGCTGTGGCATAGAAAGCTTCTTGCAGAGTGATGTGAGGATAATACAAGCGGTAAAGAACTATTCCGACGAGCCACAGGATGACTACAGTCATCGCATAGATTGTCGCAATTCGCCGGATTTGATTTTGGCTTTGGTAGTAAGATTGCCAAAATAGCACTATCTTTTGCTTAAGATTTTTTGGTGTGATGCTTCGGACGAACTGTTGCCACTGCCACCTTTTGTGGTGAGATTTGCTTGTATCTTGCTCAGATAAATCCAGTTCGTGTGCAACATCAATGTAAACGAGTGTGTCTCCCGCCTGCACTTCTGCCTCTGGGTCCCAGTCATAGAATTGTTTAGGTGCGTCAGATGAAACAGGTGTATGACACAAAATGCGGCGAGTTGTTAGATTGAGTCTATGTACTGGCTTGCGATCGCACCAGCGCTCGTTTGGTTGTACCTGATGCTCTATCACTCGCAAGAGTTGCCCCTCTAAGGTGAAATATCCAATAGCTTCAGAACCGAGGGCTGTCAGAGCAAAGGCATGAGCCGAAAGATGGGTAGGCTCAAAGGCAACAAAATTGCCTAGGTTTTCGCACAACAGTTCGTTGAAATTTTGTTTGTTAGAACGTACAATCAGGCGAACGTGCGGATTAAGACGCCGTGCTGCAAACGCAGCTTCTATATTCATCCGCTCATTTCTTGTCAGTAAAAGTATTGAACGACACTGACGTATACCTGCCTGCTCTAAAATACTTGGTTGGCGGCAGTCTCCTATGATTAACTTTTCTAGTAAGCTTGGTACTTCTGGAACTTCCCAACTTCCGGGCTGCACAACGTCAATGGCGCTGACTTTAACATCGTACTCCTTTAGGACTGCAACACAATGTTGCCCTAAACTTTTGAGCCCGCATACTAAGAAAAGGTCTTGCTTTTTGTCTTAATTTGTGCTATGTGGAGGATGCACTTTCTGTTGATGGCAGCATTGGGTACTGCTAACAGTATGTGTTTACTAGGATTATATGGATATTAAAAAAAATTGAGCAACCGACAGCGCTTTACTAAAAGGGGAGAAGTCTAATGAACCGCGAATCGCCCTTCCTTTGCAGGTATCCATTAAAATACCCCTTTGGCAAGTAGCCGCAGGGGGGATTAACATAAGTCTTTAGGAATAGATTTTATATATCTTGTTTGATAATAACAACTACAAAGCGGTTTATCAAGATTCCAGAATTTAAAAAACCAAATTTTCACAGGATATGCACACGCCGACTGTACCCATAGAAGCTAAATTGCTCTACAAACCTCACCCCATCCCCTCTCCTTACTAAGGAGAGGGGTACCTGTCTCTGGTTCCTATGCTCAGCATAGGAATGCCTAAAAGTGGGCTGCTGCCTCCCAACGATTATATTTTGATGACTATGTTATGCGTAGAGTGGGCAGTGTGTGAACCGTTTAGAAACAAGATCCACAGTGGTGGGCACTGCCCACCGATACTCTAGAACTGCAATGGCTTGAGTAGCAGTGCCCACCCTACACAGGATTTCTTGCTAATCACTATGCTGAGCGTAGGGTGGGCAGTGTGTGAACGATTTACAGACAAGATCCACAGTGGTGGGCACTGCCCACCGATACTCTAGAACTGCAATGGCTTGACTAGCAGTGCCCACCCTACACAGGATTTCTTGCTAATCACAAGCCTTATCGGAAAATGGATAGAAGAACAAGGAAATGAGGAGAAAGAAAAATGACTCAAGCTGTACGCAAACTAGTAACATTTGAAGAGTTTGCACTCTTGAAACCGGAAGATGGACGTTATGAACTTCACGATGGAGTCATCGTTAAAAAGCCGCAACCACTGGGAGGACATGAAGACATCATAGGTTTTTTAACCCTAGAAATAGCAGTAGAAATTAAACGACTAAAGCTTCCCTATTCCATACCTAAAACAGCGCTAGTCAAACCACCTGAGAGGATGTCTGAAAAGATTGGATAAGGTATATTTTGTCATTCTGAGTGTAACGAAGTGGAGCGAAGAATCCCTATTCACCGTGAATTTGTGAGATGCTTCACTGCGCTGTCGCTCCGTTCAGCATGACATTTTTGACTTCTCAGACATCCTCTGAGAGCGAATCAGGTTACTCGCCAGATGTGTTGATACTAAATCGTTCTAATTTGGCAGCGGAACCACTTTGGAAAAAGGAATCTACTGTTACTCAAGGTGCATCAATTCCTCTGGTGATTGAAGTCGTTAGTACTAACTGGCGAGATGATTACCATAAAAAATATGGTGAGTACGAAGGAATTGGCATTCCTGAATACTGGATTGTGGATTATCTTGCTCTTGGTGGACGTAATTTAATTGGCAATCCCAAACAACCCACTATCTCTATTTATTGGTTAGTTGAAGATGAGTACCAAGTGAGCCAGTTTAGGGGAGATGAGCGTATCCAGTCACCAACATTTCCTGAGTTAAACTTGACTGCACAACAAATTTTTGACGCTGCCAGCAGTTCCTCAGTGTAGTCAACAACATGAAACATCATTTGCAAAGACAACACAATGGCGATAATACACAGGATTTGAATATAGCACTCCTAAATGATTTGTGAAAAAATAAGATCCCCGACTTCTTTAAGAAGTCGGGGATCTGATGCATGAAGTACAAATTTATCTGTGTCCATCTGTGTCCATCTGTGGTTCATTATTTCTTCGGTGTATCTTACCCAATTGCAAACCGCTATATTCTCCCTTCATAATATGCAAAGTCAAATTTATTCAACTTTATTCAACGCGCATCGCCAATCAGGACAAAAGGCGACCAATAATAAGGATGACGCTCAATTTGCTTCAGCTTGGCTTTTTGCAGTGCTTCTCCTTTGCTCATACCCTGCTTGAGGTTCTGATAAAACTCAATCATCAGACTCTGCGTTGCTTTATCATCAACCGCCCACAAACCCGCCATCACTGCTTTAGCACCAGCACGCTCAAATATGTACGCAACACCTACAATTCCCTCTCCAGAAGAATTGGTTGCTTGAGCCGTTTGACAAGCGCTAAGAGTCAGCAGTTGCGTACCTTGTAACCCCAAACGAGCAGCATCAGCAATATCAAATTGAGTGTCAGCAAACAGTAATGTATTCTTTTTTAAGTTCAACTTTTTACAATCTTCCTCTTGGAAGCAACCGTGAGTTGCTAAATGCACCAAGGGAAAGCGGGAGGCGTAAGTTTTGAAGTTGTTCAAGGTGGCGTCGTTGCCGAGGTAAGCTTGACTTGATGGAAATAGTTGGGTGATATTTTTAACTTCTTCCTCTGCGCCTGGTAAATTTTGTGGATCATGAGGTACGGGATTACCAAATGCTAAGACAGTTTGTTGTTGGCGTACAAGCTTCTGTGCTGTCGGTGGTTCTAAAGAACGAGTAGAAATGCGGGTAAGATAGTTAACGGGATATTTCTTGATTAAGAATTCCTTTTTTTCCTTGTCAAAAAGAGTTTCAAAAGGAAGGTAGCGGAGTTTCCCACTCGTGATAATACTTAGCTCTTTGGGGGACAAAGCCTGAATTTCTTTCTCCACAGGACGAATGAGGATATCGTACAGTGGGCTGCTACCAGTTTCGATGTAGCTATCATCACCCTCATTTTGTACCTGTTTGAGGTACTGCGTGAGGAGTTGATTAAAATCACTGGGAATCGGTCTTTTAACGACATTTAAACGGTCTTTGGTTAAAACAAAAATGGCGATGGAATCGGTTAGTACGACGGGTTGAACAACAACCGTCCCTGTTGGGATAGAAGATTTCAGCTTTTCAATATCTGGGGGTGTGGTTTCAAACAGTTCTGCCACTTCAGGAAAATTCTGGGAAATACGTTCAGCATCTTTGTAAACCTGCGTTTCTAATTCCCGAACTTGTTTAGATAATTCCTCAGAAAACTTATCTTGTAGTTGCTGTCGCAAAGCTTCGAGTTGTTGATTTTGCCTCTTCCACTTGGAAAGAGTTAGCTGTGCTTGTAAGTTGGTAACTTTGGCGTTAATCAAGCGAGTGTAATCAGCTAACTCAGCCGTGGTGAATAAGTTCACCCATTCAAAAGCTTTATCATATTGTTTCTGCTCGATAAGGACATCGACGAGATATGCACTCCAATCGTTAACCTCAAGAAACTTTTGACGATTTTGCCGCTGTAAACCTTGGCGCATTTCCAAGATAATTTTGAGAGATTGCTCTAAATTTGAGATGGCATCAGTAGGTCGATTTATATCCCGGTACAATCCACCAATATTACCTAAAGTAATCGCTTCGCCTGAGCGATCGCCGACGGAGCGTCTTAGGGGCAGAGATTGGTTGTAGAACTCTAGTGCTTTCTGCTTTTGTCCTAAATCGTCGTAGACTCGACCGATGTTATTGAGGGTTGTGGCAACG
>NZ_AP018194.1:5290301-5734574 GCF_002368235.1 Scytonema sp. HK-05 | reverse complement strand
AAATCGTCGTAGACTCCACCGATGTTATTGAGGGTTGTGGCTTCCCCAGAGCGATCGCCCACTGCGCGAGAAAGGGGCAGAGATTGGTTGTAGAACTCTAGTGCTTGCTGACGCTTACCAATGTTGTCATGGTTCAAACCAAGCCCAAGCAGTGCAGTTGCTTCCAGTTTTTTATCTTTGAGTTCTCGTGCAAGAGTGAGAACTTCCTGCAATGTTTGTATTGCCTGTTGGTGTTCTTGCTGCTGTGTCTGTTGTTTCCCTTGCTCTAATAATCGTTCTGCTTGTTGAGCTTGATTTTGAGTCTGTCCCCAACTGTGTTGAACCATGAGCGATGCAGAAACAGGAGTTATGCACACACCCAATGCCAGTAGACGACTGATAATTTTTTTCATACAACGAACTCATATCAATTCGTTTTCGTATTAATAAGGTGTCGCTCGAATAGACATCGTTTTTTGTTGCAGATTAAACTGCATTTCATCGACGACATACTGTCTATCTTTCGCTACTGACTGAATACCAAGCAACCGCTCTGGGGAAACGACAGGTGGTACTAAGTTTACCACCGCTAAACCTTGAGTAGCATTTTTAATTGTAAAAGTTCCAAGTGGAAGATTGTTCCAAGTGACTGGCTGACCTTTAGGGCGATCTCGTTCACCGCGAATAATCTGCTGTCCATTGCTTCTGTAAGCTGTCGCACCATTTCTGAAAACAACTTTTTCAACTTCTTTTAAGGGAACCGGGAGAGTTTTGTCACTACGCTGCATCGATAGTGTTTGCGCTGATGAATCAATTGCTGTCACCCGTCCGCTAAGTGATTTACCCCCCTTAAGCGAGACATCTGCTAGTTCTGGTAACGCTACAGAAATTGCAACTGGCTGCACTTGGACTTGTGCTTGTGTCAATAATAAATTTTTCTTTTCTACATTCTGACCAGTGACAGCTTGGGAGTTGGCTACTAATCCTGTTGCCGTAGCTACAACCACCACAAATAATACCTTGAAATAAGGTTTCATAGTTTTAAAAGTGTTTTCTATAGCATTTCACTTTCTTTGTTAAACTTCACAACTATCTACCAAATTTCCGTAAAATAAGGCAAACCAATTGATGAATTAGTAGATAGTACTAAGTAGTGCATTTTATAAATTTGTATTGTAGTATGTCATGCTGAGCGAAACGACAGTGAAGCGAAGCATCTAGAGATTCTTCGTTCCGCTTCGCTCCACTCAGAATGACATAGACGACACTACAAGTTGTACAATTCTGTACTAACATTGCCAATTTCTTTACTTTTGGAATGCTTCTGTGACCCAGGCTCCCCAACCAAATCAGGAACCCAATATTTTAGGTAAATTTGCCAGTGTCGTCGGCTTACTAGGTATTGCGCTGTTTTTTGCAGGCTGGATTTACCGATGGTCATATTTCTACTTCTTTCAACTAGAAGTCACTAATCTTGACTTTCCGGCACAGTCTTTTCTTTTTGTTCCTTTACAGATATTTCTGGGAGATGGTTGGGCAATATTGAGAACTGTGTTTGCTTTTCTCCTAGCGGTAATTGCCATTCAACTCACTTTATGGCTCATTTGGATAATAACTGAAGCATTTGTTAACACATTCAACCAATTTCGATCAGCTCGAACGAGCCGCGCAACCCAACGTAGGCGTTCATGGATAGGTAAACAATTAGACTCTCTGGCTGTATTTACTTCTGTACAACTGCGTTCAGTTCAGTTTTTGCGCTCATTGGTGAATGAAATAGTTATAGTATCCTGGGTATTAATTTTCATATTTTGGTTAGCTCGCTGGCAAGGCTTTGCAGATGCTCGCCGAGACGCTGGTCAAAATTCCACCTTGCCTGTAGTAGCCTTAATTACACCTGAAGAGAAGTTTGCATTGGGACGCAAACTTGATGACGTGTTTGCAGATCCATCCCTGGAAAAGTACCGAATTATAGGAGATAGAGGTTTATTTGATGACCTGCGTGGAAAGGAAGATACTGATATCAGCAATCCTAAACAACCTAGAGTTTGGCGCATACTTCTAGAACGTGGCGGCTGGATTTATTTGTTTCAAGCATTACCGCCAAATGCAAAAGCGAATGAGCGTCCATTGGTGTTGGCGATTCAACAAGGTGAGAAGGGACATACAGTGATTCGTAGCCCAGAAGTTTCTAATACCAAATAGGTCGAAATATTTTGGAGCAAGTTGCGATCGTCCTTAGCACGGCGACGCTTCCAGCGTCGTTGCACGGGCTTTGCCGTGCAGTTCCAAGCTCCACTTGGAACCCGTGCCGGACGCGCTCCGCGATCGCTACAATCAATTAGATAAGTTGCACAGCGATCGCCTTTGGGAGTATGGATAAAATATTGTAGGGTGTTTTATCGAAGAGAGTAGGGCACCACCTCGGATTTTAGGTGCGTTACCGAAAAATGGGGTTTAAAGCCCCGCCGTTTAGTGGCGGCTTTTTATTAACTTCTTTTCCATTTTATACTACATGCGTTAGTATAAGAGTAGAAAGGAAAAGAAGATGCTTGTATTTGAGTTTAAAGCTTATGGAAAACCAGCGCAGCTAGTAGCAGTTAATGAAGCTATTCGTACAGCACAATTTATTCGTAATAGCTGCATTCGGCTATGGATGGATAATAAAGATATTGGCAAGAACGACTTGCAGAAATATTGTGCTGTGCTTGCTGCGCAATTTCCATTTGCGGATGAACTCAACTCAATGGCGAGGCAAGCAAGTGCAGAACGAGCATGGTCTTCTATTTTCCGGTTCTATGACAACTGCAACAAAGGGGTATCAGGCAAAAAAGGGTATCCTCAGTTTCAGAAAGATTGTAGGTCTGTCGAATACAAGACATCTGGTTGGAAGCTTGCAGATGAGCGTAAGTCAATAAACTTTACTGACAAAAAAGGCATCGGACGACTAAAGCTGAAGGGAACTCGTGATTTGCACTTCTATCAAGTCAAACAAATCAAACGAGTCCGTTTAGTAAGACGTGCCGATGGTATTTACGTCCAGTTCTGTATTGACATCAATCGTTCTGAGAACATACCTACGACTGGTCGTACGATTGGTCTGGACGTTGGACTGAAGGAATACTACACAGACTCTGACGGAGGAATGGCGGAGAACCCTAAATTCTTGCGTAAAGGAGAAAAAGTTCTCAAACGTTCTCAACGTCGAGTTTCAAAAAAAGAAAAAGGTTCAAAAAATAGAGGTAAAGCTAGACAGATTTTAGGTAAGCGCCACCTCAAAATAAGTAGGCAACGTAAAGACCATGCGGTGAAGCTCGCACGGTGCGTAGTTCAGTCTAACGACTTGATAGCCTACGAAGACTTGAGGATTAAAAATATGGTGAAAAATCATTGTCTAGCCAAGTCTATAAATGACGCATCTTGGTATCAGTTCCGTGTTTGGGTTGAATACTTTGCTAAAGTATTCAAACGAGTCACGGTTGCGGTGAATCCGCAATACACTACACAAGAATGCTCTAGCTGTCGCACAATCGTAAAAAAATCCCTATCTACTAGAACCCACGTATGTAAGTGTGGGTGCGTAATGGATAGGGATGAAAACGCAGCTAGAAATATCCTTAGTCGAGGATTGGGTACGGTAGGGCATACCGGAACCTTTGCGCTAGACGCAAGCAACGCTTGGGGAGATGGAACCTCTACTCAAGAGTGACGCAAGTCTGCCTGAGCAAGTTCTGCCTGTGAACCAAGAATCCCCGCGCCTAAAGGCGCGGGGAGTGTCAAATTCTCATACATATATTGTGAGCGCTATGCAAATCAATGCAGAAGGACAAATCACCATCCCTCCCGACATTCGAGAACAACTCGGACTCCTCTCCGGCACAGAAATCCAGCTTGAGGTAATGGGTGATACTCTTGTGCTTCGTAAAAAGCCGCCTTCTGAGCGAGGAAGTTCTCTCATTCAAATGATGCGCGGTAAAGCAACTAGTAATCTAGGAACTGATGAGATTTTGCAGCTTACCCGAGGAGACGAGTGACGACTGACGTATTGGTAGATAGTAACGTCATTCTAGACGTTCTCACGGAAGATCCTCAATGGTTTGAATGGTCTGCTCAAACGCTGGCAGAATATGCTAACCAGGGAACTTTAGTCATTAACCCAATCATCTACGCGGAAGTCTCTGTTGGCTTCAACCAGATTGAAGCGTTGGAAGCGGTTCTTCCTCCCGAGTTTTTTCGTCGCGATTCATTGCCCTACAGCGCAGCATTTCTAGCGGGGCAACGCTTCCTTGAGTATCGTCGGCGGGGGGGCGAACGGCGATCGCCGCTACCTGACTTCTATATCGGTGCTCATGCCGCCATTGCTGAATTACCTCTTCTAACCCGAGACGTAAGGCGATACCGTACCTACTTCCCGAATGTTGAGCTGATTACCCCATAAGATGTGCTAGCTTCTCCAACACCGCCATCATCCGTTGCTCACGCTCCTTTGATGGGCAAAGCCTCGCATAAAGGCGAAAGCGTATTCTAGAATTCCAAATCAAGGGACTGGACTACGATTAGGAATAAATATAATATTTTCTGATATGACTCTTAGCCAATCTCACCCCTATCTTTCCCCAGAAGACTACCTAGAAGCGGAAAAATCTAGCTTTATCAAACACGAATATATTCAAGGGCAAATCTATGGAATGTCGGGCGCAAGCGATGCCCATGTGACAATGACAACAAATTTGATTGCCCTCCTCAGAAATCATATTCGCGGAAGTGGGTGTCGCTTGTACGCTACAGATATGAAAGCCCGCATCGAATCCCTGAATATTTTTTATTATCCTGATATCATGATTAGTTGTGACCAAAGGGATACAAAGTTTGAATATTTCAAACGCTATCCTTGCTTAATTGTTGAAGTTCTATCTCCTTCTACTGAAGCTTTTGACCGAGGCGATAAATTTAGTGACTATCAAGAATTAGAAACTTTACAGGAATATGTTTTAGTAAGTCAAAGCCGCCAGCGAGTTGATTGTTTTCGTCGCAATTCTGAGGGAAGATGGGTTCTTTACAGCTATAGAGGAAATCAAGAATTACAGTTAGCCAGCGTGAATTTTTCTTGTTCCCTAGCTGATATTTATGAAGACGTATCCTTGGGTCAAGCTTTTAACCCCACTTCTGGTTAATGGAACCGGATGATTCGCTTTGCTAGTGTTGTTTGGGCGATCGCCAGAACTCAGAACTTACTCTGCCCCTTTTGGATGAAGTTGTTAAAATCCTCTTCATCCAAGCTAATTCTCCACAAGCCTTCGAGAGGCGGCTTAGACGGTTGAGTTTCGCCTACGAAACTGTTGTCATAAATCAATCCAATACTGAATACCCTATTTACAGGAATTTGTCCCAGTCTTCCAAAACCTTGAATATTGCTTGGATCGGTTAGAACTCGATGCTGCAACTGTATAGTAGTTTGGTATCCACCATCAAAGTAGATTGTCGCTCGATTCTGCTTGAAGCGTACCTGAACGTTGTAAACTCCACCAGTTGCAGCATAGTAAGCTTTTGCAGCTAGGTTTGTGCCATCAATATTCTTTCCCTGATACTCAACTGCCATAACAGGTGTGGTCAGTAAAAGCAGGGTAGGTAAGACTAGCCCTAAGACTTTCATGGCTTTGACCGCGCGTTAACGATTTATCAAGCTATATCCCCTAGGATAACGCCCAATCTAAAGTTTCGCTGCTCCTTAAGGGCGAATCGCTTCATCGTTGCTCAATCGACAGCAAGCTTGAGGAAAGGTACTCCACTTGCCAAGGCGCATTCTAATTCCAAGGTATGGCGTAATGCGTTGATGTTGATGGGAGGCTTGGGATTGGGGACTCGCGTTTGCAAAGATAGCTCAAACCATGCTACATCGTGCCACGCACCACACTTGTATCCTACACCTCGATATACCCCAATCGGCTGAAACCCCATCACTTCATGGAGCCTTTCACTACCTTTGTTTGGGAGCGTAACACCTGCATAGGCGCTGTAATAACCTTGAAGCACCAAAATTTTAAACAGCGAGGTGTATAAAGCTCGCCCAATACCTGAACAACGCACTGCTTGATGGATGTAAA
The DNA here is from genome assembly GCF_002368235.1 of Scytonema sp. HK-05. Taxonomy (GTDB): domain Bacteria; phylum Cyanobacteriota; class Cyanobacteriia; order Cyanobacteriales; family Nostocaceae; genus Kalymmatonema. Next base: position 5,728,491 of record NZ_AP018194.1, on the reverse strand, counting down.
CGGATACATCAACAGCCCATTGATAGGCAGTTCGGTCTCGATGAGGTGCTGCATAAACAAATCCTAGAACTTCTCCATTACGCTCGCACACCAGCCAGGGCAACTTCTGTAGAACCTTTGCAATGCGCTGCTGCATTTCATCTAGGGTTGGTGGTTGAACCTCAAAAGACACGGGTGAATCCCCGCAAAAGGGGGCGTAAATTCGCAGAACTTGCTCAGCATCTGGTTCAGTAGCAAGCCTGATGATGGATGACATAAAAAGCACACTCTTCTATTGCTGAAAATTTGAGTCACTAGCTGCTATTTTTTCCAAGGTAGCTTTGTGCCCATTTCAGTTAATGCAGAGAAGATGAGGTAGAGGATGACAACACTAGCGCTAATGAGAAAAAGAACAACCTCGTTATTCATAATTGACGCAAGACAGGTAATAAGCAGTACTGACTAAGATGATATTACCGAAGTTTTAGGAGCAATGGTAGCAGGGCGATCGCTTACGGCAATCGCACCTGCTACGTCTAAAATGTTGCTCATGCTGGCGTGAGCTTCAAGACTAGCTTTGAATAATCTCCCGCACTTTTTGCTGAAGCGCCGGATCTTGTCTGACTGCTGCTTCAATTTTATTGAAGCTTTCTGGATTTAGCCCTTCTTTTTGGAGGACTTGCTGCATCTTTGTGTTAGCTTCTTGCTGAATTGACCTAAGACTTGTGAAAGCCTTATCAAATTGCTGCTTTTCTTGTGAGGTCACTGCTTTTGTTGGCTGAGCTGAAGGAGTTCGCTGTGCCTTATATATTTCCAAAAAGCGTGGTTGGCTCAGACCAGACTGACCAATGAGCTGCACTATCTGCTGATTTGCCCCTTGTTCAATCACTAGCAACTGTTTTAAAGAGCGTGCAAATTTTTGAAGTTCATCTGGATTAACTTTGGTCTGGGATGTTGCTGGAACTTGAGGTTGAGAGGATGGAGATGCAGGTGGAGATGCAGATGGAGATGCAGATGGAGATGCAGGTTTTGGTACTTGTGCATGAGCTGACAGGCTGCTAGCAAGCAAAAAAACGAAAATATAGCTACCTGTGAGAATTTGCTTGAACACGTTGAGTTCCTCCTTAGGGATGACCTGCCCGGCGTTAGAGAATTTGTTGAATTTCTTTAATCGGGCGTCGGTTTGCATCGATTCGTCAGGCATATCCTCAGGCAGCACTTACACAGCAAACGATAGTTGCTATTTATCGCTAACTACTCCAGGTATGCGCGATCGCAGTACAGCTTAATACATATTAACTAAACGATAGTTCTATCTGTGAGTGTTTGTTTACTTGTAAAGATTTCCATATATTTCTAAGCCTTTATAAAGTGCTATTCTCTCTAAGTTTGGTGCCTTGCAAGTGCTTTAGTCAAAAGGGCGCTACGCAAATGCAGTGCAATCGCATTTGTTCTAGCAGACACTCTTGGTTACAACAGGGCGATGGCGCAGAGCGCCCAGTGAGTCCCTCGCGGTGCGGCACGGCTTCGCCGAACGGACACGCACTCGCGTGAGTCCCTTCGGGACACGCACTCGCGAACGCGATGGGCGTTCGCAATTATGCGGGCACTCCGTGCCATTGCCCTGCGCTGATAAATGAGTGGCAACATGAGATATCAACAACCTTCATTCCCACCAAACCAGAAGCTATTGATTATCTATCGCTGCTGTGTAGATAGAAAAGAACGCGCTCACGCTGAAACACAAGCTGATTGCTATCGGGCTTACTAGTCTCTAAATAAATGGTTTCCTGATTTTTCTTTACGCCCGGAACTACGAGCTGGAGTAGCAGTGGCGTCCAAACAGCAATACACACTAAAGTCAAAATACTTGTCAGTGTTTTGCTCCGAGCACTTTTTTTATTTGATTTTGGCAGTGCTGATTGACTACAAACTGTCTCTGGGGACCAGAAATGGTCATTAAAGTTGTAGTAACTCACTTACGAACTCTCTCTTAGATAAGAAGACACCAAATAATACCAAACCTTACTACCATATTTATTAAGATTAGATCAAGATGATAAGAAAATTAAGTAAAGTCAACAGTCATTTGTATGGAAGGTACAGCGCAAGTGTGAGGCTTGTGCATTGAGATATTCGCCTCAGTGTCGGTTTAGTAGTTATTGCTATAAGTGTTAGAGTTTACAGATAGGTTTTCTGTAATCTGAAAGTATTTGTAGAAATAGAAAACATAGTGCAGAATAGGCGCAATCAAAACGTGTGACGAGGTTCACAAGATGAAACTGCGGGAGTTACTGGCGAGTGTAGATGGTGTTGTGCAGTTACCACAACATCCAGCTGTGGATACAGAAATAAAGGGTTTGAAGACGAATTCTCATGCTTGCGTTCCAGGAGATTTGTTTATTGGGATGCCAGGAACGCGAGTTGATGGTGGGGACTTTTGGCAAAGTGCGATCGCCTCTGGTGCTGTCGCTGCGATTATTTCTCCGGAAGCAGCACAGAAACATCCTCCCACACCACAAGCTTGTGTGATTACTGCTGTGGACATGACAAAAGCTTGTGCCCAATTAGCAGCCACTTTCTACGGCTATCCTGGGCAAAAACTCAAACTTGTGGGTGTGACCGGCACAAATGGTAAAACCACAACCAGCCACCTTGTTGAATATTTTCTTAAATTAGCAAATCTGCCCACGGCTTTGATGGGCACTCTTTATACTCGTTGGAACGGTTTTGTCCAAACTGCCGTTCACACAACACCGTTTGCTGTGGAACTGCAACAGCAGCTGAAGACTGCTGTGGATGCTGGGAATGAGTACGGGGTGATGGAAGTGAGTTCCCACGCTTTGGCGCAGGGGCGAGTCATGGGTTGTCAGTTTGAGGTAGGGGTGTTTAGTAATCTTACCCAAGACCATTTAGACTTCCACCGCGATATGGAAGATTACTTTGCTGCAAAAGCACTGCTATTTAGTCCTCAATATCTCAAAGGACGGGCAATCATTAATGCTGATGATGCATACGGCAAGCGGTTAATTGCATCCTTGAACCCAGAAAAAGTTTGGAGTTATAGTGTTGATGATTCTACAGCTTCTTTGTGGATGAGTGACCTGAATTACGAGCCGAATGGTGTCACCGGTACGCTACATACACCAAAGGGTGAGGTGGCTTTTCGTTCACCACTGGTTGGTCAATACAACCTAGAAAATTTACTGGCAGCAGTCGGAGCAGTTTTACAATTAGGGTTAGATTTGCAGTTAGTCGCATCTGCAATACCAGAGTTTCCTGGAGTCCCCGGACGGATGGAAAGGGTGCAAATTAATCCTAAGCAAGACATCAGCGTGATTGTAGATTATGCTCATACGCCAGATAGTTTGGAGAATTTGCTCAAAGCCTCACGTCCGTTTATTCCTGGGAAAATGATTTGCGTGTTTGGATGTGGAGGCGATCGCGATCGCACGAAACGCCCGAAAATGGGTAGAATCGCTGCTGAATTAGCGGATGTTGCCGTAGTGACATCAGACAATCCCCGTACAGAAGACCCAGAAAGGATTTTGCAGGATATTCTAGCGGGGATTCCAGAAACAGTGAAACCGATAGTGATCTGCGATCGCGCTACCGCCATTCGTACTGCCATATTGCAAGCGCAACCTGGAGACGGCATTTTGCTTGCAGGCAAAGGTCACGAAGACTACCAAATTCTCGGAACTGAAAAAATCCATTTTGACGACCGAGAACACGCACGAGAAGCTTTAGAAGACAGGATAAAAAGCTGACATGAACTAGTGCAAGAAGGCGCTGAGTTTCAGTAGCAGCCGCAACGAATAAAAAAGAAACACGCACGCAGATGATAGAGTTATCATCTGCGTTCTTGTTGTTTCTCATCTCCATCACCACAAATTTCTAATAAGCATTCCACTCCACGGGAACTGTTTGCACAGAAGAAGATCCAGACACAGTGGTACCATTCATCTGCCAAATAAGATTCTCACCAGTGTCGTATCTGCGCCAGAAGATATCAGTCTTGCCATCACCATTGTAATCGCCAAAGCTGGGTTGCCAAGATGAATCAGTTGGGGGCAGAAAAGCCGCAGTATCAATTGATGTGCCATCCATCAACCAGGCAGTGTTTTCACCAGTTTGAGTGTTGTGCCAGAAGATATCTGTTTTGCCATCGCCGTTGAAATCGCCAATGTTAGATTTCCAAGAAGAGTCACGTTTTTCTAGAGAACCCGAATTGATGAAAATACCATTCATCTGCCAAACAGTATTCTCATCGGTTAGAGTATTGTGCCAGAGAAGGTCAGTCCTACCATCCCCGTTGAAATCACCAACGCTATAATTCCAAGACGGATCAAGTTCCCTCAGAGAATACTCTGATGAGTCAGTACCATTAATAAACCAAATGGCGTTCTCTCCCGTTGTCTGATTTCGCCAAAAGATGTCGCTTTTGCCATTGCCATCGAAATCAACAATACTGTAAGACCAAGATGAGTCAGTTTTGGACAGGAAAGCCGCTGTGGTCACTTTTGTGCTATCCATCAACCAAGTGGCGTTCTCACCGGTTGTCTGATTGCGCCAGAAAATATCGCTCCTGCCATCGCCATTAAAATCAGCAATGCTAAAAGTCCAGGATGGATCTATTTTCTCCAAAAAAACTGCAGAGGCAATTTTTGTGCCATCCATGAGCCAAATGGCGTTCTCACCCGTTGTCTTATTGCGCCAAAAGAAGTCAGTTTTGCCATCACGGTTGAAATCGGCATAAGCAAAATCCCAAGATGAGTCTAGATTCGGCAAAAATTCTGTTGTCGCTTTTGAGCCATCCATCAGCCAAACGGCAGTTTCACCTGTTTGAGAGTTACGCCAGAATTTGTCTGTTTTGCCATCACCGTTAAAATCGGCAACAATTGCCGCATTACTAAACAAGGAATTGGGATTGGGATTTTTTGCAGTCTCTACTGTTTCTCCCATCGATCCATCTAGTAGTGATTGGGAAGAACGTTCAAGACTCAAAGCAGAATTGAAATCATCCGTGTCTCTAAAACTATCGGAGATTGGGACAGATTGAAATGCACTAGTACTTGTAGAAGAGTTCAAGGTTTCAGATGGAAACATGATGTTTGTTTATGACTAGTGTTCATCATTTTTTTAACTGTTTTTTTGCACTGTTTCTGTTAAGACATAACATCTGCTATTTTTTGTTATTTTTTCTAAGCTGCATTGAACAATCACAAATATGTTTTTCACATGACATATTCTTTCTTCAGAACCCCGACTTCTTTAAGGAGTCGGGGTTCTTGTTTCTGTACACAGTATTGCTATATAAATAACTCTTATAAAAAATCGCCGAGATAATTCCCGGCGAATCACCGTCTATTAATGAAGTGAAATCCAAACTAATTCGCAATTGATAACTCGTAATTATCAACTCAATAACGAATTAAGAATTGCGAATTCTTCAAAAATTTTAGAAAGTATACCACTCCTTAGCTAACGTCGGTAGAGCAGTTTCAGTGGGGGTAGATCCATTCATCTGCCAAACCTTATTCTCGCCTGTTTCGTAATTGCGGAAGAAGATGTCGGTCTTGCCATCGCCGTCAACATCGCTAATGCTTGGTTTCCAGGCTTGGCTTTGCGTCGGTAGAGCAGTGTCACTGGTAACGTTTGCACCATCCATGATCCAAACCTTGCTCTCACCTGTTTGCTGGTTGTACCATAGAAGGTCTGTTGTGCCATTGCCGTCAAAATCGCCAACACTAGATGTCCAGCCAGCACCGAGTGTAGGCAAGGCAGTCTGAGAAGCAACATTTGAGCCATTCATCAGCCAGACGGCGTTCTCACCCGTTGTCTTATTACGCCAGAGAATGTCGGTTTGATAATCGACGTTGAAATCTCCGAAACTAGCTTCCCATTCTGTGCCAAGGGTTGGCAACGCAGTTGTAGAAGCGTTGGTACCATCGACCAACGAAACAGCGTTTTCACCTGTTGTGGTGTTGCGCCAGAAGATGTCAGTCTTACCATCACGGTTGAAATCAACAACATTAGCTGTCCAGTTTCCGTCAACCGTTTGCAAAAAAGACGAAGCGAGGACCTGTGTACCATCCATCACCCATGCCGCATTCTCACCCGTTGTCTGATTACGCCAGAAAAGGTCGGTTTTGCGGTCAGCATTGAAATCAGCAACGCTGAAAGTCCAGTCTGGACTGACTGTTGTTAGAGATGCTTCAGAGGTCACTGTGGTGCCGTCCATCAACCAAATCTGGTTCTCACCGGTTGTCTTATTACGCCAGATGATGTCAGTTTTGTTATCACCGTTGAAATCGGCAATTTTAAAGTCCCAATCTGCACTCATTGTCTTCAAAGCCGCCTCAGAGGCAACATTTGTGCCATCCATCAGCCAGATAGCAGTTTCACCAGTTTGAGAGTTACGCCATAACTTGTCGTTCTTGCCATCCCCATTGAAATCGGTATATATCGCTGCACTAGTAAATATGGGATTAGGATTCTTAAGACTAGGGGTTATTGCAGCCTCAGAAAAGTCATCTCCACCTAATGATGATTGTGAGGAGCCGTTTAAACTCAAAGTATTTAAATCACCATTGTTCTCAAAAGTATTTGCGTTTTTAATATTTAACGCACTAGAATCTCTAGCTCCCAAGGCTGAAGAATTTGACGTTTTTGGAGATTCCAACATGGTGTTTCTTTATTACTAGTGTTCATCAATGTTTTAACGCCTTTTAGTTTTTATTTTTGTCAATAAATAACATATTCAATCTTTCAATGATTTTTACTTAATACTTTGTCAAAATCGTCATCATTATAAGCATTTCTATCAAATAAATGTTACTCAATAACATTTACAATGTTTTATATCTATGCCATTACTTTATTTAACAGTGAACAGCTACCTACGCAGTTATCAGTTAAATACGAGTGGTCGCGCGTCCCCCACCAAGAGCGTGTCAGGCGTTGGTGGCGCTTCTTTATCCCCCACCATACGCCGTCAGAACTGATAACTGATAACTGATAACTGATAACTGATTTAAGTATTACTTAAAAATATATTTTTATTTTGTCTTTGCTCTTTTGAAGTATACTTAATGAAGTTAAAATACTTAATAAAATAATTACAATAAGAACAAGTTAATAATAATTTACAAAAACTGTAAAAGAATAGACAGAAGAATGAGTTTCAAACAAAAAGATATGTTGTGACGGTTTTGCGTTCGTCGCGTATGCCTGCGACACGTTTTGTGCTCAGCGTGCCTGCAGGTCTCAGGGACTCAGCGAGGGTCAGGTTATTTCAATCCCTGATAGTGATGCATACAAACCAGCCCCCGCCACTATAGATAGATAGAATACCACATTCACCTAGGGGTAATGTGTTCGACAGTCAGTCCGCAAATCAAAACCGCCATAGCTCCCTGAAATTGATATTATTTACTGCTGTTTCAGTAAAACTGTATATCATCTCGTCAGAAAAACACATATATAGCGGTGAAGTTGTATTACGAACAGTTGTTCTAAGGAAGAAAAAAATGAAATCGCAATATCTCATAGCTTCATTAATCGTAGGAATACTCACTGTATCAGCTAAGTATGCAGACACGCATAATCTATTGCTGTTACAAGAAAATGCACCTCGAACAGTCAAAACTCTTAAACAGGATAGGGTGCAAGCTCGAATACCGACTAACCGAGGAGTTCCAACTCGCCGGGAAAGCGGTGGTGCCCGCACTTTAAAGCAGGCTGAATCCAATACAATTCAGCAACAATTCGTAGCGGGAAAATAGAAAACAAGGGTTGCATCACAACCTCACCATTGCATGTGTATAAAAAGAGTAATATTTTTGTAGATTTAACATTTCGTATTTCATAAAATGTATCAAGAAAAAAACTAAATTTTAAGCCGCATAATAAAGAGTTATACGGACTTGTGTTCAAACATAACAATTGTTGAATAGACAAGGGAGATGAGGGATCAGGGGCGGGCAACTGTGAATGTAGAACACCGATTCACTATTCAAAATTGTGATGAAAAAACCCGGTTTTTGTGAAGCTAAAACCGAGATTTCGTTGCCTCAACTAAAAGAAACCGGGTTTTTGGAATTAGTCAATCGATGTTCTAGGCATTGCACCGAGATGTTTGTAGAAAACTGCAAGATGCCTTGCTTTCAGTGCGGAATTTTATTTATTTTGCAGAATTATTGCAGAAGGAGGAATCTGCAAATACACGTACAATTTGCCACCAGGTTTGTGAACCTACAACTCCATCCACAGCCAATGGTGGATAATTAGATTGGAAGTTCTTAACAGCAGTTTCAGTTTGTGGACCAAAGTTAGCATCAGTGGCAACAGGACCGTAGCTTAGACAATTCAAAATTCGTTGCAGATATCTAACTGCTTCACCTGTATTACCAGATTGCAGAGTTGGCAGTGATTGAGAGGTTTGAACATTAGCAGACATATTTTTCTCCTTATATTTAAGTAGAGTCAAATTCAACAGAAGGTCATCGTTTCAATGTTCCTGTCAGGTAACGAGTTGTCACTCGACATTTGCATTGCTCAGGAACAATTACATTCTGTGATTTTTTCGTTGTCTGCAACAGGTAAATTTAGCCAGTTAACCTCTAACTTAAGCATTTTTGTGCATTATTTTTGTACTGCCAATTTTTTTGACCGAAAGTCGAAGGGCGCAAGCCCCTAAATTCCATTTATGGGCGACGCCGTGAGGGAATTTATTCCCCGTCCAAACTCTTCTATCAATTCACTAATACTAATCTTCCGTCTACTAGCTTCTCGTTTCATGTTCTCCCAAGCAGTAGGCGTCACCACTATTTGATGCCTTTCTTTTACCTCATCATGTAAAACGGGTACGTCCCTTAATCTTTTCTTGGTTGTCATTATAGATATTGTGTATATACTATATATAAGCTAACAAATAAAAGGAGGTGATTCAAGAGTGTTGGTACTGGAATACAAAGCTGTAGTTAAAAAATCCCAATCAACGGCAATAGACGAAGCTATTCGTACAAGTCAATTTGTACGTAACAAAGTCCTGCGTTACTGGATGGATAATCGTGGTATTGGGAAGAAAGAGCTTTACCAGTACAACACTGCCCTACGTGCTGAATACGGATTTGTTAAAGACTTGAATAGTCATGCGTGCCAAGCATCTGTTGAAAATGTAGAACGCGCAATTTCACGGTTCTTCGACAATTGTAAAAAGAACAAACAAGGATTGAAGGGTTATCCACAATTCAAGAAAGATGCTCGCTCTGTTGAATACAAAACATCAGGATGGAAGCTGCACCCGACAAAACGTAAAATCACCTTTTCGGATAAAAAAGGCATTGGTGAACTCAAATTATTGGGAAAATGGGATATTCACACATACCCTGCAGAGTTGATTAAGCGAGTTCGGATTGTTCGTCGTGCTGATGGGTATTACGTGCAATTCTGCGTCAAGGTGGATGCAATCCAAGAACCCAGAACAGGTGATGGTGAGGTTGGATTAGACGTTGGGTTGGAGTATTTTTACTCTGATTCAAATGGGTATCATGAGGAGAATCCCCGTTTTCTTAGAAAAGCTGAAAAAGCTATCAAACACGCTCAACGACGCATCTACTCTAAGGAGAAAGGGAAAAACAATAGACGAAAAGCAAGAGGGCGATATGCTCGCAAGCATTTAAAAGTAAGTAGGCAACGGGAAGAACACGCGAAGAGAATCGCGCGTAACGTATGCAAGGCTAACACCTTAGTCGCCTATGAAGAGTTGAATGTGAGAGGGCTGGTAAGAAATCGTCGTCTAGCGAAGTCAATAAGCGATGTGGCTTGGAGGGCTTTTCGTCGTTGGTTAGAATACTTTGCGATTAAGTTTGGGACTCAAGTTGTGGCTATTGCACCTCACTATACAAGTCAAAAGTGTAGTGGATGTGGAGACATAGTGAAAAAGACATTGTCAACACGTACACACACTTGTAAGTGTGGATGTATATTGCAACGAGACGTGAACGCAGCGATCAATATTTTGTGTAAAGCAAAGTCTACCGGAGGGCATCCGGGAAGTAACGCTTGGGGAGTCGGAACCTCTACTTTTCTTGGCGCAAGCCAGGCTCACGCAAGTTGCGACGTTGAGCCAAGAATCCCCCGGCTTTTAGCCGTGGGGAGTGTCAATCTCATTTATATCAGGTTAGGTTGAATCTTTATCATTTGATTAATGATTCAATCATTGTTGTGCCATCGGCTTTAATCCAAGCAATTTGGGCAACATGGCGATCGCCTGCGTATTGCCGAATTTCATCCGCATCCCGTCCCCCCAAATCCATTTCCACTCGCACCAGATGGATCGAGTCTCGGAGTTTTGTGGCATAAGCAAAGGCGGCGGCGTACGCATCTGGCGTTTCTGGTACAATTAACCAATTGCTACCTGGGGTAGTTTGTGGTAACTGCCGAGCAGACAAGAGAATTTGTTGTAAATCTTCCAAGAATAATGCAAAACCAATTCCTGGTATGTTTTCTCCTTTAGGATGATAAAGTCCTAGAAGCTGGTCATAGCGACCACCCCGCCCAACAACCCGCGCCTGTCCATCAGTATCGCTGATTACCTCAAATACAATACCTGTGTAGTAATCAAAGGTTTGTAATAGGCTAAGATCGAGGATAATTTCTATGCCTCTTGATTGGTTTTCTGTTGTATTGATTACTGTCTTTTTCAGTAATTCTACTAAAGATTTAAGGTTATCTACGACGGCTTGTAACGGCTGATCCAAACCCAGCTTAGTAACTTTTTGCAACACATCATCTGGGTTTCCGCGTAAATCAAGCATGATGATGGCGCGTTCTCGTAATTCATCGCTCAACGGTAAAGTATCTATAGTTACCCGGTCAAGGTGAGCGATCGCACTGCGGATTTTTCCTTGTAAATGAGCGGGAAAAGCTTTGAGGAGCGATCGCGTGATTTGAGCTTCACCTAAAATCAAATGCCACTGGTTCAAACCCAATGCTTGCAAGCACTCTGCCACCAACAGCAGAATTTCTGCATCAGCTAAATTACCGCCACTGCCCAACAGCTCCACCCCAGCTTGATAAAATTCCTGCTGGCGGTTGTGTTTCAACTCGCTTGTCCCTTGGAATACATTCGCGTTGTAGTACAGCCGTTGTGGATATGTCACACCAGCCATACGTGTAACAGCCGTGCGAGCAATAGAGGCTGTCAATTCTGGACGCAGCCCCAAATCTTCATCATCAGCGTTTTGCAGTTGAATCACCGCCGAACGTTGAATTGCTCCTCCCGCCATCAGCGTATCCATACGCTCAAGCGTTGAGGTGATAATTCTGTGATATCCCCAACGATGAAACACCTGCTGTAACCTGTCTTCGATCCAGTGTTTTTGAGCCACATCTAAGGGTAATAAATCCCTAGCTCCCACTGGTGATTGATACACCATTATTTTTTCTTCCCACCAAACAAACCACCAAACAAACCGTCACCCCTAGTGTTAGGCGATGCAGTATGCTTCGCACCACTAGGTTTATGCCCTGTTATCTGTTCAACTCTGCGTTTGCCTTCCAATGCTACTTGGTTTTTAGGGTCTAATTGCAAGGCACGGTCAAAGTGAACTTTTGCAGTTGTGGTTAAATTTTGCTTCAAATAGACCACCCCGATCAAGCTATGGCAGCGACTATTATTTGGCTCTAGCTTCAGGGCATCTTGTAATTCTACCCTAGCTTGTGTCAATTGATTTTTTGCTATCAACTCTTGGGCGCGACGGATGTAATGAAGGACAACTGAATCTTCTTGCTGTGTTGGTGGTGGTGGAACTATAGGAGTTTTATTGACGACTGGCGCACTCGTTGGAATTTGTGGTTGAGTTAGTGGCTGTGATGCTGCTGCAGATAATTTGCCAGCATTGCGCATGACATATACCAAATTCAACTCGCTGACTTGGCTAATAGTCTCTTGTACTGTTTGTAATGAGTCATATTGAGTTTCAGCGATTTTGGCAATCGCACTCTTATAGATATGCTCGAAATTAGGCGCGTTGACGAGCTGTTTCGCCGCTTCGCTAGAAAGTTCCACCGAAGCAGGTTCTTGAACTAAGCGCTTGCCCATTTGCGACAAAACTAAAATATATTCCGTTCTCTTTTTCTCATGAGACAGAGTCTCGTATGCTGGATTCACTAGCTTAGACAACAATTCACCAGCCAATTGTTTCTCAGCATCGCTTGCAGCCTTACAGCTATCAGGATGCAGGCGACGGGCGATATTGAGATAGCGTTTGCGAATCTCTTTGACATCCGCATCAACTGGGACACACAGAACCGCGTGATGATCTACGAAGTCATATTTAAACAATCCACGATTGAACTTGAAAAACATATAACGGTGTTGCACCACGATCGCTTAAATTTCTCTAGTTTACTTTGCTTGTGAGAAATGGCTATAAATTTAACACCGTTAATTACCCCATGCAGACTAATTACTAGAAAACGGAATTTTGGAGTATAATGCAATAAGTCGCAGTAATTAAAAGTACAGAAGTTGGTACAAAAGTACGTGAACTTAGGAAGTTGTACTTAACTGCGATTCAAATATGAAAAGCCCGTCTAGTAATAGATTGGTTTGATTAGGTTGCAAGCAAGGTAATTTCAAGCATTACTCGAAATTACTCCAATCTAGTTAAAAGGGAAGTGTAGCACCCTAAGTCTTTCCTACTTCACTACGCCCCAATTGGTAAAGGCAAGTCCTCAAAAGCTAATGGAAGCGCTTATAGAGGAGAGTTTGGAATAGTAGATTCCGGTTTACTCCGATTTCTCGCTACACAGTGGTGGAACTTGTTTAAGTTCTTGACTGAGGCTGTCGTGAATATAACCATTCGTGGCAAGAATTCTACCAGAGGAAATATCTAACGGACTACCATCATATGCAGTCACCTTTCCCCCGGCTTCTCGTAATATAATCACACCAGCGGCAATATCCCAAGGAGAAAGACCTCTTTCCCAATAGCCATCCAAACGCCCGCAGGCGACATGAGCCAAATCTAGGGAAGCTGAACCACTGCGCCGTACTCCTTGAGTAAGATGAGTCAAGTGACAAAATTCCGCATAGTTGTTATCAGATGTTTCACGACGGTCATACGCAAACCCTGTAACTAACAGGCTTTTACCTAGTTCAGATGTGTCTGAAACTTTTATAGGGCGACGGTTGCGCGTAGCTCCTAAACCTTGAGCGGCACGAAATAGCTCATCGTGGAAAGGGTCATAAATGACACCAACTTGCGGCACACCCTGAATCAACAGCCCAATAGAAACAGCAAAAAAGGGGTATTGGTGAGCGAAGTTAGTTGTCCCATCTAGGGGATCAATTGCCCAGAGGTATTCATTATCTTGATTTCCCAGTTTCCCTGATTCTTCAGCCAAGATAGAGTGGTCAGGAAAGTGACGACGCAAAACATCTAAAATGACGACTTCCGCAGCTTTATCAGCAGCAGTCACCAAATCACCAGGGCGTCCTTTTTCAATAACTGCATCTTGTACCTTACCTAAATAATCTTGCAACACCGCACCAGCAGCAAGGGCTGCTTCTGTAGCAATATCCAAAAAGATTTGCAGATTAGTCATGGCTAGTTAATAATTCGTAATATCAGCCTATTACGAATTACGAATTAAGGGTAGACGTCAAGTTTACCCCTATCCGCCTCCGGCACCTTTCCCCTTATAAAGGGGAAAGGAACAAGCCACAAGTTTTTTATTTTTTCTCGTTCCCACGCTCCGCGTTATTTTTTCTCGTTCCTACGCTCCGCGTAGGAACGCAGTTAAGTAGGCTCTGCCTGCTCGTTCCCAAAGGCAGAGCCTTTGGAAATGCATTCCCAGCCTGAGGCTGGGAACGAGGGAATCGCGCTAGTTATCCAGCAATACGCTTGGTGATAAGACCAAAACCCTTATCAAAACGTCAATGTAGAGACGTTGCATGCAACGTCTCTACACGTGTGCAATGTTCACCAACAATCCTTAACAGCAACCGTATTCACTTATCCAGCACATTGCCCAGGTTGTTCCAAGTTTCATCTTTGTTGAGTTTAGTTTCTAGGATCTTGTAGAAGGATACGGTCGAGGGTAATTTCTCTGCTCTTGTTAGCGGATATGATCGCATCTGCAAATCGCCCTAACTTCTCCAGCGCTTCGCTCTGGAAGTACCAAGCTTCCCATTTGTCTGGTTTGATCTCAATTGCTCTATCGAAAGATGCGAGTGCTTCTTCAAACCGCCCTAACTTAAGCAGTGTCATGCCCTGCCTAAACCAAGCATCGTAATAGTCGGGTTTGATCTCAATTGCTCTATCGAAGGATGCGAGTGCTTCTTCAAACCGCTCTAACTTCTCCAGCGTCCCACCCCGGTTGTACCAAGCATCATGGAAGTCGGGTTTGATTTCAATTGCTCTGTCGTAGGATGCGATCGCATCATTAAACCGCTCTAACTGCTCCAGCGTGATACCTCGGTTGAACCAAGCTTGATGGTAGTCGGGTTTGACTTCAATTGCTCTGTCGTAGGATGCGAGTGCTTCTTCATATCGCTCTAACTTCTCCAGTATCATACCTCGGAAGTACCAAGCTTGATGGTAGTCGGGTTTGACTTCAATTGCTCTGTCGTAAGATGCGATCGCATCTTCAAATCGCTCTAAGTCAAGCAGCGTTATACCCCGGAAGTACCAAGCTTGATGGTAGTCGGGTTTGATTTCAATTGCTCTGTCGTAGGATGCGAGTGCTTCTTCATATCGCTCTAACTTCTCCAGTGTCATACCCCGGAAGCACCAAGCTTCATCATACTCGGGTTTGATTTCAATTGCTCTGTCGTAAGATGCGATCGCATCTTCAAATCGCTCTAACGTATCCAGCGTCATACCCCGGAAGTACCAAGCATCATGGTAATCGGGTTTGATTTCTATTGCTCTGTCGTAAGATGCGATCGCATCATTAAATCGCTCTAACTTATCTAGCACCACGCCCCGGTTGAACCAAGCTTGATGGTAGTCGGGTTTGATTTCTATTGCTCTGTCGTAAGATGCGAGTGCTTCTTCATATCGCTCTAAGTTATTCAGCACCAAACCCCGGTTGTTCCAAGCATCATGGTAGTCAGGTTTGATTTCTATAGCTTTGTCGTAGGATGCGAGTGCTTCTTCATATCGCTCTAAATTATTCAGCACCAAGCCCCGAAAGTTCCAAGCATCATCTTCGTTAGGTTTGATTAAGAGTGCTTTGTCCAACGATGCGATCGCATCTTCAAATCGCTTTAACAGAGACAGCATCACGCCCCGGTTTAACCAAGCTTGATGGAAGTCGGGTTTGATCTCAATTGCTCTGTCATAGGATGCGATCGCATCTTCAAAATCCCCTGCCTTATATTGCTCATAACCTCGGTTATACCAAGCTTCTGCATCTTCCTCCTCTCTTTCCTTGGCGTCCTTCGCGTCTTGGCGGTTCGTTTCTCCTCCCCGCCTCAACAACCGCATCCCAATATCACCCGCCACCTCTCCCACTTCCCCAACACCCAACTCACCCAACTGCACCATCCGGGAACCTAACTCTGTATTCTGGGCGCTTGATACCAGCAATCTTTCACCAAAGTGCCGCAACCACTCCACGAAATCTGCCTGAGTGATATTCTTTACATCCAAGAAATTTCTTACCTGTTCCCGACTCCAGCCCTCATTCACACCTGCCAACAGTTGGAGGAACAATGTTTCATACTCCGCATCTGTCAGTTGTTTGGGTAATTCTAGCATCGTCGTCTCTCTCCTTGACTGAGGAGACGGATGATTGCTGCCAAATAACTGCTGAAAAAACCTTTTGAGCCACTGCCAAAGTCGCTTGAGCATTTGCCGTAACGTTGTATCGCTTTTTTTCGTGTATTATAGCGATTTCACTTAAACAGCGGCGGTTTCAGATCACATTGATGACAATCAGTGCGTGTCCCTATGTCGTCCGGACACGCTATCCGCCAGGAGGTTTTGGAATAAAGGGCTATTGGCACTTGATATTGCCTATAACTTTGTACACTAAGTAGAACGGTGCAAATAAACCGAACTATGTAACGAAAAGTAAAGTTGCTTCAAGAGCTCTTCCCTTCTGCCTTCTGCCCTCTGCCTCCTGCCTTGTCATAACGACAATTTTTAACACCGACCTACTTATCAAAATATAGCAATCTTCAGATCCCCGACTTCTTAAAGAAGTCGGGGATCTTGTTTTTTCAGCTTACAAAGTTATTTCTAACAAAAATAAAGTCCCTACGAATTGGTGTAGAGACTTTGATATACCTGACTCTCAAAAATGACTGTAGATTCACTTATCTGCGGTATCCGTCATATCTGTCGTATCGGTCATTTCTATCGTATCGGTCATTTCTATCGTATCGGTCATTTCTATCGTATCGGTCATTTCTATCGTATCGGTCATTTCTGTCGTATCTGTCGTCTCTGCTACTGCTAACTGAAAACTCAGCTCGACAGCCATTCCTTACCCAGATACGGTTTCTGTTATACCCCCAATTTCCTCTACAACTAGCATCAGACAATTGCCTGACAAACCTTACTTCGCTTCCTCTATCTACCGAACAAGTGTTCCTCTGATTATTGCTGCTTTCACAAGTTATTGTGTCTCGAGCAGAAGCTGGCTCAGCAAAGTTGAAAAGCGTACCTAGACTAACAGTGGTAGCCATCAAGGTACCAGCGATTATTGGAAAACGAACGCTCATATTAAATGTTGGATGTGCTTGAATAAAAAACTAACTATATTCATTATTCCAAATTTGTAAAAACACTTGCGTGTACCTGAAGTTAGAAAACTTAGCGTCCTAAACAGTTTCAATACTTTTGGTTGAAAAGGCTCTTTTTCCTGTAACAAAACGCAACGTTTGCCTGACTCAACCTACAGCAAATTCTGTGTATTATATGAAATCCGTTTGTTAGTTATCAATATCCCTATTGCCTACTCCCTACCCCTCTCCAATGCATCCCAGAGGGGTGGCGCAGCCTCTTTTCGGTATCGATTAGTAACTAATTAACCGGATTCGCCTAACTGTTGAGTATATTTTGAACGTCGCAGCGCGGCAGTCCCTACCCGAGCGCCGTTCGCGCAGCGTGCCGTCAGGCATAGGCGGGGTAGGGAAGGTGCTTCGCTTCTATCTTCGAGCTTGATTTTGGATGTATTTCTTTAGGACTTCTATTGGCGCACCACCACAAGAGGAAACGTAGTAGGAATTAGACCAAAACGAAACTTTACCCCAATAATACTTTTTTACTTCTTCAGGAAATTCTTTTTTTAACATTCTTGTAGTAGAACTTTTTAAACTTCCTACTACTGCTGCAATCGAGTTTCTAGGATGGAAATCTAACAGGATGTGTACATGGTCTGATTCACCATTAAACTCAATTAACTGACAATCCATTTTGTTTGATACTTGCTCGACCATTTCTTTTAATCGGTCGAGCATTTTTGCGTTTAGCGCTTTACGTCGGTAATGAGTTACAAACACAAAGTGTAGTCGCACGCTAAAAACACTATGAGAAGCTTTTCTAGCTTGCATATTGACAAGGTATAGCCGCATAAATACAATAGCTAATATAACAGATAGGTCGAGATGTTATGGCTACCAAGCGAATTACTTTCAGGCTTTATCCTTCAAAGATACAAGCCGATAAAATGCACTATTGGAGACGACTTCATAAAGATTTGTACAATGCTTGTATTGAGCATCGTAAAACTTCATATAAAAAGTTCAAGAAATCAGTAAATTATTTCGACCAACAAAATTGTCTACCTGAGTTTAAAGAGTGTTGGTCAGAGTATAAAGAGCTTGGTAGTCATGCTTTACAAGACACCGTAAAAAGAGTTGATTTTGCATTCAAGCGATTCTTTAAACTCAAGTCTGGGTACCCAAAGTTTAAATCAAGTCGCCATTATAAAGGATGGACTTATCCTTGTATATCTGGGTGGAAAGCTTGCACGAACGGCAAGAATGGTTATCTAAAAATCTCTAATTTAGGTAACTTAAAAATGCGCGGTCAGGCTAGAGATTGGGGTAAGCCTAAAACTTGCACAATCATGTTTAAGCAAGGTAAATGGTATGCTTCAATCACTGTTGATTGTGTTCCATCTCGTTATCAAACAGATACAGGTGCTATTGGCTTAGACTTTGGTACTCACCATGCTATTGCAGATTCTAATGGCAATGTGATTGAGAATCCCAGATTTGTTAAAGCTGCTCAAACCAAAATCAATAAAATAGCTAAAACCAGTCGTAGAAAAAGACCACCAAACAGAGGTGTGAAACCTTCACGACGTTGGAGAAAAGCATCGCTTGCAGTAGCCAAAATACAATCCAAAGTTGCGCGTCAAAGACAAGACTGGCAACATAAACTCTCTACACAAATAGTTAGCTGTAATAGCTTGGTAGCGACTGAGAAGTTAAACCTTAAAGGGATGACTCGCAAATCTAAAGGCAAAAGAAAACGTCAAAAGTCAGGACTTAATAAGTCTTTGCTTGACGTGGGAATAGGTAATCTTAAAGACCTGATTAAATATAAAGTTACCGAAGCTGGAGGCTTCTACATTGAGATTCCGACAGTCAAAGTTAAACCTTCTCAAACTTGCCCTAATTGCGGTTATCAGAAAAAGAAAACATTAACAGAAAGAGTACATCATTGCGAAAAATGCGATTATCAATGTGATAGGGATGTAGCCGCAGCAATGGTAATGCTCAACTATGCAAGGGGTATGGAACGTGCCTCTACAGATGCAGATGAGTCAACCTCAACAGGAGTGCGGAAGCTTCAAGCAAGTTGCTCAGATGAAGCGTCAGAAACCGCGACCGAGCGCCGTTCGCGCAGCGTGCCGTTAGGCATAGGCGGGTCGCGTGTAGTTCATTCTTCTTGCACATGGTGCAACAATCACAGAAATTCTTGAAGAGTATGAAGGCTTAGTCGAAACAGACATCCGAGCCTGTCTTTTATTTGCCAAGCGATCGCCCTAAAGTACTAGCTTCATGCGACTTGCTACAAAGTAACTATTGTGTCATCAAGCGCTGAAGTTTGGTTTCATCAAATGCAATACCCCGACGCGCAAAATATTTGTGAATGTTCATTTGAACAAATAAATCTTTAAGTTCTTCAGCAATTTCTTGGGGTGGGTTTCCTGATAAAGCAATTGCTATCAAACGTTCTGCACTGTCAATTTTACCACAGTCAATTGCAAGAGTTGCGGCACTACGATGCAACACTGAACGAGTTGGTTCTGCCTCAACATCACTGGCAATCAATTGAGCTGCTTGCAGTTCTTTTTCAAACGCTTGCCTAGATAATTGTTCAGCCTGAGTTAAGTTGCCCCTTAGTTTAGCAACTTCTGCCATTTCGGCTAAATCCATTGCCTGTTGATGTAACTCTCGAATCTGACTCATTTTTTCACGATGAAGGCTAAAGGGTTACTGAACTCAACTACTACGATGTATGCCGGTAGAGTATCATCGGTTGGACTTACCTGCTCAACTTTCAGTTTAACTCTGGCTTTGACTCGGCTGTCATCGCCTTTGCGTATTCCAGAAACTTCTAGTCGGACTGCATTTTGGAATGGTAGTTCGTTTGTCTCACCTTTCTTACCCAACCAGTAGTCAAATCCAGTTCCTCTGCGAGAGCGTTCGATAACTGTATAATCTGTGAGTTCTTGTATTACCAAAAAAGCAATGCCATAAGCTGCTTGTTCTGTAGTGTATTCGATATCGTTCCAACACCGTAGCATTTGGTCTGTAACCTCTTGCCAATACAGTTTAAAAACAGCGGTGAATTCTCCTTTAACTTTGAGTTCTACACCTTGAGTATGACCTTGGTCAGTTAAGCAGACGGCACAGGCTTCTGAAGACAGTAGCACCAAATGCTGGAGTAATGGCAGGTAATCCTTGCTCAAGTTTGGTGATTACCAGTTCCTTTGTTTCTGAAACCATTGAATGTTGAAAATTCGTGACGGATCAGCTTCGATACGAATTATTAACGATACTGACGGCGAAACTCAGCGGGAGTGAGACGCATGGGTTTTTCTGGGTTCCAAATTCCTTGCCCCATGAGTCTCGCCCATTGCTGGGCACGTTCTAAGCGTAAGTCATATTTGTGGTTAGGCGATCGCCCCACAAACAGAGCATACCCTTCTTTCACCAGCTGTTCATTCAACAAAACCTCATCTTTCCACGCATAAGCCAGAGTCCGCCCGAATTTGTCCTTCATTTGCACATCAAACTCTAGCTTCACAGGCTGTTCCCCAACCAGCGCTTCTAGGCGTTCCTTTGCTGCATCTCCCCAAGGACGCTGCTGCAAATCTGGTGCATCGATACTCAGCAACCGCACTTGAGAAATTAAACTTGGTTGATCGCCGATACCCACCACCTCCAAAGTTTGCCCACTCACCACCTGTGCAACTTTTATCTGTATCCGCGTACTTTCTTCCGCCTTCTTCTGAGGTTGGCAAGCTACCAGAAGTAATAAGCAAAATAGAATTACAATTTTTTGCACCTTTGCGCCTTTGCGCCTTTGCGCGAAATAAATTTTAATCCTCGTCTAACGGCAAACCCGCCCTAACTTTCCCCTTAGCAAAAAACCGCCCAAACTGGAGTTCGTAGACTTCATCTTCGTCTTGTGTCTCCACCTCCAAATCAGAACGGGCATAACTAACGCACAATAGGGCATAACCTTTTTTCCGCAACTCTGGCGATAGTCCAATCGCTTCCGGTTGGTAAATCTCTCCTGAGATTACCCGCACAGCACAAGTGGTACACGCCCCATTTCGACATAAAAACGGCAGTTCCACCCCTTGTTTTTCGGCTGTATGCAGGATGTAGCGGTCCTTGGGGACTTCTAAGGTGTATACTGTGCCTTTGGCGCGATCGCGAACTTTAACAGTGTATGTCTCGGACATTGGAATTTTCGATTTTAATTTAGGATTGTGAACTACTCCGGATTAGGCTAACGCTGCATCCGGAGCTTCTGTACTCGTCAGGGAACGCCTCAAGACAGACTTGCGCCCAGCTTTTGGTCTTACTTCCCCTCCTACAGCAGAGACGGACGCTCCATCCGCCTTTAGCATTCTGATTCCTTCTGCTCTAATGTTCGTTGCAGCGTTACCGTCCCTGTCGTGATGAGTGCCACAGTGAGGGCAAGTCCATTCCCTTATTTCTAAGGGCATTTCGTCAACTTGGTGGTAACAATTAGAGCAGAGCTTGGAACTAGGGAACCATCTATCAATTTCAACCAACTTGCCTCCCTTCTTTTCTAGTTTGTAGGCTAAAAAGTTGGTGAACATTCCCCACCCAACATCAGATATAGCTTTTGCTAGATTATGATTACGAACCATGCCTTTGACATATAGATTTTCCACTACGACAACTTGGTTTTCATTGACGAGCTTTCGTGAAAGCTTATGTAGACAATCTGCTCTTGAGTTGCTAACCCGTTCGTACACTCTAGCGACAACGTTTCTATACTTGTGTCTTGAGTTACTCCCTTTTTGCTTCCTAGCTAACTTTTGCTGTTTACGCTTGAGGTTTTTCTCATGACGAGCTTGGTGTTTAGGATTGTCGAATTTTGACACCTTGCTACCATCACTAGTTACTGCAAAGTGCTTCAACCCCAAGTCAACACCGATTACCCTACCCTCACTTGAGGGAAGTAGATTTTCTCCTTCAGTTTCGAGCAAAATCGATGCATAGTACTTCCCTGATGGGTCTTTACTTACTGTTACTGTCTTGATTGTCTCCTCAATATCTCTGTGAATTTTGGCTTTAACTGTGCCAACTTTACCCGGCAGTTTTACGGAACCATTTACCAGTTTGACGTTTTGGGGATACTGAATGGACTGCTTGCCATGCTTTGATTTGAATCGTGGAAACCTCGCACGACCATCAAAGAAGTTCTTGTAAGCAGTCGTTAAGTTGAGGGTAACAGCTTGTAGCACCTGACTATAGCATTCAGACAACCATAGGGTTTCCTCATCTTTCTTCAGCTTAGGAAGCAGTACGTTGAGTGCTGACTGGCTTAGTCCCTTGCCCGTCTCTTTGTAGGTTTCGATGGACTTATTCAGGGCATAGTTCCACCACCAACGAGCGCAACCAAAGTGCTGAGCCAACAGTACTTCTTGCTCTTGTGTTGGATAGAGACGGACTTTGACAGCTTTGTGCAGCACTTGATACACCTCCTTTCTCCAATAAGTTTACTATATTGTGGGATTTGCACTAAACATATTGAGAGGGATTTGCAAGCCGGAGGTACCTCCTTTTCCTGCCTTTCATCCCCAAGTTCCGCTGCGCTGCACATGGGGACTTCCCGGCGATTCAGTTAAACTGAAATTTACTTGCATTTTAATTTATTTCATTGTAGAATCGTAACTTGTGACGCCTGGAGAGATGGCCGAGTGGTTGAAGGCGCAGCACTGGAAATGCTGTTTGGGGGCAACTTCAACGAGGGTTCGAATCCCTCTCTCTCCGTTCAATAATATCTCCAAGATGCAGACTAATTTGCCTAAGATTTTCTGAATGTTTAGGTATTGCTGTTAATTGGTAAAATTCTTGCCTTCGCCTTTGCTTCATCCACTGTGACTAAAGCACCCATTTGTAGTTCCTGTTGAAACTGACGCAAGGCATTAAATCAGTTATCAGTTATCAGTTATCAGCTTAAGTAGGGTGTGTTACGGCTCGACAAGTCTTTTGGGTTACGTAGAATTATTTTGAGCTGTAACGCACCGCACGTTTGAAGGTGGGTAATGCTGCGCTACAATTGCTGAATTTCCGGAATAGTCTACTGTTTGATTGATATCTACATACAGTAGAATTCTCGCAAGTGTAAATATTATTTATAACAAAACTACCATTATGGCAGACACATCAGACGTTAAACTCACCATTACATTTACCGATCCAGACTTGGATGCCGAGGAAAAAGATAAGGAAGTCCAGAAGCTTCTTGCACAGATGAAAGACTTGGATGAAGTAGAAGCGGTTGACCGAGTTATTAACTCCAATGCACCAGAAGGTTCCAAGTCGGTGACAGGCTGGGTAGTGGCTCAACTGATAAGCTTTGTTAAGCCGGAAAATGTGAAGCAAGTGTGGGGGTTTTTGAGCGATCGCCTAGGCAATAAACTCATTGAAGTGGAAGCAGAGGCAAACGGCAAGAAAATTAAGATAAAAGCTAGCAGCCGGCAAGAGTTAGAAGCAGCAGTCAAGGCAATACAGGAATTGGTGGAAACAGAGTAGACTAGCAAACATGGCGAAAATTGCACTGCTGATTGGGGTTAGTGAGTACGAACCTGGCTTAAACTCCTTGCCTGGGGCTGTTAAAGATGTCGATGCTATGCAGCGAGTTTTGCAGCATCAAGATATGGGCGGGTTTGCACCAGGCGATATCACAGTGCTGAAAAATCCCCAACGGCAGACAATGGAAGAAGCGATTGAAACGCTATTCTTCAATCGCCAAAAAGATGACCTGGTGCTACTGTATTTTTCCGGTCATGGGATTAAAGATGATAGCGGCAGGCTTTACCTGGCAACTCGCCAAACCCGCAAAAATGCTAAGGGAGAATTGGTCAGAACGACCGCTGTTGCTGCTAGCTTGATACACGATGTCATGGAAAATAGCCGTTCGCGGCGACAGGTAATTATTCTTGACTGCTGCTTTAGCGGTGCATTTGCTGAAGGCATGAGGGCGAAAGATGATGGCAGTTTGGATATCAAGAACCAACTGGTAGAGACTAAAAAACCACAGTCCGTAGAAGGACGCGCAGTTCTCACTTCTTCGACTGCCACTCAGTATTCTTTTGAACAACAGGGTTCAGATTTATCAGTTTATACCCGCTATCTTGTAGAAGGAATTGAGAAAGGCGCTGCGGATACTGACAATGACGGTGTGGTTTCCGTAAATGAACTGCATGAGTACGTCTGTAGAAAAGTGCAGGAAGCAGCACCCGCAATGAAGCCAGGAATTTTTGCTGTTAGAGAGGGCTACAAAATTCAGCTGGCAAAAGCTCCGATAGGCGATCCAATATTGGAGTATCGTAAGGAAGTAGAACGGTGCATCCGAGATGGTCAACTTTCGCGTGTAGGACGCCGGATTCTCAACCGACGGCAGAGTGAACTGAGTTTGTCGCCAGATTCGGCAAGAAAAATTGAGAACGAAGTCCTGGAGCCTTACCGCCAGCGCCAGCAAAATCTACAAGAATATGAAGAAGCACTGACTGAGGCGATAGAGGATGAAGGTACTCTCAGCGATCGCACGCGAGAGGATTTGAAGCGCTTGCAGCAACTTTTGCAACTTAGAGATGAAGACATCGCGCCAATAGAGGAGCGTTTAACCCCACCCCCTGCCCCTCCCCGCAAGCAGGGAGGGGAGCCGGATAAGGCGGCGGGTTCACAGGTAAAGGTAGCAAAAGATACTAAGCCTGTTGAACCCTCACCCCCTACAACTAATGAAGATGACCTCAGTTCGGAAAAAGGGGTAGACTACACTAAACTGCGAGACTTGCTGGCAGCACAAAAGTGGAAAGAAGCTGACTATGAAACTTATTTGGTGATGCTACAGGCTGTTGGACGCAAGGAAAATGATTGGATTAAGAGGGAAGAACTCTTAACCTTTCCCTGTATTGACCTCCGTACAATTGACCAATTGTGGGTAAAATACAGCAATGGGCGCTTTGGCTTCAGCGTTCAGAAGGAAATCTACCTTAGTGTTGGTGGCAAGCCTGACGGCAAATACCATCAAGAAGCCTGGGAAAAATTTGGCGATCGCGTGGGATGGAGAGTGCAGGGAAACTGGATTTCAGATAATGATAATGTAAGTTTTCATACCTCAGCACCTTATAAGGGTTACTTCCCTTTCACCCCCCTTGGTGGAGGATTTTGGTTTGGGGGAAAGGATGGATGTTGGTTTCTCTTCTCTCGCATCGAGACTTGTCAATCGCATACCATCGAAGATGACCTTAGTTTGGAAAAAGGCGTAAACTACACAAAACTGCGAGACTTACTGGCAGCACAAAAGTGGAAAGAAGCTGACTATGAAACTTACCTGGTGATGCTTCAAGCTGTAGGTCGCAAGGAAAATGACTACATTAGAGATGAAGAACTGTTAAACTTTCCCTGTGCTGATCTGCGTACGGTTGACCAACTGTGGCTAAAATACAGCAATGGGCGCTTTGGCTTCAGCGTTCAAAAGAAAATTTATCTAAGTGTTGGTGGTAAGACGGACGGCGAATACTACGAAGAAGCCTGGAATAAATTTGGCGCTCGCGTGGGATGGAGAGTGAAAGACGTGGGATGGAGAGTGAAAGAAAAGTGGGTCTCTTATAGTGAAGTCACTTTTGATACAACTGCTCCTGCGGGACACCTCCCAGGGGGGTGTTTGCGGTGGGGAGTGTCTCTTCTCTCGCATCAAGACTTGTAAACTGTAACATTTAAGCGTTCCAGAATTTTATGAATATTTATTGCAGCTCATGCTTGCACGGTAGAATCAAGATTTGGTAAATTTCAATACCTGGCACCGAGGGGAGATATCCGTTGGCGCGGATAAATTTTTCTGCTACTTCATGCACCTAGTGTACACTGGTGTACTTTCTGCTTATCCCAATGGTTTCTTTTCTCTGGCTAACGAGTGTTTGATACTCGCTGATGAGTGTTTGATACTCGTCCACGAATCTTTGATAGTCGTTAATGAGTCTTTGATATTCATTCACGATATTTTAATACTCGCGCTTGAGTGTTTGATACTTGTGGATGAGGTTTTGATACTCGCGCTTGAGTGTTTGATACTCGTTCACAAGTCTTTGATACTCATCCAGGAGATTCTAATACTTGTCCACAAGACTTATAGAGATTGCACTAATCATCTAAATCTGAAAATAAAGATTCTAAATTGCGATAACCACTAACCACCCGCACAATCACAATACCATCTTCTAAAACTTGGTAAAGGATAATGTAACTATTTAAAGGAACGCCACGTAATAAAGGTACAATCTCTGCATAGCTACGTCCCATACTGGGAAACTTAGCTAAGTTTTCGCACTTTTTATTAAACTCGCTGACAAATCTCTCTCCTGCTTCAACGTTGCGACTGGCAAAATAATCAATAATTTCTTCTAAATCTCGACTTGCTTGTAGAGAGATGACATATCGGCTCATTCTTGAGCTTCACGCGCTTTCCGCAATTTTTCTCTTAGTCTGTCTATCACAACTTCACCATCAATCACTTCACCTCGCTCAATTTGAGCCAGTCCCACTTCCACTTTTTGACGGGTTTGTTCAAGCCATTGGATATACTCATTATCCAATTTTTCTAAAAGTTTAAATGCTAAATCAATAACCTCATCTGCATTGGCAAATTTACCACTAGCAATTTGTGCTTGGATAAATTGCTCATGTTCGGGTTTAAGTGAGATGTTCATAATTTAAACCTCAGATGAAACTTATTCAAGGTGTACCTTGCTCTAGTCTTAAGAATATTTAGTTGGTCAACCTGTTCCAATAAACGGTCTAAAGTGGCAATTTCATCAGCCGAGAGTTGGTGTTCCGCATTTCTACCTAGCAAATCCTCCAATTGAACTTGAGCTTTTGGAGACAACAGACTTTCTGCCAAGGCTTGCAGTTCATTCTGGCTCAAGCCAGTTAAAATTTCAGCATCAGATGTTGATGTGTTAGTCAACTGATGGTATGTTTCCAAATTTAACTAATTCGGCGTAAGTCCCCCACTATAACGGTACTCCGTGAGCGTGGCCGGTCTTGCGCCGGACAGTGACGAAAACATCCCCGACTGACAATAACCACAGGTTATTTAAGAAGTGGGGTGGTTGAGGAATTGTCAATCTCTGTGGTCGGTAGTCGGTCAATATAGTCTTCAATAATTTGAGTAATCGTCTTTTCCTTATTTGCGGCATACATCCGTATTTTATTCAATCTACGTTCGCTAATCCTAATATGTAATCCTTTAGCTTTCATGATAAATATGTCTATACGACGTCTAAACATATGCTATCATAGTCTTATCAGCGCTCCCACTGACCACTCGACACAAACGAACTTGCTTGCAAGGTGTACAGTGCGAACGCGAGTGCGTGCCCGAAGGGCATACGTTGGGAACGGTACAGAACCATGACAATTGGTAGGGCGTTGCATTGAGAAAGATTGCTTCATGCATGAAACCATCAATGCGTAAAACCAGTTTGGTTTGGTTGTACAAAGCTTTTTGCTTTTTGTACAAAGACTCCGTGGGGCCTGACTGAGTCTCTAAACTGCCTGTGGAGGCATCGTTATCGGGGGCAAGCATTCGCTCGTATTGCAAGCCTAGATGCGACCAATGAAGCAGGAAATTTCTCCGGGGCGACTTGGAGAAGCCCACACGCTCATTCGGTACTCCGAATCAGTGCTGGGAGAATGTCACGAGTACACCAACTCGCTCTCCTTGTTGGTTGGTAACGTACTGAACTGATTCAGACATTAGTGGCTTTGGGAATGTGCTTGGATTTATCGTAGCTTATTCAAGAAAATCAGTTTCAAATTCCTACGATTATGTTTCAAAGGCGATGGTGCAAAGTGTGGCGTCCTATAGAGCGATCGCCTTCCGTTCCCAAGTACATTCACCTATACGATTTTTAACGAAAAGACTTGAGCTAATGCTTCTCCAGCTATGCGTTACCCATACAAAAAGAGCAATCGCAATTTCTTCATCGGATTTTTACTGTAACTTTAATAACTTTATGAGTTAACTTCCAGACCTGGTTATTTTCTTGGTAATGTTATAAAAGTAAGCTCGCTACCGAGGTCTGGAAATGAACTCTGTCAAGCAATACAACTGGTTACAAGTTGTAGAAGGTTGCTCGGTTGTCAGTTGTATTGTTGGCTCAATAGTCTCAGTAGTCTCTCAACAACTGATGTATGTATCTGTTCCTTTAACTGTTGCACTGTCGCTCAATTTAATAAATAGGTCAAAATTTCAGCAACAGATACGGCAGTACAACAAAACTACAGTATCTGAAATGCATCAAGCTATCAATTCCTTGGATCAGCAAGTTCAGACTTTGCCAACCCAGAGTGTAGATCTTGATCCTGTATTCAAATCTTTACTTCAGGTACAGCAAACAACTCGCACGCTTACCGAACAGTTCAATACTCGACCGGAAACACAAGAGGTTAAGCAGTTCAAAACAGAGATTACTGAACTAAATAATCTTTTCAACACCCTATCCGTACGTTTGGACAATCTTCCTACTTACACAGAAGTTAATACAAGTGAGATAGAGCGCACAATTACCAACCTTAGTAGTCAATTAGATAGCTTGACAAGACAGGTTAATGCCAAACCAGAGGTACAAGCAATTGAAGAGTTGAAGGAAGCGCTTAATGAAATCAAGAATGAGACAGAAGCGCAAGTCAAAGCTTTGCAAGCACAATTGCAAGCTTTCGACCTCAACCAAGTCAATAGCGATAGTGCTAAACTTCAAAGCCAAATTAATCATATTATCGAACAATACTCAAAAACTCCTTCTTTTGACCCTAATTATTTGGAAGAGCGTTTAACTGAAATAGAAAGAAAAAATTCAACAACGTATAAAGATAATATTAATCGTTTGGTTTCAGCAATCAAGCAGCTGCAATCAGATAAAACAGTGACGGAAGCAGCAATTGCAAAGATTGCAGGAGAATTAGATACTTTAAAACTACGTTTTGAGAATCTACCTGCTCCTCCAGAGCCAGTTGATGTAGGTGAAATACAAACATCGATTACAAAACTCGATAATCAGTTAAACGCTTTAGCTCAGAATTTCATAGCCCGTTCAGAACCAGCAGCAATTCAACGTATAGCTCAGATAGTCAATCGGCTTCAAGAGCATTTTAATAACCTACCTCTTGCTCCAGAATCAGTTGATTCTAATGAGCTAAAGAAATTTGTTGCTGGTGTTGATGAGCGTTTAGCTTTACTAGAATCTCTCAATATTACTACCATTTCTGACGAGTTAACTCAACTTCAAACTGACATAAAGTCCGCCTTGCAACAGCTTGATCATCAACGCCTTTTTCAATCTAGTGTTGTTGAACTTTCCTCGGCTCAAGTTGAGGGATTAAAGCAAGAAGTTGAAAAACTGAAATTCCAAATCGTCAGAGAATTAACATCAAAAATAGAACACTTACAGCAACAGCAGCAGGTTCTGGAACATCAGATAAGTACCAGACAAAAGCATGTAGAAAACCTAGATACTAGTGTTATTAACTTACGAAATGAGAACATTGAACTGAGAAAAAATGTAGATAAATATAATCCTGAAATAAATAAAATCCATGTGCTATTAGACAAGTACAATCAGAATACAATTCACATAAAGCAGCAGTTGGAAAAAGTACAACAGCAAGTGAATGTGCTAGATGAAAGAACTAATAGCAACCAGAATCTACATGAGATTCAAGAGAGACTGGATTTTTTACAGCACTTAATGACCGAATATGTGAAAACTGAATATTTAGAAAATGTACTTTTAGACTTATGCGAAGAATTTTCCAAGCAGATTGATAGAGTTGTTGATCTGCAAGTCGGGGAAATGAATCAACAGCTAAGTAAGTGGACGGAAAAATTTACAAGTATGTAACGAAAAGTAAAAATAAAATTACTGTAGGGTGTGTTAGGCGCAGCCTTTCGATATACGTTGTCATAAAAAACATAATCAAAGCGCCCAACGCACCTTACTTTTGACTCTTATCTGGAGTAAATTCTCGATAATAAAATTTGTTTGTAATCACGACTAGAGTCCTTGGTATATCAGGCAAAGAGGACTAAAGTCCTCACTACGTAGTTATTAAGATTGTATTACTGGACTTGATATCACTGTATCTACAAGGCTACCATCCATCCTTATTGTTAGTAAGTCTTTATCTCAACATTAACAAGCTCTTAATGGTTAGTTAATACCCAGTTGATAAGTTAAGGTTGCTAGATTGAGCTGGGTTTCATACCAAATCCGTATCCATAATCTCTATGTAGCTTTAGGGCTATAAGTGTTGCGACTTATCAAAAAAAGACTGCAGACTTAGAAACGGGAGTATGGAAATCGGATTTGGTATGTCATCATGTTGGCAATTAGTTAACTATTATTCAGCTTTCAGTTTCTTCTCTATTTTAAGAATTAACAAATTTAAGAATTTACAAAAAGGATGCGTATGGAGCGTTTTCATTTCGAGCGCTTACTATCGAGCAAAGCCCCGCGGCGACGCTTTCTCATTGGTGCAGGGGCTATGACTGCAAGCACGCTCGCCAGTCTTTGGACTCAGAGAGTTGTTGCACAGCCAAGTTTTTCTGCTTATCCTTTCAGTCTCGGCATTGCTTCTGGTGATCCCTTACCAGATAGTGTGGTGCTGTGGACGCGATTGGCTCCAGAACCGTTAAATGGCGGTGGTATGCCGGATGTTAATGTGCCTGTGCAGTGGCAAGTTGCTCTGGATGAAAACATGAGAAAAGTTGTGCGACGGGGTAGGGCGATCGCCACTCCTGAATTTGCCCACTCTGTCCATGTAGAAGTAGGTGGGTTGCAGCCTGAGCGTTGGTATTGGTATCAGTTCAAGGTGGGTCATGAAATTAGTCCCGTCGGACGCACCCGTACAGCTCCAGCGCGTGATGCTCGTGTTGATAAATTTCGCTTTGGGTTCGTCAATTGCCAGGACTGGCAGAACGGTTATTACACAGCTTACCAGCACTTGGCTCAAGAGGAGCTAGATTTAGTCGTTCATTTGGGTGACTATATTTATGAGTATGGACCGCAACCCGGAGGTCCACGTCAACATAATAGCCCGGAAATTGTCACCCTTACCGATTACCGGAACCGCCACGCCCTTTACAAAACTGACTCTAACCTACAAGCGGCTCATGCGGCTTTTCCCTGGATCGTCACTTGGGACGACCACGAAGTCGAAAACAATTATGCTAGCTTCATTCCTGAAGAAAATCAAAGTTCAGAGGCGTTTGTGACTCGTAGGGCAAACGCTTACAAAGCTTACTACGAACATATGCCCCTACGCTTGTCATCGCTGCCTCAAGGTCCTTATTTGCAGCTTTACCGGCGTTTCGCCTTTGGGGACATTGCTGAGTTTAATGTCCTAGATACCCGCCAGTACCGCAGCGATCAGCCTTGCGATGACGGCTTAAAACCCCGTTGTTCTGAAGCGTTTGACGTCAATGCAACTATGACAGGCACAGAGCAAGAACAGTGGCTGTTCCAAGGTTTAAGTGATTCGCAAGCTCGCTGGAATGTGATTGCTCAGCAAGTCATGCTGGGACAATATGATTTTAATGCCCTCCCAAACCAAGAAGTCTTCAACTTGGATCAGTGGGATGGTTATGTCGCTGCACGCGATCGCCTATTACAATTTCTCCAACAGCGTCAACCCAATAACCCAGTTGTGATTACTGGTGACATTCATTCGAGCTGGGTACACGACCTAAAAACTGACTTCAACAACCCAAACTCGCCCACTGTCGCCACTGAATTCGTGGGTACCTCAATTTCCTCCGACTTCCCTGAGGTCTTCATTCCCCCGACTGTAGCAGCCCTCAGCAACAATCCTCATACTAAATTCTTCGACGGCAAAAATCGCGGCTACGTGCGTTGTCATCTTACACACGAGACTTGGCAAAGTGACTACCGCGTTGTTTCCACCATCCGCGAACAGAGTGCAACCATTAGTACCTTAGCTTCGTTTGTAACCCAAAACGGGCGACCTGGCGCTGAACGTGCTTAGATTCGATATCACCGCATTCAATTGCATTTAGAATTTAGGTCAACTGAGATCTTGCAAGAGTTGCAACAGGAGGCGAAGCCTCCAAACCCTCGTTACCAGGTTCAACCTGGTAACGAGATATTAGAGCCTCTGGCTCTTGTTGACAATGGTTTTGGTCTTATCTGAACCATATTGGGTTCTAGCGATAAGAACTCGTAATCGTTTTAGCTGTCGCTGCGATGACTTTTGCACGCTCCTTTGAGGATCGCCGTGACTCTGCCACAAAAACAGCAACTGAGATTCTACCACCATCCGGTGCGGTGAGTATTCCGACATCATTGGTCACCGCAGTAACGCCCCTCCAGGTAAGGCTCGTTCCTGTTTTATGACCAAGTGTCCAGCCTTCCGGTACTCCTGCTTTCAAGCGATCTGGAAAGGTTACGGTTCGCTGCATCACTTTTAAGAGATGCGCGGTCGATTTGGCTGAAAGGAGTTTCCGTTACATAAATCCTACTCAGAATTAGTCAAAGCTTATCAAAGCTATGTACAAAATCTAAGTTTCGCTTACTTCCTGCTTCATCCTGGAGAAGTCGGCTTCAACCAGTCCACAGGCTAACCTCGCCTAACTGGCGATTTTCTTCAAATTGACTGCTGCGTTCAAATCGCGGTCAATGACAAAACCACAATGACCACATTCAAACACTCTCTCATTCAATGCGAGTGTTTCTTTTTTTGTCCCACAGCTTGAGCAAATCTTGCTAGATGGAAACCACCTATCAACGACTAACAGCTTAGAACCATATAGTTCACACTTGTAGGTTAACTGGCGACGGAATTCAAAAAAGCCCATGTCAGCGATAGCCTTAGCCAATTTGTGATTAGCCATCATACCGGATACATTCAGGTCTTCAATAACTACTGTGCCGTGGTTCTTGGCTAGTAGTGTAGTGAGCTTGTGCAACGTATCCTTACGGATATTGGCTATCTTCATGTGAAGCCTAGCTATTTGCAATTGTGCTTTCTTCCAGTTATTTGAACCGATGATTTTATGGCGATTCAACCATTGCATTCTGGACAATTTCGCTTCATGTTTTTTGTAAGACTTTGCACCTAAAACCACCTCACCAGTAGAGAGAGTGGCTAGTGCTTTAACACCAAGGTCAACGCCTACAACAGTGTCTGATAAACAGTCCTGTTGGTTTACTTCAAAACGGAAACTTATAAACCATCTATCGGCTTGACGAGATATTGTACAAGACTTAGTTAATACTTGTGGTAATCGTTCATAAGTTTTGAGAACACCTATTACAGGTACTTGAATCTTGTTATTGCCTAGAATTTTAACAGTACCTTCAAGTGTGAAAGAGTCACGTTTACCTTTTTTCTTGAACTTTGGAACGCCAGCAGTCTTGTTGAAACAACGTTTCCAAGCTTCCCGTAAAGCCATTAATGCTTGCTGTGGAGTGGATTTTGAACATTCATAATACCACTCGTTTTCAGATTTCACTAATGCAACCAGCCATTTGTGCAAGTCAATAGCACTAGGAAATTTAATCTTAGAATCAGGATTAACTTTGTTATGGTCTAATATCTGTTTTGTCAGTCCAAGACCCCAATTCCAAGCATGACGCGCTACGCCACAATGCTTCATTAATGCTATGCGGTGCTGATTATTCAGTTTCAATTCTGTTTTGAAACCTAACAACATTCAATTATCTTTTGAACTTCTTAATCTTGATATGATATCTAGTATACCAGTTTAATAGCGAATTAACAATGTCAAGAACTTTGTTTAGATCAGATAATCAAGTTGCATATGATAAAGTCCCAGTACAGTTCAAGGTTTTACCAGGGGTAAGGGAAAAACTTAAAGCCGTTCCCAACTGGCAAGAACGGCTAAGAGATTTTGTTGACCAATTGATTTTAGAAGAATCTTGTCAAAATGATAAGCAATGAACAGATGTGACTAGAAATTAAGTTACAGTTCCCTTCCCCCTGGCAAGAGCACTCAGGAAAGTCACCATCCCTCGTGGCGTCGCCGTATCACGCTCGTCTTTCAAGTAGGCGGCAAAAGAGGCGTCACGGCGACTGGACGGCACAGCTTTTATCGCTTTGTCAAGCACATCTGCATCAACGTACTCAGGTCGCCAAATCAAACCGACAATCTCAGTTTGGAGGTGTTTCTCGTCCCTATCCACGCGCAGACCTGAAATCTTCTTCGTTTTCAAAAACGTCTGTATACCTTCCGCACCGCCAACCTGTGCAAAAAGAAGATCTGTCGCAGCACTATCGCTCTCAATAATTGCACGAGAAATCAGATCGGCGACAGTTGTCCTTACTTCTCCACGTTGTGCAACGAGATCGGCAATCGGCTGGACATAAAGGCTTAAGTCGTTCTTGCGGACAGTTATAACATCCTCAAGACGCATCTGACCACGATCAATTGCATCCATTGCAGCAGCACCAACGACCAACTTCATGACACTCTGGAGCGAGAAACGTTGGTCACCGTTGACGCAGGCAATGGCACCCGATTTGATCTCCTCTGCACAGATCCCAACCCGACCATCAGATCCCTTTGCAACAGCTTCCAACTTCCGTTGCAGCCCAGAGGTGTCCGTCAGCGATCCAGCCTGGGCAGGGGAGATAGATACCAAGCAAAAAAGATACAGAGCGCCTGCTAAACAGTTCAAGCATCGCGTGGTTCGCGGTTTCTTTTTTTTGTCCATGGTCATGTTTCATCTTCAGCTAAAGTAATCAGTGCATCATTGAAACTGAGATTTAACTGCTTATCCAGATTCGGTACTAAGTCAATACCGAAATTCTTTTCCTTATCCTGAGCTAGTGCGTTAACTTTTATGCCAATGCACAACTCGTCACGCTTTTGTGCAGCTTTTACACAGTCAGCGAAAGTCAACTTGCCAAGCTGTTCGGTTGGAAAGTAAAGCGATATGGGCTTGATATACAGTTCGCTTCCCTCCACTGAGAACAAATCGCGATAGATGGACATGACGTCAGGTTCTTGGGAAACCTGAGCTAAAATTTTAGAGACAAGTTGGTTGGTAAGGAGAAAGTCTTTAACACCTGCTTTGATGACCAAGTCGGTGTCTTCTGAGTCAATTATTTCTGCAATCAATTCTGTCGTAACTTTGTTTCCGGTTTCGGTGGTATACTCCCGGAATATTTGCCGCAGTTCTAACAAAATGGTGAGGGTTTTAGCATCTATTTCTTCAGCATTTGCTCCGCTACCTGCCAGAATTGAGATGCTGTCATAGTTATAAGGTTTGAAGTGAAGAAGCTGCTCAACTGAATCCAAATTAGCTTGTAGGACAGCCATCTT
Source organism: Scytonema sp. HK-05 (assembly GCF_002368235.1). GTDB lineage: Bacteria > Cyanobacteriota > Cyanobacteriia > Cyanobacteriales > Nostocaceae > Kalymmatonema. The sequence goes on along the minus strand of NZ_AP018194.1, from coordinate 5,693,401 downwards.
TATGTGTAAGTAATCTTGGGCAATCTTATCAAATTCAGCTTGCACCTCTGGTGTTAAATCCTCTACCACCAAGTTGACTTGTGAACCTTCAACTATGTATTTAGCATATTCTTTGAGGATAATTGGAGTTTTGTTGTTCCAGCCAATAATAAGATGCTTCTCAGGTTTTCGCTCTAGGGTTTTGCGATCGCCTCCATAGCCAAAATTTTTAGGCTGCACTACAGGTTGTGGATGAAACTCAATCGTAGAGTCATCTTCTGCCAGAATGACAACTTCATCATTTTCAGCGAGCTGGTAATTTTGACTGGGTTTTATTGTCAGGCGCAGATCTACATGACGCACGCCTATGGGAGTACCATTTGAGAAATGAAATGGCAATTCACCAAAACTTAAGCTTTGCCAGCCTTTTTCTGGGCGATAGAAATAAAATTCGTTACCTTCAAAACCTACCAAGTTTAAATAAACTGAGGCTAGTCCTACACTCCGCGAGGTTTGAACTAAAATTCTAGCCAAAATATCAGCTTCATTTAGAGTGGTGACTGCTCCTGGAGCAATATTTTCAGCAAGTCGGCGATATTGTTGGGAGTGTAATTCTACAACAATAGGCGGCAAGGAGTCTTCCTCATTAGCTGCCACTACTGCTAGGATGGCTTTGACAACTCGTGCATCAGCTAAAGTCTTGCTTTCTTCAGGATCTGAAGCTTTGGCATCATTCAAAATAATCACCGATTTGGCAACTTTGACTCCAACTTTATTTAGGTCATTTAAATTAGTCGTTAAGCCATTGCGAGTCACCACTCGTGTCGTTTTGAGTTCAGCTAAATTATTGCGGAGGAAATCATCCATCTCCTCTTTATCTTGTTGAGATAAGATAACAACGACTGCGTCTGCAACGGATTCATTAGCGAATACTAACTCTCTAAGAATATCTATAATTCTGTCGGTGAATCCTAAAATTAAGGTATGGTTCTCTTCTACTACAGGGCTTTTCCCCTTACGCAGTAACTGGAGTCTTGATTCAAATTGCTGGGTAATAAAGGCTACCAGGCTGGAGAACAACACTAAGCCAACAAAAATTGTGATAACACCAACAAATTTAGTCGCAAAATTGGCATTGTCTCCTGTGTCTCTTAACCCGATCAACTGCACGAATACGTCCCAGTACAAATCCGGGGAATTTTCCAAATTTTCATTGGGAAACAACAATTCAGAGATGTAACGGGCAATTGTCATGATAACAAAAGCACCAAAAAACAATGACAATAATGCCAGAAAGACAGAAAATCCTCCCTTCGACATAAAATTGTCGAAGTTATACTGTAGGCGCTTTTGCCAAGAGACTCTATTTTGAAATTTTCTCTTAATCATCATATTTTTTGAATTCAAAGAAAACAAATCTTTTTCTCTACAGAAACACTCATCACGATTCCACTGGGAAAGTTACTGGTTATATCCTAAAGTTCAATCATAAAACTGATGCCAAATTCGGTCTTTCAAAAAGCGGGCTGAAAAACTTATCTATTGATAATATCAGTTATTGGTTTGCTTATTTGAGCATCAAATACCCTACGCGTGAACCTTTAGAGACTGATATTTTACAGCTATTTTCAGTTAATTGAACCACATATTTTTGTAGGGGCACGGCATTGCCGTGCCCCTAAAGCGTGGTTTATTTATTTGAAAAGCGCTGTAAGCCATCAGGATTATATTAACTTACTCATACTATTATTCGCTGTGTGCTTCTGTTTTAAATACCCCGACAGAGTCTTGTAACTGCTGTGCCACTTCTAGTGTTTGTTGTAGAGAGCGAGACACTATGCCAGACGAATCAGCAGTGCGTTCCGAAGCTTGGGCAACTTTTTTGAGCAACGACACAACGGTTTGAGATGTTTGCGTTTGAGATATTGTTGCTGTAAAAATCGACTGCACTAAATAGTCAATCTGACGAGATACTTCTAAAATCTGCATGAGGTTAAGCTTGGCATCTTCGACAACATTTGCTCCTTCCACCATCTCGGTTGTTCCTTGTTCTATGGCTTTAACCACTTCGCTTGTTTCCAATTGGATGTTCTCGAAGATGTGTTGAATTTCTTTGGTCACTTCGTTAGACTGGGCAACCAATTGAGCAATTTCTTCCGCCACTGCGACAAAGTTTCGACCTGCATCACCCATCCACGCAGCCTCAGCACCAACATTGATGGCTAGCAAGTTGGTTTGCATATCGATTTGGTTCATCAAGGACACAAGGGAGGAGATTTTTTGCGAAGTTTCGCCCACATACTTCACCCTGTTGGCTGTTTCAGCAACGATTTGTTGTATACTCAAGATACTGTTGACAGTCAAATCCATTGCTTTTCCAGCTGTCTCTACTTTGTTAGAGGTCGTGTGAATGATTTGAGCTGATTGGTAGGCGTTCTCAGCGACTGCTTGAATCGAGACAGTCATACTATCGATTTCCTTAAGGGTGCGAGTAATATCGCTGAGTTGTGTGAGCGCTTTATCCGCCAATTGCTGGATGGCACCAGAGTTTTCCCCAACAGAAACATTCACTTGGTGTGCCGCTGTTTTGACTTGAGTGACAATCTGCCGCAAGCTGTTGATAATGGTATTTAAAAAATCAGCAACTATGCCAATTTCACCGACTGAAATTTTAGCTCGAACAGTTAAATCGCCATTGGTTGCTTCTTTAACGTCACTAATAAGTTCTAAAAGCTGACTTTGGAGAGCTTCTTTACTATGCCTTAAAACTTCTTCTGCCTGCTTGCGTAAGGTAATGTCAGATACCACTCCAATAAAATTTGTGACTCGTCCAAATGCGTCTCGCACTGGAGAAACCGTTAATTCACTCCAAAACGGGGTACCGTCCTTGTGGTAATTCTTCACAATTTGGCATTCACTCGAATCGCTCACTGTGTCGCGTATTTGTTCAACAGTCGTTTGCCCTGTGTCGCCTCCTAGTAAAAATCGGTAGTTGCGCCCAAGCGCTTCTTCTAATGAATAGCCTGTGATTGTTTCAAAAGCAGGATTGCAAAAGATGATCGGATTGTCTTTTTGATGCGCGTCAGTAATGAAAATGGCGTTACTCGCTGCTGCAATGGCGCGATCGCGAAGCCGCAACACTCTTTGCGCCTGTTGAAGTTCATCAAGAAGATTGGCTTGTTCTAAGGCAATTCCAACTTGAATTGCGAGTTGTCTAAACAAATCAATTTCAGATTTTTGCCAATTCCGAGGTCTAGAACACTCATGGGCACATAATAACCCTACGAGCTGACTATGATTTAAAATCGGTGCAACTAAATTTGCCTTGATTTGAAAATCTTTTAAAATCTTCTTATGGGAATCTGTAAAGCCTGCTGTGAAAACATTGTTGGTAGCTCGGACTCTACCATTTTTATACATTTCTATGTCATCTTCCCGAAAAGGGTCATTGACCTTTTGCCCTAAGGTTTTCACCCAACCATCTGCCACTGACTCGGCGATGATGTTGCCACCACCATCAGGATTGAAGCGATAGATAATGACACGGTCTGTTGTTAATGCTTGACGAACTTCCTTGACGCTACTGTTGAGGACATCTTCTAATTTAAGCGATCGCCGAATGCGTAGGGTAATTTCTGTAAACAACTGTGAACGTTGAGTTTCGACTTCTTGCTGTTCCAAAAGCTTTGCAGACGCAGCCAAACGCTGATCGACAAACGAAGTCATCAACGCGAAACCCAAGATGACAACGGTAGCCACGCCTATGCCAACAGCCAGCCAGGTGAGGGAGTTTGTCATCGCCTGGGGCGTAATGATTGCTCGTGGGTTGGTTGCCTTGAAGCGAGCTGCTGCCATACCTGTGTAGTGCATCCCAGCAATTGCTGCCCCCATGACAAGTGCACTGCCAATTTTTGTCCTCCCGCCAGTGGCGCTCGTCTGTCTGCGGAGTTGGAACGCCATCCATAATGCGACAATTGATGCACCAATGGCGATCGCCACAGAAAGCACAAACAGCAACGGATCATATCCGGTAGTTGCTTCCATCCGCATCGCGTACATTCCAATGTAGTGCATGAGCGCGATCCCAATACCCATGACGACACCGCCAATCAGCAATTGCCAGATGCTTAAGACTTCTTCACTGGCGAGATAAAGCGCACCTCCAGAAGCGATAATGGCAGGCAGCATTGAAACCAACACAGTCCACATATCGTAGGACATCGGCATCGGCAGACTGAAGGCAAGCATGGCAACAAAGTGCATTGACCAAATACCAATGCCCATGACGATTCCGCCACCAATTAACCAAGCAATTCTCGCGGATGCCTTGGCTGCCGTTACCCGCCCAGCTAAATCAAGCGCGGTGTATGAGGCAAGGACTGCAATCACAATCGAAAGCCCTACAAGGCGCGAATCGTATGTGCTACTAAGAACTAAATCTCCCTGAAGCATCAGGTTAACCTCAAGCAAAATAATTTTATAAAATTTAACTTTTTTGTGATTTTATAGTGATTTTTTACTCATCCAATGGCACTAAATCCATTACCCTTGGCATCATATTATTGAAATAATTGTTACTTACGCATATTAACGTACGACCATTGGGTGAGATTACTCTATAACAAAATAATTTTGATAGTAACTCTATAGAAATTTTTCGGACTTTTCCTACTTTTCCTACTTTTCCTACTTGAGTCGTGAAAAAGTATGAAAAATAAGTGATTTCTCATAAAAATCTTTACTGTATTATCTATACTTTAATCATTTATCAAAATACCAATCTGTGATATTCTCCTATACATAACTTCAATTGAAACAAATTTATTATATTAACACAAATTATTAATAAAATAAGTAAAAAAGTATACAAAAATCTATTTGCCACTTAGGTGATGGAAATCGCCATTGTAGCTTGTTAGTTATCCAGAGTGCTTACAGATAAAAAATTATGAGTCAGGAAGACATAAAGATACCAGTATTATTGAGCGAGCGTTATCGCATTATCAGCGTACTTGGATCTGGTGGATTTTGCGACACATTCTTAGCAGAAGATACCCAAATGCCTTCGGGACGCCGTTGTGTGATTAAACAACTTAAGCCTGTTAATAATAATGATTTTCAGGTTTCCCAACTGGTACAAAAGCGATTTCAACGGGAAGCTGCCATTTTAGAACAACTGGGAGGAGCGAGCAATCAAATTCCCAGTCTGTACGCTTACTTTCAAACGGTTGAGCAATTCTACTTGGTACAGGAATGGATCGACGGACAAACCCTACTTCAAAAAGTCCAACAAAGGGGATGTTTGAGCGAAAGCGAAGTCGTCTCGATTCTCATCAGTCTGTTAGAGGTGCTGGAATATGTCCATAGCAAAGGCATTATCCACCGCGATATTAAACCTGACAATATAATGCTGCGCTCATCTGATAGCAAACCAGTTTTGATTGATTTTGGTGCGGTGCGAGAAACGATGGGGACAGTGCTGAACACTGAAGGAAGTGTTAACAGTTCAATTATCGTTGGGACACCAGGGTTTATGCCTAGCGAACAAGCAGCAGGGCGTCCAGTTTTTGCCAGTGACTTGTATAGTCTTGGGTTAACAGCTATTTATTTGCTGACGGGACAATTGCCGCAACACATGAATACAGATTCCTACACAGGCGAGAGTCTTTGGCAGCGGGATGGTGTGAGTCCTCCTTTAGCATTCGTGTTAGATAAAGCCATCCGGTTTAATCCCAGGGAACGCTACCCCAGCGCAAAAGCAATGCTTTATGCTCTCCAGAGTATTGCAAAATCGCTTCCATCTAGGGTGGGTAACTTGACTCAACCACCTCCTCAGACTGTTCCTGTAACTCTCAAATCTGCCCGTCAAAACAGAAGACAAAACGGTATGTTTCTTGGCGGTATGTTAATCACAGGTGCAGTATTCGGTACATCCATAATTATTGGTCTTTTGTTAACAAACTTTCCCCAACCTACAGCACAAAATAAAAAAGCTTCATCTGGGTTAGTTACAAAACCGCAAGGTTCACAAACCCCTTTGACATTATCTCCTTCCCTACCTGTAACGACCAGTTCTCAAAGAGTGCAAAGTTATGAACAATCAAATACAAACAGTGCGACTTTGCCTAATTCTTTCTATTTTATAGCAGACTCTACCTTCCCAAATTTACAACCTGCTATCAAGCAAACGAAAACTTTACAAGCGGGTGGTTATCCTCAAACAGGTGTGTTCTGGATACCAGATTATCCAAATATGGCAGATACGCATTTATTTGTAGTTTACATAGCCACCTTTAGCGATCGCCCGAGTTGCGTTGACTTCCTCAAGAATTATGGAAAACTCAATCCACAGGCATATTGCGCTTTTGCTAGTAAAGACCCCAAAGCACCAACAGCTCGGTTGTCTTTTAATGAAATAAGATGAATCTTAATGTTAGGGTACGCTGCACTCAGTCTTTGCAGTTATAGCTTTGTCCAGATGGCTTGTCTGAGTGCATCTAGTTTTTGCTTCGAGGCTATGAATCCTACGTAAAAGCGACGCTCCCCAGCATAAAGAAATCACAAGCTTGATAGTCATGCCTACCAGGAGGAGTGTTACCATTTTAGCTGCTTTTCTCTCTTGAGCCAGCCTTTTTTGCTGTTCTGCTAGTCGTGCTTCAACTTCTTTAGCACGTTCCGCCTCTAATGCCTGTTGAACTTCTGCGCGATCCAATTCTTCACTCTTCGCTAAAAACCGATAATCTAGGTTGCTCAAGCTTTTGCCATTTGCCCAAGTTTGAGCATCAATCAAGGCTTGTCCGCGCAATAACCGGGATTGATCTTGTTCGTTTGAAGCGATCCAGGCATCCAAGGCTTGCGAGTAGGGACGCAGATAAGCTAATTGTTTTTCAACCCATTCCAGATGGAAAACTTCTTGATAAATCCGGTTTCTTACCTTCAAAAAACCCTGCTTTTTGACAACCAACCCAGACAGTAACAGTTCAACTTGTTCTCGAGAGTCATCGACTGGTACTTCAACTTCCTGGAGGATGTGCTGATAAATTCCTAGCAATCTGCCGACGGATTGTTCGCTTCTAAGAAGGCGATCGCGAATTGTCCGCAAATGCTCCGGTTCATCTTGTGATTCCCAGTTGTTGATTATGCGGGACTTCACCACGCTTTGCACCCAAAATGCTTCCGTCCCAGGCAGCATTTTGAGATTGTCACCGAAAGCTTCTTGAGCCGAACTCACCAACAACCGACACAGCTTTTGTGTGAGAAAAGGTTGTCCTTCTGTCCAAGCTAAGATTTCTTTTAAAACTTTCTGGGGATTGTTACCGTTGCTCTCCAGCCCCTGAGCTAGGACTTTAGCTTCATGAAATGTAAAACCTTGTAGTTCGATTGCTTTCCCAATATTAAATGGCGTCGAATGATTTCGATATTGAATTAAGTCTCTTGGCGTTGCAACTCCAAAAATTGCAAATGTAATACGATTATATTCTGGAGAAAGCGCTCGTTTATTGTAGCAGAAGCGAATCAAGGTAAAAAAGTCATCAATTGAGAAATCAAGGCTCAAAATACTATCAATTTCATCAATAAATATAAACAATCTTTCATTAGGAAACTGAGCTAGCAGTATCTCCGAAATAAATCGGCTCAGTTTCTGAAGTAAAGAAAGATCATTCTGCTCTTGCCACCAGGTTTTTAAATTGACCTTTCCTATCAGTTTAAAACCCATCCATAAGTCACCTACGACTCCCTTATACCACTGTTCGGGAGTAATATTTTCACAGCCAATATTGGTCATATCGATAGTGGCGCACTTAAAGCCTTCTTGTTGCAGGCGATGCTTTGTTTTCACCATGAGTGAGGATTTGCCCATTTGCCGACAACTGAGAACATAGCAAAACTCACCCTGCTTCAAGGCTTCGTAGAGTTCTACATCTGCCCTTCGCTCAACATAACAAGGAGCATCAGTCGTTAGCGTGCCGCCAACTTGGTATCGATAACTTTTCATTCAATTTACATTTCAGGGCTTTTGAGCTTATATGATGATAATTTGAGATATTGTGCGGCAATGCCCACCCTGTAGAAAACTGCTGTAAACTTCTCATTATAAATTCCTTTTCTTTATAAATCAAGGTGTTTGTATCGGCAACTTAAATCAGTTATCAGTTATCAGTTATCAGTTATCAAAAATCAGTTATCAAGTACCCGCAGTATCAAGATGTCCCAAGTCAATCTTCTCACTGGTCACTGTTCACTGGTCACTGTTCACTGTTCACTGTTCACTGTTCACTGTTCACTGTTAAACTCCTGTACTCATCCGCGGCTTCGTCCCAAGAGCCATTCTGAGTTCTGAGTTCTGAGTTCTAAGTTCTTTTGGTTAATTGTCTTCAGATAAAACTGAGTTTAAAGTTACGCAATTACGCCCCTTTCTTTTTGCCTGGAAGAGAGCTTCTTCAGCAGCAGCCATTAACATTGCGGGTGAGTTTTCATGGTTGGGTATTGCAGTTGCAATGCCTAAGCTAACAGTGAGGACAGGAGCCGGAAATCCATCAAATTGAAATTGTGCGTGAGCGATCGCCCTTTGGAGTGCGTTGCTAGTTCCCTGGCTTACACCTACCCTAAGCGTTGCTTCTGGGTTCGCCAAGCGTGTTTGTGCTTCCTGCTCTGAATATAAGACAGAGGAGGCACGTGCGATCGCCAATTGCTCAACCCCCTCTCGAATGTTTTCTGCGATTTCTACAGCAATATTGCCGGGCGTTTCGGGCAACAGCGCTGCAAACTTTGTCCCCTCATAGTGAGCATCTAGAGTCGATTTATACTTTAAATACTCGTAGATAGTACTAGCAATTCGCTGTAAACTACTATTTCCCGCTGTATACCCATGAGCATCCGTGTAAAACTTAAAGTAGTCAATATCACACACAATCACAGATAGCATTGTCGCTTTTGTCAGCCACTGCTGCCACTGGGTTTCGAGATATTGGCTGAAGTAGTGTAGATTGACGAACTGACTCAGTGCATCAGCTTCAGTGATGTCATTGGATTGTTGTTGTTCCTTCAACAGATTTGCAGAAGCATGATCCTCATTTTCCCTTAAGAGTTGCTGGCTAAAATAAAGGCGATACAACTCGCAGCTAGGGCGAGCTTGATTGCCATCTAGTTCAACCAAACCCATGCTTTCTAGTTTGTATGCGGCGATTGCGCTGAGGGGTGCGCCTCTTGGAGGGCTGGCATCAAGCTGCACACTTTCATCAGCCATCACAACTTCTTGCATTGCAGACATCAATTGTGGATCAGCTTGGAGTAGGGTTAAGAGTTCTCGTAAATGCTGACTATAAATTCCACTTGGTGTAGAAGCTGTTTGTAATAACTCCAAGAGCGTCATTTCTTCCTGATACAAATGATAAAGCGCCAGATTTATCAGATAGGGATGCCCCCCAATCATTTTTTGTAAGGATCCTAAGCGTTGCGCCCCTTCGGAGGAAGCTGCCCAATCTATTCCATACTGAATAGCCAAATTCTGTACTTGCGCTATAGTAAACGGTGGCAGTGGAACTGTTAGCCCAACATTGAAAGGGGACTGGTTCAGCTTGAGCGGGATATAGATTTCTGTAGTGTGAACTACCACTAACCGCACTTTTTGCCACGTTCTATCCTGCTTTGCCTGTTCGTGCCAAAATCGCAGCATTGGCAAGAAGTCTTGGGCAATATTAGGATGTTCAAAAACCCGATGGAGTTCGTTTAAAGCCAAAACTATAGGACTATCGATTTGCTCCAGTACATACGCCTCAAAATAAATTTTGCAGCTCACCTTGCTGCCCATCTCTATATCCCAGTAATCATCGAGGTTCGGGGCGAGGTTCAACTGCCTGCTAACATTGATGCAGAACCAACGCAAAAACTTATCCAGTGAAGTAAAAACAGCTTCATCAGCTTCCTGAAAGTCCAAAGAAACAGTTTGATAACCCTGCACCTTTGCATGAGCAATAATCCTGTTGACCAGTGAACTTTTCCCCGTCTTCCTGGGTGCTTTGATCCGCAGCAAGCAACCTGGTTGCATAATTTCCGCATAAACAAGTTCTTCAAGCGGAGGACGGTTGATGTAGAAAGGAGAACCCACTGGCACAGGACCGCTGGGAAAGTCCAGCTTACTCACTGGGACTAAATCTAAAAAACCCCTTTCTGCACTAGAACCTGCTCTCAACTCGCGCTCTTGCTGTGAATTGTCCTGACTCATCCAGTCTTGCTGGAATCTTCTCAAGACTAGGTGTAGGTTTTTTTTGGTTACCCTCTCTCCTAGTGCATCTGAAAGGTCTTGCCACAATTGAGAGCCAACTTCTTTAATGTAGTCGCTCCCATAGCCTGAACCTTGGGCCATTTCACCGTAAGTTTTCCCCAGCCACGATTGTTGGAGCACAAACCGCTGAATGGAACCAAAAGGCTTGTCTTCGAGAATTTGTCCTACAGCTTCTAGAAGTTCTTCCACGGTTACTTAAATGTTAATATTAAGTAGATACACGTATGTATTCTTGATTAGTATTAATATACATCTTATTAAGAAGGATTTCTACAAAGAGCAGATCCAAGACCTTATGCTGCGGTTAATTTGAACAATGCCCCTGTTGGTCGAGTACGTGCGCCAAGCGCCCAATTAACACTTGTACACATTCCTTAGGAGCCGACTCCCCTGGACGCGTAGCCGATACAGGTAGAATAGGACGGCTTCTTGAACGGTAGCAACAAGCAAACTTGACACTCCCCACGGCTGTGGGAATTTCGCTCCGCTCCATTCCCACAAAAAGCCGGGGGATTCTTGGCTCATCGACGTTTCTTGCCCCTACAGGTCTTGCGACCAATAGAAGTAGAGGAAACATCTCCCCAAGCGTTGATTCCCGGATGCCCTCCGGTATTTTTAGCTTTGAGCAATATGTTGATAGCTGCATTTACATCACGTTGCAACACTGTCCCACAGTGTGGACAGTTGTGAGTTCTTGTAGAGAGTCCTTTCATAACAGTTTTTCCACAATCACTGCACTTCTGGCTTGTGTAATGAGGTGCAACAGCTACAACCTTAGTATTGAACTTCAAGGCAAAGTACTCAATCCAACGACGAAAAGAAGTCCAAGCAACATCACTGATTGACTTGGCTAGGTGACGATTTCTCACCAACCCTTTCACATTTAAGTCTTCATAGGCGACAAAGGCGTTAACCTTGCATACGCAACGTGCCAGTCTCTTGGCATGTTCTTCACGTTGCCTACTTACTCTTAAATGTTTCCGGGCATGCCGCCATGACGCTTTTCGTCTATTGTTTTTACCTTTTTCCTTAGTGTAAATTCGGCGTTGAGCGTGCTTGATTGATTTTTCTGCCTTGCGGAGAAAACGAGGATTCTCTTCGTGATGCCCGTTGGAATCAGAATAGAAATACTCAAGCCCTACATCCAACCCAATTTCATTGTTTCCGTTTCTTTGCTCAGGCTGAGCATCAACTTTGATACAAAACTGAACATAATAGCCATCTGCCTTGCGTACAATCCGGACTCGCTTAATTAACGTTAGAGGGTAGGTATGGATATCCCATTTCCCTAATAGCTTGAGTTCACCAATCTCTTTCTTGTCCAAGAAAGTTATGCGTCGCTTTGAGGGGTGTAACTTCCATCCCGATGTCTTGTATTCAACAGAACGGCTACCTTTCTTAAACCTTGGGTAGCCTTTCTTCCCAGGTTTATTCTTTTTGCAATTATCAAAAAATCTGTTGATTGCGCGTTCCACATTCTCAACGGATGCTTGACACGCATGACTGTTTAAGTCTTTAACAAACTCGAACTCTGCACGTAACTGAGTGTTGTACTGATATAGCTGCTTTTTGCCCACTCCACGGTTATCCATCCAATAACGCAACACTTTGTTTCGTACAAACTGACTCGTACGAATAGCTTCGTCTATGGCTACAGATTGAGTCTTTTTAACTACCGCTTTGTATTCCAGTACCAACACTCTTGAATCACCTCCTTACTTCTGCTATCGTATGGCTGATAGACATATAATAGCACAAAGATCTTGCTATGCCAAAGAAGTATGCAGCTAAAAAATTAACTGTTCGGTTGAGTGAACAGGAATGGGAAATAGTTCAAAAGGTATCGGAGTCTGAAGGAATTGATTATAACGATGTTATTCGTGATGCAGTGCGAAGATTGGGACGGGGAATAAATTCCCCAACGGGCTTATCCCCATAAATGGAATTTAGGGGCTTGCGCCCTCCGATTTTCGGTCAAAACCCTTTATTTATATAACTATACGCGGCTTGAGTAAGTTAAGTTTTGTGTTGCACACATTGAGTCATTAAGCTACACCTCCCTTACTAAGTTTAATTACTTTTGCGGGTACCCCAACTGCTATCGAATAAGGAGGGATATTTTTGGTGACAACTGCTCCAGCCCCGATGACACTGCCTTTACCAATAGTCACTCCATCTAAGATTCTAACTCCAGAGCCTATCCAACAATCGTCCTGAATTTCAATTCCTTCACGGCTTAATCCATATTCTCTATGATTGTTGGCGTAGATACCTGTATGTGACGCGATTTGGCAATTCTTACCAATTTTGATATGACCAGGACCAGCCATGCAAACATATGGTCCCAGGTAGGAGTCGTGGCTAATCTCAATCAGGCAATCAGAACCTGTAGCTCTGATATCAACACCGCGATCAAGACAAACCCTGTCGCCAATACGTAGTAAACTATTTGGGTGTCTAATTTCCAAGCGCACATCCCGGAGGATTTTAATATCATCACCAACTTCCATTGAACGAGCTCCAAGTAACTCAACCCCTGCTTGAATGTAAACTCTCCGACCCATGCGAGCAAAGATTGAACGGTAAGCTAGCCGTCGCAGTAGAGTGCCAAGTGGACGAGGAATTGATCCTATGAAATTGATTATGGTCAGTTCTACTGTGCGCGACCAAACTGTAGGTGCCTGAGTAGGCAACTCCTGATAACTGTTAACTTGTTCGACTGTCATAGCTTCTAAATGTTATTGCAAAGCAAGTGACTTGTTATTTATACTGCCAAATGTGGAGATGAGTTTTGTCACCAAAGCTTGAGTATAGTTAACATGATTAAATTGGTTGAGTACCAGTTCATAACCTCGCTGAGCCTGCTCTTGAGCTTTTTCCGGAGCATTTAAGAGGTTCACGATTGCTTGCTTGAGTCCTACAGGGTCACGGGGATTAACACCAGTAACGATACCCGAGTCAATCAGGTCGCCAATAATTCCTGACGAGCGAGTTATTACTACAGGTCGCCGACAAGCCATCGCTTCAAACAAAGTGGTGAGTCCGGCTTCATAATTATTCTCAAAAAGAGTGATGACAACTAAGTCAGAATCGCGGTAAAGCTGTACCAACTCGCACCAGTCGTAAAAGCCAGACGACATATTACTAGGCATAACTTCTGGGAACGCCCGTTTTAATGCAACTGCGTTACGTGAGAAAGCGCAAATCTTCACATCGACATTTAAATCTCGAGTCGCATCAGCAAGAGTTCTATAATCCCGTTTTTCCAAACCTCCACTACCAATAACTGGACGAAGTTTGTTTTGTAAAGCGGGTCCTGGTGTGAAGAAGGATGTGTCTATAGGTTGTGACATAAATAGATAGACACGGTTCTCAGGCAAGCCTAAGTAGTGGCGAAGGAATTCAGCTTGCGAAGGAACGGTGGTCACAAATAAATCAATCCGGTCTGCTATATTAAAGAGCTTCAACGCCAGACGAGTTCGTGGTCGGTTTATATTGTGGATATATACAACAATTTTGGGTCGGTTCTCTTTTACACCGCAGAGAGCGGCAATTGGAATTCCTACGTGTTCCCCTGTGCAATATATGACATCATCCTCTTGAAGCTGCGACGACAGCTTGCGTGCTAAAGCCCAGTATTCAGGACGACCTATAATATGCGCACGAATTTTATCTATGGGCAACACGGGTTCGGACTCTGGTTGATAAACTGTTGCCCCTAAAAGCTGAGTCATTGCCGATATTACATGCTTGGGGCATTTTCCCGCGAGAGCATTTTGGGTGATTTGTTCTAGGTTACAGGTCGGGATTAAAGCTATGTGGTATTTCAAGGCTCTTTCCTCATTCTTTAGGAATATCTGGGAATATGACCTTTTTATTCTTTAACTAAGACATAACTTTTACATTATCTTAAACTAATGTCTCAATTGACACCCCAAATCCCAAATTATTCCAAATAACTAAAAATAGAGCAAGTACTCGGTTGACACTCCCCACCCTGCCTGACGGTGAGGTTTTGAACGCAACTTCGTATAACGCTCTTAAGCAAGGCAGAGCCTCGCAATATGCATTCCCAGCCTGAGGCTGGGAACGAGGCAATCTCTTAAAACTTGTTCTATACTGGTTTTCACCTTAAGTTGACACGTATGGGCATTTCCCAGCCCCTACAGAGTGATTTATTTACTTGAAAAGCGCTGTAACCAAGACAGCAGCTTTTGTATTTACCTAAAGTAGTGATTGAATTGGCAACCCAAACCCTAAATAATTCCGAATAACTAAAAATAAAGCTAGTACCCCGATAAAAAAGACTGTAGTTTGAATATCTTGGGCTAAACAAGTGAGTTTTTCCCGCCAAAGTCCATAAAGATTGACTATGTACAAAGGCAAATCGCTGAATGCAATGACGATAATAGCCCCCAGCTCACCGAAACTGTAATGTGCCAGAGGTACACCCAGAATAATTATTCCAAATCGAGCAAAATTACTTTGAGCTGAGTATAAGGGCTTGCTAATTGCTAATAAAGCAGGGCTGATAGTATAAAATAGCAGGGAAAACCAAATTCCACTGCATAAAATCGGCATCATCCAGGTAGCGGCAGCATACCTTTTGTCATACAATATCCCAACAATTAAATCACCAACAGTCACTAGAATTGCTAATGCGATCGCACACCCTATCAGCATGAGACGCCGTTGCCGGAGAATTTTCTCTCGCAAAGTTGACCTTGGCAAATCAGCTTGCTGGGAAATTGTGGGAAAAATGACTTTATAACTAAGTTGTTTAATAACTTCTCGGGGTATGCTTGCTAGAGTATAAGCTACTGTATAAACGCCTAGCATTTGAAATGACAGGATCTTAGCCAAAACCAGGCGATCGGCTTGTTCAGCAGCAAACATGAGCGCGGATGCAATAAACATCCACTTACCGAAGGATAAAATTTCTTTTACTGCTTCCGGCTCCCATGCGAAGCGGTTGGAGTATTTTGGTATTAACCAATAGCTGCTGACTAATTTGTATACTCCTCCCACCACCGTTCCAATAGCTAAAGTCCAAATACTTGGATATAACCAAACCAAGAAAATTAACGTAGAAAGAAAACATGCCTGCAATATCAGTTCATACAGGGAAAGCTTACCCAGTTCCAGCCGACGATGAAGAGTATGTACGCTAGTAGAGCTAAATCCTTCAATAAATGAGTACAGTATAGCAATAGGAATTAGCCCCATCAAGCGTTGGTCATTATAGAAATTTGCAGCTGGAAAGCTAATCAGTAGACAAACAAGCCAAATGACTACACCACGAATAACTTGTATAGTCCAAGCAGTATTTAAAAAAGTCTCTTCATCACCTCGTTTACTGTTGATTATATTTTGAGCAATACCAACGTCTGAAAATAATTCCAGACCAACTCTAAGGGTCGTCACCAAAGCCATCAAACCAAAATATTCTGGTTTCAGCAGGCGAGTCAAAATCAAATTATTGCCAAATCGTAAGATTTGAATACCTCCGAAACATATAATCGTCCACATTGCACCACGCATGGCACGCTTTTTTAGAGATGTCATAGTTTCTGTATAAATAAATTAGTTAGTTGTCTCAATCCATGCCAATGATTTGGTTTTTCTTTTGATAAGTAATTGGAACCGCAGATGCACGCAGATAAACGAGGCAGTGCGTTGCGGTGAGACCAGTGAGTCATCGGAGGGCTTCCCTCCGAGCTGCAACTGGCGTAAGCGCAAAGCGCAGGCGCAGCCAACGCGCGTAGCGTGCCGTTCGGCGAAGCCGTGGCCGTACCCACTAGGCATACCCGGAGGGGGGTTCCCCCCGAGTCCCGCAACTGCCGTGCAGATAATTTATCTGTGTCCATCTGTCCCTTCGCTTCGCTCGAGGGCAAGGTTTATCTGTGGTTTCATAATCAAAGAAATGGACGAGTGCAATCTTACTGCACTCGTCTTGCACCTTCAAACAGATGTTGTGACTGTTTCTTGTTTAGTTAAGAAAACTTGTTTTTCTGGATAATTGGGACGAATCGGTTCCACATCACCTTGCAAAGCGCTCTTCATTAGGTTATGTAACCGTGCAACTTCATGGTGTATGTTAAAGTCTTTCTCTACTTTGGCTCGACCTGCTGTGCCAAATGCAGCTCGAAGTTTATGATTACTCAGTAATATTTCGATATTCTCCGCTAGGGAAACAGGGTCTCCGGGTGGAACAAGGTAGCCGTTAACACCATCTTCTACCAACTCACTAACACCTGCAATCTGGGTAGCAACCACAGGTACACCAGCCGCCATTGCTTCCATCAGCACGACTGGTATCCCTTCAGCAAAGCTGGACATCACGAAAATATCGGTTTGCTGAAAATAGTCGCGGACTTCACCTTGGGATTTATAGCCGACGAATTTGACATTCTGGCTCAATCCCAACTGGGCAGTTGTTTGTTCTAACTTTTGACGGTCTGGACCATCACCTACAACTGTTAATGATATATTTGGATGCGATCGCCTCAAACTCACAAGGCTTTCGAGCAAAATAGGCAAGCCTTTCGCCGCAGCCAGTCGTCCCACAAAAAGCAAGCGTTTTCCTGACTCGTTGTGAGAAACGACATCGAATAACGCTGGGTCGATACCACAATGAATGATATGCATTCGATTCCACTTTTCGGTGGGTGCAAATATCATTCCCTGACTGCGAGCATAATGGCTGATACAACATACAAACAGCGATCGCTTGATTTTCTCGTCGAGTCGCCATTGATGTGGACGGAAGAAGATGTACGGACCGTGCAAGGTGAAACTATAAGTAAAACCGCCCATTTCGGCGGCGAGCATCGCAACGGTACCGCTAGCTTCTACAATGTGGTTGTGCAAATGTACAATTTGCCTTTGTTTGATTTGTTTGGCAAGGATACCTGCTTCCAAAAAGTAGAAGATTTGAAAGAGCGCACCTCGCAACCCAGGTTGGCTGGTTGACCATGCAAGCTTGATTGCTTGCAAGTATCTTTTTGGGAAAGCAAGCAATAAACTGAGGTGCGCCAGTATTAAGTTTATGGGATTGGGGGGAAGGATGTAGAAAGTGCGATCGCGCTCTAACTTCTGTTCTGTCCCAACCATGTGTTCATCCCCTGTTCGGCGAACAGAGAATGTGTGGACGTCCACACCCATTTCTCGCAGGGTTGTGACTTCTCGCTGAATGAAAGTGTCCGTTGCTCTGGGATATTCACCAGTTAGGTAAGCAATCCGCATTCTCTTCAGCCTCCTAAAGGTTGCAACGAGGGTGTCGGCAACGGTACCTCCAACAGTTCGACATCGCTACAACTGCGCTCAACTGCGGTGTCGAGTGAATACCTGGGGCTCCAGTTCAAAATTTGTTTTGCACGAGCATTACTGTAGCGAAACGGCTTAAACCTGGCATCTATTGCCCTTGGGATAAATATACCAGGTAGCCTTGCCTGCCCCTTCAGCACTCGTTGGTTGTAAGTCCAGAAAATCCAGGCTAGCAAGTACAAGAACCATAAACTGACGGGAATCGTGCGGGGCAGAGAATCTAGGCGTTGAGCCAGTTTTTGGGCATAGACTTTCTGAGTAGGCAAGTCGTCATCAACGATATTCAAAGTTTGACCAATTGCCTCTTCACGCTCCGCAGCACTGATAATTGCATCAGCACAGTTTTCAATATATGTCAATGGCATCTGTGCGTGACCGCCGACTTTCAACCATAAATTGCCGATCAATTTAGCTCCAAGAATGGTATTCCAGAGGCAGTCTCGTCCATAGATCATTCCGGGGCGAATATACGTCACGGGTGCCCCATAATTCTGCTCAAACTCGCGAACAAGTTCTTCCTGAAGCAGCTTGACTTGGGCGTATTCATCCCGTTCTAGGGGATGGTCCTCAAGGGGCGTGTCTTCAGTAATTGTTTTGCCGGATGAATAATTATACACCGAAAAGCTACTGATATCAACCAGCCTCAGCACATTAGCCTCAATCATGGCATCGAGCAAGTTTTCAGTGGCAATGACTGTGCCAGCAAATCGTGAGTAAAAGTCACCATCTTTGACGGCTGCCAAATGGAGCACTGCATCCACACCCCGCACAGCATCAGCAATACCATCTTTGCGCCGCAAATCGATACGGACGAGTTCCACATTTGGGTGATTATGCCAAGGTATACGCTTTTCATTACTAGATGGTCGCACAACCGCACGCACTTTATGTCCTCGTCGCAGTGCTTCAGCGACAACATACTGTCCTAGAAAACCGGATGCTCCTGTTATCAATAACTTCATCGAAAACTCCTGGGTCTCTTACCCCGTCCTAGAAGGACGGCTTTATAAATCTGTGTTAAAATAGTGACAACTAACTTAAGACAAATTGACCTAGTTTGCCGTGGGTTGGAACCCCCTAACACCGGATTCGTAAGGATATGCTTACTTCTGGAGGTAGAAAATGGGGCAATTGGTCAGTGAATCAAAAAACACAGAAAGTTAGTTGTAGTACCTAGACAACGAAATAAGAGTAGGGGGTTCCAAAACTTAATTCTGTTTTGGGTAAAACTCGCAAGTGTTAATGTGCAGGTATGCCCAATGTCGATGACGGAGGGAGTAGGCGCAATTGACACCGCGTTGTATGCAGAAAGTCTTGTAGCAGCTGCTGTGTTCTGGAGTCCACTTCCGTGCGGGGTTCCCCCCGCCCTTGGAAAGTGGACGGTGGTGCTTCGGTATCCGTAAAAAGGCATCGTGGTGAGAACAGTAAGATGAGTATGGTTCAAAACTAGACTAGGTCGTCTGGTTTTCTTCTAAAGAATCACCGTACCTTTAGGTCGGTGAGTGTCAAACTCGATTAGCCTCCAATAGTAAAGCATTAACTAATTGATGTGTACGCTCCATATCTTCAAAACTGATTGGTGGCGCTTTGCCTTCGATTAGTCCTTCATAGGTTTTGTCCAAAAGCCGATGCATTCCTTCATATGTCGTTTGTTGCATAATCTTGCGACGAAAGTTGGTAAATGATGCCCCAACCAAATCGCATCCGTTCAGAAAATGATTAATCAGCGGAGATAGCAGTTCTCCAGCGCGAGGTATAACACAACGTAAATGCGGCTGAAACAAATCAGTTTCTGCATAACCTTTTGAACCTCGCACCGTAACGGCAAAAGCCTTGGGTGGTGTGTGACAACTGAATCGAATCCGAGCGTGTGCAGAGCCTCCGATGACGATCGCATCAAGGTCATCATATCGGAACAAATCTCCACCACCGTGATTACTCCATGCAGCGCTCACGCGTTCAAAATCTGGTATGAAGCGCACCGTCATGGAACACAAGTGTGTAATGAAATCATGAACCACCCCTGCGGGCATTTTATGAATAGGATTCGGCAAGTTTTCGTCTGCAAATGCTCCACCATCGCGAACTGGAAGCGCTATGCGGACTTCAACTTCCTGCACTTCACCCAGAATACCATCTGCAATTAATTTCTCAATAGCCAGGATCGGTTCGTTAAAGCAGTAGTTTTGGTTTTCAATCAACCAGCGGTTGTGAGACTGTGCAAAGGTCCTAAGTTCTTGAAACTCATCGTAGGTGGGTGTAATAGGCTTTTCACAGAACACGTGTACACCTGCTTCTAAGCAGTCCTTTGCAATCCGCTTATGAGTATGAGGCGGAGTGAGAATGTGTACAACGTCAGGTTTTACCTCATCGAGCATCTGACGATAGTCGGTGTAAGTCGAGTCGGCACCAAACCTTCGGGCTGCATACCTGGCAGCGGCTTTTGAAAGGTCACAAACACTGGCTAAATGTGCGCGCTCAGATTTGGAAAGAAAACTGAGATGTTCTTTGGAGATTGCCCCTGTGCCAATGACTGCTGATTTAAGTTTTGTTACCATTGATATTTTTTATTCTCCGTTATAGTGTTTTGTCAATTAGTAATTCATTGCATTCATTGTGATAGCTTGAGATAGTTTGTAGTGAGCGCTTCAGCGCTCACTACAAACAAAAGAAAGGTTGTCTCAACTGGCTGAAGGCGCACTTTTGTACTCCACTATGGTGCGCTGTCGTTTCAACAACCTGAAGATGTAAAATTGAATTTTCCCGAGTAATTGTGGGTATTTCTCTATTGCACAAAACAGGGCATAGAAAATAGCATCGGTTGACTTAAACCCTCGTTTGCGCGTAGAGCGATACACTCGGTAAGCGACAAAAGCATATGCCATGAACAGTAACAGTATGCTTAGCCCCCGAGTTGGCAATAGACCGACGATGACCAACAAAGGCAAAAGCACAGCCCAGAACCAAATCCTACGACTTTCTCTTATCCAAAGCTGTTCGGAATTGCGACTGTATAGCCAAGCCCCCTCAGTAAAGGCATAACCACTGCGAATTGAGCGCTTCCACCACTGACCAAAACGGGTGATTTGGGCATCGTGCAATGTCATTTCTGCATTGATACGTAAAATTTTGCCACCAACTCGACGCAGTCGCAAACACAATTCTGGTTCTTCTCCTGCAATGAGTGTCGGGTTGAATCCTCCCACCTTTTTCAAAGCTGTCACTCGCATCATGGAGTCTCCACCACACGCTTTAGCTTCACCTACGGGAGTATTCCACTCGATGTCGCACAGGCGGTTATAGATAGAGTTAGTGGGGAATTCTTCCCGACGCCGACCACACACTACGACAACCTCGGGCTGAGCAACTAATTCACGCACAGCACATTCCAACCATCCCTCAACAACGCGACAGTCTCCATCTACAAACTGGACAAATTCGACTTCTGGTTTGACTCGTAATAGATATTCAAACCCTGCATTCCTAGCACGAGCTGCAGTGAATGGAATAGATAAATCAAGTTCCACGACATGGACACCAAGGGAACGCGCTAGCTCCACGCTACCATCTGTTGAGCCAGAATCAACGTAAACTATAGTTCTCCCTTCTCCTATCACTGATAACAAGCACGCTCCCAGACGCTCCCCTTCGTTGCGTCCGATGGCAACAACTCCAATACACTGCAAAGTAAAACCTCCTATAATATTCGTCTATGTTGTAGACAGTTTTAAGTAACACGTAAATAGCTTTTCTTTTTTAAAGAAATCCTAGGGTGGGCATTGCCCATAAAAGCCTATGTAATGCACAGTTGAAATATTGGTAAGCAATGCCCACCTTACAGAAAACTGCTGTAAATAACACATAAATAGTTTTTCTTTTTTAAAGTGTTAATTTTTTGAATTTGCTTTTCTGATTTATAGTAAAAACAATTGTTATAAACAAAACCCAATACAGGTTTGCTAAACGCATCAAATAACTCTCTGTCACGTTATTCATTGCTAAAAAGGTGAGATAAGCTAAGGGCCAAAGATCCTCTGGATTTCTAGTTGCATAAGCTCGCTTTAAAGCCTGAGCAAAGGTTGTGAAATAACTCATTAAAAAAAGTGATAAACCAATGAAGCCAACATCAAGTAGTAAATCAATTAAGCCATTGTGAGCGTGAGGTGGAACCCAACCAGACCCTATTGCATGACCTGCTTCGATTGCATACTTACTTTTAGGTGCCCAGAATGCAGCATAACCATAACCCAACAATGGTCTTTCCATTAATCTAGCGAGTGCAGCACCCCACAGGGGCGTCCGTCCAGTTAAAGTGGGGTCTCTTCCTAAACCAGTTAAAAGTTCTACCCAATAAGTGAAAATGAGTAAAGCAACACATCCTAGAATCAGAATTCCAATATCTATGAAAATTACGCTTATCTTTCCCTTCCACCGAAAGTTTCTATAGAATACCATTAATAATATAAGCAATAAAGAAAGAACAAGAGAAGTTCTTGATGTTGAAACTAGCATCAAGACCAGCGAAAAACTCAAACCAGCCCACTTGTATAAAGTTGAGTTTTCCTTTGGCAAGGCAAGAAAAGTTAATGAGCTTAAAACCATCATGCTGCCGAGACCATTTTTGTGTCCGTATACTCCTTTCCATGCTCCTGGATGAGATTCTATCCCATCTGCTTGATGTATCCCAACCGAAGGTAATCCAACGGCAACAATTGTACTCAAGAAACTTCCTATAAATAAAGTACAGGCAACGAGTTGTACCTGCTCTTTCAAACTAAATCGTGTGGCAAAATATAAGCCAAACGAGGTCATCATCAAGATATCTCTGGCATTAAACGATGTAAAGTCTGGATATTCTGACCAGACAAATGATAGCAGAGCTAATACCGTTAATAGACAGAGTAATTTATCTCTACCGGCTGTGATTATCGTACTTTTCCAGAAGAGACAAACGAGAATGGTTGAGATTCCCCAAACAGAGAATCTGACTAATGTGACAACGAAATTTGGAAGCACAGCACCCAAAGCGTGTACACCAAATACTCCTGAAAAGAAACTTAAGCCTAATATTATAAAACCTTTCTCGGCAAGTCTTAAAAATTTACTTAGAGTTTTCTTTTTCATAGATTGACTTTAGAAAGAGAAAGGTTAATTCGGCTAAACATTGTTTTACTATATTTTGTCCCTTTGGGTACGAACCCACACGCTTTGAGGTTTCACTAAAAATTTGAGATAAACTGGAATTTTCCAAAGAACATAAAAAGGAACAGTTAAAAGTTGCAACAGAGGAAGGTCTTGGCGAGCAAATTTAGCCCAAGCTGTCATAATTGCCATGAGGAAACAAAGTCCCGCTGTAGCTACAATAGCTGCTGGTATCCATGAGGCTTCCAAGACTGCAAACAGCAAAGTCACTGCCATTAGCCCTAACCAAAGAACAACAAGCAGAGATAAAGGTGGCACACACAAATCCAAAATGCTCACCAACAAGTCGAACCTTTTTTGATAGACTGCTTCTTTGAGTAAGGTAGGGACATAAGTCTGGATAATTTGTAAATGACCATGTTCCCAACGAGTTCTCTGACTTCTAGCAGCCTGCGACTGCTGCGGCAAATACCCAGTGACTTTTGCTTCTGGGCAAAACACTGGTCTGTGTCCAGCTATAGTCAAATCCAAGCCTAGTTTCAAATCTTCAAGGAGGTGACCGTTGGCTAAACTCACTGAGCGAATGACTGACCAAGGGAAAGCCATACCTGTGCCAAGCAAGGGGCAGGGCAGTCCTAGGCGGGCTAATCCACGGGGACGAGCAAGATTCCTAACGATGTTGGAAAATTGTGAAACGAAGTCTTTTGACGACTGAGAGTTTTTAGGTCTGAGCATCAAGTAGGTTGCTTGGACAGGTCGCTGTGTGGCGATCGCACACTGACTTAACTGCTCAATTGCACCTGGATAGACTGTACAATCAGCATCAACAATCACAACCACATCAGGAGGATCTGACTCAATAAACTGTAAGCCATAGTCTAGGGCGTATCCTTTACCTCTTTGCTCCTTGTTCTGACGCTCAATCACTGTAGCACCCATTGTACGAGCAATTTGAGCTGTCGCATCACTACAATTGTCAGCAATGACAACCAGACGGTCTTGTTCTTTTAATGCAGGGATCAGTGTTTTGAGAGTTGAACCGATGACAATCTCTTCATTATGTGCTGGGACTAAGACAGTTACTTTAGCATCTTTAGCATCTTTAGGATCAGCTTCACCAGTCGAAGCCTTCGGGAATAAAGCCGCAGTACATTCAATCAGAAAAAATAGACAAACAATAAATAGACCCGATGCGCTAACTAACAGCACAACATCAATACACGAAGCCACGAACTGGCTAACTGACATGGCATTGTTACCTCAATACAACAGCATTGTTATCGGACTTTTGAAGAAATGATTTTTGCAGGTATGCCAACTGCTGTTGCTCCTGCTGGAACATCGCACAGAACCACAGCATTAGCACCAATGCTTGCGTTATCTCCAATGGTAACGTTGCCCAATATCTGTGCACCAGCACCAACATCGACACCTTTGCCCAACTTGGGCGCATCCATCGGACGATCTAGGTAACGCATTCCTAAAGTCACCCCTTGGCGTATAATACAGTCGTCGCCAATACAGCAGTGTGAGTGAATGACGATTCCTCCTTGATGTTGAATAACCACACGGCGACCAAGTTGGACAGTGTAAAGCAGTTCAATTCCGTACGTATTCCGAACCTTGCGATATAGCATTCCATAAAGAAGACTCAAAGGCGCTTGTAAGAGTTTGGGTTTAAT
Source organism: Scytonema sp. HK-05 (assembly GCF_002368235.1). GTDB lineage: Bacteria > Cyanobacteriota > Cyanobacteriia > Cyanobacteriales > Nostocaceae > Kalymmatonema. Next base: position 5,668,987 of record NZ_AP018194.1, on the reverse strand, counting down.
CTTCTTACGCCAAACTCCAAAACGGTGAATTGCTACAGCCCGGAATCCAGGCTTAGTCCAATCCCGTCCGTGGGCAATCCAGTCTTCTTTAATTTGTTGCCAAAGACCAAAAGCAGAAGCTTTGTCTGCCTTTGTATTTGCCTTCAAGTCGATTTGTGCGTCCATTGTTGAGTCCCCACTTCAGTTTCTACCACACTCTGTCCCACTCGAGGGCTGGAATAGTAAAAGTAGTTGCCAGGTTCGTGCTTCACGTTGACAGCGTTGGCAATCATTCCCAAAATGTTAGCGTCAGAACGTTCCAGCAGGGATTTTGCTGCGGTAGCGCTTGCTGAATCCACAACACCCGGTCGAACGACTAGCAAAACTCCATCCGCCATTTTTCCTAAAACTGCTGCATCAGCTGTCCCAACTAAAGGAGGAGTATCAAATACGATGTAGTCGTATTTGTCAGAGAACATTTTAATCAGCGTAGCCATACGATCCGAGTCAATCAAAGCCAGGGGGTTGGGAGGTACGACTCCAGCTGTGAGGACAGACAGGTGTTTTGTAACCGTTTGCACACCTTGGGGAAATTCAGCCTGACAAACAATCATGTTACTTAAACCGACTGAGTTTATCACACCCCACAAGTGATGTTGCGTTGGTTTACGCATATCTGCATCGACTAGCAGAACTCGCCGTCCCGCCTGAGCCAGTACCGCAGCTAAATTCGCAGAAACTTCTGATTTCCCTTCCCCTGGTACAGAACTCGTTACCACAATTGTGCGAACTTTTTTATGGCTAATGAACTTGAGGTTTGCCTGAAGCATTTGATATGCTTCATGAATCACTGAGCGAGGAGAAGTTGCGACAATAACTCGAGCAGAGACTCCTTCTGACATCAATTTATCAGGAGTAGATGTGGTGTTTGATTCAAACTTAGGAATTAGCCCTAGTAGAGTATAGCCAAAAAATGTCTCGGCTTCCTTAACTGTTTTCAAGGATCTGTCTACTAGGTCTACAAAAAACGCAGCAGCAATACCAAGTAGCAACCCAACAAATACGCCACCTCCTGCTAAAAGCAGTACGACTTTGGAGAGAACTGGTTTTTTGGGAACCTTAGCGGCTTGAATCTCTTTAGCATTGCCAACAGTTTGCTTTTCTGCGACTTCAATTTCCTGTAGTGTGCTGACAAGGTTTTCATAGTTCTTTTTGGAGATAGATAACTTTCGCTCTAAATCTCCTTGCTTTTTCTCCAAATTTGGCATCATCGCAAGCCTTTGCTTATAACTGGCTTGGATGTTAGACAAAGCTTGTATTTTGCTTTCCAAACCTTGGCGTTGCGCTTGTATCTTGGCAAATTCACTTGTCAGATTTTCTTTGATTTTCCCGACCTGCAACTTACCAGGGGGAACATTTTTTTGAGTTCCTAAAACCTGCTTTATTCCTTTAGTTCCTAAAACCTGCTCAATCCGCTGCTGTAATAAAGCATTTAAAGTGACTTCTTGATTTTTTAACTCAGCAATATCTGGATGTTCACTGGTGTAGCGTGCTTTTTCATTTGCTAGCTTAGTTTGTACCTTTTGTAACTCGCTTAAGACTTCCTGTACACCAGGTATCTGACTTATGGAAGTCACTTCCACAGCCTGATCTCCAGCCAAGTTTAATTGACTGTTCATTTTTGCTTCCTGAGCGCTCACATCTGCTAGCGCAGCCCGCGCTTGATTTATTTCCTGATCTATCTGACCAAGATTTTTAACAGCAGCACTCGCCTCTTCTGGAAGCTCGATGATTTTATACTGAATTTTAAACTGACGTAATGCCTCTGCTGAGCGATCTAATTCTGCCCGAGCGTATGGCAGTTGCTTTTTAATAAATTCACCTGCGGCAAAGACTTGAGATCGATTGGACTGAATGTTGTTTGCAACATAGGATTTCATCAGCTGATTGACTACTGATGCCGCCAATTCAGGGTTCTCTGAGGTGTAGGAAACCTGCAGTACGTCTGTGCCTACAATTGGTTCAACCTTGATTTTAAGTGACTCTGGATCAAGAGTATTTCCTTTTTTATCTTTTAACTCTAGGGTCTTGATAACCTCTTCTAAAATTGGCTGAGATGTTAAGATAACAGACTGCGTTTCTAGCGGATTCCCCTCGCGCATTAAGGATTCAAGATCCCCTATCTTTTCTCCTACTTTTGTAAGCGATGAGGTTCTGTCTGATTGAAAAAGAAGCATTCCGCTCGCCTGATATTTAGGTTTTTGCAGGAACACAGCAAACGACGATAATCCTACTGAAGCTAGAACAACTCCTGCCACAATTGGCCAACGGCGTTTCAGAACTAGCCAATATTTTTGAATATCTACTTCTTCTTGATAGCCTTTAGTCTCCATACAAGTTTCCTAGCCGTAGATCATTACGAAATTGGAGCCAAAAATGAAATTTGATATGAATACCTTAGCTTCATAGCATCGGCTATCTTTTAACAAATTGAAATTTATTTTTATTGCTTTCAACATAATGCGACTATTGTAATAGCGTGCCTCCGCAGTAGGCGCGCTCAACAAGACAATTCAAGTGTTTTTGCAATCTTACTTTATGCACTACGTGAGGCTTTATGCACTACGTGAGGGCAAAGCGCACCCTCCGGGTACACAAGCCTTGGATTGACGTAGAGTTTCAAGATATGTCTAATGTAGTTCAACTGATGAAGTTATTGACTAGTAAGTGCGTCCATTGATGCTCATCCTAACTTACTCAATCAAATTCACAACTGTTGTATGGAGAGTGGTGTTTGGTTTACTATATTGCCTGCCGTTTTTACTGATTTTGGTAAATGCACAAACTTGCATATTTTTTTAACCCTGTTTATACTTAAATTGTTGAGAACTACAGAACACTGGTCAAATAAGTGCGTACTAGCTATCAAATATGCTCTTATTAGAAGCATTTTGCTTTAGGCACAATCTAATTGTTAACAATGTTTAGTTGTTCAGATTGCCTACTGACGATGTTAAATATAACTTTAATTGCCAGTAATTTCAAGTAGAAATAAATTTTTTTTTTAAAGATAATGTAAAGTTTGCGGATTTGATAACCAAGTAGGAAAAGTAATAAAAGTATGTTTTGTAACTAAAAACTTGTATAACTGAGATTAAGATTAGTTACGAAGAGTTCCTGTAAAATTGCTTGGCAAAGAAAGACCAATTTCTATTATGAACTACCCGCCCTTCTACGAAGTAAGGGCGGGTAGTTCATATTTCATACACTTTTGCATTCATTTATGGCGTTCTCAGTTTCTCAAAAAGTTTGACATCAGGTGAAGGACTGATAACAAGCTATTTCTCTGGTTAGATTTTTAGAACAAGGTACGAAAAGCAAGAAAAGTATGTCAAAAATTAGAACCTATTTTTTTAAAGCCGCCACTGGGAGTCGTGCTCTAGTGGCGGTAGTTTGCTCTCGTTATTTAGTAAGCACCTGTCTTACCAAGGACAACCTTGACAGTTTTCAGCAAAATTTGTAGATCCAGGCACACAGACCAATTCTCTATGTAAGCGATATCTAATTTCACCCCATCTTCAAAATTCTCGATATCCGAGCGACCAGAAACCTGCCACAATCCGGTAATACCAGGCAAAACTTCTTGTCGGATAAAGTGCTTTGTCTTGAACCTTTCTACGTCCCTCATAGGGAGAGGACGCGGACCAACCAAACTCATCTCTCCAACGACAACATTAAACAGTTGTGGCAATTCGTCGAGACTGTAACGGCGCAGGAATTTGCCTATGCGTGTGATGCGAGGGTCGTCTTTCATCTTAAAGAGGACCCCATCCTTGATTTCATTCTTTGCTTCTAGCGCCGCCTGCAACTTTTCCGCGTTGGTAACCATCGTACGGAATTTCCAAATCTTGAAACTCTTACCATGCAGACCAATTCGATTTTGCCGGAAGAACACTGGTCCAGAAGAATCTAACTTAATGAGTGTAGCTATTACCAGATAGACAGGAGACAGCAGGAGTAACAGAACAATCGAACCACAAAGGTCAAAACTCCGCTTTACCCAAAAATTGCCGCCTGCGATGATTGGTGCTGGTATTGTCATACAAGGGACTTCACCAATCATCCAAAATACGGCTGATTTAGGGTGATGAACTTCACCCTGAATTGGCAGTATTCGTAGGGTAATGCCAGCTGTTTGGAAACGCCAACAAAGATATAGACGGTTCTTAATGGCATTCCAAGAAACAAAAGCCTCTTCTATACCGTGTGTGCGTAGATATTCAAAGGTTGCCTCTCGGTTCATCATATCTAAACTGCTAGAGTCGGCAATTCCCTGTACTGTGTAGCAATTCTCTTTCTCTATTAACCGAATATGGCTTTGTTTGTCTTCCGGGTCTGTAATCAGAAAAACGGAATGGCGAATTGCTCCTTTACTACGAAGCACTCTAGTGCCTACATCACAGACGAAGTGAGAGGTACAAACGAAAACTACAGACAACAGCCAAAACAGTAGAAAAGTTGAGCGCGAGACATAACTATCTGGTTCGTAGAGAAAGGCAATGAGCAAGAGTAGAACTTCTGCCAGCGTTACAGCTTTAATCAAACCAGGATAGTTACGACGATGTGCACCTGATTTATAGAGTCCTTTGGTTGCTATAATGCCTATTTCTACTGTCAAGATGAGCAGTAGAAAAGAGGCTTTTTGTGTCCAAGGCGAATCTAAAGGAGTGCCATGAAATACTGCCAACTTCCATGCTAAGGTCACAGAAATGACATCTAGCGAGATAAGTGTTCCTACCCGCAGAAATTTGCTAGTTAATCCTTTGTGTATCCTTGTGCCACTTGCTGACCTTAAATCTGGTTTAAACCCTGGAACTAATAAAGATTTAGATGTCACGATTTCTATTACCCCTGTATTTAAACTGTACAAATCAATATGGAAGTTAAATGGGCAACAGCTTAAGCAATTACGCATTTAATTTGCACACTCACTTGTGAAGGTAGTCAATTGCGCATCGGGCATGGCGCATGATCCCCTATGCCCAGCCCTAAGCAAAAAAGTGCAATGTCTAGGCGTCTCAGCTTAGTATTGCGATGATGGTCGAGAGCGCTTTCTCAAAAGTTTTGTAAACCGTTCCTGTAGAACCCGATAAAAAAACAGCGGATTGCCAACCACATAACGATGCCATAAGCGTTGTGGTTCTGTGACCAATCGTGTTAACCACTCTAGTCCGCTATTGGTCATCCAACGTGGACCTCTGTTGACGTTGCCACTATAAAAATCAAGACATGCACCTAGAGGCAAAAACACTTTTGTTTCTATTTTCTCTGCATTATTTAGAATCCAACGTTCTTGTAATGGCATACCAAAGCCAATATACAAAATATCTGGCTTAAATTTATTGATTTCTTGGATAACAAATTCATTTTCCTCACCAGACTTGTCAAAATAACCGTGATGTCCTTTCACTTTTAAATTTGGTGCAACCACTTTCAGCTTAGCGATCGCTTTATCTACCGTACCTGGCTCACCAGCAAGCAGGAACAAGGAAACATTTTCCCGCTCGCAAGCTTTCGCAAAATCCTCAATGTAATCTGGACACGTCATGCGATGAGATGAATCTGCGCTGCAGCCGCAGAGTTTCGCTCCTACTAGAACACCAAATCCATCGCAGAACACTAAATCAGATTTGTTGAGAAACTCTCTATACCAAGGGAGTTCGTAGGCAAAGTTCATTCCCCGAATATTTACATGACATATGGTGGTTTTCTTGTCAAGTTTTGCCGATTTGACAGCGTAATCGATGAGTTCATTCACTTTGAGTTTATGAAACCTAGTTCCAAGTAATACTATCTCATCAAATTTGTTCATTTAGATAATTCCTCCAAAGATTTTCTACACAACTGGTAAAAAACAAACACCATTTTTTTGGAAAGCGGTTCTCAGGCTCTACTTAAACATGAACGGGAGTAAGCGCGTGTAAATGCAGATTGGCATTCAAATATCTCAAATACCCTATCAAGTTGCGTCACTTCAAAAATGATTTTAATTGTGGGCGAAACAGAGCAAAGACTGAAGTGCCGTCCTAAGCGCTGAGCCAATTTCAGCCCTGATACTAAAGCCATCAATCCGGCACTGTCCAAGGATTCTACTTGCTCTAAATCTATTAATAAGGTGGCACAATCGTTTTGCATTATGGCTGTTGTCAGTTCCCGCTCAAAGTCCAATGCATTAGCGGCATTTAAAGAACGTTTGAGTCGAATCACTGCAATCTTATTGGCAAGCATTTTTTCCATAATTTGAGTCGAATTAGCAATAAGTTCTCAATTCTGTAATCAGAAAAGCTCCATGACTTGAAAAGGTTGTAAGGTCAACGTTTCGGAGCTTGATCAAACGCTCTTGCCATAGCATTCCATGCCAACTTGGGTTTGAGGTTTGAGTCTAGTGGCAAAGGACGCACTGGCGAACCATCTGAACGGGGAGTAAACATTGAAAGCCAGGTGTGTCTATCGCTCAATCCCCAATTTAATACCGCAATGACTGCTGGCTCATCTAGCACTACGGAAAGATAGTCTTCGTATGCACCGGCGACAATGCGATCGCGAACAGCAGGATCTGAAGGTAATTTTTGATCCGTGACATCTAGTTCGGTAATCAGAATTTTGAGACCAAGACTAGCCACATCAGAGAGAAAACTCCGTAGTTTTTTGGCATTTAACGCACCTTCTTGAGCAACTAGGTGAGATTGGATACCAAGGGCATGAATCGGTGTTCCTCTAGATTTCAAACGTTCTAGTAGTTTCAGAACAGCAGTTCTTTTGACTTCTTCTTTGCGACCGCTATATTCCAGCGCGTTTTCGTTGTAGACTAACATAGCTTTCGGGTCCGCTTGAGCTGCAACGCGATAGGCAAGCTCTATGTAATCTGGACCTAAAAACTGAAGCCACGGACTTTTTCGCAAGCCTGCTTTTTGTCCATCATCTGGTTCAATTGCCTCGTTGACGACATCCCAAGAGTGCATTTGACCAGCGTAGCGTTTAGTCACAGTTGTTATATGTTCCACCAAAAATTTTTCCGCATTTTGGCGGTTAACTACCTCCTTAAACCACTCAGGTAACTGCTGATACCAAACTAAAGTATGTCCTCGAAAAAGCATTTTGTGAGTGCGGGCAAATTGAGCAAGCCAATCTGATCTGCTAAAGTCAAATACGTCTGGACGAGGGCGTAAAAATTGCCACTTCAGCTCGTTCTCCGGCACCAAAATGCCGCACTCCCGAACAATACTAGCCTGTAAATTTTTGTCTGAGGCAAGAAAACCTTGCCCAGAAGCTGCTCCATAAATCAATCCCTTAGCCGTGGCACGCTTCTTTAAAGGAGTTTGCCCAGCAACTTTAAAATCTCTTGTTAGGTTGTTAAGTGCTTGGCTAGGGTACATTGGTAATCTATCTTTTGCCACTGCAACAGCGATCGCCCCGGACATACCTGATACACCCATGTATAACAAACGACGCCTGCTCATTGACGAGGTTTTAAACATATAAATAAAGGCAACTAAAACCAAGAATATTTGACTTTTTCATCCAAGTTGCGTTTTCAGTTACTAACAGGTGATTACATAAGAGCATACTTAGTACTGCATTTCATAAATTCATATCGCACTCTTGGGGTTGTAGTTGCGCTAAGCGCGTGCCTCCTACGGAGGTTGCACGGTACAGCCGCTCTTGCGTGCCGCAGGCATAGACAGCGCAACTACGAACTATAACGCTACGAACTTGTGAAATCCTGTACTTACAGCAGTTTTCAATTCGGTAGAATACAGGTTGGCTGTAGGGGCACAGCATTGCTGTGCCCTTACTATGTGGTTTGTAGTCTATGCATATGAAAAGCGCTGTAACTGACTGGCGACTGCAACGCCGCTCAACTTTTAAACCGGAAGTCCTTGCAGCCTTCGTAGTCATGCCTTTTTGCATCTCTGCAATAATTCTCCGACAGAAGGATTTCCATCGCGGTGAATCACTCCCACCGCTTGCTCTTTAAGTTTTGGTGGTGCTACCGACACCTCATAAGTGCAAAGCTTCTCTTGAGCCCCTTTGCTAAGAGTCTTTTGAACGTGATACCACTTCGTTTCTTGGCACTGATTGCACCAGAATGCTTCCAACCATTCACTTTCTAAATGAACTGCAGTTTCAGTTTCTACCAATATGAGGGCATTGTGTCTACTGAGTCCTCCTGGCTGGAGTGGTGCGGTGCGATTAGCAAACAATGAATACTTTTGACTGACACTATCGAGATAGCATCCATGAATCGGACAGTAAATAGCGCGTCGTTTTGAACGTTTTCGATTTCGATCACACCTTCTGTGCAATTCAACCTCCCTAATTGATAAATACACCACAGATAACAAGAAGGTTTCGTCGGCGGGCCTGAGATCAAAAAGACCATCGAAGCCCAAGGAAAGCGCCTGAACAATTATTTATTCAATTGTGGTTTAATAGATCGTTAACAGACAAGACCCTGACAATTCTTACCAATTAGCTATTGACAGCCCTTATTCTATGGTTATACTACAAATCCTAGGTAGGGCTAAAGCGAGATAAAGCCTATGTGATGAACATTTGAGATCTTGGTGAGCAGTCCGCCCTTGGGGGTTCCCGACGACACTTCTGAGGAGGGTTTCCCTCCGGGAGAAACTGTCCGTCCCGTTGTAGGCGGAACGCCTTCGGTGCAGGGTAGGAACTGCTCACCCTCCAGGTGAGCAAGGTACACAAACAAAGAAAACTCAACAATTAGCTATTTAATTTACATACAGATATGTGGCTAGTCAACAACAGTTTAAAAGTGCGGATGCTGTAAGTGCGTAAACTAACAGTTTGCATTCTTACGCTCTATAAAAGCTAAAATTTGATTTCTCAAATTACCTAAAACAGAGTGTTGCGTTGGGAGATGGTTTGCACGACATATTCCCAAACATTCTCTTAAATTTCGTATTGCTTGGGGTCATAATACAGCATCTTTTTTTTTTTTGCAAGCAAGTAGTAATTTATGGTAATCATCATACAGGACTATAGATTTATTGGGCAATCACTTTATGTTTTTTAAAATTTTTAATAAATGATTCATATCTTAGAGCATTGGGACACTTGAATCATGATTTTACAAGAAATCATGTGGGAAAAGTAAGAAAAGTAGGTAAATAATTGATTTTAATGAAACATGATTTTAGAAATATTTTGTGAATGGTAGGAAAGGTAAGAAAAGAATGTATAAAATTTTGCTTATAGGTCTGATAAGAATTGCTCTATGGGAAATAGAGTCACCAATCTAGCCGCTTTACAAACATTGGTCTACTTACCCTGCCCATGCCATAATTATGTCTTGATAAAGATGATTTTGTATGTTAGATTTACAATTATATCTAAGTCAATTCCCTAAAAGACTGAGAGTAGCTTTCCACCTATCTTTTCTCATAAATATTAGATTTTCAATTATTTTGAAAATGGGAAGACTTCTTTTGCAAAGCAATGGTTGAGTTGTAGAAAGCGTCTGTGAGCAGGCATTTATAGAAATCAAAGCCCTGCTGTAGCGCGTTCGGGTGACTGGTTTTTACACCCATAGGTGGAAGACCTATAAACGTCACTATTTAGAAGCTTCAATAAATATGAGCTTGACAAATACAATCTATAGAAGATAAAAAATAAACACGTAAACCTAAATTTATCAATTCAGGTTTTATACCAATAAAAATTTGTGAATAATTTGTCTTTCCAACGTGTTTCCTATGCATCGTGTCATAATTAATTAGTTTTTTTAAGTAAAGAATAAGTATAAATTTATGCTAATCGACCTAGTCTACTACACCTTCAGATTTTCAAATGAACCGTTACACATATCAAGTCGGCGGTAGTCTAACGATTGATGCTCCTACTTATGTAGAACGACAAGCTGATGAACACCTGTATGAAGCGCTGAAGGGGGGTGAATTTTGCTATGTGCTTAACTCCCGGCAAATGGGCAAGTCCTCACTTCTGGTAAGAACTCGGCATCGCCTGCAACAAGATGGGTTTAGATGCACCACTGTGGATATGACCAATATTGGCTGTGAAAATATTACTCCAGAGCAGTGGTACAAGGGAGTGGTTGCTGAGTTATGGTCAGGTTTCAAGCTGCTTGGGAAAATTAACTTAAAAGCTTGGTGGCGGGAGCAGGAAGATATTCCTTTACTTCAAAGACTGAGTCGGTTTATTTCCGAAGTGCTGCTGGTTCAGTTTCCTGGCGAGAGACTGTTCATCTTCATTGATGAAGTTGATAGTATTCTCAGCCTCGATTTTTCTGTTGATGACTTTTTTGCGTTCATTCGGTTTTGTTATAATCACAGAGCTATTGACCCAGAATACAACCGCATCACATTTGTCATATTTGGTGTGACAACACCATCAGATTTAATTCAAGATCCAAAGCGTACTCCGTTTAATATTGGTAAAGCGATACAGCTCAAGGGCTTTAGTATAAACGAAGTGCAGCCATTGGGTCATGGATTAGACGTTAAAGGCGCTCATGCCCAGGTAATTCTGCAAGAAATCTTAGCTTGGACAGGAGGGCAACCGTTTCTGACGCAAAAACTGTGTAAGTTGGTTGTCAGTTCAAGTCAAGATACAGTGAGTGGGGCGCTGACGATTCCCCCTGGTACCGAAGCATTTTGGGTGGAAAGTATCGTTAGGTCACACATCATCCAGAAGTGGGAATCTCAGGATGATCCGGAACATTTGCGAACGATTCGCGATCGCCTGCTTGCTTCGGAGCAAATTGCAGGTCGTTTACTTGGAATATATCAACAAATTCTGGCTGGCGAAGACGTGCCAACCGATGACAGTCGAGAACAGATTGAACTGCTTCTGTCAGGTTTGGTGATCAATAAGCACGGATACCTGAAGGTGAAAAACCCGATCTATCAAGCAGTCTTTAATTCAGAATGGGTTGCGAGACACATGGAGAATTTGCGTCCCTACGCGCAACGCTTCAAGGCTTGGATTGCTTCCAATCAACAAGATGAGTCACAGCTTCTAGTGGGGATAACATTGCAGCAAGCACTGGCTTGGTCAAAAGATAAAAAGCTCAGTGACCTAGATTATCGCTTTTTAGCTGCCAGTCAGGAACTTGCCAAGCGAAAAATTGAAACCGATTTAGCACAAGAAAAACAAGCAAGACAAATCGAACGAGAAAAGGCTGAATTTGCCATACTTGCTGCGCAGCAAGCGAATCAAATACTGGCAGAAGCACGGAAAACCGCGAAACGAAACGCCCAAAAACTAAAATTGGGCAAAGGTTGGATTGCCAGCATTGCCTCTGGAATTGCTAGTTTGGTTATTCTTGTACGTTTTACCGGGCTACTACAGGGGATGGAGTGGACGATGCTAGATCGCTTTTTTCAGACACGTCCAAAGGCACATGTTGATCCTCGCATTACCATTATTACAATTGACGATCCAGATATTCAGCAAATACGTCAGTATCCTCTGCCGGATCGGGTGTTAGCTCAAGCAATCCAGACATTAAAAAGCTCTAAACCCAGAGCAATCGGGCTGGATTTGTATCGAGATTTGCCTGTGGAACCGGGTCATCAGGAATTAGTACAACTGTATCAAACAACTCCGAATCTGATTGGCATTCAGAAGGCGGTGGGGAACCAAGTTCACCCGCCGCCAGTTTTAGCTCAATTAGGTCAGGTGGCTCTTGCCGATCAAGTTTTAGATGGGGATGGTAAGTTGCGTCGCGCCTTGCTTAGCGTTCAACTCGAAGACTCTTCGTTACACCTCAATCTAGGTTTGCGGTTAGCACTACGCTACTTAGAAGCTGAAGGCATCACCTTCAAACCCCAAAGTAAGGATCGCGAGCAAATTCAGCTAGGGAAAGCAGTTTTTGTTCCCTTCCAACCCAATGACGGCGGCTATGTTCGGGCTGATGCAGGGGGCTATCAAATTTTGCTCAACTTTCACGGTACTCAGAAACAGTTTGAGACCTTCTCGATCACAGATTTGTTAGCTAATAAGATACCACAAGAAAAGGTGCGCGATCGCATCGTCTTGATTGGCTCCACGGCTGAAAGCGTCAACGACTTGTTTCAAACACCTTACAGCAGTCGGATTTTTGGTCCGCCAAAACAAATGGCAGGAGTGACGATCCACGCTAATATCACTAGCATGATTTTAAATGCTGCGCTCCAAGGGCGACCGATGTTAAGAGTTTGGTCTAAACCAGTTGAGTTGCTCTGGATTTTGCTTTGGTCTGGAGTGGGAGGTGTGTTAGGTTGGCGGATCAAGTCACCTAAATCTATAGTCACTACCGTTGCGATCGCAGGGGGAGGACTCATGGGAACTGCCTACCTTGCCTTTTTACAGGCTTGGTGGATTCCTACTGTCCCCCCGATGATTGGACTTGTGGTTGCTGCTATTACCTTGCCGATTGTCATGAATCGGCAATTAGAAAAAATTCAACTTTATCAAACTGTAGAGTTGTTAGTTGCTATTTCGAGCGAGCAACCTGCTGTAGCACAGATTGCCATTGAATATCTCAAGCAATCTGAAAGCCAAGAAAATGTGACCTTAATTGAGCAGATAATTCGTAATGCTCCGCTTCACAGAGAGCTTCCATAACATAATTATTTGAAAGATTTAGACTTAAGCGTACCCATTCGTTCAGAGTCCAACAAGTCTTGCCAGACGGCAACCAATTTGGCATCTTTGGGGTTCGATTGCCTTGCTTGCACAATTGTGCTGACCATATCGTACCAATATCCTTTAGCACCATACCATATTACTTGCTCAATAGCAGTTTTTTTTTGCCTCAGTTCGCTCTCGAACTGAGATGTTCTCGGCATCCTGTGTACCCAACCCATAAATACAGGATCGTCTGGTTGTACACTTTGCCCACAAACAACGACTAAAGACCACTGGTAAGTTTTGCCTACGGCTAAAGGTTGCTTTTGCTTGGGTAGAGCAAAACCAACAATTCCATCACGATCTGTGATCGGTAAAAATGCTCTTTCGTAAAACTCGCCTGTTTCATCTCGAAACATCAACACAACTTGACGTGCCGACGTTTTGGGTATCTCGATGAATATAGTTGGACGCTCCTCCAATGTTAAGCCATAGTTTTCCTTTGGCATTACAGGTCGAATTGCACCTTCTTTTTGGGAACACTTGAGTTCACTACGGGAACCTGCACCAGAAGTATCTTTTGGTTTCCCTTGTTTGGGTGGAATAAAATTCTCTTGCGATACAATTTGTTTCAATGAAGTAGTACTTGTTACTTTTAATTTTGGTTGCGCGTCAGCAGCTATGCTAAAGCTCAGTAAGAGTTCTACGGATAACCCTATTGTTATGAATTGTAAAAGATTAATTTTTTTCATCAGTAAATTCCCCACAGGGATATACAGTAATAAATTTTACAATAAGCAATATAAATATTCGATAAATAAAAGTATGCTATTTGGGGTCTGGAGTTAAAGTTTTATCCAGCAAGGTGTACACATTTAATGATGATGCTAAATAATAATCAAAGTTTACTTAATTAAACTTCATTTTTACAATCATCATATTGATTTGAAGCCTTAAGTAAAGGGGAAAAAATGGTATGTTATCCCACAAAAAAGTGGGAAAAGTAGGAAAAGTGGGAAAAGTGGTGTAAACAAAATGAGATTCAATAATTCGTGACATTCTCCACACACTGACCGCAAGCGGTACAGTGTGGGCTTCTCCAAGTCGCCTGGAAGAAATTTCCTGCTTCATTGGTCGCATCTAGATAAGTAGACTTGCGTCCTGCCCCTAATCCCCAGAGGGGAGCCGAGTTCCCCGACCCTGCCGTTGGCATCGGGGAGGATGTCCGATAGGACGGGTAGTTTTAAGTAATTATACGTATTTTTAATTATTATTAAAAACTAATTATACCAAAATTATCGCCAATTTCCTACCAGAACAAACGGTGACCAGTAGTAAGGATGGTTGTATTGGGGTGAATTTAACAAAGAGAGTTGGCTATAGCGCAGTGCTTCAGCTTTGGTGACGCCAGGTTGGGTAAAGCGGTGGTAAAATTCAGCCATAAGTTGAGCAGTTGACAAATCCTGTACTGACCAAAGCGTTGCCAAGGTACTTCTGGCTCCAGAACGCACAGCAACTCCAGCCAGCCCTAAAGCCGCTCGAGTATCGCCTTTAGCAGTCTGACAAGCACTGAGAATCAACAGTTCAATCGGTTTTTGATCGCGCACAGCAGGGCTTTTGTCTTCTCCTGTGAGCAGTCGATCCAAATCTTTGACATGAATGCGATCGTCCCAAGTTAGGAGAAAGGTGTCTTCGGCTTTCGAGCTAAATTGACCGTGGGTTGCCACATGAACCACAGAAAACGGTTGGTTCTCAACTCGCTCTAGGAAATTAGAGCGAGTAAACTTTTCGTTAAGTAAAACTTTTGTTGAAACCTTAGCAGCAATTTGTTGAATCTCTGTTTCTACGCCAGGTAAAGCAGAAAAGCCGCCCCTGGCTTGTGATAAACCCGCAGCCAAAGTAGAGATGCCACATGTCGCGTCTGTACAAACTCGCGACTCCAAAAGCTGCAATCCTGGGGTCAGGGCAATGTTGTAGCGCTCTACCAAATACTGCTTACCATCGTGGAGAACTGCCATCGGCAGATTGCGTAAGAAATCATCGAGAACAAATACCAATGTTTTAATTGAGTGACGCTCTAACTCTGCTGAGATAGGACGCAGCAACCAATCATAGACCTGTTGCGCGGGTGGTAAGACCTCGTTCGGCAAAAAAACAGGGTTCAAAGACTGACGCAATTGTGCAAACACTCTCGCTGCTTCTTGTGGTGAAACCTCGGTTCCGTAATGTTGCAATGGCTGTCCGGGGAGGGAGAGAACCACTTCTAAGCGTTGGTCGAGAACGATAGAATAGATGACCGCTGCTGTTGAGTCAATTGTCTCGATCGGTCTGGGTTTATGTGTTAGACAAGCTTCCCGAAAAAAGTTTTCTAACTCCGCCAGTTGCAACGCCTCAATCACTTCCCGAGAGCGTTGAAGGTGTTGTTGCTTGGTTGTCTCAGGTAAGCTGTCTACATTTTGCAACAGCAATTGTACCAACTGACGATAGACAGGTTCAACCTCGTCTCGGAAAGAAAACTGCACATCAGGATTTACCGCGACTAAGTCCTGACGCAGGGTTTGTAAAGTATTGACAGCCTGGTCATAAGCTGCAGTAGCTGCTGTTGTATTGCCTTGTGCCTTGAGAATTCGCCCCTGCTGCCAGTACCAAGTTGCTGCAATATCTGTTGCCTGTATTTTCTGAGCCAGAACGAGTGCCTGTTGTGTGAGTGAGAGTGCTTCTGACCATTGTTGAGTTTGTTCGTACAAATGCCCCAGTTGTCCTAACGCATAAGATTCTGCCCTGGAGTCTTTTAATTCTCTCGCCTGTTGCACTGCCCGAACTAATATTTGAGAAATATCCTTTATGTTTTGTTCTTTGTCAATAACTCTTGACAACTTTGTCAAGCTTTCTGCTAAATTCACTTGGGCGTAGACAACCGCACGACTAGGAGAAAGGTTAAAAAGACGCGCTTGAATTTGAGGAAGTAGTGACAGCGCTGCTTGCTGTTGCTTTGTTCTAACCAAAAGGCTGAGTTGGTTGAGTTGGGCTTCTAGCTGGGTGCGGGGGCTCGTTGCTGGTATGAGTGCTTGTTGATAGAACTCCAATGCAGCCTGAAAATCCCCTATTGCCCTAACAGTGTTCCCCAATCTAAAGAGAGTTTCTCCAATATCTGATGCCGAATTCAGCCGTTTGGCAATGATTAAACTCTCGGTTAAAACGGTTTGGGACTGTTGCAAATCTCCCACAACTTGCAGAGTCACACCCAAACTCCGCAATTCTCTGGCTTTGAGCAAAGAGTCAGGCAAGGCAGCGAGGTCTTGATTAACTTGCTCTAGCATACTTCGCGCTCTTCGATAAAGTCCCAAAGTTTGCAACGCTTGAGCTTGATTTATCTGGCACAGAACAATTCCCGTGACATCTTTAAGGGAACGGTAACGTTTCTCTGCCTGTTTCCAAGTTTCCAAGGCGGTTTCGGTATGACCTGTATTTAGCTCGATACTGCCTTGAGTATTGAGGACTTGAGCGTAAAGCAAAGGAGCATCAGTGGTTGGCAGGAGGTTAATCGCTTGAGCGTTAAGCGAAGCTATCGCATTGCGAATCGCTTTTTGTGCTGTTTCCCACTGTCCTAAGTCTTGATACACAATCGCAAGATAGTTGTAGCTGATGGCTTGATTTTGCCTTTCTCTGGTTTGCTCAAATGCAACAGCCGCCTTTTCCCAAACTTGTGCAGCTTCTGCAAACCGTCCGGCATCATACAGTTGTTTTCCTTGCTCAAGTAGGGCAACAGGAGAATTCGTATTTTGTATTTCGTAACTTATTGTACTTTTTGAATTTTGTACGGCGTAGCCGTTGGTTAGTGGTATTTTAAATTTTGAATTCAACTCGGCTGTGGCTGGTAAAACCGTTATCACCAGTAAAAAAGTCAGCAGTGCTAAGACTAGGTGGCGATGGGGTTTCACATTCTACCGTCCCTACAACTTAGGCATTGACAAAAAATTGATTATGTACCTTAAACCCAATGTTCGGTTTGAACTGTTTTTAAGATGCATGAGTTCGTCTCAATTAGAACATTCAAGTTGAAAATACATATACATATAAAAAATGAGGAAATAATGAGGATTTTTTAACTCATCCCCCGGACAAGAACATATCGCTTTGCTCAGTTTCATAAAAAGCCGGGGGGAAATCGAAGTCAGTACAGACGCCCTAATTAGGGCGTCTGTACGTCCGAGCGTACGTTTTATGCCTAGTGGGTACGGCCACGGCTATCGCCGTTAGCGTATCTCCTGCAAAGACGCTGCGCGAACGCGAAGCGTGTGCCAAAGGCACTCAGCTCCAGAGTTCGCGTAGCGTGCCCGCAGGGCATAGGAGGCACGGCACGTTGCAACACCATTTCTCGTGGATGCATGAATACTAATGACTAATGACCAGTGACGCCGGACGCTTGACTTTTGACTTTTGACTTTTGACTTTTGACTTTTGACTTCCCCGAAGGGGTGACGGGCGTCAGGTCATCGAACCCCACCCCGCGCGTGGGGCGGGCTTTCTCGCCGTCTTTATGTAAATTTTTTGAACAAAAACCCGTTCAGGTTGCAGTTTAGTTAATGCACGTAATCTTCTATTTGTCAAGCGCGTAAGTCTTAGTTGCGTTTCAACTTACAGCGTTAAAAGCAGAAAGCCCATCGGCTTCTAGCCGTGGGATGAATGCGTGGCAACTTTAGTTGCCGTGACGCAATGTTTTCTAATTAACTCCTCTAAATACTCGCTTGCACTAACTTTATTTATTGCCGCTAATTCCAATACAGAGTGCCACGCGGTATCTGTCAGAAGGATACCGCGTTGCTTTTTTGGTTCTTCATGTAGTACCGGTATATTCTTTATTCTTTTCTTGCCTTTTCCTGTTGACATGATTTAGAAGCAATACGTATACTAAAAATAGATTAGCAAACAACAAGGAGGTGAGTCAAGCGTGTTAGTTTTAGAGTACAAAGCCAAGGGCAATAAAACACAATATCGAGCGATTGAAGAAGCTATTAAAACTACTCAATTTATTAGAAATAAGTGTTTGCGTTATTGGATGGATGCTTCAAAAGAAGACAACATAAATAATGCAGCCCTTAGCCGATACTCAACAGTACTACGCGCTGACCTCCCCTTTGTTGCTGCCTTAAATTCAATGGCGGTGCAAGCTGCTGCTGAAAGAGCATGGCTTGCAATCTCCCGGTTCTACGATAATTGTAAAAAGAACAAGCAAGGGTTAAAAGGCTATCCGCGCTTTCAACATGACAACCGTTCTGTTGAGTACAAGACTAGTGGATGGTCACTGCATCCAACAAAACGTAGAATCACTTTCACAGATAAAAAGGGGATTGGAGAACTCAAATTGATGGGCAAGTGGGATATACATACATACCCCGTTAAATTCATTAAACGAGTTCGCATTGTCCGTCGTGCTGACGGTTTCTATGTGCAATTTTGCGTTGATGTTGAATGCAAGGAAGTGGTTCAACCCACAGGTCAGGAGATTGGCTTGGATTTTGGTTTAGAGCATTTCTACACCGATTCAAACGGGCATCATGAACCTAATCCCCGTTTCTTGCGTAAGGTTGAGAAACAAGTTAAACACGCTCAACGAAGAATCTACAAGAAGGAGAAAGGCAAGAACGGAAGATCGAGCGCTCGAAACCGATACGCACGCAAACACCTAAAGATAAGTAGACAACGTACCGAACACGCAAAAAAAGCAGCGCGTCACGTTATCCGGTCTAACGACTTAGTGGTCTACGAAAACTTACAGGTCAAGAATATGGTGCGTAATCATCATCTGGCAAAAAGTATTAACGATGCTGGGTGGAGACAGTTTCGGAGCTACCCTTGAATACTTTGCCAATAAGTATGGAAAAGTGGCGCTAGCTGTGGAACCTCACTACACTTCACAGCAGTGTCCACAGTGCGGCGCAATAGTCAAGAAGTCATTATCGACCAGGACACACACCTGTAAATGTGGTTGTGTTCTGCAACGCGACCACGCTGCTGCAATCAACATACTCCGTAAAGGCAAAGAAAAAATTGCTACCTCTGGGCAAGGGGGAAGCAAGGTTTCTTCTAAGAAGAAATCAAGAAACGCTAGGGGAGTTGAAACCTCTATTCAGCCTGGAGCAATCCTGGTTGAACAAGTTTTGACGTTGAGCCTAGAATCCCACGGCTTATAGCCGGGGAGTGTCAACACAATCAATTTCATCATTCCCAAAACTGCGGCTAAAGAGCGGAGTATTTGCCACCAGTTCCACCTGTCCGTTGGCATTGATCACCCACCCCGTCGCTTCAACAAGGGAAGCTGGTTGTTGGTTTTTTGCTATCGACTGAGATTGGGAAATCCTGCCCTGCTCCTCAACGAGTTTAGTGCCACTTGTTAGACGTAAATCCTGCACAACTATCTGACCTCTGAGCGTCTGTCGGGGGTCTTCCGGTAAGCCGCCTCGTCCGGTGATTGCAAAGTAGTTCCCTTTATCTGCGGAACAGCCAGTGGCAATGCGATCGCTCGCTTGTGTAAAATTTTCTGGTAACTGAACTAATCCTTGAGCAGGGTTAATCTCCCTGGTATAGACTTTTACAGTTCCATTGAATTGAGGACCAAGCTTAGATGTGGCAGTAATATCACTCATTGGGGTCGTTTCATACCGAAACTGAGTGCCAAAGATGCCTTTGGTTGTGACGCTCACCCTCCCTCCGGAACCTTGTATGGCATTGGCGGTGATGTCGCTATTTTCCCAAGCCAATAAGGTATCGGTATTAATATTGATGTTACCACCAGTCGAACTCCCGGCATCGGTTCTGATCCTGCTGCCACCGCGCAACTGTATGTTCCGCGCCCGTAGGTTAATATTTCCCCCAGCACCAGAGCCAGTAGAGGCATCAATCCTACCTTGGTTGCTAAGGGCGATCGCATCCGCTACAACGTTAATTGTACCTGCATTTCCCACGCCAATACTCTCGACATTCACAGTTGCCCCATCCCGGACAATTAACTTTCCTGTGGTCACACTGAGATTTCCCGCTGCGCCTGTCGGGTTAAATGGGTACAAAGATGTAAGTAACCGATCCCCAGACGCTGTCGCTATGCCAGTGGGGGGGAACTGACTATCTCTGGTTTTTCCACTCACTTGCACCGATTGGGAAGCGTTAATAAAGATGTCTCCTCCCCGTCCCGTATCTAGAGTCGTGGCTCCTACTCCACCTCCATCTTCGACAATTAATTGCTTAGTGTTAATTCTTAAGTCACCAGCATCAGCACTTCCAAACGTCACCGTAACAATTTGAGAGGGGACATAAGGAGTGTTGGCTGAGGTACCAATGACTTTGACAGAGTCCGAGGCATTTATGGTTAGGTTTCCACCCCGACCGATAGAACGAATCAGTCTATTTCTTGTTGTTGCTGCTCCACTTGCAGAAGTTATCGTCGCTCCCCCTTCTACAACCACAGAACCAGTCGTTATCTCTAAGTTTCCCGCGTTTCCTGTACCATGAATAGTGCTAGTAGATAAGTTAGTACCAAACGAATTATTTTCTCGGTATCCTGACAATACCACAGAGTCAGAAGCTTTCACGATCAGATTCCCGCCATCTCCCGCACTTAAAGTACCTGCGTATACAATTGCTCCATCGCGGACAATCAGCTTTCCCGTATCAATGACTATATTGCCTGCGTTTCCTTGATTAAAAGTTGTGGTTATGAACCCAGAGCCATTCACATCTACAAGTTCGGAGGCGCGAATGAAAATATTTCCTCCAGCTCCTGTCTTATATGTCGGCGTGGTTATTAATGATCCATTTTGAAGCGTTAACTCCCTGGTATCAATTGTGATATTTCCTGCTTTTCCCGCACTTAGAGTCCCAGCAGAAAAAACACTTTTGCGATCACCCAACAGGTCAGGCTCTCCATCCAAAGTCGGCTCAATAAATAGTTTGATAAAGTTCTCAAATCCGATTCCTCTGAGTTCTACAGAGTCAGTGGCACGGACAGCAATATCCCCTCCCGCTCCCGTACCTGAAGTGGCAGATCCAACAGATGCCTGGTCAAAAAGCTTGAACTGTGTTGCATCAATTGTGATACCGCGACCGTCAAGACTTCCTATAGTATCAGAAGCAAAGTTCGCGCGATCGCGTAACGTCACACTTCCTCCTCTGACTTGGATAGCGCCACCACCCAAGCCACTAGCAGTCACTGAGGCTGTACCGGATAACTCAATGTTGCCGAAATTTTGGATGTCTGCATAGTTAAAAGCCAAGCCTGTTGGAGTTGGAATAAAGCTTACTAAGCCCGGACTCGCCACACTACCGAGTAGAATATTTCCTTGGTAAGCTGTAAGATTGCCGTTATTAAAGGTAAGATTACCCCCCACTAGTGCCAAGGTTTGACCCGGCTGGACTTGCAGACCAACATTACTAGGAATTGAAATTGGGGTGTCGATCGGTGGAAGCGGTACCAAACTCGTTGCTTGAGATTGATTAATAATGCTGCCTGGATTTGGTCCAAACTGCAAGCCTATTGGAACATTAATCGTTAGCAGTGGCGGCGCACCTGGATTTATGGCACTGAAAAAGCTACCATCTGCAAACTTAATACTACTAGCCGTAGAGCCGATAAACGAGCCACCGATATTTAACTGAGCATTCGGACCAAAGATAATTCCGTTAGGGTTGATGAGAAACAGGTTAGCGGTGCCGTTAGCTCGAATTAACCCATTAATATTAGAGATATTTTTCCCCGTGACGCGATTGATAATGTTTTGAATATCCAGCGCATTATTAAAGAAAGCTTCACCGCCTGTCGGCACGGAAAACTCAGAAAAGCTGTGGAACAGGTTGCCACCAACTCGCGTGCCATTCTCGATTAAGAAAGTGTTACCATTCCTTGTTACACGTGTATTACTTGGCAGCGTTCCATCTGGCTGAATTTGTGCTTCTGCTATGCCGGTATGACCTAGAAGGCAGAGGACAAGACTATTGAGCAACCAGAGATACTGACGACTTAGTTTCTGGAAAAAACCATCCATGAATCTTGTTTCCTCTAGCTACTCGCGGGTGAACTTCTAAAACATCTCGCCCGTTGCACTGTAATTCTCTAAGTCTGCAAGATGATTGGGTTGATTCAGAGCAGCATTGAGCTGCATAGCCCAGGAAAAAGTTGGTATACCAAACACTAAAGTCATTAATATAATCAGACCCAGATGGGGCTTGTATAGCTGTTTATCTGCTCGTTGCGTTATCACAGCCCGTGGAGCAATCTTGCGCAGCAGAATCATAATTACACCCCCTTTGTGTAAACTTTAATGACTTTCTACAATTTATATTTGGAAAAATATTATCAGCAAGCGAGACAAGTTTATGACGGAATCATATAAAACTTTAGTATATCTTTAAGAATCGGGGTAAGTTGACTGAGAAAATCTACTTTTCCTACTTTTTTAATCTGTATGTCAGTAAGATATTTTTTAAATTTTCCTACTTTTTATTAAGACAATTTTTTTCAAACGTACTTTTCCTAGTTTTATTAATTTCAGAGTTTGACAGAATTTTTTTCCTTACCGTTTCAACTGACTACAATCAATCTCATCATTTCCAGAATTGCGACTCTTTTGGGGAAGATTTGCCACCAGATCGACATTTCCCTGCTTGTTAATTATCCACCTCTGACCCTCGACATGTGAATATCTACAGCATTGTTGAAGAAAGCCTCTGAACCAGTGGGGACGGAAAACTCTTGAAAACTGTGGAACAGATTACCACCAACTCGCGTACCATCATTAATTAGGAAAGTGTTACCGTTGGTGGTTACGCGAGTATTGTTTGGTAGCGTTCCATCTGGCTGAATTTGTGCTTCTGCTATGCTGGTTGTACTTAGAAGGCAGAGGAAAAGACTGGTAATGTGGAGGTGCTGACGACTGAGTTGCTGGAACAAACTATCCATAATCTTGTTTCCTCCCCTTCGATTGAGTCTCGTACACCAGAGGGAGTGACAAGGGAACGCTTTCTACTCCAGGTGGCGTCGGCTATGACCCAATACGGTTGGTGATAAGACCAGAACCCTTATCAGGAAAACAATGTAGAGACGCGCTGTTTGAAGCGTCTCTACAAATAAGCGAACCCCACTAAAAATCCTTAATTGAACTGTATTGGGCTATAACCTGCAAACATACCTTACATAAACTACCCCACCCCGCCTGACGGCTGAGGGTGGAGTTTTGCCCCTAAAACAAACTGCGGAGCAAGTCCACAGGATAATTTTGGTGCTTCGGGCGAGTTTATGGTCACCCCGTAGGCTGCGATGTTTCGCGCAGCATTGTAGTCAGCATCGCAGTCGGCACCACAATATCCGCATACAAACCGCTTGTTATTCCTGAAAGATTTTGTCGGATCGGGGTGGATGTGGTTACAATGGCTGCAAATTTGGCTCGTATAGGCAGGTGGGACAAAAACAATCGGAATACCAGCGATATTTGCCTTGTACTGGACAAAAAGCCGTAACTGATAAAAGCTCCAGTTGTTTGTCCGTCTGCGCTCCTGCTTATTACGCGGTTTCGCGTTCAAAGATTGCCTGATATTGGTCAGGTTTTCCATGCTGATAATGGCGCAATCCTTTTTAGCGGTACTGACAATCGATTTAGAAATGTTGTGGTTTACCCACTGCTGAAAGCGTCGTTCGCGTCCACTAAGCCTTCTAAGCAGTCTACGACCAGACCGAGAGCGCTTGGACTGAACATTTGCCCTAACTTTGGCGTATCTATCGCGGGTTTTGTTTAATTGCTCGCCATCCCAAGATTTACCTGTGGAAGTCGCAGCAATAGAGCGCCTGCCAAGGTCAACCCCAATGGCTTTAGTATTGGAAACATGCCGCTTATCGCAATCAATTTCAACTGCAACATTCAGAAAATACTGCCCACTACGAGTGCGAGATAACGTTGCAAAGCGATTATGTTTACCCTCTAGCAACTTCTTTTGCTCATAGGACAACTTCCACTCAAACCAGTGGCGCTTATCTACTAGTGTGATGCCCACGGAGCCGTCTTTGTAGATGAATGTGCGAATATCTAAAGCAACGCTAGTTGCTTTAAATTCCTTTACCTTGCCCGTAGAGGATTTGGCATTAACGACACGACGCACAGCATTGCAAATGTGATTAGCTTTTAAATCTGTGACTGCTCGAATGTCGTAGTAAGTTAATTTCTGAAGTTTGTTAGCACTCCAACAGTTTTCAGCCTTGGCTACCGTAAGCATCTGATTACAAGCCCATGCAAATTGTCTTAGAGTGCTGTCAATTGATTCGTGCTGATAGTTTTCTTTTACAATCAACTTGTTTCTAACAGTTATTGTTTGAGTCGCCAAATGTATCACCTCCTTTGTTATAGTATAAAGCATATTGCTTTACTATGATGAGATTGTATGACTAAAGATAAAGATATCGTGAACTTTCGAGTAACCAAACAGGAGAAAGAAATTTTGCAGGAGTACTGCGAATTAACAGGACGAACACAGACGGATGTATACAGAGAATTTATCCGTGATCTGTCCAAGAGATTGTTAAAGTTAAGGGTATCGAACCCTTAACTTTAACCCGCTATCCCTCCCCACCCCGCTACGCTGAGGGTGGGGACTCTCGCGGAATAAGTTGACTTTGAAAGGATGCGATGGGCTACGCCCCGCCGGAGGCGATCGCCCCCCCGATCACGCTTTTCTCCCGCCAAAAAACGATGCTCCTTTAAAGCCGCCCCAAGGGGACGCGCAATCAAATCGCGTCAATGCATAGAACACCAGAACACCAGTTCACTTGAAAACCTGCATATCCAGGTTTTTTTGTATAGCCTCAGTCTTTTATGTAAACTATTTTTTAATTTTTAAAATCAAAAAAGACTTTTCCTACTTTTCCTACTTTTCCTACTTTTTATTATTAAAAATTATTTTTTTTTATCGTCAAAAATTCTGGAATTTTCCTATTTTTACCTCGAGAGTAAGATGTAAATATTTTTTTAATATTTCCAAGGTATTTTCTTTGCAGAGAATACAAAGAAATGTTATAAAGAACTAGGGATTAACTAAATTCAGGGTTGACACTATGAGCGACCAAAATTCAAACCATAACCAAATAATTCCTAGAAATCTAGAATATTTGAGGAATCTTTATAGGAATCTTTAAGTTTTGACGCTTTTGGACGCAATCCTCTTTAGAATCTTGTGTGCGTCGCTCTAATTCAAATCACTCGACGTGTCTGACTAATTCAAATCACTCGACGTGCCCGAAATAGAATAAAAACGGAAGAAAAAATGGTAGAAAATCTTTTTTACTATCTACCCATGCTGTAAAAAAGAATGAGTTTATTGGAGAATCTTCAAAAACATAGCCAGGCTAGAAAAAATCTGGCTATTAGTTATTTTTTGACCAGTTTTTAGACCTTGTTAATCATGGTGAAAAACGTCATTATGAAAAACAGCGTTATCGAACAGCAAAAGATAAGGATGAATTCAAAGGAATCTTGCATTCCAAGTGATTTATAACTTATAGACCCTTGAAGTATGAAATTCTTCGGTTTCAACCAAAAGAAAAAAAAGGAAAAAAGCGTGAGTAAGCAAGCAAGCTCTATACCTGCTGTTGATTTGGTTATTGTTATCGATACTAGTCCTTCGATGAAAGACCAAGCGCAAGCTTTGAGCAATGCTGCTGCAAGTGCGATCGCCAAAGCGAAATCTACTTGTCCATCAGATTTAAGAGTCGTTTGGTTGGGTATAGAAGGTACTTGGAAAGGTACAAACTTCGACCAAACTATTAGAGCTTATCTGACTCAAAAGAAGGTACCTGAATCCAAACTTCGGGGTAGAAAAAAAGGACAAGTTGCAGACGCAGGAGCGCAGGAAGATGCAGCTCGCGCCATTGAAGACATCTCAGATTACTTTGATTGGCGCAAAGATGCAGCACGAGCTATCTTTTATCTCGGCGATGAAGCACTCGAAGGGGGTGGAGGTAAAACAGAGCAAGAGGATGTGAAAGCTGCTAATTTGGCTATCCAAAAGGCTCAAGCAGCAGGAGTTACCGTTCACACCTACTTTGGAACTTCAAAGAGCAAACATCAAGAAGGTATCAAAACCGAATACGCCAGACTTGCAACCTCAACAGGTGGACAATCTTTTACGGATAGAGACGCTATCAGTGGTTTTAGTGAAGTCTTAGAAAAAGTTATCTGTGGTAGCCGCACAGCTAAAACTAATAAGCTCATACCAGGGGCGGTTTATATCCAAGATTGTGTCTCCAATGAATTAAGCAAACTTTATACTCTGGATTTAGCCAGAGGTAAAGCGACTTTTATTGGCGAGATAGTGACAGAGGTTTCTGACATTGCTTTTGTCGGTTCCCAACTTTATGGACTTGATAGGGATGGTGACAAGACTCGACTAGTTAAAATTGACCTGAATTCAGGTGATGCTACGGTAATTGGTGATATTGGCTTTGCCTGTGCTGGCTTAACATACAATCGCCAGCGTCAAAGCCTCTACGCCACAACAGCTAAACAACTGATTGCTATTAATCTGGAAACAGGTAAAGGTACGCCAGTAGTATCGGTAGCAAATAAAGACTACAACTGTGGCGAAGTTGCATTTGATGCTGATGGCAAAGCTTATATTACCTTGATTGGTTACGACAAGAAGAAGTTATTAGCAAGCTACAACCTCGATACAGGTGAAGTTAAAACGATCGGCGATATTGGCTTTCCTGCTCTTGCCAGCATGGAATTTGTTGGCGATGTTCTCTATGGCGTGACTGGTAAGTTTTTTAACTTAGGTAAAGACGGTCAATTAATCCGTATTGATACTACCACGGGTAAAGGAACTTTAGTTGCCACGACCGATCCTGTCGGTCGTTGGGCAGGCATCACTCTTTATGAACCAGCGACGGTAGTAACAACGGAAACCACCTCAGAAGTCAACTCAGACGAAAAATCTGAAACAACAAAAGAAGAAAAAACTTCTCAAGGTACACCAGCAGCAGTTTCTCAAGAAAGCAAAAGTATCAAGGAGGAAGATATGAGCATTTTAACAATTGATACCAAAAACAATTGTTATGTTATCAACCCCGACCAAATGAACCATCTGCAACAAAATGTTGCTACTTCCTTTACTTTAGAGAAAGGTACTTTTGATATCAAGATTACCGGCGGTCGCTACAGTTATGCCAAGGCGAAAACAGAGGGAGAACCTTTTGTCTTACTCTGGATCTATGGGGTTGATGGTAGGAAATTTATCAATAAAACCACAGGTTATGAGGTAGGTGCGACCTGGACAACCTTAAATGGATATAATGATCATTTGCAGTTAGAGGTCAAAGACAAAGCCGTTATCAACGCCTTGTTCTTTGATGTTAACAAGGATGACAATAGTGGTTCAATTGAGCTTTCAATTACCAGTAATAAGCCATTTTTCAATCCTCAAACTTTAACAGTAGACAGCAAACGCAATAGTTATGTACTGGATGAAAATACCCTGTCCAGTTTGAAGCAATCGGGCGCTAACTTCATTGAATTAAATCCCGGAAACTATCGCATCAAAATTCGTGAAGGCAATGCAACTTATTGGTCAGATAACAAGAAGTTTGAGCTAGAACCTTGGGCTTTACTTTGGGTCAAAGGCGGAAAATTTATTACAAAACTGACTGGCATCGAAGTTGAAGAAACTTGGTCTTCATTGAATGGTCTCAAAGATGAAATCGTTTTAGAGGTCAAAGAAAAAACTACCTTGACAGGTTTATTCTTTGACACCTACAAGGAAGATAATGAAGGACAAATTATTCTGGCAATCGAGCCAGTGAGTGCAACTGAACTGGCTGAGAACTATAAAAAGCAAGAGAATAATAACGTTACACAACAGAGGCAAGGACAGACTACTACAACCAGGACTGTTACAAACAGTGTGACAGTTATAGGTACAGGTGGATCCACGAGTCGTGAAGCAGTAGGTGCGAACAGCTCGACGGAGAATGTGACAAATATTCAAGGCACAGGTGCATCTGGTGGATCTGTCAGTCGTGAAGCAGTGGGTGCGAACAGCTCGACGGAGAATGTGACAAATATTCAAGGCACAACAGGTGCATCTGGTGGATCTGTCAGTCGTGAAGCAGTGGGTGCGAACAGCTCGACACAGTTCACCTTCCGCTTTAACGAAGACGAGTTCAAGAAAAAGTGGGAGGAGCAGTTACAGCAGATTGATGCATCTATCAAGGTAATAGATGAAAACGATGTAACACTGGAAGCTAAGTATTGGGATCAGCTCGAACAGTGGCTCCTGAAGAACTACGAGAAGCACTTTAAGAACCTGGCTGTAGAAGTGGCAAAAGTCAGGTTTACGATGGATGCCTATCAGGAGCAGATGGAGTTTAGTCTGAACCAGCAATTGCAAAGCTGGTCTAGCTACTTAGACAGGCTAGTAGAAGATAAAATCAACGTTGAGATCTCGAGGAGAATTAACCAGCAAATCAACCAGTACGTTGACCAAACCTTTGAGCAAAGGATACGTAACAACATTGGATTAATTATCAACAACATTTTAAATAAGCAGGAACTCAACCAGCACATTGATCGGCATGTCGATCAGCAAATCGACCAAATCTTCGAGCAAAAGATACGTAACAACATCGGATTAATTGTCAACAACGTTGTACGTAAGCAGGAACTCAACCAGCACATTGATCGGCATGTCGATCAGCAAATCGACTCCTCCTTCGAGCAAAAGATACGTAACAACGTCGAATTAATAATCAACAACCTTGTCAATAAGCAGGAACTCAACCAGTACATTGATCGGCATGTCGATCAGCAAATTGACTCCTCCTTCGAGCAAAAGGTACGCAATAACGTCAACCTAATTACTCAGAATATTGTCAACAATAATACTGACCTTGACCAGTACGTCAGCCAGCAAATTGACAACACTTTTGAGCAAAAGGTACAAAATCACAGAGATGTGATTACTCAGAACATTGTCAATAACAATGAGCAATTAAACCAGTACTTCGACCAGCGCTTACAGCACAGTGTCACCAGCAACACTGAAGTGAACAACCAGATTGTCAACTTAGTTGCCAACAGTACTGAAATTAACAATAAGATTTCCAGTCTGCGCAACGAGTGGAATCAGACATTCATCAATCTGGCAACACAGCACGTGGATGAACTGGGCAACATTATCGGCGGTACAGAGACATTCAACAGACTCATTATTCAGAAGCTTGTCAATAACAATACTGACCTTGACCAGTACGTCAGCCAGCAAATTGACAACACTTATGAGCAAAAGGTACGAAATCACATCTCTGCGATTACTCACAACATTGTCAATAACAATGAGGAGTTAAACCAGTACTTCGACCAGCGCTTACAGCACAGTGTCACCAACAACACTGAAGTGAACAACCAGATTGTCAACTTAGTTGCCGACAGCACTGAAATTAACAACAAGATTTCCAACCTGCGCAACGAGTGGAATCAGACATTCATCAATCTGGCTACACAGCACGTGGATGAACTGGGCAACATCATCGGCGGTACAGAGACATTCAACAGACTCATTCTTCAGAAGCTTGTCAATAACAATGAGCAATTCAACCAGTACATCGACCAGCGCTTACAGCACAGCGTCACCAACAACACTGAAGTGAACAACCAGATTGTCAACTTGGTTGCCAACAGTACTGAAATTAACAACAAGATTTCCAACCTGCGCAACGAGTGGAATCAGACATTCATCAATCTGGCTACACAGCACGTGGATGAACTGGGCAACATCATCGGCGGTACAGAGACATTCAACAGACTCATTCTTCAGAAGCTTGTCAATGATAATGAGCAATTCAACCAGTACATCGACCAGCGCTTACAGCATAGCGTCACCAGCAACACTGAAGTGAACAACCAGATTGTCAACTTCGTTGCCAACAGCACTGAAATTAACAACAAGATTTCCAACCTGCGCAACGAATGGAATCAAACATTCACCAATCTGGCTACACAGCACGTGGATGAACTGAGCAACATCATCGGCGGTACAGAGACATTCAACAGACTCATTATTCAGAAGCTTGTCAACAATAATATTGAGCTTGACCAGTACGTCAGCCAGCAAATTGACAACACTTTTGAGCAAAAAGTACAAAATCACATCTCTGCGATTACTCACAACATTGTGAATAACAATGAGGAGTTAAATCAGTACTTCGACCAGCGCTTACAGCACAGTGTCACCAACAACACTGAAGTGAACAACAACATTGTCAACTTCGTTGCCAACAGCACTGAAATTAACAACAAGATTTCCAACCTGCGCAACGAGTGGAATCAGACATTCATCAATCTGGCTACACAGCACGTGGATGAACTGAGCAACATCATCGGTGGTACAGACACATTCAATACACTCATTATTCAGAAGCTTGTCAATAATAATGAGGAATTCAACCAGTACATCGACCAGCGCTTACAGCACAGCGTCACCAGCAACACTGAAGTGAACAACAACATTGTCAACTTAGTTGCCAACAGTACTGAAATTGACAACAAGATTTCCAACCTCCGCAACGAGTGGAATCGGACATTCATCAATCTGGCTACACAGCACGTGGATGAACTGAGCAACATCATAGGTGGCACAGAGACATTCAACAGAGTTATTACTCAGAAGCTTGTCAATAACAATATTGAACTGAACCAGTACGTCAGCCAGCAAATTGACAACACTTATGAGCAAAAGGTACGAAATTACATTCCAGTGATTACCCAGAACATTGTGAATAACAATGAGGGCTTAGATCAGTACATCGACCGACGCTTACAGCAAAACGTAACCAATAACGTTGAAATTAACAACGAAATTGTCAACTTGGTTGTCAACAGTACGGAAATTAACAACAAGATTAATAACGTCTACAGAGATATTGACATCAAGATTGACAGCGTCCGCAACGAGTGGAATCAGACATTCCTAAATCTGGTGAGACAGTACGTTGATGAAGTGATCAACATAATAGGCGACAGAGACACATTCAACACTCAGGTCGCGAATATCATCAACATCAAAGTGGATGAGCTTCTCAACCAAATCATCAGAACCAAGAACGAATTGACTGTACTCATCAACAATTCAGACAGACAACTCTATGAGTGGACTCTGGGAGAACTCATGGCAATCAAAGGCTGCTTAACCGACCGTGAGGTTCTTGTCGAGATGCTAGTCACCTTTAGCGCTCAACTCAGAACCAAGCTGGATGGAACCGCCTGCGTGGACATCCAAACCATCAAGCCGTTCAAACCTGTGTTAGAGCCGAAGCAACAATCGCAGCAATTACCAGGAAGCAAATAACTAGACTTCAGCCCTGAAAGCTAAGTTAGCTCAAATTTGATGGTGTAGAGGTTGCGTTACTGCGTTGCTTTAACGCAACCTACTTCAATAAAACAAAAGTGAAAAAATTGACACAAAAAATGATTTACGGAATCGCTATTTGATTTTTTTCCTGACTATCTCGGTGCAATCACTCGGTTACGCAGCATATTTTAACAAGAACGTTGCTGAGTACCGTCATAAAAAACGAGGAGTCAAATACCAGGAACCAACTGTCTGAATTGTTACAGGAATTATTAACTATAAAATACTTCCTAAAGATATTTCAATCTGCACCTCTGGTCAATAAAAAATTACTTTGCGAGGGTCGGAAATACTACTTATGGCAAAAAAAAGATATTCATATGTTGGGGTATCAGTTTTCTTGGCTGTGTTGATCCCAACCCCCGTTTTGTCTGATGCACCATCTTATTTAATTGACAAACAGTTCAGGCATTTGAACAGTGAAAAAAAGTCTACAGAAGAGATAGGAGGACAGCCTCAGGTATCGTCTCATAAAAAACATAATCAAGTACAAGGGGTCAATGACCCCTCATCTAAGAAAAATAGTGTTTCAGGTGGAGGTACTGAAGGAGGGTCAAAACCAGCAGGAAGAAACAACCCATCATCTGGAGTGTTGAGTAATGAAGCTACACAAAATCCTACAAACAAACCCTCTGGATCTTCTGGAACAGGACAGACGAGTCAGCCCTTGCCCATACCTGGCGGAAACAATACATCGCCTTCCGGAAGAAAAATTGAAGCTACACAAAATTCTACAAATAAACCTTCTGGAGACCCTTCTGGAACAGGACAGACGAGTCAGCCCTCGCCCATACCTGGCGGAAACAATACATCGCCTTCGGGAAGAAAAGTTGACTCAGAGGATCGGACACCCTCGCCTGTAGAAAATACCTTGAACTCCCTTGTTAAAAATCCATTTATATCGCTGCCGTGGTTGCTCTTGCTGGGACTACTGGGTTTGCCTATATGGTGGTTCCGGAGACGTCGTCGTCAGCAGCAGGTCAACAAGTTCGTTGACCAAATCTTTGAGCAAAAGATAAATAACAACATCGGATTCATTATCAACAAGATTGCGGATAAGCAGGAATTCAAGGATTACATCGACCAGTATATAGCTCAGCAAATCGACCAAACCTTTGAGCAGAAGATAAGAAATAACATCCCATTAATGACTCACTACATTGTGAATGATAATGAGGAATTACAGCACTACATTGACCAGCGGTTACACTACGGTGTCATGAACAACGCTCTCATTAACAGTGAGATTATAAACTTCGTTGCTAACAGTACTGCAATTAACAATAAGATTAATAAAGTCTACAGAGATATTGACATCAAGATTTCGAGCATCCGCACCGAGTGGAATCAGACATTTTTAATTCTGGTTGGGCAGTACGTTGATGAACTAATCCATATAATAGGTGGCAAAGAGACATTTAACATCCTGATTGCGAATTTGATCAATGCCAAGCTAGATGAGCTTCTCAATCAAATCCTTAGAACCAAGAACGAACTGATTGTAATAATGAACAATGCAGACAGACATCTGTATGAGTGGACTCTGGGAGAACTCATAGCAATCAAAGGCTGCTTAACCGACCGTGAGGTTCTTGCCGATCAGCTCATTTCCTTCAGTGCTGAACTTAAAACCAAGCTCGATTGTACGCCCTGCGTAGATATCAACAACTTCGAGCGGTTCAGACCTATCTTGATAGATCACAAACAGCAAGAGCAGATTGCTGGTTCATAACTACGCGGAACGACGAGCAAGGCAATGTAATTCAGTTGCACTAACAAGTGTGAGCGATCGCATTCTGGCACTGCGCTTTTCGCAATCGCCATGCGCGGGCGCTGGCACCTGTGCGATCGCCAAAATCCCTGTTTACAAACGCAACGATTGGGCGATTGCTCTACATATTTTCTTCAATCGGCACGGGGTTGTACACCGTAAAGATGAACTAAAAGCTGCTAGTGCGATCGCACGGAGTGTCCGCAGTCATGCGATCGCTTATTGCCATATGTTAAAGGCAAAACTGGCAAACGCATCTAAATTTTGACAAAGTAGTACAGAGCAACTATATGGATAGTTAAATGAGCGATCGCCCTCTCATTTTCCCTTAAAATTGATTTTAATATTTAATTAATTTCAACTGTCTTAACTGTCCTTGCATTCTTATTAAAAAAGTGAGAATATATCGATAATTTAAAGCAATTTTCACGCTTAGCATTTATCAAAGTAGACATAAGTAGGTGGCGTAAATAAACAGAACTATTTTGCAATGGGTAAAGGGGCTTTATTCCAAGGAGAAAACCTTTATAAGGGAAAAGAGGAATGAGGAACTTTTACCATTTACCCTTGAACCTTGACCCAATTCTTACACCTTTTAATATGCACCCCTTTGCCCTTACAAAACGTTACATACTTCGTTGAATTGTGCCAATTTACTTATGTTGATATATGAAATGCCTTTGCCCTGGCTCTATGCCGAACTCACATTTTGATAAAAAGTTGATTGAATGACTCAAAGGCTTTGAAATAGAACTATGAAAAAACCCGGAAAACGTCTTATAGTTTGCTGTGATGGAACCTGGCAACAGTTAACAAGCCCTTACCCAAGCAATGTGGTTAAGCTGGCTCAATCTGTGAAACCAATTGCCAGTGATGGGGTTCCACAGATTGTGTTCTACGACGATGGCATTGGAATCGAGAGTCAAAAAGTTTTAGGCGGAGCCACCGGACTAGGAATCGATAAAAATATTGAAGATGGCTACCGATTTCTTAGCCTCAACTATGTTCCTGGTGACGAAATCTATCTGTTCGGCTTCAGTCGCGGTGCTTACACAGTTAGGAGTCTAGCGGGGATGATCTATTGTTCCGGACTCCTAAAGCGACCTTATGTCACCAAAACACATGAAGCTTACGAGCTTTATCGTCAGCGAGGTATTAAACCCAAGGATAAGACAGCAGTAGAATACCGTGAAATTCACGGCGGTCGCGTCCCGATCACCTTGCTCGGTTGTTTTGACACCGTCGGTGCCCTTGGTATTCCTGGGGTACCCGCTTTCAGGAAGTTGAACGAGCAACTCAATAAGCGCTACAGATTTCATGACACTACTTTAAATAAATGTATTGAGAATGCATTGCACGCTGTAGCGATCGACGAAATCCGCGAAATCTTTGACGTCACTCCCATGAAAAAGCATCCTGAAGCTGAAAATCAGCGGGTGATTCAAAAATGGTTTCCAGGTGCGCACGGCTGCGTTGGCGGTGGAACCGAAGAATACAGCGGGTTATCAGATGCTGCCTTACAGTGGATGATTGATTCCATCGGTAACCTAAAATTGGGGCTTGACTTAGATCCAAGTGTGATTCCGACAGGCATCAACCCCGATTATGAATGTGACTTTAAGAACGATGTTGGATTCTTTAAATTGGCAGGAATCAAGTTTCGTGAGGTCAGCGATGTTATTGAGGATCTTCATGAAAGCGCAATTTACCGTTTGAAAACCCGCAAGGACTATCGACCCAAGAATCTCGAAAAAATTCTTGACAAACTGAATTAATGCGATCTCTTGACATTTCCTCGCTTTTAGCAAAAGCTGGAGATTCTAGGTTGAACCACACTTACAGCGTTCTCTTGTAAGGTGGGCATTACTCACCAATGTCTCAAATGTCCATTACGCAAGCTTTTAGGGGCAATGCCCACCCTACAATTTGTAGTCTAATCAGTAAGGTGGGCATTACTCACCAATGTCTCAAATGTCCATTACGCAAGCTTTTAGGGGCAATGCCCACCCTACAATTTGTAGTCTAATCAGTAAGGTGGGCATTGCTCACTAATATCTCAAATGTCCATTAAGCAAGCTTTAGAGGCAATGCCCACCCTACAATTTGTAGTCTAATCAGTAAGGTGGGCATTGCTCACCAATATCTCAAATGTCCATTAAGCAAGCTTTAGAGGCAATGCCCACCCTACAATTTGTGGTGTAATTAGAGCGAAAAACGCTGTAATACATAATTTGAAAAAAGAAAGGTAAAGACAATTATGGCTGGAAAAAGAGACACATCTAAAGACGGGTTTGATAACAAACTTCAGACATTCCTTTTAACAAATTTTAAAGGTATTTGGGAAATTGTCCAAAGTAATGAATTTCTGAAACACAAAGTTAATAAAACTCTGATCAATAGTCTCATATACAAAATTCCTACTCGTCCTAATCCCTACAGTATGATGACTCTGGATGAGTATATTCCTGATACTAAAATTCCTAAGAAAACTGATACTTACACTTCCTGGGAATTACTTAATGATCGCACTTATATTGGACGACATTTACCGCCTGATCCAAAGTTGAACTCTGAGAAGAATCTGCCTAAAGTCGAAGATTTGGCGGTTTTATTTCGTAAAAGAGATGGTAAAACGATTTATTCTCCTAAATCAACTATGCTGTTTCCCTATTGGGTGCAGTGGTTTACCGATAGTTTTCTCCGCATCGATCACACTCAGGAAAAGAAATTAAAAAATACTTCTAACCATGAAATTGATTTGTGTAATGTTTATGGTTTAAACAGAAAACGAACACATCTTTTAAGAACCTTTCAAGGAGGTAAATTTAAAACTCAGAAACTCAAGCGCCAAGATGGTGTAGAAGAAGAATATCCCTTGTTTTATTATGCCGACCCAGCACAGGGTATAGTTGACCCTCAATTTGACGGTCTTTATGAACCCATTAATGATGAAAAAAGACTGCCTGTAGATAAAAAACAATATCTGTTTGCGATGGGAGTAGAACGAGCAAATGTGCAAATTGGCTATGTCATGCTCAATACTCTATGTATCCGTGAACATAATCGTCTTTGTGATGAATTAGCAAGCAATTATCCAGATTGGGATGATGAACGGCTCTTCCAAACATCAAGAAATATTCTCATGGCGATTATTCTAAAAATCATCATGGAAGAGTACATTAACCACATAACTCCCTATCACTTTAAGTTGTTTGCCGATCCGGAAGCTTTTGTGAAGGAAAGTTGGTATCGTCCCAATTGGATGACAATTGAGTTTGATTTTGTTTATCGTTGGCATAGTGCAATTCCTGAAACCTTTATCTATGACGGTCAACCAACCCATATTGCTACATCTTTGTGGAACAATAAGATGTTTATTGATAAAGGTTTGGGAGCATTAATGGAGGAAACTTGTTCCCAACCAGGTACAAGAATTGGTTTATTCAACACCCCTGATATATTGGTTGAGTTAACTGAGTTACCCTCAATCAGATTGGGACGACAGCTGCAATTGGCAAGCTATAACGATTATCGAGAAATGTGTGGTTTCCCCAGAGTGACCAAGTTTGAGCAAATTACTGGCGATGAATTTGCTCAAGAGAAACTCAAAGAATTATATGGTCATGTTGATAATATTGAGTTTTATGTGGGAATCTACGCGGAGGAGGTGCGGAAAAATTCAACTATCCCTCCCTTAGTCGCACGCTTAATTGGAATTGATGCCTTTTCTGAGGCGCTGAATAATCCTTTACTATCACCCACTATCTTCAATAAAGACACTTTTTCTCCTGTGGGTTGGGAAATTATTCAAAATACCAAGACAGTCTCAGATTTAGTGAATCGCAACGTTCCACCATCAGAGAAAAAGTACAAAGTCACTTTTGACCTTTGAGAGGATGTCTGAAAAGTTTGTGGACGGTATATTTTGTCATTCTGAGCGTAACGAAGTGGAGCGTTCGCGCAGCGTGTCCCCTTGGGACTCAGAATCCCTGTTTATCGTTAATTTTTGAGATGCTTCACTGCGCTGGCGCTCCGTGCCTCGCACAGCGAGGAGCTACGCTAACAGCATGACATTTTTGACTTCTCAGACATCCTCTAAGAGATTGCATTGTTTTTGGAGCGATTGGCAAGAGCGATCGCTCTGAACAATACTCCTCTTACTCTATAACCAAAGGGGAGATTTTTACATTCTTTCTTCTTGCTTGACGAATTCACCTGATTATTAATCCTCCTTTCTTAAAAAAAAATGAAACTATTTACCGAATACCCAGAAAAAGACGAAACCAAATATTGCGCTCTCATGAGCGAGCTAGTTAAAAAGAACAT
The DNA here is from genome assembly GCF_002368235.1 of Scytonema sp. HK-05. Classification (GTDB taxonomy): domain Bacteria; phylum Cyanobacteriota; class Cyanobacteriia; order Cyanobacteriales; family Nostocaceae; genus Kalymmatonema. The sequence continues at coordinate 5,631,816 of NZ_AP018194.1, read as the reverse complement.
GGACAATCTTTACGGGGGTGATAAGAAAAAAATTGCAAAGAGAGATACCCACTCTAAAACCCACGCAGCTGTTCAAGGAACTCTAGAAATCTTTGACTTTGATGAAGCAGCAATTAAGCAGGAATTGAGCAAACGCACCTCATTAACTGAAGCTCAACTTAATGCCATTTCCCTAAAACAAGGTTTATTTGCAAAACCGAAACAATATCCAGTGTGGCTACGATTTGCTAGTGGTGCGTTTAGTGTAAAGAATGATTATGAAGGAGATACGCGCTCCATGGCGGTAAAAGTGATAGGGGTAGAAGGAGAACGACTACCGCAAAGTCACGAGTTCCACACCCAAGATATTATTGTCCACAATACCGAACTTTTTTTTATTAGAACCATCAAAGACTTCCACAGCTTTTTTACAGCGATTTATCGAGCAGGGCTGTCTCCGGTTCTTAAGCTGTTGGTGCTTTTATGGCTAACGTTGCATCCCTACGAATCAACACTTCTCAAAACCAGTTTCAAACGGTTTCCCAAGAGTTTGCTTACAGAACGCTATTGGAGTGCTTCAGCGTTTTCTTTGGGACTCAAATCTGATTTTGATCCATCCCAACCAGGTCGAGTTCCTGTGGAATATCCGGCTGTGATTAAATATGGATTTACTCCAGTTTCCACTCAACCACCTCATCAACCGCTTCCTTTAGAGTCCAGACCAGAAAGTGAGCTTCAGCGTGCCAAAACCTCAGGTTCAGAGGACAACTACTACCGAGAGGATATCATTCAAGCTTTAGCAAAGCCTGATGCTGAATATTGTTGGGATTTTCAAATCCAATTTCAAACTAGCCCAGAAATGTCCATTGATGATAGTACCATTGTTTGGAATGAAGAGGAATCACCCTTCTTTACAGTTGGTCGTCTGACAGTTAAGCATCAGACGGTTCATTCTCCCAAAGAAAATGACTTTGGGGAAGATCTCAGTTTTTCTCCTGGAAATGGTCTAGCAGTGCATCGTCCTGTCGGTGCGATCAATCGGTTACGCAGCATTGTTTATCCTATCGTTGCTAATAACCGTCACGAAAAACGAGGAGTCAAATACCAGGAACCAACTGTCTGACTTTTCACCATTAGTGACAATTTAAAAGCGACTAAATTTTGTCAATGCTTCCCGGCAAGCAACATAATTGAAACAATTGGTTTCCAATTGTTAAGACGTTTGGTGGCTTAAAGCGACAGTTACAACTTTTTGATAGTTAGCCCAAGTTGCGTTCAAGAACCTCACCCCCTGCCCCTCTCCGAGCTCGCGGAGAGGGGTGCCCGTCAGGGCGGGGTGAGGTGTAAGTCATGAATGCAACTTAGTATTAACGTGAGTTCTCAGAACCTCTCCCACCCAACCTCCCTCTCCTTGCAGGAGAGGGAGGAGCTACGTAAAAATGGGATTTTTAAGCCTCTCCCCTACAAGGGGAGAGGTTTGGAGAGGGGTCAAATCAGGATACATCTAACTCACGTTAGTATTAGCCCAAGAGTTTACAGCTATTTTCAGGTAAATAGACCACATTTGGCGTAGGGGCACAGCATTACTGTGCCCTTACAGTGTGGTTCAAATACGTGAAAACTGCTGTAATTTCTGGGTCAATTTCTGGAAAAGTATAGATCCGGGTCATGGATAGCCTTGCAGGGAAGGGGCTGGGGGGTTAGGTTTTTCGTTAATTTTGCGTAACCGCTTACCAAGTCAAATTGTTAAATTCACCAGACTTAACAATTCGTGCCAATTATCACCTAGCCAAGCAGTAGTTTTAGTGAGATGGGGCTGAAGTTTGTCCATGGCACAGGCAAACCCTTCAGCTTTCTTGGCATATTTCAAGGCTCGGTTTAATGCATCACCTATTTCATCTTTATCTGGCTGTGGCTTATTTAACTCCTCCTGTGCATCAGCAAAGGCATTGTCAATTTTACGACGGTCTGAGGTTTCTAACTTCACTAGTATTTCACGTAAGGCATTGAGTTCTGCTTGTATGTTGACGCTTGCAGGTGCGGGTAAACTGACTTGTTGAAAATTGACGTTTGCAGTGCTACTATCTCCCGTTATAATTGCGCTACCAGTGGCATTATCTCCAATAGAAACTGAACGGTTTTGTCCGCCTTTGTTGTCATTATTCATACCATTATCTTTATCAGATTTGACTGGATTTGTTGGCTGTACTGTCTGATAACGCCGTCGCCTAATTTTGATTGCTGGGGTTAAATATTCTGGAATCCCTTGCAAATCAATCGAGGTACAACCCATTTGAAAACAATCTTCATAATTCCTGAGTGCTGCTAAGGCAGTATAAAATCCGACGCTAAACTTAATCGCCGCCGTATCTCCAATCGCCTGATTCATCCCCACCACGCAATCAATGTATTGGTGAATTGCTGTGGCTTGTGATTCGCTGTAGCAGGCGTTGAGTAAAACACACTCAACCTGTGACTGAAACAAATCAAATAGCTTTGCCAGGGCTTGTGTACTGACAAGTTGCACGTGTCCAGAATTATCTTCCAAGGCTAATCCATCAGTACCAGAGCCATGTCCGGAAAAGTGAACAATTGTTGGTTGATGATTAGACAAAAAGCGGGTTAAATCATCCACTCGTACCGCAGATTCTGTGATGATTTGAAATTCCTCTCGATTTGGAGAGAGTTGCAGTGTGTTTTTGATTTCCCGCACTTCTTCATCTAGGCGCAAATGACTTGTGTTTTTAGGGTTGGCGGAGAGGATGAGGATTTTTTTCACGGTGTTATTTGATATGGTTTTTTATATGTGTTTTGGGAAAATACAGCGCAATTCAATTGGATGAAGTACAAATCAATACGGTTCAGTTAAGGATTTTAGTGGCATTCGTGTTCTCTGTAGAGACGCGCCATGGCGCGTCTCTACAATGTGGTCGTACTAAGAATTTTGGTCTTATCTGAACCGTATTGAACTACAAATGCATCTGTGTCCATCTGGAGGACACAGCCTTGCGGGGGTTCCCCCCGGTGTGGCAAGTGTCCGTTGTCCATCTGTGGTTCATTATTTCTTTTTGTACCTTAGCCAGTTGCAAACCGCTGTAAGTTGGTATTTGGAATTTTGATAGAAATTGAGTATGTATTTTTCTGGAAGATTGTAAAATATGCTGCTCAGTAGGTAATCGCACTGTTGTGGAGTTAAGGCGTCTCCTCCAAAGCATCGCGCAAGCGTAAACTTGTCAGTTGGCTAATTATCGCTGTTTAAAAAAAGTTCACTCCTCCTCCTCCTTCTCCTCCTTCAACTCAGGATGCCGCTGCTCGGCATGAACCGTTAAAACCTTCGTCAGCGATTCCACCTTACAATCGTTACTGGGACATTGTTGCGTAGCTTTCAGTGCCTGTCCCCACTTTTCCAGGTTCGCAGCGGCTTCGGCAATCGCTCTTAAGGCATTGGCTTTGCCAGGGGATTCCTGAATCTGGTTGGCAGAGTTGATCGCTCCCTCGAGCAAAGGAGCGGCTTTTTGGGGTTGGTTGAGCTTGCCATAGGCTTCGGCAATGGCTCTTAAGGCATCGGCTTTGCCACGGGATTCCTGAATCTGGTTGGCAGAGTTGATCGCTCCCTCGAGCAAAGGAGCGGCTTTTTGGGGTTGGTTGAGCTCGCCAATGGCTTCGGCAATCGCTCTTAAGGCATCGGCTTTGTATCGGGATTCCTGAATCTGGTTGGCAGAGGCGATCGCTTTCTCGAGCAAGGGAGCGGCTTTTTGGGGTTGGTTGAGCTCGCCAATGGCTCCGGCAATCGCACTTAAGGCATTGGCTTTGTTACTGGATTCCTGAATCTGGTTGGCAGAGGCGATCGCTCCGTTGAGCAAATCAGCGGCTTTTTGGGGTTGGTTGAGCTTGCCAATGGCTTTGGCAATGGCACTTAAGGCATCGGCTTTGGAAGGGGAATCCTGAATCTGGTTGGCAGAGGCGATCGCTCCGTTGAGCAAATCAGCGGCTTTTTGGGGTTGGTTGAGCTTGCCATAGGCTTCGGCAATGGCACTTAAGGCAAAGGCTTTGTAATAGGAAACCTGAATCTCGTTGGCAGAGGCGATCGCTCCGTTGAGCAAATCAGCGGCTTTTTGGGGTTGGTTGAGCTTGCCATAGGCTTCGGCAATGGCACTTAAGGCTATTGCTTTGGAAGTGGAATCCTGAATCTGGTAGGCAGAGGCGATCGCTTTCTCGAGCAAAGGAGCGGCTTTTTGGGGTTGGTTGAGCTTGCCAATGGCTTCGGCAATCGCTCTTAAGGCATCGACTTTGTATTCGGAATCCTGAATCTCGTTGGCAGAGGCGATCACTTTATCGAGCAAAGGAGCGGCTTTTTGGGGTTGGTTGAGCTTGCTGTAGGCTTCGGCAATGGCACTTAAGGCTATTGCTTTGTCATCGGATTTCTGAATCTCGTTGGCAGAGGCGATCACTTTATCGAGCAAAGGAGCGGCTTTTTGGGGTTGGTTGAGCTTGCCAATGGCTTCGGCAATGGTTCTTAAGGCTATTGCTTTGTCATCGGATTTCTGAATCTCGTTGGCAGAGGCGATCACTTTATCGAGCAAAGGAGCGGCTTTTTGGGGTTGGTTGAGCTTGCCATAGGCTTGGGCAATCGCTCTTAAGGCATCGGCTTTGTATTGGGAATCCTGAATCTTGTTGGCAGAGCCGATCGCTTCCTCGAGCAAGGGAGCGGCTTTTTGGGGTTGGTTGAGCTTGCCATAGGCTTGGGCAATGGCTCTTAAGGTATCGGCTTTGTTACCGGAATCCTGAATCTGGTTGACAAGTTTCAAGGCTTGAGCAGAATTTTCATCCTTAGCAAAGGCGACAGCCGCTTTTGATTGATACTCAGGACTCGTCTGCTGACTCATATTAGTCAAGTTCCAGCGAATTTGAGTCAATTGCCCGGAAGGTGTATGATTCCACCAACCCCAAAACCCCACCGCCAGTAAAAGGATACTCCCAATCCCCCCCAACCTCAAATAAATTCGCTGCTGACTACCTTGACGCAGTGCAACACTAGCTTGAATAAATTCTTTCTCCCCTGCACTTAGTTCCTCTCGGCGTTGTTTCAGCTTTTCTTCCGCTTCTTTTAACACTGCACCCCGCAACAATGCCCCTTCATCCCGTTGCATTTTTTGCCATTGAAGCATTGCGAACCGCAGCCTTTCTTGCCAAGCGCGAAAGCTACCGTCTGCTTTCATCCATTTTCCCAGTTCTTCCCAATTACGAATCAACGCTTCATGAACAACTTCCACAGTTTCTTGGTTAGCAGCATTTTGACTGGTGACGACTAATCGATCATCCGCCAACTGTGTCACCAATTTCCAGCGTTCTTCACCCAATTCGGCTTTCGTTGCCACTCGTCGTGTATCTTGTCTGCCTTCACCCGGATGCACTAATTGGATGAAAATCCGCCGTACCTGTTCTTTCTGGGCTGCGGTCAACTTACCATAATTGTGATCTGCATGACGAGCCAACCCACCTTGTACCTTCCCTATGTGCTGATAAGCTGCATGGGTTAACAGTTTACCCTTTCGCTGCTTCCACAATTCCGTTAACGCAAACTCCAAAAGAGGTAAATTCCCCGGTTCATCTTCCACATCATCCAAAATGCGTTCCACCAGTCCCCCTTCAAATGTCACCCCCAACTTTTCAGCAGGCTTTGCAATCACCTGTGATAGTTCATCATGCTTCATCGAGCTGATCAGCTTAATATCACTTTTCAATACATCTCCAAAAGGGGGATATGACAGAGCATTCCCCAAGAAATCTGCCCGCATGGTTGCAACTAGTACATGATTGTATTGGGACTGATAAGCAGAGGATTGAAAGCTGACTAATAAACTATCTAGAAAACTATGGCGGATTTTATGATCCGCGCATAAAGTATAAATTTCTTCAAATTGATCCGCAATCAGAAGTACTTTATAATTTGGATATTTACGTTGGATGTTACTAAAAACTTTAGCTAAAGAAAGCTCTCCTTCATTGAGAGATTTGGCTAACTTCCCAGCCTGAGTCATCTTATCTGTAGAATCTAACTCCGATCTATAAAGTGGAATAAGTGCCTCAGCTAAAGCATAAAAAGGGTCGGAACCCGGACGGAAGTGAGTAAATAGCCAGTGACCTTCTTTTTGCAGCTTTGGCACTAATCCTGCCAACACCACCGAAGATTTCCCACTTCCCGACGCACCTAAAACGGGTATAAAATTACGGTTTTGAGTCGCAGCGAATAGTTCTTCTACAAATACCTCACGTCCAAAGAAAAACTCCGCATCATCGGGACCAAAGTGAAACAAACCGCGATAAGGACAGGGAAGATTTTCGTCAGCGGCATCCGTATATTCTACAGGGAATAATGTTGTATTTTCACGGTAATAGTAATTGGTAATAGTAATAGTAGCAGTATTGCTATTACCAGGAATAATGACACTGCTGTCAGCATTCCCCCCAAGTTTGACGCTGCGATCTTCTTCTGTCATTTTCCCCTCACTCACGGATTCTGAACGAATTCTACTGGTTTAATACGTCACATGAATATATAGTTGCAAGAAAATCAACATACGCATCCAAAGGAGTATTTCAGTACAAACATCTGTAATTACGGAAAACTTCACGACGACTAGTAGTGCTGCGCGAAAGTCAAAAGTCAAAATTGTTTGACAATCAACATTAATACATTGATACTGTGTGACTCCTGACTATCTTATTGTTATATCGTTTCTTTCAAAGAAGTTTTAAAAGTTTTGGGCGAATATAATTCGCTACTACACAAGCGAAGTCCGCCTGCGCGGACTAACCAAAAATTAAGGGTTTTAAACCCGCGTAGGCGGGTTTTGTCTGTATAGCCGCGACTTACAGTCGCCACGTCTAGTAAGAATAGATACTTTACAAACATCCTCTGAAGAGAAAGAGTGATTGTTCAATAATTCTCTTTCTCCAAGTGCCTCAAGAGCTTTCTTCCTTCATTCTTAAAAATACTAAAAGGCTTATCATTAAGACTGCTCTGAGCAGGGAGCAGCGAGTAAGGGGAGAGAGGGTGTTGCGATTTTTGCACAGATGTTCCAAATAATCTGATAGAGTACCAAATTTTAACAGTGCCACTGGCACAAACATGACGCAACAATCTTTGGAAGACGGAAATAAAAATAATAGTATTTTTCATAGTATTTTTCTAAACTTATTATAATCTCGGTTTCCTGTAAGCAAAAATTTCCCGCACCTCTACCCCAAAAATTTTTTATTATTATTTGAAACTATTGCTAATTGGTATTTTCTCTTCTTGAGTACATTATTAATTCACACAAATCAATGCAATTGATAGCGTGAGATACTGAATTGTATGAAAGATTGATTTAGAGTTAGACTCAAAGTCGCAAATTGTCTGTACATTGAAGCAAAATGAGACAAAAAGCTACAGAGAAATATTAAATTAATATTTCGCTTCATTAATTTGAGTCTACCAAGTTCCGTTGCATTGGCTATTTCTAACTATTTTATTCATAGTTTCCTTTATGCAGTCTAAAGGAATACTTAATTGATAAAAAATGAGATTGCCAAAATGTGCAAGCTGCAAGTCGGAGTGGGGCAGTACTTTCATTTGATATCAAATTTGAAGATTACCCAGGGCTAAGAAGCTTAGGGAATTATCTATGAGCTATTAGCAATTAGCAATGTAGATATTTTGGCATCTGGGGAAACTAACAGGAGGAATGATGAACAAAACCTTTGCAACGATAGATGGGAATGAGGCTGTTGCTCGCGTTGCTTACCGCCTAAATGAAGTGATTGCCATTTATCCCATCACCCCCTCATCGTCAATGAGTGAATGGTCAGATACTTGGTCATCTGAAAGTCGTCCCAACATTTGGGGTACCGTTCCAAGTGTGGTTGAAATGCAAAGTGAAGGCGGAGCAGCAGCAGCGGTGCATGGGGCATTGCAAACAGGTTGTCTCACCACGACTTTCACATCATCCCAAGGATTGCTGTTGATGATTCCCAACCTGTATAAAATTGCAGGTGAACTCACCAGTGCCGTTATTCACGTTGCAGCTCGCACACTCGCAACCCACGCCCTGTCTATTTTTGGCGATCATAGTGATGTCATGGCAGCCCGTGCAACTGGCTTTGCCTTGTTGTGTTCCGCTTCAGTACAGGAGAGCCATGACTTTGCCCTGATTGCTCAAGCAGCCACCCTTAAGGCGCGGGTGCCATTTATGCACTTTTTTGATGGCTTCCGCACCTCTCATGAAATTCAGAAAGTTCAACTACTGGAAGATAGCGACTTGCGATCGCTCATTGATGATGAATTAGTCTTTGCCCACCGCGATCGCGCTTTAACCCCAGATCACCCTGTGTTACGCGGAACCGCCCAAAACCCTGATGTCTATTTCCAGGAACGCGAAAGCATTAATCCCTATTACAACGCTTGTCCCGACATTGTCCAACAGGTTATGGATCAATTCGGGGAACGGACAGGACGACATTACCGCATTTTTGAATACCACGGTGCCCCTGATGCAGAACGGGTTATCATACTTATGGGTTCCGGGTGTGAAACAGTGCATGAAACGGTAGATCACTTCAACGCCCGTGGGGAAAAAGTTGGTGTTGTCAAAGTCAGACTGTTCCGTCCTTTTGATGTCAAAAGATTTGTAGACGTTCTACCTGCTACTGTAAAAGCAATTGCTGTTCTTGACCGCACCAAAGAACCAGGTAGTGTAGGTGAACCCCTTTATTTAGATGTAGTGGCTGCTATTTATGAAGCAGCATGGGCAGATCGGGAACGAGGGAGTGGCAGAATTTCCCCCGATCTTAAAATTGTTGGTGGTCGTTACGGTCTTTCCTCGAAAGAATTTACCCCAGCGATGGTGGAGGGAGTTTTTGCAAACCTTGCTCAGGCAAAACCGAAAAATCACTTTACCATCGGTATTAATGACGACGTTAGTCACACCTCTTTGGCATTTGACCCCAACTTCTCCATAGAACCGGATAACGTTGTACGGGCAATGTTCTACGGGTTAGGTTCCGATGGTACAGTTGGTGCAAACAAAAACTCAATCAAGATTATAGGTGAAGAAACAGACAACTACGCCCAAGGCTACTTTGTCTACGACTCCAAAAAATCCGGTTCGATAACCGTTTCGCACCTGCGCTTCGGTTCACAACCAATTCGTTCAACTTACCTGATTGACCAAGCAAACTTTATTGGTTGTCATCAATCGGTATTCTTAGAACGCATTGATGTATTGAAAGCGGCTGTTGTTGGGGCAACATTTCTGCTCAACAGTCCTTACAATGCTGATACTGTTTGGGAATATCTCCCAGTCGAAGTGCAGGAGCAAATTATTCGCAAGCAACTGAAGTTTTACGTCATCGATGCTAATCAGGTTGCTCGTGAAAGTGGTATGGGGGCAAGGATTAACACGATAATGCAAGTATGCTTTTTTGCATTAGCCGGTGTGTTGCCACAAGAAGAAGCGATCGCCAAAATCAAACAAGCGATCGAAAAAACTTACGGCAAAAAAGGGGCGGAAGTCGTCCGCAAGAACTTGGAAGCTGTAGACAGAACTTTAGATAATTTGCATAAAGTCCAAGTAGAGACAAGGGAGATAAGCGAGACAAGGGAGACAAGGGAGACAGGGGAAATAATTTCCTCATCCCCCTCATCTCCTCATTCCCAATTCCCCGTAAGCGCGCCCGAATTCGTCCGGGAAGTCCTGGGCAAAATCATGTCATGGCAAGGGGATGAATTGCCCGTCAGTGCGTTACCTGCAGATGGTACTTTTCCTACAGGGACTGCCAAGTGGGAAAAACGCAATGTCGCACAAGAAATTCCTGTTTGGGACACTGATGTCTGCGTACAGTGCAACAAGTGTGTCATGGTTTGCCCTCACGCAGCCATCCGTAGTAAGGTTTATCAAGCGGGTGAATTAGCTAACGCGCCAGCAACTTTTAAGTCAGTTAGCCCTAAAGATAAAGACTTTGCCGAACAGAAATTTACTATTCAAGTTGCCCCAGAAGACTGCACAGGATGCGGTATTTGTGTAGATGTTTGCCCTGCCAAGAATAAATCCCAGCCAGAACGCAAGGCAATTAACATGGAACCACAGTTGCCATTGCGGAAGCAAGAGCGCGAAAACTGGAACTTTTTCTTAAGTTTGCCAAATCCTGACCGTCAAGGGCTTAAAATTAATCAAATTCGCCAACAACAACTGCAAGAACCTTTGTTTGAATTCTCAGGTGCTTGTGGTGGTTGTGGTGAGACGCCATATCTGAAATTGCTCACACAATTGTTTGGCGATCGCGCCATTATTGCCAACGCCACAGGTTGTTCTTCAATCTACGGTGGAAATCTACCGACAACCCCTTGGACAACGAACGCCGAAGGAAAAGGTCCCGCATGGTCTAATAGCTTATTTGAAGATAACGCCGAATTTGGTTTTGGTTTCCGCCTCTCCTTAGATAAGCAAGCCGAATTCGCCGCTGAACTCCTGCAAAAATTAAGCGCTGAAATTGGCGATGATAACCTTGTTGAGTCTATTTTAAATGCCCAGCAAAACACTGAAGCAGATATTTACGAACAACGCGAACGGATTGAGCTGTTAAAACACCGATTAGATAAAATCCTCGCTGATGTAGAGACGCGCCATGGCGCGTCTGATGTAGAGACGCGCCATGGCGCGTCTCTACAGAATAACAATCTAAAATCTAAAATTCAAAATCTTAAATCAATCGCTGATTATCTAGTTAAGAAAAGTGTCTGGATTGTTGGCGGTGACGGTTGGGCGTATGATATTGACTTTGGTGGACTTGACCATGTGCTTGCCACCGGTCGCAATGTCAACATCTTGGTCATGGACACAGAGGTATATTCTAACACAGGCGGTCAATCCTCTAAAGCCACCCCACGAGCAGCAGTTGCTAAGTTTGCCGCCAGTGGCAAGCCAGCAGGCAAGAAAGACTTAGGGCTCATTGCCATGACTTACGGGAATGTCTACGTAGCGAGTGTAGCGCTTGGGGCACGTGATGAACATACTCTCAAGGCATTTTTAGAAGCAGAGGCTTACGACGGACCATCGCTTATTATTGCGTACAGCCACTGCATCGCCCACGGTATCAACATGACGACAGCGATGAGTCACCAGAAAGCTTTGGTAGATTCAGGTCGTTGGTTGCTGTATCGGTATAATCCTGACTTACAAAAAGAAGGTAAGAATCCTTTGCAGTTGGATATGCGATCGCCCAAGCAACCAGTAGAACAGTCGATGTACCAAGAAAATCGCTTCAAAATGCTCACCAAGAGCAAACCCCCCCTTGCTCAGCGCCTGTTGGAAGCAGCGCAAGCCGAGGTGGATGCACGCTGGCAGATGTACGAGTATTTGGCGGCGCGTAAACTACCTTAATCACTGCTGATGTTAGGTTTGTAAGCTATAGCGGTTTGCAACTGGGTGTAATACATCAAAGAATTATGGAACCACAGATGGACACAGATGGACACAGATGAATTTGTACTTCATCCAAATGAAAATCGCTGTAGCTTGGTCAAAATCTCAACTATTTCAATCTTGAAATGCGCTGCATCAGAACTGCAAGTGCTTGGGTGTACTGAGTATCTTTCTGCGTAGCAATATTTGCTGGTGTCCATTTCTCAAGCACTGCTTGTGGAATTTCAACCACGTAATCTGGCTTTATGCCAAAGCGGCTAATGTCACGTCCTGCAGGAGTCAACAAGTTGCCGACGGATACCAAAACAACAGAGTTGTCAGACAATTGCTCTCCACCATGAAGCCGTCCTCGACCAAAGGTGGTGGTTCCGACTAACAACGCGCGACGGTTGTCCTGAAGCGCTCCCGCTAAGACTTCGCTGGCGCTGGCAGTACCATCATTAACCAGGACTACTACAGGTTTATTGGTGAGCTTGGAACCACTTGTCTGAATTTCTTCCAAGCTTCCTGTACGATCTCGAATCGATGCAACCCGTTCTTTATTTAAGAAAAGACTGGCAATCTCCGTGCTAGGCTGAAGCAAGCCACCAGGATTATTGCGTAAGTCAATTAAAAAACCGTCTACATTTTTATTCAGTAGCTCTTTGACAGCATTACGCATTTCCTGAGATGCATTAGGCGTAAACTGCGTTAAGGCAATATAACCAATAATTTTGCCTCCCTCCTGCTTGAGCGAGGTACGTACTGGTTGCACAGAGATAGCTTCACGTAAAAGCGGTACATCAAAGGTCTTGCCCTGACGGCGTACAGTTAAAACTACCTGAGTACCTGCTTGACCTCGCAGCCGCATCATCGCCTGATCATGACTCAGAGTTTTGGTGGGTACACCATCAATTGCCTGAATAATATCCTTAGGTTGCAAACCTGCTCTGGCAGCTGGAGTATCCGATATGGCAGTCACTACCCTTAGTTCTTTGGTTTTTTCATCGCTGTCCACTGAAAAATCTATCAGACCAACGCCAATGAACTTTCCACTGCTTTCCATCTCAACACTGGCAAGCTGCTTACCATCCAGAAGGCGGGTTTCAGGGTCGTTAAGTTTTCTCAGCATCACACGAATAGCGTCATAGGCTGCTTGCTTGGTTGTATAGTCTTTAGACAAAACCTCTCGTCGCGTTTGCAGCCAATTTTGACTGTTAAAATTTGTACCAACAAATTTCTGGTTAATTATCTGCCAAGCTTGATCCACAATTTGCCTGTGGCTATTTTCAGCTTTAGCATAGCTAGAAGTGCCAAAAGCAGCAGCTAGTAAAAACAATATGGAGGTGTTGGCAAAAAAGCGACGCATATCTATGATTCAAAGTTTATGCTCAGACTGCGTGGCGATTTTAACATGGTTATTCCTTATCAATACATTGCCCCGAATTGTTATGTTGCTGGCAACTACCGAGATAGATTTGGTTCGGCAACACCTGGAAAGCTTTCAAAATTTCGCCGTACCCAATCCATTCCCACTTCATTGTTTAACTTAATTCGCTGCGGTGTATTGGCGTAAATCTTACCTAAAATCTTTGCGTCTTGATCCACAACCACATTAATTAACTTCAGCAGATTGCCTTTGATCAAGTGTGCAATCGGAGAATGCGCCTTCATGTACATCAACACAAACACACGAGATTGATGCTCAGCTTCTGGAAGATAGAAGTGACATTCTTTCAGGCTCAGCAGCTTATTCTCACCGTGCATCAATCCCATGAACGGAAAGAAGTTTTCTAGATGAGCTTCCAACACTTTTGGCATCGCCAGCAGACCGGGATTTTTCAAAATGTCACGAAATGTAGGTTTTTTCCTGGGTTGCGACAAGTAGGCATGAGAATGTAACCCTTCGTCGATGAACTGCTTCACCTGGACTTGTTCAATCTCAAATAATTTTCGATGCGTACCATTTTGATGGTTGTAGTCGTGCATATTCAGCAGCAAGCTCAAAATATCAGTCGGAATGCTGCGTTCACCCGTAACCCCGATGAACTGATACTCTGCTGTAATCTCATTCATGATGTTTGGAATTGGTATCTTCGGTTCATGTCCTCCGTAAGACCAAATAAAATCACCTTCGATAATTAACTCTAGCGGCTGCATTAACGATTTAGTTTGTTTGTTAGAACCAGGCAGGACTGTGCAACCCGAATGGTCAAATTCCAACGCATGAAAAGGGCAGGCGATCGCGCTACTGCCATCGGGTTTTGTCACACACCATCCCTCTGACAGCATTGCGCCCATGTGAGGGCAAGCGTTGGGCAAGGCACTAATCGCACCATCACTGTTTTGCCAAAGAACGTAATCATTGCCCAACAGAGAAATTTTCATGGGTTTATTGGGCTTTAGCATTGAACGATGTGTCAAAAGCCACGGTGCACCTTGCAATTGCTTCATAATTGCCCAAAATAACTTACTAATTAATTAGTAAGTTTATCAATAACTTACTGGTGCGTCAATTCAAAGATTGAACATCTTCAGTAATCGTAGCTTTTTGGTACGATAGAAGGACAAACTATGAATCAAGATACTGTGGTTCGATCAAGTAAACGAGTTGCTAAATCAGTCCGCCCATTTCGAGATGCTGAAGTGACGCAGCAACAAATATTGAATGCCGCAGAGCAAGAATTCTCACGACATGGCTTAAAAGGTACGCGGATGAGTGCGATCGCTGAGCACGCCAAGGTGACAACTGCAACGCTTCACTACTATTTTGAGAACAAAGAGAACTTGTATAAAGCAGTCTTGCAACGCCCAGTCGATGAAGTGCAAGCTATCCTTGGGCAATTAAACTTTGATACTTTTTCCTCAGAAGAAGCTCTTAAGCAGATTATTCGCATCGCAATTTCAAATGAAGCTAAAAACCCTCAGCGCCAAATGCTCTGGTTTCAAGAAGCTAGTCAAAATCAAGGAGCTTATTTTAGGGAATGCAATGTTTTAAATCTTCACAAACACCTACTTAAGGTTTTGGAGAGAGGCATGGCAGAAGGATGTTTTCGTCCGCTCAAGCCATTTTTGGCATTGACTCATATTTTGAGCGTTTGTCTATTTTACTTCACAGTGCATGAAAACTGGAAACACTTAACACCTGATATTGATCGCCTTAATCCAGAAATGATTGAGGAACACACAGAAGAAGCGATCGCATTTATTTTGGCAGCTGTGAAGCGATCACAGTGAGAAGGACTTATGTAAACCCAATCCCTAATCCCTAACGTTTCGGACTTCGGCGTGAGCGCTCAGTCGAACGCTTCGCTCAACGTTAGCCCCGAGCGAAGTCGAGGGGCTAATCCCCAATACCCAGTCCCCTTCACGCTCAGACTGCGGGGCGATTTTAACACGGTTATTACGCTTTCCTAGCTACAATTCCATACATCAGTGGCAAATTCGGCACATCCTCAGGCGGAAACATCCGGCGTCCGGGTGCTTCCCGCATCCGTTCAAACAGCTTGCAGCCATTGGCGTAAGGATACTCTTTCAAAACCTCCAGAGTCAGTCCAGCTTGCAACAGCGCCGTGACTATATCGCCGATACCCCATTGGAACTCATGGGAACGGTGGGGATTGCGAAAATTCTCAATACCAGTTTCATAGCCCCAAGGAGCCAAGCTTGTACCAGATTCGGCTACGTAATCGCTTATACCATCTTCCCAAGTCAGGTGCTTTCCCTCACTCAAGTAAGAAAACTTGTGGCTAAAATCTTTATCAAACATCATAGCCACGGGATGAAACTCTATTAAAACGAAGCGCCCGCCAGACTTGAGAACTCCTGCAATTCCCTTAGCCCAAACGTTAAGATTAGATATCCAACAAACCGCACCATAAGACGAGAAAGCAATATCAAATTGCTTGCCTTGCTTTGCTGTCTCTTCTAGCCAATCAAACACATCTGCACGATAAAAGGACGCTGGAATTCCAGATTCTTCTGAGAGTTTTTGAGCAAAGGCGATCGCCTCATCACTTATATCTACACCAGTGGCGACAGCACCAAGTTGCACCAAACTTAGAGTATCTTGCCCAGCGTTGCACTGAAGATGAACCAAAGATAACCCAGCAATATCGCCTAAAAGTTCTTTTTCTTCAGGAAACAGAGTGCTTCCTCCCAAACGAAAAAACTTCGCCTGATCACCCTTATGGCTATTGTGCGCCTTGGTAGCTTCATTCCAAGACAAACGGTTTTCTTCGTGAAGATCTTTTCTTAAGGGAGAAGTTGTCATCATCTTGCACCAGTTCTATAGCAATCCTAAATCATTGTGAAATTCTCTCTTCTCTTGGCTTCTTCAGATCCCCGACTTCTTAAAGAAGTCGGGGATCTTGTTTGTTCACAAATCATTTAAATTGCAAAAAAGGTGAGCATTGCCCACCCTAATTTAAATATTCAACGCCAAAAAGTTTTGGCTTTTTTCTTCGCTTTTCTTTCTTTTTTCTTTTGTTTGAGTTTCTTAACTATACATTCACTTTCTAGCAATTACCCAGATTGCATGAACAATGCCAGGAATATAACCGAAAAGTGTCAAAACTATATTAATCCAAAAGTCTATACCAATACCAACTTGCAAAAATACTCCTAAAGGTGGTAGAAAAATAGCACAAATTATTCTAACTAAATCCATCGCTCCCTCCTATGAATATCAAAACGAGCAGGATTTCTGTACTTATTAAAGATAACATTTATGTTTTCAAGCAGCAGATTTCTGGTGTTCGGTAAACTGCACTCCCTAACCACCACTAATTTTTGCTTTGTAACCTAGCTTGAGCAAAATCTCCAAAATTTTCTGCTTCTGGTCGCCTTGAATTTCAATTTCGTTGTCTTTTAGTGTACCACCTGTACCGCACTGAGTTTTCAACTGCTTCAGTAACGCTTGCAAGGTTTCTGGTTTGGCTTGAAAGCCAGTAATCACAGTTACAGTTTTCCCTTTGCGTCCGGCGCGGGTAGCTTGCACGCGCACATTTTGCTGTTGAGGGGGTAGTTCTTGTATTGGTCTTTCTAGCGCAGGAGATGTTGGTCTTTGTAGGGCGGCGGAGTTATCGTTGCCAAATTCCCGGTAGACAAGACGGTTTTCAGAGGATTTGGGATTGGATGAAGACATAAATTTAATTTAACGAAGCACAAGAGATGCTGAGAACTAAAGGGAGAGAGAGTTATATATAATTATGGTCGTTATGTCATTCTAGCTTGTCCATGACTACTACTCCCGTACCCTGGATAAGTTCTATGTAGGAGGGAAACTCTGATGGACAAACAATTCATACACCCAATGCTGCCGCAAGCCACACACGACGAGCTGGCACGGCAAAACTTTGTTCAAAGTCTGAAAAAGCACATTTTTCAGAATATCGCTCCTGGCAATAAGGTTATTTATGAAACAGTAGCAAAGCCAAGATTTGAGCGGGAACATCAGCGTCCTCCCCAGAACCGTCATGAAATCCGGAAGGTTATGCAGCAAGAACCGCAATATCGTTGGTGGGGTGCGCTGAAGCGTCTTAACCAAGAGATGTTATGGGATGCGGTAAACGCTAGCGTTGAGAGACAGCTACCAGATCTGATAGAACGAGCTAAAGATAAGGGTGGCGAACTCGGTACTTTAACGCTTGATCCTAATTTCCAAGTTCCCGCTTACGAAACTGCGGTAGACATTCACTGTATGCCTGGTGGATATCACAGTGAATTTGCGACAAACGATGTTGCTGCTGGTGCAATTTATGATCGCGGGACTTATGTTTATGGTGTCGGTTGGCTAGGACCATTGAACGATGACATGGGACTGTCTATTGTCGAGAACTACCTCAAGCCAGAGTATCCCAACTTTCAACCAAAAAAAATTCTTGACATGGGTTGTTCTGTCGGTCACAGTACCCTACCATACGTGGATGCTTACCCTGATGCAGATGTCTACGCCATAGATATCGGTGCGCCGATGTTGCGTTACGCTCATGCTCGTGCGGAAGCCTTGGGTAAACGGGTACACTTCTCACAGCAAAATGCTGAACATACCAATTTTGCTGATGGGTCGTTTGACCTGGTGGTTTCGCATATTTTACTACATGAAATTCCTAAACCAGCCATTCGGAATGTGATGCATGAGTGTTATCGTCTGCTGGCTCCCGGAGGGATGATGATCCATGTGGAAGCACCTTTGTACAGTCACATGGATGCGTACACAGCTTTCGTGTACGATTGGGAAACTGCTAACAATAATGAACCTTTCTGGAGTGCTATGCGCGATTTGGATTTGGCAGCGTTAGTTACTGAGGCTGGTTTTGCATCTGATAAGGTTATTCAGAAGTTTGTCCCTAATGGTGCATGGCAAGCAAAAGTATCTAGCAACAATTCTCAAAATGGTAGGTTAGGTAGTCGAGGTAGTTGGTTTATTGTCGCAGCAATCAAGTAGACAGGGATTTCTAAGATGAGTAAAACGGCAAAGGGAAAACGACCTGTTTATTTTGATGATCCTCAAACCGATAAGGTGCTAGCAATAGTTATGGCTCTTATCGGTGAGGTGTCTGTGCTGCGAGAACGTCTCGACACTATCGAACGTTTGCTTGAAGCTAAAGATATTTTAGCGATCGCCGACATTGAAGCATACCAGCCAGACGACTCGGTAGCCAAGGAAAGAGAGCAGTGGCGTGCAGAATATATTGCGCGGGTGCTGCGGGTGCTACAAACAGAGAGTTAAACTTTTTGTTTAAAATTTTTGTTTGAACCTTAACAATTCAAAACAAGGAATGCTGTTTTGTATGGACGCAGTTCATAAGGAGGGTTTTGTTTGTCTACTCCCGCAATGTGGATATTTGTCCGGATAACTACAGAAATGGATGTGTATTTTTTATTATGAATGACTTTGCCTTTTTAAAATGAGCATGAAAAACTATTGGCGCGGCTACTTTGATACGCAATGAGTTCCTAACCTCTGGAATCCTGAAAAGTATACGGATATATACAAAAAACAAAAAATCACCGATATTGAAGGGCGGAAGCCCCTAAATTCTATTTATGGGGATGAAGCCCGTTCGCGCAGCGTGCCCGTCAGGGCTTAGGGAAATTTATTTCTCGTCGAACTTATCCGAAAAATCCCGTTTCCGGGAAACCCCATCTCTGGGTAAGGTTTGCCTCGTTCATGTTTACGGTCGCAAACTACCAGATTACACTGCCTTAACCTCATTGGACGTTTAACAATCTAGTTTCAGAGCTTGGGGCTGGCACGCACCCCAAGGTGAGTTCTTAAACACTTGCCGTAAACGTAGCCCTTTGACGGACTTGAACTGGTCAACTACTGTGAACTACAAGCCCCTGCCTTTTAGTGCCTGGGGGTTGCACTCAACGCTTAGGTCGTTGACGGTGTGCGTCTGATAACTCTACACATTACTTAATTTTCCATGTTCCGACAAACTGCTTTTGGCATAGCTTTAAGTACGCTTTTCCTTGGCAGCGCATTATTATCCAATTCTATAGTAGGTCAAACCTCTACAAAGAAATCAGAGTACAGTAAGGTGTTGTCAATGTCGTCACCTCGAGTGACATCACCTGTTACTATTAAGCCTACTGATTTAGAAAAGTCAGTTTTTGACCAAATTAATCGATATCGAGCTTCCAAGGGTTTGCCAAAGCTCTCGCTAGATGCAAAAATCTCACAACAAGCAAGGATTCACAGTCAAAATATGGCTAGGGGTAAAGTTCCTTTTAGCCATCAGGGATTTGTCAAGAGAGTCGGTGCTATTCCTATTCGTTACAGAAGTGCAGGGGAAAATGTCGCCTTTAACTTAGGGTATAGCGATCCCGCGCAGGAAGCTGTGACTGGTTGGCTCCACAGTCCCGGACATCTCGTTAACATCAAAGGCAATTACAATATGACTGGAATTGGTGTAGCAACCAATAGCGAAGGGGAAGTTTATCTGACGCAAATTTTCCTTCGCAGCAATAGATATCAGCGCTTAAGCGCTCACAAGAAACGTAGATAATATAGGTGTTTCACCGAACTTAATCTGATTCATGGAAGATTTTCAGGTTTGCGATCGCGACCTTAGTGACGATGCTTTATCTCATTATCTACAAGCTGAGGTCATTGCTGTAGATACCGAAACGATGGGATTACTACCGCAGCGCGATCGCTTGTGTCTCGTCCAGCTGTGCAACACTGAGGGCAAAGTCACTGCAATTCGTATTGCCAAAGGTCAAACTGATGCCCCAAACTTAAAAAAACTCTTAGAAGCTGCGAATGTCCTCAAAGTCTTTCACTTTGCGCGTTTTGACATTGCCACGCTGCGTTACAATTTGGGCATTCACGTTGCTCCTGTTTTCTGTACCAAAATTGGCAGTAAGTTAGCCCGTACCTACACCCAACGTCACGGACTCAAAGATGTGGTGCAGGAATTGGAACAAGTGGAACTCGATAAAAGCGCTCAAAGTTCTGACTGGGGTAACGCTGCTAATTTATCCGAGGCACAACTCAGTTACGCCGCCAACGATGTGCGCTATCTCATTGGTGTACAGCAGAAACTCGCAGAAATGCTCAAACGGGAAGAACGCTTAGAACTTGCTCAAGAATGCTTTCGGTGTTTACCAACGATAGTTTCCTTGGATTTGTTGCAATTCAAAGACTTGTTTGAACATTAACAACTCAGTAATTAGTTAATAGTCATTAGTCAATAGGAACTAATGACTATTGCCTAAAAACTATACTTGTTTTTGCTGTGTTTCTGCGTGATTTTTTAAACGGTCTACAACATTGTAGTCATCTGCGCCAGGGGGAGTTCTTGATTCTAGAGTTCCTTCGGTAGGACCGCCGACTGCCTTCCATGCTGCCAAACCGCCTTTGAGTTCAGATACGTGTACATACCCAGCATTTCTCAGCAATTGTGCAGCTTGAGCAGTTTGTTCCT
The DNA here is from genome assembly GCF_002368235.1 of Scytonema sp. HK-05. GTDB lineage: Bacteria > Cyanobacteriota > Cyanobacteriia > Cyanobacteriales > Nostocaceae > Kalymmatonema. The sequence goes on along the minus strand of NZ_AP018194.1, from coordinate 5,611,457 downwards.
CACTTTCACCGTAAACGTAGATATCACGGCTTTTAGCTAAAGATCCTGCTCTGTCTACCAATTGATCAACTGGAAAAGGCATAGCGCCCATGATACGACCTTGGTTATAGGCATCGCGATCGCGCACATCCAGAATTGTCAAAGCTGGTTCACCCCATTCTAAACGAGACTTGAGGACATGAACATCAGACTGGGCATCAATTGGTGGTTGTGACGGAATAACATCGCCTACTACATTCTTGGCTGATTCCACAGTCTTCTTCGCTGCTGATTCCACAGCATTCTTTGCTGCTTCCACTGTATCTTTCCCTGATTCCACCATAGTGTTCCTCCCTAATTAGATTAGACACCTTGCAAAAGCCTTTGTGCGCTAACATACAAACAAACGCGATCGGACTGCGCGTCTCCAAATTAGTCAGCACAGCCTCTCCAGCTCTTTCATCCTCTATTTAAGAGGAAAACAGGGTAATATCACAACGCCTGATTTGTTAAGTACTTTTGCAAGAATTGTATTGACTGTTCAAACTTTACCCAACAAGAGGAGCCGAATTGCTCTTTCTTGAGAATGAAGATTGAGAATGTCTATCTAATGGTAGACTTGTTAGTCAAAACATCTTTTTACTAAATTCTGGGGCGAATTTTTTCCCATCCTATAAAAGATTAACCCACTATGAAGCATCAGGGGTTACTCAGCCAAATATTGTGTTTTTTACTTATGACATAACTTAACGGTGCTTTTTCTGCAAGTAGTTGAAACTAAAATTAGCAAATTTGATGAGAGAAATGTTTATATAGGAGTCAGCCCTTGGATTTGTGAAAAAACAAGATCCCCGACAACTTTTACGAAGTCGGGGATCTGAAAAACTCAATTTCTGCGCTTACGCGCAGGCTGCGCCAACACAAATGAAATAGAATTGCTATATAATAATTGTTTTTCAATCTGAAACTTACTATTTATTGCTGATTAATTAAAAGTTATATCTAAATATATTTCAGGATTTTCACTGAAATATAAATATAAAACACCGTGTTAGTTTGGGTTGTCGATACCAAACTAAAAAGATTAGGGGATTTTGTGTCTGCTGTAGCCTCTGACAGAAGCTCGATTACTTTCAATTTATCGCTTCAGCGTAAGTGCCAAGAAAGTAAAAACTTACTGAAATTATCCGACGTTTCCCAAATAGGCACAACTTGGGACAAGCATAGAGCCAATGCTGACAAAGTTTCCAAATATTATGCAAGCGCAGGTGAAGGTTGCTTCAATCAGTATGCTTGGCGGATAAGAATGTGTTCAGAGTTGCTAGAGTTTCGATTGCTGCCAGAGGAATCAGAAGGTATTCTCAAGTTACAACTATCCGATGCTCGCTTTTGTCGGGTTCGTCAATGTCCTGTGTGTCAGTGGCGACGCTCTCTTATGTGGAAAGCAAAGGCTTACAAGATTCTCCCCCAAGTCGTCGCAGATTACCCTAAGTATCGTTGGCTGTTTATCACCTTAACAGTAAAGAACTGCAAAATTTCAAAACTACGGGAAAGTTTGGATTTAATCAACAAAGCTTTTAAGCGCTTGACTGAATTGAAGTCATGGTCTGCGAAAGGTTGGGTGAAGTCAATAGAAGTGACTAGGGGTCGAGATGGAGTATCGGCACACCCACATTTACATATTTTGGCAATGGTACCGCCTTCGTATTTCAGTCATCAATATCTTTCCCATGCAAAGTGGGTAGCATTATGGCAGCAGTGTTTGCGGGTTGATTACCAGCCAGTTATTCATGTCAGTGCGATCGCCAAGCATCACGATCCTAAAGCACTCATCCCAGAAATTCTCAAGTATCAGGTGAAGGAGTCAGACTTAGTGGCTGATGTCGAATGGTTTTTGGAGTTAACCCGCCAGTTGCACAGAACCAGAGCCATTGGTGTTGGGGGTGTACTCAGGCAATATATGCGGGAATTGGAGGAGAAAAATCAAGACCTCATTGGTGAAACTGAAGCGATAGATGAGGTTGAGGAGCAGAGTCTGTATTTTAAGTGGGAGCGAAAGTCAAAAAAGTACAACACTGAGTGACAACGGAGATTAGTTACCAGCCACCCTACAAGTGAATGACTGGGACACGCAGATTACCTTTACTTGAAGCTGGGAAATAACCTCGATGAAAAGTTATAAAACTTTCTTAAGATAGATAGGAATGTATACAAACAAGCGTTGCAACATCTGTTTGAGATTTTGGATTTTCGCCTCAGATTGACTTAACTGTTACTGCTAGCTGCAACCCTAACGCATCTAATAAAGCAATGAGACAATAAAATTCAACTTCTTTCTTCTCCAATAACATCAGGTCAAGTTTCTTGTAACATTCTTTGACTTGTGCTGAAAGCTTATTAATTCCACCCTGCGCCTCAATAACATTTTTTAGCGCCTTACTTAACATTTTCGGATCGCCCTCTTCTAAAACGACTTCAATATAAGCTGCTGCTTCCAATGGATCTTTGAGGTCTTTAATCAGTTTTTCGTGATAACTTGTGCTTCTAGCCATCATCCCTGTTCCTATAGTCTTTTTAAGGATGGAAGCGTCAACTCTTCTAAAATTGCCATTAAAAGTAAAGCGCTTGTTAGCTTGCCACCTTATCTAAGAAACTGTCGAAAGCATTCTTATCAATTAACTCGTTTTCTATGAGTATTCGGCGTACAGCTACCAAATGAACAGGATGAACATATGCTTGCTGCTTGTAAGCAGGTAAAATGACAAGTACTCCCGATGATGGATACTGAAAAACTTTCTGAGAGCCAGTCGTTGGTAAGGTAGTAAAACCTAGCTTCAACAGGTATTTTTCTAGATCACTAAAAATAATATCTCTATGCATCATGGCGAATTACCCCTTTTATCTGGCGCAAAACATCATCTCTGTATCTAGCAAATTTTTTAATAGCTTCTTGATCCACTAAATTCTTTTTAGGCAGGCGAACTGTAACAGACTGTCCTACTTGAGATAAATCAAAGCCTTCTAAATTCTCAAAATATGCTTGTAAGTATAGCCAATAAGCTACATCTAACTGAGCGTCGTACACAATTAGGATACATGGCATAGGCTCATTGAGCCAAAGTTCCAAGTCAGAGCGTGCTATGGGAAAGGTAACAGTATCTTGATTTGCAAGAACCTTGAGGGAGTCTGTAGCCTTTAGCTGTACGTAAATCTGTCCATTTTCAATTTCACCATTGTTATCATAAGTGAATATAACTAAATCAAACCCATAATCATACTCCATTCGCTCAACAGAATAACCACATAGGAAGACATATCTTTCAACATGGTTGACACTCAGGTCGGCTATGATATGTTCTCTCGGTCGCTTCTTTTTAACCATTTACATGATTTTAAGCCTCTGAGATACCAACTCAGCCGCCAACAGTATCGCTGCTTTCATACTCGTAGCATCAGCAATTCCCTTACCCGCAATATCAAACGCCGTCCCGTGATCCGGTGAGGTGCGAACAAAAGGAAGACCAATAGAAGTATTTACCGCTCTGTCAAATGCCATCAGCTTTACGGGTATTAAACCTTGGTCGTGGTACAGTGCAAGGTAGGCATCGGCTGCTTTTGAAGGCTCAATGCTACCGTACCAAGCTTGACCCGGCTTGACCCACATTGTATCTGGTGGAATTGGACCCTCTAACTGTAAGTTTGGGCGGTTTTTACGTTCTTGCTCTATCCAGGGAATTAACCAATCTTGTTCTTCGTGTCCTAATTGTCCCTGTTCGCCGCTGTGAGGGTTCAAACCAGCGATCGCAATCCTCGCGCTTTGTAAACCAAAATCTTTCTCCAAACACTCCACCAGCAAATCAAGTTTTTCCGTCATCAACTGTGGAGTTAATACTTGAGCTACTTGACTTAAAGGAATATGTGTGGTCGCAAGCAGTGTGCGGAGTGTCCAGCCAGAGTGGGGCGATTCCCCTACAAACAACATTCCCACACGCTTTGCGCCGGATTTTTCGGCTAAAAGTTCCGTTTGACCAGGGTAATTATACCCCGCCGCCTTCCATGCTGATTTGGCGATGGGACCTGTGACGATACCATCAAACTGTCCTGCAACCGTGGAGGCGATCGCTGTTTCCATATAAGCAAAGCTAGCCGCACCACTTGCCGCATTACCCGTCCCGATGATAATTTCATCCTGTATGTGCTTATCTAACGGCACATCAAGTATTGATAGCTCTGCTGGATTTGCCAACGGCTGAGAATTCTCGGCTTGTAGTTTGGTATAAGTCTCTACTAGTAAATCCCGGCTACCCACCACTGTCACGTCACAGGTTTTGCTAACTTCCGGGTCTCTAAGAGCTTTCAAAATCACCTCTGAGCCAATCCCCGCCGGATCTCCCAGGGTCAATGCCAAGCGTGGGCGGCTTTGCACTGATGTTATATTTTTTTCATTAAACTTGGACATACAGATAATTGTATAAGCAGTATAGCTTTACAATGTTTCACATACATCTAATACTATGGCAGCTCTTTGCGGCTCTGGTAGACTTAACTTAATTAAACAATGTTCAAAGGAGAATGACACTCATGGGCGGCGAAATTTTGAATGCAGCGCTGTTGTCCTTCGGTTTAATCTTTGTGGGCTGGGCTTTGGGTGAGTTGTTGCTCAAAGTTCAGGGTGGAGAAGAGGAATCCCTGTAGGGAAGCTCAAAATCGAGGCAAGAGGCACCTAAGAAGCCTCTGTGTCTCGTATACACTTGTTAGAAAAATGTAAAGTTTTGTTTACAGAGATCATTCTGATAAGATTTTATTCATAAAACTTTAAAATTTGTAAAAAGCTCTCATGACATTATTAATAATTGGTGCCACTGGTACTTTGGGAAGGCAAGTGGCTCGTCGTGCGATCGATGAGGGGTATAAAGTCCGCTGTCTTGTCCGGAGTGCCAAGAAAGCCACATTTCTAAAAGAATGGGGTGCGGAACTCGTACCGGGAGATTTGTGTTATCCTCATACACTGAACGCAGCACTTGAAGGCGTCACAGCAGTCATCGATGCGTCAACATCTCGTCCTACAGATTCACTGAGTATCAGACAAGTGGATTGGGATGGCAAAGTATCCTTGATACAAGCGTCTGTTGCTGCGGGTGTAGAGCGTTTTATCTTTTTCTCCATACTCGATGCCGAAAAGTATCCAGAAGTGCCGCTGATGGAAATCAAGCGGTGTACAGAACTATTTTTGGCTGAATCGGGTTTGAATTATACCATATTGCGGCTTGCTGGCTTTATGCAAGGCTTAATTGGGCAATATGGAATTCCCATATTGGAAGGACAACCTGTTTGGGTCACAGGAGAGTCTTCTCCGATTGCCTACATGGATACTCAGGATGTTGCTAAATTTGCCATCCGCGCCTTGAAGGTGCCAGAAACTCAAAAGCAAACTTTTCCAGTGGTGGGGACTCGTGCTTGGAGTGCCGAGGAAATCATTCGTGTGTGCGAACGTTTATCTGGAAAAGAAGCACGGATCACGCGGATGCCTATCAACTTACTGCGTACCATGCGCCGAGTCATACGCTTCTTCCAGTGGGGATGGAACGTAGCAGACAGACTTGCCTTTACAGAAGTCCTAGCGAGTGGTAGACCGCTAAATGCCCCAATGGACGAGGTTTACAAAGTTTTTGGATTAGAACCAAACGAAACCACGACCGTAGAAAGTTACCTGCAAGAGTACTTCAACAGAATTATGAAAAAGCTTAAGGAGTTAGATTACGAGAAAATTCAGCCCAAAAAGCAAAAACCAAAAAGATCGCCGTTTAAGAAAGTTAACAGTCAGTAGTTATCGGTCATGAGTCATGCGTCAGTAGTACTTACACAAAGAACAAAGAACAAAGGACTAATGACAAATGACAAAGGACTAATGACTAAAACATCAAAAATGTGTAAGGATTAACATAATAAAGCGCGTCACCAATAAATTGGATATTTGAGTGTGCCCAAAGCAGGCATTATCTACAATGACGTTAAGCCGATAGCGAGTCGCATCGCTATCGAACTGAAAGACAAGTTCACCGCTGCAGGTTGGGATGTCTGCATCACATCAGGCGTCGGTGGAATACTGGGTTATTCTACTCCAGAAAGTTCCGTATGCCATACCCCAATTGAGGGACTAACACCGCCTGGATTTGATTCAGAAATGAAGTTTGCGGTGGTGTTAGGGGGAGACGGTACAGTTCTGGCTGCTTCTCGATTGGTCGCCCCTTGTGGTATCCCAATGTTAACGGTTAACACTGGTCACATGGGGTTTTTAACGGAAACTTACCTCAATCATTTGCCTCAAGCAATAGAAAACTTGCTCTTGGGCAATTATGAAATTGAGGAAAGAGTGATGCTCACAATCAAGGTTTTTCGGGGAGATTCTATACTGTGGGAAGCTCTCTGCTTAAATGAGATGGTGCTGCATCGGGAACCGTTGACCTCTATGTGTCATTTTGAAATAGCAGTGGGTCGGCATGCACCAGTAGACATTGCCGCCGATGGTGTGATTATATCGACACCGACAGGTTCTACAGCATATTCGTTGAGTGCTGGTGGTCCAGTTGTCACCCCAGGCGTACCCGTGTTGCAACTCGTACCTATTTGTCCTCATTCTCTGGCTTCTAGAGCGTTGGTGTTTCCAGATAGTGAGCCAGTCAACATCTACCCAGTGAATACTCCTCGGCTAGTTATGGTTGTGGATGGCAACGGGGGGTGTTATGTTATGCCACAGGATAAGGTTTATGTAGAGAAATCGCACTACTGCGCCCGGTTCATTCGCCTGCAACCGCCAGAGTTTTTCCGGATATTACGAGAAAAACTGGGTTGGGGTTTACCACACATCGCTAAACCCACTTCTGTGGAATTACCCTAGCGGGATTTTGGATTTTGGATTTTGGATGAGTTAGGGGTGATATGTAGAAATTATACTAAGTCCGTTTAAACACTCATCATTACCAACGTGGGTACACCCCATCACGCCAGTCGCACCCGGAAGGGGCGCTGGCTCCCTAACCCCTCCCCAAAACATCGGGGAGGGGCTTTTGGCGTAAGCCAAAGCCGGGGTGGGGTTCTGGGGGAATAGACACTAATCAACCGCACTTGATAAGCTAACAATCCTATAATTTGCATACCATATTTCAATGAAATTCTTGTGGGGTGGGCATCCTGCCATTGGTGTCAACTTAAGCCAAAATTCTTCTAAAATCTCGGGCGCGGTGGTTCCACCTGGAAATGGGGTGGGGGCGGCTAGTAACGCAAGTAAGCGAGGCAGAGCCTCCCCGTAGGCATTCCCAGCCTGAGGCTGGGAACGAGGCATATTTAAATGAAATTGTTGTGGGGTGGGCAGGAAAGCCCGCCCAAATTGTGCTTTCTTAAAGGCACAACAGCTTATTACCTATGTATAACGCAGCGGAGTGGCACGTTTGAACAAAGGTTATCGGTAGGGAAATTATTTTATCTCAAAGGTAGTGACAAGAGCCAGATTTGGAATTAGTGATTAAAATGACTGTATCTGTTGATTTCTATGACTGATACTTATACGTGCTAAAACATGGTAGAAACAAAGCGTGCCAAGTCAGAATTGACATATCATCAAAAAGCCGTAAATTGCACTACCAACTAAATCCAAATCCAAAATCTAAAATCGAACATTTAAAATCAATATGACGCTTGCTCATAGCCCTTGTGTTTTGCTGATTGAAAGCGACGAAAGCCTAGCAAATCAGCTTGCTTTTGATTTGAAAGAAGCTGGTTATGACCCTATCGTGGCTCATGATGGAACAAACGGTATCCAATACAGCCGCGATCGCGATCCTGCTTTAGTTGTGATTGACCGAATGCTCGCAGGAGAATCAGGGCTGTCGCTGTGTAAAAATTTCCGAACCACTGGAATGCGATCGCCTGTGCTGGTACTGATGGCACGGGATACAGTTGATGACCGCGTAGCTTGCTTAGAAGCAGGAGCTGATGATTATTTTCTCAAGCCTTACCGCGCCGAGGACTTTTTGAACCTGGTTCGCTTATACTTAAAACCTGATATCGATACTTCTGAGCAGTTACGTTTTGGCGACCTCATTTTAGATCTCGCAACCCGCCGCGCCATACTTAATGGGCGGGCGATCGACTTAACAATGAAGGAATTTGAACTGCTCAAGTATCTCATGGAACATCCCCGCGAAGTCTTAACCCGCGAACAAATTCTGGAAAATGTTTGGGGTTACGACTTTATGGGCGAGTCGAATGTGATTGAAGTGTACATTCGCTACTTGCGACTGAAAATAGAAGATGAAGGTCAAAAGCGCCTCATTCAAACGGTACGGGGTGTAGGTTACGTATTAAGGGAAACTTGAACACAAGTAAGGAAGCAAGGCAGTAGGCAAGGTATGCCGTGCTTTGGTTCGCACCACTTGTAGACCGTTCTCAGGACTGCGGTGGAGATGCGCAGATAAAGAGAATGGGAAATTGTGAGTGCTAAATGATGAATTATGAAATAATATAGAGCCTCTAGTTTCAAAATTCATCATTTTTTCGACTGTTAAGAAAAATTGCTATGATTAATTGGCTCGGTTTGCTATCAATAGTTTTGGGCGTTTTACTAGCGGGCTGTTCTGTTCCTACACCAGCAGTTTCTCCCACCACTACGCCTAGCTCTCAATCTCAAGCACCAATGTCTTCGCAGCAAACACCACTGAGTAAGAATGCTGGTCAACAACTACCGATTTCAGCTGTGGCGGTTGTTCCCGATGGCACAAAAATTCAGTTAGAAGTCGCCCAGACACCCCAACAGCAAGCGATGGGGTTGATGTATCGCCCTGCTTTGCCCGACAATCGTGGTATGCTGTTTCAGTTCCCATCACCGTTGCAAGCCAGTTTCTGGATGAAGAATGTACCCGTAGCCCTGGATATGGTTTTTATGCGCGATGGGATAGTCCAGTATATTGCTCCTTCCGCACCTCCTTGCAATAGCAATCCTTGTCCGACTTATGGTTCGGAAAAATTCATTAACCAAGTGATTGAATTGCGTTCTGGACGAGCTGAGGAGTTGGGTTTGAAGGTTGGCTCTCGTGTCAAAATTGAATTCTTAAACTCCAGTTCTTTACGGAGATAAAGATTTAGCTCTTGCTTACTCCCAAGTTCATATAACATTGCTTTTGTAATATTTCTGTAAAAAAAGTCTTGCGTACTCTGGTAAAAAAGTTTATTGTGAGGCTATGATTTAATTCAGTGTAGATACTTGAAGCCTTGTTATTCCAAAACTGGATAACTGATTTTACACCAGATAACAAAAAATATTCCTTTTGACATACGTGTAAAGAGTAGTCAATAAGGGAGTATAAGCTAAGGAATCTTCCTTACTACAGGTGTATTTAACTAGAACACTGAAGTAAAAATATAAAACCACATATACCTGAGCATTGTGCTGCTTAAGACTGGATAAGACAAGTGGCACTATTGTCTATTTTTTCATAAAAGCTCTCTTTGAGAAACATCCAGACAAATTTAGCTGGAGTATCTATTAGGTAAGGGCATAGTGACAGGTGAAATATTGGCTACTTGCAACTATTGAAAAATAGTGAATTGAAATATAAAAGTACACACTATGTGAGAAGGTAGAAGACAAAATGTCACCATCAACCTATTCTAGATTTATTAGCTTTTTGCAGGAAGATTTGGCAATTTCCACAGCTTCCATTGCAGTCGCTCTTCGTCATCGGGAGCAAGATCCAGGTCCTTTGCCAATGATTCTTTGGCAATATGGCTTGATTAGCATAGAACAGTTAGAGCAAATATATGATTGGCTAGAGACAGCATAGGAATGATTAGCTGATTAAGGAGAATCGAACTATGCTACATAGACTATGCCTTTTACAAAGGCTAACGAGTGAAATTGCAAAAATAAAGATGAGTTATATAAAGAGCGAGTTGAATTATCAACTCGCTCTTTTGATTTTGTTAGTAGTTAGTGGTTAGTTATGATTGAACTCTCCACGTTTTGAAAAACGTGGATTCTAGACTGTTGTTGCTTCGCGGGCTAAAAGCCACGCTCCGCAACATTGTCTCGTGTTTTTTTGTAAAACACGCTGGCTGGTTCAAACAGCCCTACCCGCCTCGACCACTTTCATGATTGTGCGGCTACTTCGGTATCTTCCAGCCTTGAAGATTTTACGTGTTGAAGGCAACGCAGCGCGTTCTTCTCAACACAACCCCATATCTTCAGTTGTCGTGGTTCAGCATGGTATCACGTTTGTTTTTTGGAGTTTTTCATCCTGTGTTACCATAATCCCATATTAACACATAAATGGGATTATGCAGCGTTATAACTTGAGGCTGTCTGATAAAGAATATGAAGCTATCAAAAGGATGTCAGCAGTAACAGAACGCTCAATCAACGATTTGATTAGAGAAGCAATAAGAGAATATGTTGAAAAAAAAGAAAGAGAAACAAAGGGATAAATCCCTTTACGTCGGGTTTCATCCCCTGCTTAAAAGCGAGGGGTTCTCACCCTCCCACTATGCTTTGATAGTACTACTAACTAAGACTGTGTAAACACGCGGCTTGCTGCTGCAACACCACTCCCTAGGGTGAAATTTTCAAAGCCTAGTTCACAGAGGGCGACTTCCAAAGAGGCAATACAGCGAAGGATATCGCGATCGCTCACAAAGCCGAACTCACCAGTCCGGAAAATTTGTTTTTCATTTGTGTAACGAGAAATCCTTCAGATCCACCCCAGCCAATTTCCACTCTTGGGAACAATGCTTAATTTACCTGACTTTTAGCCTTAACTGATAGTGTTTTTTTGAAGTCCTCAAAAAGAATAGAAGCATTGGCAATGGTGATGGGTTTGTGTTTATTAGTTTACACTTTGGCACTTTTGGTGGGGCCGCAAGTTTTCATGTCGTTCCCTCAACCAGCTAAGTGATCGTAAAATCTCGAGAGGCAATGACATTGGTGGTGTCTTGCAGGATGGCAATTAAATCACCGTATCTGTAGATAGCGGTATCTAGGTCTGAGTTGCCAATCAAGTTCTGGTCTTTTACCAACGTATAGTGATCAATGCTGCCACCTATCCGAATCTTATCGCCCTCCCATGCTTTAAAATCTGTGATAACAGCATTTCCGGAGCCTAGATAGTAGATATCAACATCTGAGGAAGAACGCCAGTTGTAACCGAGTCCAAACGTATCCGCCCCAGAACCACCAGTCAAGGTATCCGTTTCAGAATCACTGTAACCTCCGTATCCATTGAGGTAATCATCACCCCAACCTCCATTTAACTTGTCGTTCCCACGACCACCGTAGAGCGAGTCATTACCATCCCCGCCAATAAGGAAGTCATTTCCACTAGGGGCTGATAACCCCCCTAGTATCCCATCACCGAAGATAAGGTCGTTCCCCTTACCGCCATAAAGCACTTGGTCACCTGCTCCTCCTTCAATTACGTCATCACCTTTACTCCCATAGAATGCACCGTCGCTAAATTTAATTACGCCATCACCTGGATTCTCAGGAGCCAAATCAGCCTCATTGGATTTATTGAATACAGCAAAGGTTGCTATATCAAATCCGAAGTGATGACCATCAATGTGAGCAAGTCCAGCCTCACTACCTAATCCATTATGTCCGACACCTAGCTTTGTATCAGTGGATGGGTCAAAGGGGTTGTTATGCAAATGTCCGGGTTCCTCTCCTCCTGGATTACCACCTGGATCTGCAATCAAATTAGTATCTTTGTCATAGTAGTGCGTTACTACAACCTCTCCGGTGTAACCAGTTAGTGAGGTTGGGTTTACAGAGTCAATGACATAGTAACCAGTAAGCCCAGTTTCGTTAGGTGAGGGCTCATTTATACGCTGACCAGCGTAGTAGTTAGAGTCAGATGTTGTATAGCCGTAGCCTTTGTAGTACTCCCCATCACCATAGTTGTAAGTGAAAGTATAGGAAATATTCGTAGTCATTTGCTATCTCCTTTTACAAGCGTTGTGATTAAGTCCTTATAGACATCAACCGTTTGCTCTCCTAGTCTTTCTGGCATAGTTGCAACCTAATGCCACGCAGTGGTTGAAATCTACACCCTCCTTGTATATGTAACTCCACTCAAACAGCCAGAGTTTTATGCAAATTCTCAAATATTAATTTCTGGCTGTTGACGTCGCGTAATCGGCAGGAATTTCTGATTAACCTCAAGAGGTTACTGTTCCATTCCAGAACTTTTTACAAAAGTTCATAAGAAAAACCCCATCTATCTTTTAGTGGGACTTTGAAAATTTGTAAGCTATTAAGATGCACATTTTATAACGCTTATATAGCACGGCTTTCAGAAAATCAAGAATGCAGGTGCTTGTTTCATTTGTTGCTAGCGGCGATTTTCGCGGCTAGTGAGAGGCTCATATCTTGCACTTATCCGTACAAACCATTAATCAGCAAAAAGCAGTGCAATAAAGTTACATCATCTTTTATTGACTTTATTTGAAATATAAGGAATGCTGCCTTTAGAGGTCATTTATAAAGTAAAAATAAAATTCTTGTAGGGTGTGTTAGGCGCATATTTCCATATGATTTGTAAGGAAAAACATCATCAAAGCGCAAGGGCGCACCGCCATATAACATGGTGCGTTACGGCTTCAGCCGTAACGCACCCTACTTAAGATTAACTTTATAAATCAACTCTTATACTTAATAATTTTATTAACATTCCATTTTGTGGGTGCAAGATCTTAGCAAACAAACTAGCAGTTGTGCTGGTAACGCGCGATGGCGTTCCTCTTTGCTAAAATATTTTTTATAAAAAAAATATAAATGAAGTAATTTTATAGAATAAACCAATCGTATTGAGCACTCCCCGAACTGCAAGTCCGGGGATTCTAGAAGGATGCTACGCGGTAGTTTCGCTACACCCCTCAGCTTCTTTTTAGTTCATCTCCCTAAAACTTGCCAAGTTATAAGGGTAGTGGAAGACGAAAGTAGATGGCTTGATTCATGACTCGGGAGCAGCAATCTGCCCAGTATTAAGATGATTGAGCGACCAACGGTGGTCAATCTTAACAGATGAGGACTGGCAAATTTCTTCCAAATGCTTTTGTTGTACAGCCGCTTTACGTAGGCTAATAATGAGCTGATTCACCTGATGCCGCAAATCTGGATTATTACTGACTGCTTGCATGGTTTGTCTCTCTAGCAGTTGCAGTATAAGTTCGTAGTGGATCGGTGAAGGCAGAGGAATTGGATCCATGAATTGGTAGTTTATTTAAGATTTGGATGAGTCAGAAGTTGGTTGTCATTACATGAATTGTTACATAGGCAAAAATTATTTGGCTAAAGGCTGAATTATGCAGAAGCTGAAGATTGGGCAAAGAGGTTGGCGATCGCTTGTTCTGGATCTGGGTGTTTTACCAGAGACTCGCCGATCAGGACGGCAGATACTCCTGCTTGTTCTACTAAAGTCAAATCTTCTGGGGTATGTAAGCCTGACTCGCTGACAACCAGAATGTTCCGTTCCTGCAATTGGTTGCCGAGTGCTGCCAAAAGTTCGCAAGTCGTTTGTAAGTCAACTGAGAAATCTTCCAAGTTGCGATTATTAATACCCACCAGTGATACGCCATCTATGGTTAATACCCGCTCAAGTTCTGCTAGAGTATGAACTTCAATCAAAGCCGCCATTTTCAGGGTTTTAGCAATTTTGACGAAGTATTGCAAATCTTGATCACTCAGTATAGCTGCAATCAATAATACAGCATCTGCACCTCGAACACGCGCCATGTACATTTGGTATGGATATATGACAAAATCCTTACATAGTAAGGGCAAATCTACTTTGGCACGTACCCGAGCTAAGTTTTCAAAACTGCCAGAGAAAAATTTTTCATCTGTAAGTACCGAAATACAGCTTGCACCGCCTTTTTGATACTTTAACGCAATCTCCACCGGATCAAAATCTTCTCGTAAAATTCCTTTACTGGGAGACGCTTTTTTGACTTCAGCAATCAAAGCTGGTTTTGTTTTACCTTGTCGCAAAGCTGCCACAAAATCACGGGTAGGAGGTGCTTCAAGAACCTGACGCTGCAATTCCTGCAAAGACAGCTTTTCCCGCATTTGGTCAACTTCTTCTTCTTTATGCCAGACAATTTCTTCTAAAATGTTGTTTGCCTGGGCATCAAGGATGGCAGCTTGATACTGCACTGTGGATACAGCAATAGCTGGGTTAGGTCTACGGCGACGGATTTGCATAATTTAGTTAAGAGTCATTGGTTGTAGAGACAAGCTGTCATTAATTGTAGAGACGTGACGCCACCGGCACGAGGGAGACCCTCTTGCATAGCGCTGGCTCGCCATGGCACGTCTCTACATTTGTCACATATACAGGACAAATGACTAACTGGCAATTGCACGTTTGTATGCTTCGTCCAGCACTTCGGAAAGTGTTGGATGGGCGTGAACCAAATGAGCGAGGGTGTGGACAGATTGACGATTGGCGATCGCCGCTGACGCTTCATGAATTAAATCCGAGGCGTGTATGCCGAAAATGTGAACGCCTAAAACTTCCCCTGTGTCTTTGCGATAAACGACCTTTGCCATGCCGTCAGCTTCACCTTCTGCCAAGGCTTTGGAATTTCCTTTGAAGTAACTCTTTGCCACTGCGACTGCAAATCCAAGGGCGCTGCCTTTTTCCTTGGCTGCTGCTTCGGTCATACCCACATAGCTGATTTCTGGATGAGTGAACGCTGCTGCGGGGATACTGTGATAGTCTACTTCTTTGTGCTGCCCACGGATATTTTCTACTGCGATGATACCTTGAGCAGAAGCAGCGTGCGCCAGCATCATTTTGCCATTAGCATCACCAATTGCCCACAGATGCGGTACTACCTCACCAGCCGATAGCACAGCCATGCTGTCGTTCACTGGGATAAAATTCCGCCGATCAAGTTCCACACCCACAGACTCTAAACCCAGGTTTTGCGTAGCTGGGATGCGTCCCGTCGCCACTAGGCAAGCATCTACCTCGATGACGCCTACGTCTTCTTTGGTTTTGAAGTCAGCTAACTCAATGACTACGGGTGAACCAGGAATGACTTTCTTAGCGTATATCCCCACATACGTTTCAATATCGCGCCCAGTAATCAGTACCCGTTCGGCAAGTTTAGCAATATCGCGGTCAAATCCTGGCATCAGCTGATCCAGGGCTTCTATCATTGTGATTTCACTGCCCAAAGCTGAATAAACATCAGAGAATTCTAAACCGATGTAGCCACTGCCAACAATTGCTACCCAATCTGGTAGCCATTCCAGCTTGACACCCTGATCGCTGGTAAATACAGTTTTGCCATCGACTTCAATACCCGGAGGAACGAACGGTACAGAACCGGGAGAAAGAATAATATCTTTTGCCGTAATCGTTTTTTCGCCGCTTTCTGTTGTCACAGAGACTTTTTGAATCCCTGCTATCTTACCCCAACCTCGAATGATATCGACTCCTGAGCGTTTCAGGCTGTTGGTCAAGTCGCCTTGTATTTTGGCTACGAGATTGTTTGCATGGTCGGCGATCGCCTCTCGGTCGAACGCCACACTTCCCAGTTGGATTCCTAGCGACTTGAGGTGATGAGCATCTCTTAACTCCCGCACACGTCCAGATGCCGCCAGCAGTGCCTTAGATGGAATGCAGCCCCGGTTGACACAGGTTCCCCCCATATCTGCTGCTTCGATAATGGCTGTTTTCAAACCACAGCTCACAGCGTGTAAGGCAGCACCATGTCCGCCTACTCCAGCGCCTACAATCACTAAATCGTAATCAAATCCATCACTCACGTTAGTCTCCCCGTGTGCTTTGCCTATTTGTTCTTAACTGACCTAGCCATAGCGTCCAAGTTTTTTCATTGTAGGCTGTTGCCAAATCAAATTTATGATTTAGACTACTAGGGAGTGAAATTGATGCTCTTACTTTAATACTGTACCATATTATACTTTTAAAGTATATTTACTGGCCCTGTCCCTGTTTAGAGAAACGACTCGATCACTTGGAGAATCTACAAACTCCATGACTTCTGCAGGAACCTGTGGCAAAACATCCATGATGCCAGAAATTTTGCGCCATGTCACCCAATGACTAATGACGGTCTTAACGAGTTAACTTTACTTTTACAACTTAGTGATCACAACAATCGAGTCACTAGGGAAGTTCGTCTGGGTTAATTAAGTGCGATCGCAGATAGGATTCCAATCGCTCTGCTCGTTGACGTTCCTGTTCTGCTCGTTGACCGGAAAACGAGACGCAAGCCCCTGGCTTTAGACATGGGGATAAGTCGCCAGGGACTTTTAAGTCCCGTGAAACGATTGTCTGGCTTTAGCCACAGTGATATAATTTAATGATAAGTGAGTAAGAATAACCATCTACGTATTGAAACATCCTAGTACGGAGCAATCCCGGCAACGGACATATCCGAATTGATTCGGAACAGTTAAAGGGCAAATAATGGCAGGATGGGGAGCGTACCTTTCTGGCTTTTGTGATGGACTCGGAAAGCAAAAAAATTGAAAAGTAAGCGCAATTGCGATACCTCTGGTACTGGTAATTGTTTTGAGCGTCTAGGGTGTTTTTGATAGCACCATTGAAAGTTCGTTTGTGGACTCTTCAAGAATCCCCCGGCTTTTAGCCGTGGGGAGTATCAAGTTCCTGTTCTAACCGCTCTGTTCCCCACAACAGTAGGTTCCCATTTTCATCCCACCAGCGCAACCAGTAGCCTGTCCGTTCTGCCTTAGTGCCGTACCATATCCCAAGATACAGATTCATTGAAGCAATCCAGTAGCGCCCATCTTCATCCGGTTGCACTTGATACAGACCTTCCACCAGTTGTCGCACCTCCACCGTACCTCCCTCTGGTTCAAAGATGACCGTAACACATATGCCTAGATTGGAGGCAATCAGTCGTTCCGGAGTGAAAAATCCGATGAACTCCAAGCTCTCGCGTAGGGCTGCAGCTAAGAGGGGCTGACTGGTATTCTCCACAGGTTCCTCTGATAAAGGATAATCCTCTGGGAGTTTCTCCCAACTTACCTGATAAATCAAATTGGGGACTCCAGACTGGACTTGAGCGACGACCATGCCTAAGACCTCAAATTCACCAATAAAATCAGTTCTTAGCTAAAAATTTAATAATTTAAGTATTATAGTAATCCTCTATTCAGCAGAGGGAATAAGCCCCAGATAGCTTAGGGTTTTGAAACATTCGTATATGACTTGCTATGACTTGAGGAGTTACGACTACTCGGTACAGAATTTACAATATTCCCAAGACCCTGTATCTTTTGCGTACTGTTAGAAACACGTGCTAAGGTCGTGGTATCACCGAAAGTCTTTCCATTGTGTGAATCAGAGTTATTGACAGGAGAAGTTTCTTGTGGCTTCTCTATAAAGTATGCTTCTTGTGGTGGAACCGATATAACTTCAACTTCTCCCTTTGGAACCGATTGAGCATTTGCCTGAGTGTAGGCTCCAAACGAAAGCGATAGCGCTAGTGAAACCAAACTAAATTTTACAAAGCTAAGAGCGTTGAATTTAACTTGAAGGGGTACACACTTGTTCATAGTAGTCTTTGTAAATCTTATTAAAGATAGAAATTAGCTGAAGTCTTGTGTTCCATTAAAACCAATCGCTAGGTAACTACACGGTCAGTTGCGGTCATTCCGGAATCGAACTTAAAAATTTCATCATCCGCGATTAAGTACCGTTGTGGTTACTACTAGGAATTATAGATTGACAAAAAACTTATTCTGTGATTCAAATCACAAAAGTAGCGTGTTCAAACGCAAAGCAAGATAGCGGTTGTTGTAGGACGGACATCTTCACCGATAGTCTAGGACGGTCGTCTCACCCATCCCATCAGACAATCACGTCTTTGACATCCTGCAACTTCCATGACCTTCTGGCTACTCTCCGATGATTGCTTGAATCGGCTTTTTGAGATAATAATCAATGTGTGACTCTACAGACCCAATGGACGTAACTGGATTCGAACCAGTGACCTCTACGATGTCAACGTAGCGCTCTAACCAACTGAGCTATACGTCCGCAACTTCACTACCATAACATAAGTTTAGCTCAATTGCCAACACTAAGTTACTGAAGTTGCCTGAAAGGGGTTTTAGGTCGAGATGGCACAGGTGCTGAAGGGTTTGGCGCGACAAGTTGTTGACTTTTTAGCAACGGCTTAATTCCAGAATTATTTTGGCTTTTCCTAGCAGAACATTAAAGAGCAAATTTTGAAATAAATATCACAACATAGTAAAATCTTTCAATGAAATTTAATATGTCTAAATACAGATGCAAGGAAATAGTTTGATATATTCCTTTAAATAGGGGAAAGTCCTTAAAAGGATTGATACAATCTGTGCAAGCTCTGAAAAATTATCCTAATAGGTAGAATGGCGACTGCTTTAATTACTGGTGCCTCTAGTGGTATAGGTAAAGCCTTTGCAGAGGAACTAGCCGCACGCAATACAAATCTTGTTTTAGTTGCTCGTTCAGGAGAAAAATTGAACGAGCTAGCAAAACATTTGCAAGAAAAATATAAAATTCAAGTAGATACAGTTGTTAAAGACCTCACAGAAATTGGCGCTAGTCATGCTGTATTTGATGCTGTCAAATCAAAGGGATTAACAATTGATTTGTTAATTAACAATGCTGGTTTTGCCTGCTATGGCGATTTTGCCGAAAGCGATGGAGAACGGCAAACCAAGATAGTGCAATTAAACATTCTTGCCTTAGTAGATTTAACTCATAAATTTTTGCAAGAAATGCGGCAACGTCGTTCTGGAAGCATAATTAATGTCTCCTCCCTGACCGCATTTCAACCAATGCCTTACATTTCTGTTTATGCTGCCAGTAAAGCGTTTATTGTCAGTTTTAGTCAGGCATTGTGGGCAGAAAATCGTCAATATGGCGTACGCGTTCTAGTGACTTGCCCAGGACCAGTTGAGACAAACTTCTTTACAGAAGCTAATTTCCCGCCAGCCCTTGCAGCTAGAACAAATAAGATATCGACTTCAAAAGATGTGGTACGCGAATCCTTAAAAGCTTTGGAAAGGGGAGATTCTATTGTTGTTATTGGTGGCTTAAGTACTCACCTCATCACCAAGTTATCCCCGTTTGTACCCCGCAAAACTCTACTTAGTATTTTGGAAAAGCAATTTAAGGCAAAAACAATTTAAGATATAGCGCCCTATTAATTTTGAATTTCTGTTAGGAAGTCGTGAAAGGAAAACAGTAAAAAGCCAAAAGATTGAATTTATCTTTTTACTTTTTACACATACCTGGTTAACTGCACGCGGTAGCGGTCTTTTTTAGTAACGGCGATTTCCCCAACTTCTAAACGTCCTTTACCACGAATAGCGATTAAGTCGCCTGTTTTGACTTGAGAACTTGCTTGAGTAATTTCCTTCCAGTTGACGCGAACATCACCACCATCAATTAACTCAACCATTTTGCTGCGAGACATCCCAAAACCAGCAGAGGCGATCGCATCCAACCGTAAAGAAGCTTCCACTGTGGTTAATTCTTTTTTCTTGGGTTCGCGCACCTTCAACTCGCTTAAATCAATGCGCTGGGTTTTCACGGGAACCGATCGCACCTGCTTGAGATTCATCTCTAAAAAGTCCGCCAACTCCGGCACGACAATTACCTGCGCCCCTCGTTCACCCAGTACAATAATATCCCCCGTCTTTTCGCGGACAATACCAGTTCCCAACATTGCGCCCAAAAAGTCGCGGTGAGTGGCGGTATCAAACAGAAAATTTCCGGCTATATCTAAGGCGGTAACGGCGACTTGAGATTGATCCAGAGGCATTTCGGAACGGGCGATCGCTATTCTTCTGCGTTCAGCCTGGGGATAGCCACCCCACACCACAAATTCCACCTCAGTCAGACGGCTGAACACCTGCTGAATTTCCAGCAACTCTGGAGGAGACAGAAAATCAGTCAAAACAACTTCCCAAGTTTTGATGGCTTGTTCAGCCTGGTCAATCACATGAGCTATACTATCTCGATTTTCAACACCTTTTAAAAGTTCTTCCCGTGGCAGCATTCTATGTAGTAGTTATGAGTTATGAATTAAAAGTCATTAGTCATTAGTCCTTAGTCCTTTGTAACTAATGACTAATGACTAATGACTAATGACTAACCAATAGTTGTATCAGCGTAACCTTGAAGATTTTCTGGCTTAAATTGACGCAACAGGCTGGTTGCTTGACGCGTAAGACTTTCAGAACCTTGAACGACAACCAAGTATTTACCAGCATTTAAGCGGTTGCGGTAAGGTAAAGCGTCACCACTCCCAAGCACTAAACCGACTCCACCACCAGCAAATACACTACCCATAGCGCCAGCACCAGCGCCCAACAGTCCGCCAATAATGGCATTGCCAACTTGACCTGCCCAAGGAAAAGTCTCCAAACCAGTCAGCAGGTTAAAAGTCACTCCACCGAAAAATCCAAACGGCACCAACCAAAAAGCCATAAGCTGCACTTGCTTCTTTGCTTGCTCGTTAGGGTCAATCAAGCCAAACTCATCAGCACTTTTATAACCTCTACCTAATATTGTAGCTTCTATGCCTTCTTTCTCTAAGGCTACGTAAACAGCTTCTGCTTGGATGCGGTCTGGTAAAACGGCAACAAGGTAATTCATTGATGTTAAAACTGAGTTCTGATAAGGGTTAGGATCTTATAAATGTCAAATAAATGTCAAATCAAACTGCGCTCATCAAATCCAGATTATCAGCAAAAAGCCCATAGTGTTAATTTTCCTTTACATCTTTATTTTTTGGTTTATTCTTTATTAATACAAAGGATTGCTGCTGACTTTTTTAGCTAAATGTAAGGGTTTGCGTGAGCAGTATCTGCCTTGTGAGGTTGGTGTGCAAGTACATTATTGTACTAAGTCAAGAGGTTCGCAAAAATTATTCACACCTTTTTTTAAAACATATATTAAAACTGGCGTTGCTAACATATTAGGAAACGTCGGCATTGTCTTGAGGTGTTCCATCATCCCCTTAACTGAACCGTTAAGTAAATCATCCCGAAAATCTTGTTGACAAATGACGGCACGCCATTTTCGAGCTAAAGCATCCAACCACTCTGAATTCGCTATTTCTGGTTCTTGTCCTGCCCGAATCGCTAAAGTCATTGCTGCATCTTCTAAATCCCCCTCACATTCCTCAATGATGTCGAGTGCTTCCATAGCTGTGAAGTCATCTGCGACTTGAGAGCGAAACTTTGCAATTTCTTTTGCCGTAACTTCTGTCATCAGTTTGTGTTCTATTTAGCCCTTGAAGTATATCTCTATGCTAGGATATTCCAATTTTGATTGATAGAATCAACAATTTGCTGATAGGTGTAGAAACTACAAGAAAAGTACGGGAGCGTGAGAGCCAGATGGCTTTAGCCTCCGAACGGGTCGCTCCATCTAGACACATATCGCTCACGCGAGACTTTGCGCGTTCGGCTTCCCGTAAAGCCCCTTGGGCTTCCCGTACACGCCCAGAGGGCGTGTACAAGGGAGAGTAGGGTAGAGTAGGATTTTAATCCCCCTCATGACATGGATAACTAGCAACTTGGGTTAGTACTCTGCGATGATATGGATCAGGAGCAGAGTACTTTCCAAAATAAGATGAAAGTCTACAGTCTATGGTTCATCATCCGCTGTGAATGAGTAATGATTAATGACTAATTTAGGGTAATCCCCTTGAGGTGACATTTCGTTGTAAAGTAGCCAGAGCGCGGTTGTAATTTAAGATTGCCTGGACTCGTTGACCCTCAGAATTTGTCAAGGCATTTTCCGCGTCAATGACTTCAGTTTGAGTGCCTACGCCTGCTTGGAATCGCAACCGCGCCAAACGCAAAGCCTCTCTAGACTGTTCAACAGCAGCATTTGCAGTTTGAACGTTCTCCAAATTGGATTGCAATTGAGAATAGGCTTGTTCTACGTCAAAGCGGATTTGGTTGCGCTGGTTGCCAAATTGATTTTCAGCAATCCGAATATTAGTTCTGGCTTGATCTGCTGCAGCTCTTGCTGCTCCTCCATCGAACAAAAGCAGGTTGGCTTGAACTCCCAACGAATAGTTATCAGTAGTGCTTCTACTATCGTCAAACTGATCCTGCACCTGGTAGTTGCCAACCAATCTCACTTGAGGACCGAGCTGCCCAAGCGCCTGCCGTCGCTGTTGCTCAAAAATGTTGCGTTGCACCAAATTCTGTTGCAGTTCCGGACGGTTTTGAAAAGCTAACACAATAGTTTGTTCCAGCGGAATATTCCATAGACCTGCTAATCTCACTGGGTCTGCCGTAGTTACATCAATCGACTGCGGCAAACTCAACGTTTGCGCTAATCGACGACGGTTAATTCGCTGCTGTGAGATTGCATTTACCAGCTGTTGTTGGAAATTTGCTAATTGAACCTGAGCCTGTAGAACATTGAACCGAGTACTCACACCAGCTCTTTCTAAAGCTTGTGCATCTCGCAAACTCGCCTGAGCATTTGTCACAGCAGACTGGGCAATACGTACTTGTTCATCTGCTTGTTGCAGGTCGTAGTATTGACTGGTGACATTTAGGCGGATCTCCTCAGATTGACGTTCAACATCCAACTCAGCCGAACGCAGCTGTTCCTCAGCTTGTCGGATACTGGCTGTCCTTTGTCCAGAGGTGTAGAGATCATAATTCAGTTGCGCGGTACCAGAGAAATTTGTCGTAGAGGATACATCTTGAGTTTGGCCTAGGAAATTCTGTGTTTGTTGATTTGAGAAAGCTGGTCCACTACGAGTTAGGCTAGTACTAAGACTGGCATTAGGTAACAAAGCAGCTTGCTGCTGCCGTACGGCAGATCGATTGCGTTCTACAGTCAGTAACGCTACCTGTAAATCTCGATTGTTTTGCCGTGCTAGCTCTAGAGCCTGTGCCAAAGTAATCGGCTGAGTTCCCTGAATCCTCACTTCTTCTGGTTTGGTAGGAAACTGTAAGGAATTTGGGTTGGCTCTGAGGTAATCAGGAGTTGGCACGGAACCTGCTGGTGCAGGAGTTGTTGGTGCAGGAGTCGTTGGCGCAGGAGTCGTTGGTGCAGGAGTGGAGGAACCTGCTTGAGCTACCTGATTTCTCGTGGCATTTTGTTGCCCACAGGTGGACGACCTAAGGAGCACAGAAGCAGAACGACCAACCTTACCTTTACCTTTCCCCTGTAGTTGCGGGCACAACTCCACCTGTTCCAATAGCTTGGCTACTTCTACTGTGCTGCGTGTTGAAGTTGCTGACACTTTTGGTAACCCAGAATCAGGGTTTTTGTTTTGTGTAGCAGGCTGCTCAGAAGAAGCAGGCGTATTTTGTTGGACAGAGGAAGCGGCGCTTGAGATAGTATAATTAGAAACAATTGTATTTTCTGATTCCTGAGCAGCAATTGTTGGCTGATTCTCTTTTTGCGTGCTAGTAGCAGAACGAATCTTATTTATCAACTGGCTTTGCTTTGAGTTAGGCTTCAAGCTTAAAAGCACACCTTGAACCTTACCCGCCACTTTTTTTATCGGCACACCAGTTTTTCCAGTCAGTACGACCCCGACACTGCTACTACCTACAGAATTTAGACGAGCTGCCATAACACCAACAGTAGATAGGGCTGGCGCTGGAAAACTGTTGTCAACAGTAGGAGCCAGAGAATGTGTGTTGATGTTGAGTGCTGCCGAGGTTTCCTCGTAGGTAGAAGTCAAGGCACTGGGTGAGGCAGCAAGCCTGACTCCAGTTACTTTGACAGTCTCAGCCCAAGCAGGCTGAGTTGTTAACACTGCTGCTGTTACACCAGGTAACAAGCTACTGAATATTAGCTGTCCTTTCACCGCATCCCCTCACACGAAAATAAAGCGGCAGAAACCGTTTTCTCACCAGAGAATATATCACGATGCCAAGTTTAGGAATCGGAACTCTGTTTGTCTTGAAATCCTCTGACAATGCGAGACAGTTCCGCCTTCTCATCGATAGTAACGCGCGTAGGAGCACCACTGACAATCCGTTCATAGTTGCGGAAAGAATCTTTAATTTCGGGACCATCAGCCGTAATATTATACTCGCGGATACCCTTGTCATGCCATGAACCGCGCATTTTAAATACGTTGATTGCCCGCGACATTTCTCCACGAATTTCTACATACTGTAACATCAAAATTGTGTCAGTAATCGTAGAAATATGGGAGTCTGTAATCGAATGCGACCCCATAAATTGGTCTGTTGTATTGGTAAAAAAGCCTGTAATTTCTTCTTGCTTAGCGTAACCCGTAACACCAATGACAAATTGCCGGAATGCATTGTTGCTTACACCTCTTGCTAGTGCTGAAAGAGAGTCAATAGCAATACGAGATGGTTTAAATTCAGCTATTTCTGACTTAATAATTTGTAGGTGGTCTTCTAAACCAGTTGATTCAGGATATGTACAAATTATTTTTAGCAAACCTTGACGTTCTAAATCCTCAAAATCAATTCCCCATGAGGAAGCGTTGCGAGATAGTTGAGCGCGTGATTCCTCATAGGCAAATAATATCGACCGTTCCCCGTGGAAACAACCAGTTTGCAGAAACTTGCTCACCAACAGAGTTTTCCCAGTACCAGTTGCTCCTGTTGCTAAAATAATCGAATCTTTGAAGAAACCACCGCCGCACATTTGATCTAAGGTTTTCACGCCAGAAGAGACCCTGACATTTGAAGACCGTTGAGTTAAGCGCATTGCTCCCAATGGAAAAATGTTAATCCCTTGATTGGTAATTGTAAAAGGATATTCACCTTTCATATGTGTTGTACCGCGCAGTTTGAGTATTTCAATTGTGCGACGGCGACGTTCTCCTTCTAAAACATTACGGACGATCGCCACATTATCGGAAACAAATTCTTCTACCCCATAACAGGCAACAGGTCCGTATTCTTCCGTGCGCTCTGTGGTTATAATAGTCGTGACACTTAGTTGTTTGAGACGCGCTACCAGACGAAATATTTCTCGCCGCACGACTCCTCCAGCTTCATACTGTTGAAAGACTGCTGTGACTGAGTCAATAGAAACACGTTTTGCTTTATACTTACGAATAGCATATTGCAGGCGCTCAATCAGGGCAGAAAGGTCAAAGTTGCCCACAACATCTTGCCCCTCTGGGTCGGGAGAAGCATCGAGTATAAATAATTTTCCTTCACTAATCAGGCGCGGTAAATCCCAACCAAAAATACCAGCATTTTTAATAATATCACTGGGAGATTCTTCAAATGTAACAAAGACTCCTGGCTCATCAAAGTAGGTAATACCGTTGTAAAGAAATTGCAGAGAAAATAAAGTTTTGCCAGTTCCAGATGTACCGCTGAATAAAGTCGTTCTTCCTACAGGTAACCCTCCATGACTAATATCGTCAAACCCCTCTATCATTGTCCGAATTTTTTCTACACCTGTATATGTCGGTGTTTGATTTTGTTCTAAATTTTCTTTATCATTCATTGCTAACGCTTACAAATCGGGATGAAACCCAGTTATTTTATTAATAAAGTATATTATCTCTGTGGTCTGTATTGTTTGGTTATATAGTCTACTCTTCAAATTGTTCTTGCTCATCTTCACTGAGTTCTTCATAAAGCAAATCCAATCCAATTAACACTCTTTCTCTATCTGAAAGGTCTCCAATAATTTTCCGAACGGGTGGAGGCAAAATTTTAGATAATGTCGGTGTTGCTAATATCTTATCTTCTTCTGCCAGCTGTGGGCTTTTCAGTACATCAATAACTTTCAAAGCATAAACGCCTTGAAACTCTTGTTCTAGAATATTTTTGAGTATTTTTAATGCCCGTACTGAGTTTGCAGTGTTGCCTGCTACATAAAGCTTGAGAACATAGGTCTTTCTTGGTTGATTCATAAAAGGTACAGGCTATAAGTAAAGACAGAACGAGCTATATGCTATCTTCTTGGTGAATTCAAAGGGCGACTTCCACCAACAAAGCCAACCGAACTTTGATTTACGTGATTCTATTTAGGAATCGAACAACGATAAAGTTCACATAAGTGAGCTAGTATATCAATCAATGTCAGACGGTAATCAAGTAAGGCTTCATCGCTCCGTCCTTCCAATTTTAGCTGCTGGGAAAACTCGTCAATAAGTTCCATGTGAATTTCGATGATTTGGGGCACAGGAATATTACCATAAAATACTGCATGGATAAATTTATCAATTTTCTCTTTCAGTGTTTTGTCTGTGGTGATAAAGTAATTTATGAGAATTTGACGGTAGTCTGATTTGAGTTGTTGCAACAATGCCTGTTGTTCGGCTCTCGTCGTCATTTGTTGAAAAAACTGGTGGGATTCTAGCTTGTGCCATTTAACAGCATAAGAACAATTAAAGCTTAATACTTTATTTAGATTTTTTTGCAGCCAATTGAGTAAATACTGAAAAATTGGTACTTGTGGTGGCTACCTGCCAAAGCAGGCACCGGGCAAGAGTGACATCAGTCACGGCGCACATCCACCCGAGTAACCTTTGTTCAATAGTTAAAGCCAATTGAGTAGCCCAAAATGGTCTACAATATTGCTGGGGAATGTCTATGGGTAATAACATTTGTTTTGATACATCTAGTTGCTCACCCTACCAAAAGTTTTCAAAGGTTATGACAAGAGCAAACATTTCCATAGTAGATAATAAGTGCGGAGCATTCTTCGCGCTCTTTACCCAAAGGACTTGCTCTATGTCAACAAATAGTGCTAAATAATTAACAACCTGTTGCCACGGAGTTGTAAAACTTATTGGGTGGTAGAGGAAGCGTTCACGTTCAGAAACGGAAATGAGGATGACTTAGTCGTGAACTCCACTTTCGCTGCCTTCCAAGTAAAGCCCAGAAAAGGACTAACTCATTGGAGTTAGTGGTGTAGCTGAGATACAAGTGGACATTTGCCACCCTAACTCACAGTGAAGTGCTGTAGTAGTTAGTTCGTAATTTGCTTGCTTCATATCTATCTAAATACAGATTTCCTTACTTTGCTCCTCAATAAGATACTTAAACGAAGATAAATGATTGTCGCATTATAAATCATTATAATTCCTAAAGGTTCTAGAGCGAATCTTTGGAGCCATAATTGTTGTAGCTGTCGCTATCGATTATAAGTTTCAACACTCTTGTTAACACTGGTGTTGACGCCCGTAATATGCGAAGGGCGGCTTTCCCGCTTTCTTAGAAGAGCTTCTTCAAAGATTGGTGGCCTTTGAGAAGTTTGGAGATTCCTCCAAACTGCTAGGCGGCAAAGGGAAATGCCCTACTTTAACCACTCTTGCTGACAAAGAATTTGTCAGGAACAAAGAAGCTCTTTGTCTCTAAGGCGTTCAATTTATGACAAAAATGTTAGACTCAGTCTTCTTAGAGGATATAGCTTCATACCCAAACACCGAAAGCTTAATAGGCAGTTAGCTGGTGGTGCCGGAAGTAAACCGCGTAAGAAGGACGACCTCATCGCCATATGTCAATGCTAAAGTACCCGTTATATGAATTTATAGCAACCGTACCCAACTGCGTAGAAACGACTACTGTGGCAGTTGTGCTGGAGATTTTTCAACAACAGCAGTGCGATCGCCTAGCAGTCTTGGATAAGCAAAAATGCCTGTTAGGATTAATTTACTCTGCCCGTTTATTACCACAATTACTTACAGCAGTGGAAGGCGAAGATCCTTCTAAGTTTTTAGACTTACAGCAAAGACTCTCGACACTGGATCAAAGCTTAATTGAACCTATACAGACAATACCAGCTTCTTTCAATGTGGAGCAATTTAGTTCGTTTTTGCGTTTTCAAAAGACCCAGGCAAACACGAATTTAGATTGGGCATTGATTGACTTGGATGGCAAATTTTTGGGGCTTGTGGATAGCCCGCGTCTGTTGGGGTTTTTGAGAGAGCAAAAATTGGAAACTGAGACTTCTAAGCGGACTAGGCGCACAAATTCAAGGAAAACGCTTCACAAGTCTTCTGCAAAATTTTTAAGTAATATCACTGAAGCAGAGAAAGAAAAAAATACTATAAATAAAAGTTACGCACCTGAGCAAAGACGAGAATGTAAGCCACTGGTGGAGTTATTAGAACGGCTACCTTGGCCATTGATGTTACAAACAGGCAATGGCGAAGTGGTAACGCAAAATCCGGCTTGGTGGCAGCAATTGGGAGCATTGAAAGATCCAGAAGGAATTAAGCGACAGGTAGAAGCGATTTTGGCAAATGCTCCACCCAAGAAATTAGAATATGCCACTCAAACGCCAACCAAAGTTTATTCCTTTGGCAGCAATGAGCATTTTGGTGAAGAAAATTCTTTGTCAGCTATGAACGAAGTGATGCCTCAAAAAGGTGTGTCACCTCGGTCAACATTGGGGACTCCTCGCACTCTTCAAGTGCAAGAACAATCTTTAGAGGAACCTGGATTAAATCGCTGCTTTTTGGATAGCCAGTTAGGGACTTGTACTTGTATAGTAGAAGTGCAAAATGGTCAGGAGCGAGTTTGGCAGTTTGCCAAAATTCCCTTAGACAGCCCTGATTTAAAAGCCCTGAGTACTGATTTTAAAACACTGTCCACTCAAAATTCAGCACTCAGTAGTGATTTGTGGCTGATGCTAGCGACGGATGTCACCGAACAGCAGCAGCTTTGTAAAGAACTAGCCGCGAAAAATGCCGATTTAATTCAACTCAATCGGTTAAAGGATGAGTTTTTAGCTTGTATCAGTCATGAACTCAAAACTCCTCTAACTGCCGTTTTGGGATTATCACGGTTACTGGTGGATCAGCAATTGGGAGAATTAAACGAGCGTCAAGCCCGTTATGCAGGACTGATTCATCAAAGTGGACGCCACCTAATGAGCGTGGTCAATGATATTTTGGATTTGACCCGTATGGAAACGGGACAAATGGAGTTGACGCTCACCAACGTCAACATTCAAGCTGTGTGCGATCGCGCTGTCTCTGAGGCAAAGGCGATTCATACCCAAAGTAGCAGAGCTTCATTAAAATCCCAAGCTGAAAGTACGCCTGCACAAGAACACCAATTTAGCCTCTCAATTGAACCTGGCTTAGACCAGATTATGGCGGATGACTTGCGGATGCGCCAGATGCTGGTACACCTGCTTTCTAATGCCTTCAAATTTACTGAAACAGGTGGTGAAATCGGGCTGCGCGTCAGTCGTTGGGAAGGTTGGATTGCGTTTACAGTTTGGGATACAGGCATTGGTATTGCCGAACACCAGCAGCATTTAATCTTTCAGAAATTCCAACAACTGGAAAATCCCCTCACCCGCCAGCATGAAGGAACAGGTTTGGGGCTTGTATTAACTAGAGCTTTGGCTCGTCTCCACGGTGGCGATGTCAGCTTCTTGTCGCGTGAAGGTAAGGGTAGCCAGTTTACACTACTCCTACCTCCCAGTCCTCCTAAAGAAGTGGGGCGATTGGGAGATGAGGAGATAGAAAGAAATTCTTTTTCGCCCCCTCACTCCAACCCTACCCTACCCTTAGGCAAGTCCCCGGAGGCTGTACGGGAAACTCGTTCTAGATCTAGGGGAAGCGATCGCCCTCCCGTCGTCTACGCCCCGTCATCACCCCATCACCCGACATCTTCTAAATCGTTAGTGCTGGTTGTGGAGGCAGTTGCTCGGTATATTGAAGATTTGACCGAACAATTGACAGGTTTAGGTTATCGGGTCGTGATTGCTCGCTCAGGATGTGAAGCAGTAGAAAAAGCTCGGCGCTTGCAACCTAAAGCTATTTTCCTCAATCCCTTGCTTCCTTTGCTGTCGGGTTGGGATGTCCTAACCTTACTTAAATCCGATGGCGCAACTCGTCACATACCCGTGATTGTGACAGCAACAGGAGCTGAAAAAGAGCAAGCATTTGCCAACCGAGCAGATGGTTTCTTGAGCTTACCAGTGCAGCATCAAGTCTTAACACCGCTGGTAGAAAGTCTGTGTGCTCCACCAGAAGCAAAGCAGCAAAAATCAGATGATGGAGAAATTCACCGCAATAACACACCACTGAAAATTTTGAGGTTGGTCAATGCTGGGTGTGAATCTCTGACATCGCAACCGTTACTTCAACAGCACCGAGTCATAGAAGTGGATGACCTGGATCAGGCAGAACTGCTGGCTCGCGTTTGGCAGTTTGATGTCGTTTTGCTGGATACAGAAATGCCAGCAGCCGAAGCTTTACTAAAACAACTCAGTCAACACCCCCGTTTGGCAGATCTGCCGCTTGTCACCTGTAATGTCTCAACTACACAGACTGCTTCTCGGATACCAAAGCTCTCTGTGTTCCCTTGCTTAACGCCATTGGGCGCAGATAAGTTTCATAATGCTGAGAAAACAGAAGCTTTATTGTCAGTTTTGCAAATTGCATCTGGTGCATGCTGCCCACCCAGCATCTTAGTGGTGGATTTAGCGATCCTGCCGGATTTACCAGAGGCAAGACACAAGCACGTGAGGAGTTATCGGACAGAAAAAAACTCCTCATTGAGTAGCCACATTGCTGGTGAGAATGCTTTGTGTCCCTTGACGATTTCTCGTGGTTCTGAATGGTTCCAAGCTTTGATTCAGTACCTGCAAACAGCAGGCTTGAAAGCATCTATGAGTCGGTCTTGGGCAGAACTGCTACAGCAAATTCGTCACCAAAGTGTTGACTTACTGCTGATTTGCTTAGGAGATCCCATCCAAAAAGAAGTTTACTCAGCCCTGAAAACGTTAGGACAGCTGCCTTTCAACTTACCACCAGTTTTGCTCCTCGACCAACGATTAAATCCTTATGAGGTTGAAGATGAGCAACCTGACATTTCCCCAAAGGGCACAGATGAAAAATTGGAGTCGATAGAAGCTGTGGTGAGTACTATTGCCTCGCAAATTTTACCCCGCTCTATATCAATGGAGGACTTGCTAAATGAGGTTAATAAAGCTTTAAAGGGTGATTAGTGAATTGTTAGTTGTAGAGACGCGCTGTTTGAAGCGTCTCTACATTTGTTGGTTGTTGGTTGTTAGTTGTAAAAAAATACTACCCACTATCCAAATTCCACTATCCACTACCTACTACCCAAATTCCACGACCCACTACCCATTTTTAAAAGGAACTCGAATCAGTTCATAAGCACCACTGGTGCCTAAATTTTCATAATCGCTACGCTTTAAGCCCATTTCAGGAAACTTTTTCGGCTGGGCAAGAACTAGCACTGAGGCAGGTTGCGCTTTCTTTGCCGCTTTGTCTTGAATATATTTTCCAGCAACCGAAGAAACTTTCACATAAGTGACCGGACGACGAGTATAAAAAACTACTGTAGGCTTTTTGAAGCCCACCATAACCAGTTCTTCACTAGGTTTTTGTGCTTGCACTGCGATCGCAGATAATTCCCGTAAAGGTAGCTGGCGTTCCTGATCGATCAAAAACAAACAAGGTGTGAGGACAAAAACCATAAACGCCGCAAACCCCAACACATTCACCATTAACACAGGCTGGTAACGACGACGCACAAGTAAAGCCGCCAGCACCACAGCACAAAGCAGCCAAATCACACCTCCCAATACAGTTAAACCTGACTGTTCAATCAATTGGTGAAAGTTGGGTGCAGCCGGATCTTTTATTAACTGAGGAACGTAAAACATTGCCACCGCCAGTGCTGATAACAACGCTACATTCACCCAGCCTGTAAAGAGGAGGGGAGTTCGGGAAGACGTGGAGACAGGAAATGCCCCCATGTCAGCGTTCGCGCTAGCGTCTCCAAACGAGAAGTTTCGCTTGTCTTTAATGATGTCGCTCCACAGCAGTGCTACCAAAATAGCTGCTGCTGGCATTAGGGGCAATACGTAGCTTGGGAGTTTGGTTACAGCAATGGTGAAAAAGCCAAAGATAGTAATAAACCAGAAAAAGGCAAATAAACCAAGTTGGCTAGAGCGTTCTTGCGATCGCCAGTAGTTTCGCTGCCAAAACTTCAGCCTTGCCATTGCCAAAGGCAAATATACCGAATATGGTGCAAAGCCCAGCAACACTATAATAAAGTAAAAATACCAAGGGGCTGAGTGGCTATTGACTACGCTTGTAAATCGTTCAACATTGTGATATCCAAAAAACGAGTTAATATAATTTTCGCCATTGCGCCAAATAACCAGCACATACCAAGGTAATGATAAGCATAGGGTAATAAGCAAACCTGTAACGGGACGCATTTCCCGCAAAACTTCTTTTGCTTTTCCCACATAAAGCAAAAATATAGCGATAATCAGCGCAGGTAAGACAATTCCCACTGGTCCTTTGGTTAAAATCGCACCAGCAATGAGGATATAAAAAGCTAAATACCACCGTGCTTTCACTTGCGATTGTGAGGGTTGGGCATACCCGAGAAAAAAGCACAACAACGCTGAGTCCATGCACCCAACCAGCAGCATATCCGAAACACCCGCTCTCCCCCAGACAATCATTTCTGGATTGAGTGCCATGATAGCTGCTCCCAAAGCAGCGGTTAACCAGCGTCGAGTCGGGCGAACTTTTTGCTCAAGGTAGTCTTCTTTTGCCAAATACCACTGTATAGTGTATAATGCCAAACTTATCAATCCGAGGGCAGCAAGCGCCGAAGGCAAACGTACTGCCCATTCGTTGACTCCAAAAATTGAGTAGGCGATCGCCTGACACCAGTAAATTAAGGCAGGTTTATCGAAACGAGTTTCGCCATTGAAGAACGGAGTGATCCAATCACCTGTAACTAACATTTGGCGCGAGGCTTCGGCAAACAGTGGCTCTGTCTCATCAATTAAGCCGAGACTGCCCAAATGCCAAAAGAAGGCAACCCCACTGATCAAAACTAACCATAAAATCGACAGAGCCACAGCGAGGGCTGGACGCTTGCTTATATTGTTAAACCATCCGTCAAAAGCGCGATTAGCCATTAGTCATTAGTCATCAGTCATTGTAGAGACGCGCCATGGCGCGTCTGTACTAGTTATGATTTATTATTCAAGACTACAAAAGTCAATAGTCTCAATACTAAATTAATCAAGATGACTTTAGCTCAGCTTCTTGGTTCCTGCTGTTCCAAATCAGGCACTAAAGACTTTAAGAAGAACGCAGAACGCAGAACGCAGTAGTCAGAATATCCCCACGGATGGAATCCGGGGGATTTAATTACGCAAAGCTTTCTTGGTCTCCACCGAAGTTGCGGAGGGCCTTATACCAATACTCTCCCTGCACAGTAGGAACTTATACCGACCAACCCCTGAGAGTTTTTTATTCTAAGTTCTGACAACTGTGTTCTGAGTTCTTTCCTGCTAAAGCAACTATCCCTCCCCACCTTGCTTCACTTCGTGACGCTGCTTTGAACGCGCCTATGTGCCGTATCTCGCGCAAAGAACGATGACTCATGACTAAGAACTAAGGAATAAGGATGAGTTGCCATTCTTTCTTTTGGGAATTCCAACTTGGAGAGGAAGTTTCCCCAACAACATATGGACCCCAGTAGCGGCGGGAACCATCTTGTGCAAAGGCAACTAAAATATCTCCCTTCTCCAGTTCTAACTTACCATTAGGCAAAGCTAGAATCAGCCCCTTGTCATGACCTTCTTTAGGAGCAAAATCCCAATGTGCTGGGACGGCATCTTTAATTTGTCCAGAGGAACCTTTGCCTAAAGAGCGCCGTGACAGTAAGGCAAGGCGCACGGGTTGATTGGTTTGGTTGCTCATCCGTAAAGTTCCTTGATTCACTGCTTTCCCACCTGAGCCCTGACGATATGTGATAACGCTATTGTTGTCCCCACTGCTGCTTTCTACTCGTTGACTTTTTGGTGTGGGCATTGAATTGGAGACAGTGGAGACAGATGACGCCGTACTCTGTTCCTGATGTGTCTGAGCAGGCGGTAGAGAAGATGTTTCTAGTTCTGTTGACTCAAAGGATACACTCGTCTGACGGCATCCCATTGGTAGAAAAAGCAGTCCCAATGAATAAGCTACCAGAACAGTGTGTTCATACACTGAC
This sequence comes from Scytonema sp. HK-05, assembly GCF_002368235.1. GTDB lineage: Bacteria > Cyanobacteriota > Cyanobacteriia > Cyanobacteriales > Nostocaceae > Kalymmatonema. The sequence continues at coordinate 5,577,439 of NZ_AP018194.1, read as the reverse complement.
GGCTTCATGGTAATATATATTACTTATAAGAATTTATTGTTTGGGCTAGACCAAGTCGCAGCTTTGTTGTGGTAAGAGCAACAAGGAAGAAAGTTGTCCACCAAAGGCTCTTTGGGAGCTAGTGCGTGAAATATATCATGTATAGCTCTTTGAGCAAAACAGCAATGCTGCTGCTCTTAATGAAGAAAAGTATATATTTTGTATTGTTGCTGAAAATCCGAAAGATACCCACAATACTATTTAAGCAAGCTTACGCTAGACCAGATATCCTCTATGTAGGAATATATCATGATTCCTTGACTTTGCTTTCAAATCGGGTAGGGGAGTTCCTCCAACGTACAAGCGCAGGGCGCTGCGCCTCAACTTCCACGCACCCCTAATCATTTCGGAAGTCCCATTCATGCAAAACACACGTCTAAACAACCTATTCAATGCCATTGCATTGCGCTTAAGGCTATGGTTTTTTAATCCTTGGCGGCGGTTTTCGGTTCTAATAATTAGTTTTTTGTTCGGTTTTTTTCTGGGAAGCGCAGTTGCGACTACGGCGGGACAAACTGCTGAATGGGACATTTTTGTCGCTGCGACGTTAGTGGCGTTGACAGAATTCGGCAGCAGAATATTTTATGGTCGTAGCATACGAGAGCGACAAGCGCTTTGGGTAGAATGTCTCAATATCCTCAAAGTTGGTCTGACTTACAGCTTGTTTTTGGAAGCGTTCAAGCTGGGTTCTTGAACAGAGATGAGGGGACGCAAAACAAAGAGAATAACTAATGACTAATGACCAATGACTAATGACTAATAATGATTTGTGGCTATCTTTGGCAAGACAACTTGCATCTTATCGCCAACAGTTGGGGCGTCCCTTCATACAAGGTATTTTAGGAGGACAAGGCACCGGCAAAACGACACTGTGCGGCAATCTCTGCTTCATTCTCAAGCAGTTGGGATACCACACCCTCAGTGTATCTTTGGATGACTTGTATAAAACCTATAATGAGCGCTTGGCATTAAAACAAAAAGACCCGCGCTTCATTTGGCGTGGTCCCCCAGGAACACACGATGTAGAACTGGGTTTAACTGTACTTAACCAAATTCGCGAGTGCAAAAATCCAGTAGCAGTTCCCCGCTTTGATAAATCTCTCCACGGGGGTGCTGGTGATAGAACGACTCCGGAAATTGTAGAGAATGTGGATATTGTCTTGTTTGAAGGTTGGTTTGTGGGTGTGCGACCAATTGAGCCTGCTGCATTTGACACCCCACCGCCGCCAATTCTCACAGATGAGGATAAGGCGTTTGCCCGTGAGATGAATAGCAAACTCAGCGACTATCTACCACTGTGGGAGCAGTTGGATAGCTTAATTTTGCTGTATCCCAAAGATTACCGCCTTTCCTTAGAATGGCGCAAACAAGCGGAACGGCAAATGATTGCTGCTGGCAAATCAGGAATGAGCGAAAAAGAGGTGGAGCAATTTGTCAATTATTTTTGGGGTTCTCTGCACCCAGAATTGTTCATCAGTCCGTTGGTCAAATCTCCTACGTTTGTTGATTTAGTGATTGAGGTTAATTCTGACCACTCGTTTGGTGCAGTCTATCGACCAAAAGATATTTAGATTGCATCCCGTCTGTTTAATTGACCATAAAAAGGACCCCACCCCCAACCCCTCCCCGCAAGCACCGGAGGGGAGACTTTGACGTAAGTCAAAGGCGGGGTGGGGTTCAGAGGCAACTAACGGGACTTAGGCGAAGTTGACATTACAGGAGATATAGCAATCCTAAATCATAAGCCCTACGGGCACGCACTCGCGTATGCCTACGGCAGGCACTCGCGAACGTGAACAACAAGATTCCCGACTTCGCCAAAGTTGTCGGGAATCTGAGCCAATGGATTTTCACAAATCAAATAGGATTGCTATAGCAAGTCATTTATTTCAACTTGCCACTGGCTTTTTATAGAAAGCAAATGTGTGCTTGTATTCAGTATTTGGTACTAAATATTCGCAAGTGGGAAAAGGCTCAAAGACATAGGGTTTAAATTTTTGCAAATTTTCACACTCGGTAGTCACAGGAAAAGGTGTGTACTGAGGAACATTATTCCAACCAAAGACTAAAATACCTCCTTCACGGAGAGCATTAAAGCATTGGTTAAATGACTCTTCAGTATCCCCCTTGGTGTTGATTCCGTGCCCAAATACCCCATTGTAAATAATCACATCAAAATAACCACTTTCGATGTGAAGGCTTAAGTTCTGAAGAGCATCTACGATATGTCTTTCACCAGCATACTTCTTTCTCCATTCCTCAATTTCTATTGTCCAGTATTCCTTGTTTCGGAATAATTTTCTGTAGGGTTTGGTGTACCAATCGCACCCAACAAAAAGTATTTTGTGATATTCAGAACGAGAAATAAAGTAAGGAATAATCACATCTTCTAATACCAGGCGATCAGGAGAATTAAGATACAAATCAAATCCGCGAAACCGACCTACTGAAAGTTGATAGAAAAAATAGTTAATTCTACCGACAAGCTTATGAGCCAACACAGACGGGTTCCAAATCGCCTTTGTTTGTGCCATTATCTTCCAAATTTTCTAGGGTGTTAAGGTAGTGCAGGAGAAAAATTATCTCAGCAACTGAGATTGTAAAGTTCTGATATTTTTGTTTCTTTAAGATGATATTTTTGTTTCTTTAAGAATCGTTTAATAGCGATTTAACAATGAAATATAAATACAACGTTGAATAAGAATTCAGAATTCAGAATGAATCATATCAAGCCCGGTTAATTAGTTATTATTCGGTGCATCTTTGCAAAAAGAGTGAAAATCCTCTCCCCTGCACCGAGTGCAGTCTTAATGAGAAGTCTTTAACCGGACACGATATCAGTGGGGGATTTAGACCCGCCACTGATTGGAAAGCACCAAATCTATGCCTTATACAAAAGTGTTGGGCACTGTAACGTCTTAAATAAGTAGGGTGCGTTCCACTACGTTAACGCACCCTACTTATTTGATAAGCACCAATTGTGCAAACAGTTCATCTCGCTAACTTCCAGACTGAATGCGCTTAATTAACTCATAAAAAGGTTGCCAATTATCTTCTTGAGCAATCGGTTCCCAAATTGATTCAATCACTGGTCTGAGTATCACAGTTTTGGGATTGTAACGAGCTAGAGTTTGGGCAATGATGTTTGTTTGCTCAGGGTCAAAATTATTTAACATCTTATGGTATAATATACACCAATTATCAAAAATTTCTGATGCCCCTGATGCTGGTAGAATATCTGAATCTGCCATAATCAAGCCTGGTTCATCTCGCCATTTCAATGAAAAGGTGCGAGCCATCTCGTAAAAGAACTCGTGATAACCAACTTTGCTATTTAGCAAAAATTGAATCGTTAGGTTTAACAGTTCATCGGCTTCTGGATGTGACAACTGCTCAAAACCCAACTTCTTCAACATCATAGAACGGTATTCGTTCTGATAATGCTCATCAAATCTCGCTAATCCAGGCTGCATATCTGCTTGCTCAATAACAGCTTTGAGTGCCTCCTGGAGTATTTCTAAGTTCCACTTACAAATACTAGGTTGATGAGTATAAGAATAGCGCCCATAATAATCGAAATACGCAGCGGTAAAGTAGGGGTCGTAACTGGGAATGAACGCATAAGGACCGTAGTCAAAACTCTCCCCTGTAATTGACATATTGTCTGTGTTTAGCACTGCGTGACAGAAACCAGCTGCCATCCATTGCGCTACCAGTTCTGCTGTCCGTTTGACTAAATCTGCGTAAAATAGAGCGTACTTATCTTTTTCGCCGATGAGATGTCGATAATACTGCTCAATGACATGGTCTAATAGCTTTTGGGTCAAATCCGGACGTCGTAAATAGTGCAGTCGTTCAAAAGTGCCAAATCGAATGTGCGATCGGTTCATCCTGACAATGACTGAGGAACGGGTGGGAGAAGGTTCATCACCCCGCCAAAGGGATAAGCCTGTTTCAATCATGGTCAAACAGCGTGAAGTACGTACACCCAAGTGGTGTAACATTTCCGCAGCAATAACTTCCCGTACTCCGCCCTTGAGTGTCAGCATACCATCGCCACCACGCGAGTAAGGAGTTTTACCGGAACCTTTAGTGCCCAAGTCATACAGTTCGCCATCAGTACCGCGTACTTGTCCGTAGAGAAAGCCCCTACCATCACCTAAAAAAGGGTTATATTCACCAAATTGATAACCGTGGTAACGCAGCGCCAAAAGCGGTTTTCGTCCCTCAAATTTGCCAAAGGCACAGATAAAGTCTTCGTCTTTTACTAATTGCGGATCGAGTCCTAGCCGGGGCAGGATTGCATCGTTGCGCCAGCGTAGGATATGTTGGGAAAATTCTGCTGCGGCAACTTCATCATAGTACTCGTCACCTAGAGATTCAATAGCTCTTTCGTAGTTGAGATTGAGAAAAGGATTGGTAGAATTCGTGTTGTTTACAGTTTCAGCCAAAGTCATTACTTTTTTCCGAGTTATCCAAAATTGTTGTAGAGTTTAGTCCTGTTGCGATTTCAATCCTTGAATTCGATGTGTAAAAGCTTACGGGTTTGTCTGCCAGTTAGGATTCGTGATACTTGTAAGGATGTGGTCTTGCCATTTCCCATTAATGAATAGATAGTCCCTGGCATACCCTTCTACGACAAATCCTAACCTTTTCAGTACATTGCCGCTGCGCTGGTTGTGAGGCATATAATTTGCCATGATTCGGTGCATGTTTAATTCTTGAAATACATAGTGAACACCTGCTTGCAGTGCTTCTGTCATATAACCTTTTCCTTGTTCAGCTTCTGCAAGACCGTATCCTACATTACAGTACTGTGCGGCTCTTCTGACAAAATTAGTAAAGTTGATAAGTCCAATAATTATTTCTTGTTTATTTTTAGGAAAAATAAATAATCTTAATGATATATCGTTAATAAATTCTAAATAGTTATTTTCTAACTGATTTTGCCAATACTCTCGAGTGAAAAAGTTATCAGACCAAGGAGGAGAGAATGGAGTAAGATATGTTTTGTTTTCCGTATAAAATTTCAGGATTGCCGGGATATCCTCCTGAGTTGCTAGTCTTAATAACAACCGTTTTGTTGTAATATTGGGCAGTTGCAATTCCATAGATCATTGAATATTTGTTCCAAAGGCTATTAGCCACCCTTCATAATTTAGCAGCAGTGAGGCTTACTGTATTACCAACATCGGTTAGTTAACACTTCAGGAAGAGCTAAAATTATGCAAAAACCTTACAAAGGATAGAGATGTCAGTAGTAATACGGTACAATTGGCAAGAATCAGAAATACGCGAGATACATGATACACCATTCCTAGACCTTGTTTATCAAGCTGCTAGCGTGCATCGCCAATTCCATGACTCAAGAAAAATACAGGTCTGTAAGCTGATATCTATCAAAACAGGGGGTTGTCCAGAGGATTGTAGCTACTGTGCCCAGTCCTCCCGCTACAAAACAGAGGTGAAGGCACAAGCCCTCCTAGAAAAAGAAACAGTCGTGAGTATTGCCCAACAAGCCAAAGAAAGTGGTGTGAGTCGTGTATGCATGGGCGCTGCTTGGCGAGAGGTGCGCGATAACTCCCAATTTGAGCAAGTGTTGGAAATGGTTAAAGAGGTGACAGCATTGGGATTAGAGGTTTGCTGCACCTTGGGTATGCTGACTCAAACACAGGCGCAGCGTTTGGAAGAAGCAGGGCTTTACGCCTACAATCATAATTTAGATACCTCCCAGGACTACTACAGCACTATCATTACAACCAGGACTTACGGCGATCGCCTCAACACCATTAACAATGTCCGGCAAACAAATGTGACTGTATGTTCCGGTGGTATACTCGGCTTAGGCGAAACTGTGGATGACCGCGTGTCTATGTTGCACACTCTAGCAAGCCTGCATCCACATCCAGAGTCGGTGCCTATCAATATTCTCTCACAAGTTGAAGGCACACCCCTAGAAAATCAGCCTGATGTCCCCATTTGGGATGTGGTGCGAATGATTGCCACAGCGCGTATTTTAATGCCTGCATCTGATGTTCGTCTTAGCGCAGGTAGAGCTAGACTTTCACAGGTAGAACAGACTTTATGCTTCTTGGCGGGAGCAAATTCCATCTTCTCCAGTGACAATGGGCATATGTTAACCGTTACCACTCCCTGCCCAGGATACAATACTGACCAGGAAATGCTGAATTTGCTTGGTCTAGAGGTGCGTTCTCCTTTCGTAAATCAACACAAAGCCTCTAGAGAAGTCGTGGTTGGATGATAACTTTGCGCAAAGCCGCCCAGACGCTCAAGAAAACTTTGCGCCTCTGCGCCTTTGCGCGAGACTCCAAAAAATCAGTTAGATGATTTTAGCAGCACGCAAACCGAAAAGCAACCCAACAGCAATACCGAAGAATAGAGCCAAGAAGGCTATGTAAGCTATGACACCAAACATTGAAGTTTCTCCATAATCGTTTATAAATATTATTGAATCATTTACAGAAGATACGCTCAATAAAAATATTTCTTGAAGCTTTCTTGAGTTCCCCTCTAAGAAGGTGAGACTTATAGTTAGAATAATCAATATTTCTTGTGATTATAACAATAGAATAGCTCCTTAAGACTATGAAATACGCTTTTATTGCTAGCGCTTTGCTAGTTCTTGGTGGGTTAGGGTTTGAAACAGGGATTGTTGCCGCCCAAACAGTCAAGAAACCGTCCACCAAATCCATGACACCACAAACGACGGTCGCTACTTTCCAAACACCAAACTACAGTGTGAGGGTTTTTCGCCAAGGAACCCAAACACGGATGAATGTCTTTGATAAGAAAACAAACAAGCTGCAGTTGAACGCTGCCCCTGTTCAAGTTCAAAATTCAGATCAACAGACAAGTTATACCTCATCTCAGGGTGAACGGCAATTCCGCATCTCTGTTGACCAAGCTGGTAACAGATCAGTTGAGATTAACGGTCCTGGTGAGGTGATTCAGGAGACTACGAATTAATTTGGGTGAGGGTGTAAGTGGAAAGAAAGATAAATCTTATCGCTAACACCCTACGGGTGCAAGGTCGCCACGCTCCTACCCCGTGAACCCAGCCTTGAAAAGTTCAACCAAAAAGCGTCTTGTATGCGGGAATAGGCAGTGCTAATGCTGTAGAATACAGCCGTCGGGCGCTTGCAAAGGGATTTGGTGATGGCTTCTATTAACGTAAATTTACCACAACAGTCTTATGAGATTGCGATCGCGCCAGGGGGCATAGATCAACTGGGCGAGATGATGAGCAATCTGAAGCTGGGCAAAAAAGTCCTGCTGGTTTCTAACCCGACAATTTTTAAGCATTATGGCGAAAGGGCAGTTGCATCTTTGGAAGCGGCTGGCTTTGAAGTTGCAAGTTGCACTCTCCCACCGGGTGAACGCTACAAAACCCTGAGTTCTGTGCAGAAAATCTACGATACTGCGCTCTTAAACCGCATAGAACGTTCCTCAACTATGGTAGCTTTAGGGGGAGGAGTCATTGGGGATATGACTGGCTTTGCCGCTGCGACTTGGTTGCGAGGCATTAACGTGGTACAAGTGCCAACCTCACTTTTAGCGATGGTGGATTCGGCAATTGGTGGCAAAACTGGCGTCAATCATCCTCAAGGCAAAAACTTGATTGGCGCATTCCACCAGCCGCGCTTGGTTTTAATTGACCCAGAAGTGCTGAAAACTCTACCTATGCGCGAGTTTCGTGCTGGAATGGCAGAAGTGATTAAGTACGGCGTGATTTGGGATGCCGAATTGTTTGCCGAGATGGAAGCCAGCAAACGCTTGGATCAACTCCGTTACGTCAAGCCAGAATTGATAGAAAGCATATTAAGGCGCTCTTGTCAAGCGAAAGCTGATGTCGTGGGCAAAGATGAGAAAGAAGCTGGGCTGCGGGCAATTCTCAACTACGGTCATACCATTGGGCATGCAGTGGAAAGCTTGACGGGTTATAAAGTCGTCAATCATGGTGAAGCAGTCGCCATTGGTATGGTAGCAGCAGGGCAGATTGCTGTGGAACTGGGAATGTGGCAAAAGGAAGAGACAGAACGTCAAGACGCCCTGATTCAAAAAGCGGGTTTACCGACGAAGTTACCAGATGGGGTAGATATTGAAGCAATTATTGAGTCTTTGCAACTCGATAAGAAAGTCAAAGCCGGTAAAGTAAGGTTTATTCTGCCAACGCAAATTGGTGTGGTGACGATTACTGACGAAGTACCATCGGATACCATTCGACAGGTGTTGCGGGGGATACAATGACCTCACCGGACTGAATGATTCTCAAGCAAGCAGCGCAACGCTTACGCCCGCCTGAGATTTCAATCTCAGGCTTATAGCTTAAGTCCACTCAAGTGGACTGAAATCGATATCGTCAATAGGGTTTGAAACAGGTTTAGTCCTCTGTACGCGCAGCGTTCCCGAAGGGTAGAGGACTTTCGCTACTTGCTGCGGGAACCTCTGGCGGTGGTTGGCATCGGTGCAATATAGCGGTTATCAGTTGAGTGCAATACATCAAGAAATAAGAACCACAGATGGACACAGATGGACACAGATAAATAATTACTTGATCCAAACGAGAAGTGCTATATACTACCCAATTACAATTAAATTAGCCCCCAGCTAATCTGCGCCATGATACTTCAGGCAAACAATCAACTGACCTTGCAACAGTTCTTGAATCTTCCCCCAGGCGAGGGAGATATCACTTACGAACTGGTTGATGGTCAGGCAATTCCAAAGATGTCACCCAAGTTTTTTCACTCCAAGCTTACCCGCGTTCTTCTCTATCTAATTGAGCAATGGTGTGAGGGACGGGGAGAAGTCTACCCAGAGTGGGCAATTACGCTAACTCGTCGGGGGCGAGATTGGGTGCCGACACCCGACGTATTGTACATTTCTTATGAACGTTTACCCGCCAACTGGGATGAAGACGAAGCTTGCCCTGTTCCCCCCGATTTGGTAATTGAGATAATTTCGCCAGGACAAACGTTTGGACAAATGGCTGCTAAAGCAAAAGATTATTTAGACGCTAAGGTGCAGCGGGTTTGGGTAGTAGATAGTAAAGCTAGAAGCATTACCGTTTTTTACCCAGATGCAGCACCCCAGACTTATATAGGAGAGGAATTACTCACAGATTCCCTGTTTGAGGGACTGGAATTTACTGCTGAACAGGTGTTTCAAAAGGCCAAAATACCATTAGATGCTTAGGAATTAAATATTAAATATCTCGTAGCCACTGTACCAAATCTTCAATTGTTTGGCTGGGTGTGAAGAATTTTACGGGAATGTCGTCTTTGGTTTCGTGGTTGATGACAGAAATTGCCCCATCAAATTTACTGATATCGTTGAGGAATGCTTGGCTCAAACCTTGCGATGTTGACCCCTTGCCTTCGTAAAATACCAAAACCACCCGCTTGTTGCTTTCTAGTAAGTCCCAATAGGTTTGCAGTTCCGCCATTGTCTTCGGCGTGCCATCTTCGCACTTGGGACAGCCACCTTTGACCATTTCAGTGTAAATTTTAGCGGCGGGGTTATGCGGATTGATGAATTTGCTGGTGTCGATGCAGATTAGGTGGATGGTTTGGTTGAGTTGGGGGTTGTTGGCGATCTGCTGAAAGCAGCAGCGCTTCGCTATCGCACTTTGAAGGCTTTGGGGTAAGTTAGCTTGGCTGAGGGTTTGACTTGAGGGAGTATTTGTATTTCCTACTCCTTCTTGCTGATGCCAAGCTTGGTAGAATTCTGGGTAGGGCATATTTTGGGCGCAGTGCCAGAGGACTTCAACGCAATGCTTGTAGCGCTCAAAGTCGTTTTCGTAAGTCTCTTCTGATAAAGTATCTTTTAAAGCGATGACAACTGTTGGCATCTGATCCTCTGTCAAAATCTTCTGTAAGCTCTTTGTTGCTTCGCTATAAGTAGATTCATTCTTGGAGTTTCTGATTAACTTAACTAGGGCATCAACAGCTTTTAGGTTGCCTGAGCCAAATTTTCCTACATTTCTTAGTACTGAACTAAATAAAAAAATCTTCTGACGGTTATTGATTAACTCAACTAGGGTATCAATGACTATTGGATTACCTGAGTCAATTTTTCCTAAACTTTCTACTGCTGAGCGACGGAGATTTTCATCCTGAGAATTGTTGATTAACTCAACTAGCGCATCAATAGCTTTTTGATTACCTGAGCCTATTTCACCTAAAATTGTTATTGCTGACCATTGAATATTTATATCCTGACAGTTGTTGATTAATTCCACCAGCGCATCAACAGCTTCTATTTGGTTATCAGAGTTAATTTTTCTTAAAATGCTTTTTGCAAATTTGTATTCTTCTTCATCCTGAGATTTCCTTTTTAACTTAATTAGATAATCACTTATTCTTGTAATATCGTAAATTATTGGTGCTGAAAATTTTTGCTCACTGTTATTTTGTGATAAAATAACTTGAACTAAACTACGGATATCCTCATCAGGAGAGTGATTGGATAAATCTACTAATGCAGCTACAGCTTTTGGATTTATAGTGCCAATCTCTCCTAAAGTAAATAGTGCTGTTTCACGAATTTCTTTATCAGGAGAGTGATTGGATAAATCTACTAATGCAGCTACAGCTTTTGGATTTATAGTGCCAATCTCTCCTAAACTAAACAGTGCTGTTTCACGAATTTCTTTATCTTGAGAAGACTTACTTAAATCAAATAGAGTATTAAATGCTCTTTGATTCGTATTGCCAATTTCTCCTAAAAAGGAGATCGCCATTTTACAAATTTCTTTATCTTTATAGTCGTTAATTAAGTCTACTAGGACACCAACGGCTTGCGGGTTGCCAGGGTCGATTGTTCCTATACATAATGCTGATATAATGCGAGTATATTCATCTTGAGAGTTGTTCATTAACTCTACTAGAGCTGCAATAGCTTCTTGGTTGCGAAAGTAAATTTTTCTTAATATTTTTTCTTTTGCAACACTAAATTCATTTGGATATTCTCTGATTGAATCCAATAAAGCAGAAAGAACTTCCGGGTAGTTTGCACCATTTTGAGCCAAGTGATTAGCAACTTCCCAGCAGAGATATTCCCTCTCTGACTGCTGAATTAGTTGCACCAGAGCAGCAGTTTTCCTTTGAATATCTGTTTGTTTCAGGGCTATCTTAGCTGTATCTGCAATTTCTTTGAAGCAAGATAGCCACTGCTGTTTTTCACTATCGAAATAACCAAAGCCCCACTTAACAATTTGCGCCACTATTTCATCGGCTTTGGGATAATTCTTATACTCTGCTATCCCAGCCCCCACAAGGAAATAGGTTCGATACCAATAAAACTTCCCACACCCATCATCGAATTCCACCAACGCCTTGATAAACTCTTCCTTGTGTTTATCTGGCACTTCATCTTTATCACGCCCCAACCACAGCAAAATCACCTCTTTCCACTGCGTCTCAAAAATGCGGTATGCCTTATATTTCCCTGGATGATCTTTATCTTCAACAGGTCTATCTTTGTGTTCACGGGGTAAGAAAAAATCCCAATCATCAACCGCCAGCGCCGCGAAATATTCCTGAAATGTGGGATGGTAGAAAGCGTAAACTTTCTCTTTAGTTACTGATTCCGCAGCAAGTCCAATCTCATTCAGCCATCCCAACTGTAGCGCCCACCAAAATAAGGAACCCCGCTGTTTTGGATCGCCCAGTTCTTCACGTACAAACTTATGCCGTAGCCGAAACCGGAACGCTTCAGAGTCAATTGCCCGCTTTGCCAAGCGTCCCAGCGCCGCGTTTAATTCCTCCTGCTGCTGTTGTGTCGTGGGGAAGCGGTTTTCTTTCCAGATGTAGAATGTTTCAACAAACTGCTGGTAGAGTCCTGCCTTGGTATCTGGCAATCCGGAAGATCCCCCCCTAACCCCCCCTTGAAAAGGGGGGGGACTTTCTGAAACCCCCCGATCTTCAGCGGGCAAGGGGGGATCGTAAGTACTACACAACAGCGCTAACCGCAGGGGATTTTTAACTAAATCTTGTATACGCTGACGTTCAGGCTGATCTAACTCAACCCATAACCTTTCTCCCTTCTGACTCCGCCTCTCTGCATTGCGGAGACTCTCTAGGGGGGTGAGGTTCCGAGGCTGAAACCACTTTTCGATAAACTCTTTCACCTGTTGTGGATAGTCAAAGTCCAGCAGCCGATACGTCTCGAAGTTTTCCAAAGCGTTGAGATTCGCTTCCCAAACATTCAACCGACAAGTCAGCACTACCCGCGCTTTAGCCACCCAACCTTGTAACTGAGATGCTATAGCCTGTAAAGGCGCGATATGTCCCGTTGCTATCTCATCCACCCCATCCAGCAACAGCCACACGCACCCAGATTCATATTGATTGGTAAAGTCAGTTTTAATGCCTTGTGTCAAACGTGTCTCAGGAATCGCAGTTTCCAGCCATTTTTGCAAAAGATACTTCTTAAAATCTTCCAAATTTCCATCTTGGTGCTGCAAGTCTGCCAAAGAAATCCAAATTGGCAAACCGAGATTTTTGTCTAATATCCAAAACGCTATAGCTTGCAGTAGGGTAGTTTTTCCCGCACCCGGTTCTCCAATCAAGGCGATGCGTTTGCCTTTGGTTTTGCCAACGCCTTTTTCCAGAACTTGCGCCAAAAAATCCTCGTGCTTAAACCGCTGCTTTTCCTCGTACCCACTTGGTTGTAAGAGTTGGGAGCCTTGTTCTGGTGAAACATCCCCACTGCGCCTGTCGGGTTTGGTACGCTGCATCAGTGCTAGGGGAACATGAATGTCGTCTAGCTCAAACTTCATGTCCTCATCAGCAAATAGCAGCTCATTTGTGGTGAGGCGCTTGTGCTTTTCCAACATAGTGCGGCAAACATCTCGCCAGTCAAATTTATCAGATTTGTTGAAATTCGCCTTTAATGCTTTAGATTTCTCTGGTCTACTGCTTTCCCACGCCTGCTCAAACTGTTTCAGGTTCTTTTCCTTGTCTTTTGACCACAGCGTCAGCGTGAAGTGCCACGTATCAACACCCTGAGTTTTCGTGCGGTTGTCCTCCAGAATCTTCAAGAAGTCTTTCAGCAGATTCAGCGCTTCTCGAATTTGCGGTTTGGTTAACTTGCCATCATATTTATCTTTCGCTGTCAGCCACTCTAAAACTACCAGAGTTGTCTGGACAATCAGCTTGGGGTTGGCGCTGTCTTCCGCTTTCCACTTGCACTCAATGTCAAAGCTGTCATCAAATTCCCCATTGACGAAATCAAGCAAAGCCTCCAACAGGCGCTTCACCCGCGTTTTCACCTGAGGACCTTTAGTAGTTCGCGGCATGGCAGTGTAAAAAGTTTACCAAAAAGTTTGGGGCTACCCCAAATTTGGTATACCACCCCAAACTCATTTAATCCCGATTGTAGCCAGATTTTCCTAGCCTTGATTGCGTATGCCACCCCAAAGAGAGGCTGTATCCAGCAACTGATTCAGGTAGTACGAAATGAAAGTGAAGCGTCAAAACTTTGTTGGGAAAATCATCACTGTGTTGTTAATTATCCAAACAATACTTATTGGCATACAAAGCAAAAACCACATTCAGCAAGGAGACTCCACAATAGAGGTTCTTATCTGGATGATTAACCAGTATATTCCAGTACTTAAACGAGTGCGCGGTCTGGAGGATAAGCAAAAATAGTCTCCTCCTTTCCCCCTGCTTTTTTGAATTTTTCCGGAATCAGAGATATTCATCGCGGATAAAGAGATGGTAGATGCACCCTAATTGCCGCCCTCAGTCTGTGGCTGAGGGTTTTTTTTATAAATAATGTAGGTATGCAAAACAATTCAAATGAAAAATTAAAATTTACTTTCACCTTTTCCATATGACAATTTACACCTAATCTCAACAAATTATTGGAAAACTTGTGGCAATAAACTGGGAGCCATCCACAAAGCATAAATGATGAATCCAAATAGGAAACTCGTCAAAACGGTGAAAACGTAGCCAACGCACATCAATAAACCATCAGATTCTATAGTGGCTACTGCCAAGAGTAATATTCCCACTGGAGGGATAGGATTGGTAAGAGGAATTGGTAAAATTAGCAAGATTGCTAACCAAGAAATACAAAGACCGTTTAATCGCCAAGTAAAAGGATTCTCTGCTATTTTTGCCAATCGGGGACGGGTAATTTTTTCTAATATTTTGGTTACTTTTTGTAGGTGACTTAAAATTATCTGGGTAAACCCACGGGGAAATTTATATGTAGCAATTTTTTTAGGAAGCCAAGGCGATCGCCTCCCCAAAGCCATCTGTATTGACAATATCAAACAAGCACCACCAAATGGTCCAGTTAACCCAGGTGGGACAGGAAACAAAAATGGCAAAACCAATAATACTATTACCAAGCTAAAACCACGTTCTGAGGTTTCTGCTAGAACATCGCCAAGACTTAGTGGCTGTTGACCTAACCTTTGCAGCAGGAACTTAATATCTTGGGAAAATTTTAGATGCATTGTAATTATGAATTATGAATTATGAATTCTCTTCTTTTTTAACTTACTTACTTATTCATCATTCATTATTCATTTGATGGTACTAACACGCTTAAAGCATTGGGGATCACGCGGAAGTGAGCAGGAGTGTAGGTTGTAATTTCACCATCTGTATTGATAGGGCGCGGTTTGCGTGTATAAACTTCAATTTCTTGACCACTAAAGGCGCGAACACTCTGCGAATGAATGTGTCGTCCTTGTCGCATGGCAGGTAATAAGGGAATAATTTGCCACCAGCGTTCAATTTCCAAACTGTACAGATCCAACCTTTGATCATCAATGGTGGCATCAGGAACCACTGCCATCCCACCGCCGTAATATCGACCATTACCTACGGCAATTTGTACCGTTTTCACTCTTATTGATTGGTTATTCGTACGAATTTCTGCGCTAAAAGGTCGAGATTCCCAAATGACTTGCAATGCTGTGATCAGGTAAGCCAATATTCCCCAACGACGCTTGGCTTTTTTAGTCAGTCGCTGGGTAATTTTCACACTTAGCCCACAGCTTGCTACGTTGAAAAAGTGTTTACCATTCACTAACCCCAAATCAATGCGTCGTACCTCACCGTTGGCAATAATTTTACAGGCGTCGGGGAGAGAGTTAGGAATTCCCAGAGTCCTAGCTAAGTCATTGGCGGTTCCTAAAGGTAGAATACCTAGTGTTAACTGCGTTTCTACCAAAGCATCTACAGCAGCATTGAGAGTGCCATCGCCACCACCAACGATCACTAAGTCAACTTCGTGCTGGTGACGTTTGATGACTTCATAAAGGTGCTGTGGTTGTTCAGTGGACTCCTCAATCAAATTCAAGCCCAGTTCCTCAAGCAAGCGTTTTACCTCAGGTAAGCGCTTTTGTGCTTGGCGGGCATGATGATTGACTAACAGCAGTGCGCGGTGTTTCATTGGCTGTATTGTTGGTAGTACATACCTCGAATTATCTATTTCTGGTATACACCCTGCTGGGAATTTCCTCTATAATTATTCTGTTTCTGTAATGTAAACTCTTAATCTTAAAATATTTTCACGCTAATTGTGTTCTGACTCTAGATATAAATTTCTACTAATTCACTAAATTTTTATAGATTTGCAAATAGATTTCTGGCTTCTTGGATATCCTAAAAAGTTTTAAACTCCAGGATGATTGCTGCTATGGTTAAGATTGCTCTTAATAAGCAGGTGGGTGTTGGAAGCCTCCAGTCATTTGAGTAAATTGTTGGGCGATCGCGACTCAGTTCCATCTCTTTCCAGCGCTTCTTAATAAGGGGTACAGCCGTAGAGCATAACTCATGCGCTTGTCGGTGTCACAGTTACAACATTGCCAACCAACGTAACCGTTTCACCAACGACTACAATCCCATCCCCATCATGACAGCCGTATAGCACTCGTTGCTGGTGGTTGGCATATGCCTGCATACGGGCATACTCCTCTGGTGTATCCTGTATATGCGGCACAAACGCAAAGTCCACTAAACCTAATCCCTGATAGGTGGTAAGGGGTGGATACGGCGTATCACCACACAGCCGCGCCGAGGCTATCTCCGGTGTCATTATAATTGCCCCAGCCGAAATGCCAATTAACACGCCTTGATGGAGAGCATAGTGCTGCAGCCGCTGCATCAAACCGCGTTGCTGCAGCCAGTACAAGAAGTAATACGTATTACCGCCAGATAAATGAATCGCATCACAGGCAAACAACGGATCGAGAAGGTCTGTTTTGTATTCCACATCGAGTTCAACGTAGAGCGCTTCGAGACCATACTGCTGATAGTACTGTTGTTTTGCCCTAAAGTACTGACGTTTTGGATCGCTTGACGACGAAATATAGCCAATACGTGCGGCGTTAGTGCCTAATAGTTTCAGCAGGTACGAATCCACCTGCTGATTTGCTGCGATAACTTGATCGCTGTACAGCACCAATTTTCGCATAAGGCAATGGCTGAAACGATTGATGAACTGTGGGATAACTATGCTTATTTTTCAACTCGTAATCCAAAATAAGTGAGAACCAACTCAGTTGCACCATTATTAACAACTTCATGAACTTCTCCTGGTTCAACCGCCACACAACTCCCTGGTATCAAGGGGTATTCTTTACCATCAATGTGAATCACACCAGAACCAGACTCAACAAAAAAAACCTCGCACATATCTTGATGGGCGTGGGCTGGTGCTGTGTGTCCAGGGGCAAAACGTGACTGAGAAAAGTTAGTCAGGTGAGGCAAATCGCCAAAACGCAGCATCACCTTTTTTTTAATTTCAGGATTATGAGAAACTGGCTCTTCAGCCAAGTCATTTAGGGAAGTGAGTTTCATTCTGGTCGTAAATCGGGTCTTAAGTCGTTAGATATTTCCACAATACCCCTATACCCATCAATTCGCACTCTCTGACCATCCTGCAATATCCATGTAGCACTTTTAACATCCATAATAGCGGGAATCCCATACTCGCGAGCTATGATTGCTCCGTGAGAAAGCCGTCCACCAGCCTCAGCAATGAGTCCTCCAGCCCTGACAAGTATAGGTGCCCAACCAGAATCTGTGTAAGGTACGACCAGAATGGTGTCTCGGTCAATATCTGGTACTGACTGTAAATTTCGCAACACTTTGACCCGTCCTTCCGCTTGTCCAGGACTGGCGGGAATGCCTTGTAATACCTGATCAGGTGAGGGGATTTCAGTTCGGAAAGGCAATGCGGGAGGATTGTTGCCGTAGACTAAAAGGGGTACAGGGTTAAGCTGACTATCTTGTGCAAGTTGTGTGCGCCTCAATTCCACCAAATCCTGCAACTGTTCGACAAAATCTGGCTCAAAACTTTCAACAAGACGCCGCACTTCCTCAAGCTCCAAGAAAAATATATCTCCTGGCTGCTCAAGTAAGCCCGACTTTAACCAAATCCCCTCCAACGCCACAAAACACCAGCGCAACTCAGCTAAGAGTCGCGAATAAACTTCAGTCACTTGTCCCTTAAGATTCACACGCCTTTGGACAAACCCTCTCTTCCTCTTACCTTGGCGTTCTTGGCGCTTTGGCGGTTCGTTTGTCTGCATAAACTGCACAAACAACTGCTTAACCGCTTGTGGTTCTTCTTTCCAGGTGGAAACAGCAATATCAGTTCCTACTTCACTCAAATAACCGTAACGCTGAAGCAACTTGCCAAACTTTTCCAGAATTTCTTGCCCTTCGGGAGTTTGCGCCAACTGCTCAAACACTTCTTTCTCTGGGTCAAACTCAGGTAAAACTTGCCTTGAAGAAGCGGCTAAATCTTGAATCTCTCGCAACGCCGCTACCTCTGGGGTCCGACTGTTATCAATCTCCCCATCTTTTAGCCGAAAAATTGCTTGCCGCAACGCCGCGCTCAACGGAGCTAATATACTGTAGTACGTTGCACGCCGAAGTAACTCCAGAATGTAGTCAACTCTTGTCAACAGCCTTGCTGGATCAAGGTCTTCTACCAATTCCTGACTCAAGTGAGATAAAGCCGGAACAAACCGCCTGCGATTATCCCACTGAAAATCCATTGTTAAACAAAACTCACGCACAAGCAAACGCAGCAGTCCAGGGAAATTCCGCAACGTAGTATCCAAGGGAGGCTTACTCATTTTTGCTCCCCTAGTTAAAAACTCCAAACTTTCAGGTGGTAAACCCATGCGGCGGAAAATCTCTCCTAAGAGGGATGCATTAAAGTAGGCTCTAGAATAGTGCAGTGTGGCCGTTTGATTAAAGTCCAAACCAACGGCGCGTTCACCCAGCACCAAAGCAAAAATTCCTCCCCAAACCCCACAAGTTAAGGGACGATTAATCGACCAAGTTAACGGGCGAATGATTCCGGGGATTACCTCTGCGGCAATTTTGCGGGTCCAAATGGGCAGTAGGGTGGTTACGGGTCGAGTTTGCAATACCCAAAGCGTTTGACCGTCGTATGTCCACTCGATATCTTGAGGAATACCGTGGTAACGTTCTTCCAAATGGCGAGATATGTACGCCACTTGCTTGATTAATGTTGCGGGTATGTTCCCCTGTCCCTCTAATTGTATGGAAGTGAAATTATCTGTCTCGACGACATAGGCGCGATATTGTTCGGGCGTGACTCGTCCGGAAACAACAGCAGTCGCGTTTCCTGGCAAAGCTTCTATAACTACGGCATCACCTTGCTTGGTAATGGGATCGCGAGTAAAAGCAACGCCAGAATAAACTCCTTGGACTTGTTGTTGAATCAGGACCGCCATTGCTGCATCGAATAACCCGCGATCGCTTCGGTACTGTACTGCTCTTTGACTATCGTAGGAAGCTCGACAGCGGGCGATCGCTTCTCGTAACTTCTGTTTACTGGTCACATTTAAAACCGTTTCATACTGCCCCGCTGCGGAAGCTTGTTCCGTGTCTTCTCCAATTGCGGAGGAACGCACCACAAGCGGCAATAACTCTGAAGGCTGAAGCATTTCTATCAATGGTTCAGGGTCATCGTACAAACCAATGATCCACCCCTTTGGCACGGAATAACCCCATCGCTTAATTTCGGCTAATCTCGCTGCCTTTTGTCCCACAAAAGCCGCATCCAACTCGTCATCTAGAGTCAGAATGTCTTGAGCGCCGCGAAAAAATTTAAACGCTGCTTGTGACTCTGGTTGTGCTTCTTCAACAGAAAGATTCAGGTCATCAGGAATTTGTTTGTAAATCCAGCCAAGTAACACAGCAAGCGCAACAGCAGCTATGATTCTGGCTGGATCTTCATTATGCAGGAGCGCTACAATCAGTGGGAATAAAACTAAAACTCCAAATTTTGCGAGTTGCCTAGAACGCAAAATCGTGAAACTAGCGCTTGCCATCAACAATACAAACACTGCCGCGAGTGGATCGTGTACGGTAAATCCCCAGACTACGTTAGTCGTGCCGGCTCCTCGACCTGCTGAGTATCGACCTACGACTAAACCAATCAGAGCAACCAGTTCCCAAGCAGATTCGTGTCCAAAAAAAGCACGGGTGAGTAAGACTGCGGCAATGCCCTTAATCGCTTCAGAGCAAACTGCCAGAATTCCAACTAACGTCCCGCCGTGGTAAAAAGCAGATGAAACACTGATGTTGCCTGTACCAATTTGTGCTAGCTGCCGCCCTGTCATGGCTTGAGTGATCCAAGCAATTAGTGGTATGGCACCCAAGAGAGGGCAGACAATAAAAACAATTACAATACCCCAGAGTTCAAGCATTTTTGCTTTTGGATTTTAGATTTATTTTGAATCTAAAATCTCAAATCTTATAAATCTAAAAATTCTTTTTAATCGTAATTCTAGTATCATCAGAGACACCTGGCTGTGACGGAGACCGTCCTAGCCAGTGTCCTACCCTACTTGCTCTATTATGCTTTCTGAGCTTTTGGGTACTAAATAAAACTTATGGTCTGTGTCATATCCCAGGCGAACACTCAAAGCTCATGAAAAAGCTTAAGGTTTTACTTAGAATGACATTTTTTGATCTTATCTAGTTCCCGGAATTCCGGATGTCCATAATCCAATTAGTGAACTGCATAGGCTGCTTGCAGCGCCCAAATGATCAGTGCAAGAATTGACCCTAAAAGCAGCACAGAGGAGATGGTGACTACTTTGGGGGAATCAGCGCCTTCAAATTTCATGATGCCACGGTTTAAGTCGGACATAGCTTTGTCATCCTCCTTTGTTAGAGTGCTAGTCAGCCCGTCTTGATTTTAGTCTTTTCGTTCGCATTCAACACAAACTTATTAATAACATTTTGTTTAAGCTTTGCAACATTTGCATCGCTCTAAGTACTTATACCAAGAGATACATTGGCTTTAATACAATTAAATATCCGAAATTTCCTGTACAAAACGGTATAAGTTAAACAGGTAAAATTGTAATATTTATTTACAAAAATTTACGAGAGGTTTTTGACGGTGAAAGTGGTACTGGTGATCAGTTTGGTGGTCGTTATGGGATTGTTTGTGGTGATAGAGGTGGGATTGCGATCGCTCTTTGGGTTTGGCAATCCCCTAACATACATTCGGGATGAGCAGATTGGTTATTTGTTAGCCCCTAACCAACGTACCCGTCGCTTTGGTCATCGCATTGAGATTAATGAATATTCGATGCGAAGTGAGCCGATACAAAAGACACCTTCGCCTTCTACCTTACGAGTACTACTTTTGGGAGATTCTATTGTTAATGGTGGCTGGTGGACAGACCAGGATGATACGATTTCTAGCTTGCTGAGTAGCTCCTTAAGCGACTCTGTTGCTAATAACTTTCAACAAGTAGAAGTGCTGAATGCTTCAGCCAACTCTTGGGGACCAAGAAATGAATTAGCCTACTTACAGAAGTTTGGCAGTTTCAACGCTCAAGCAGTCGTGCTACTGATTAATACCGATGATTTATTTGCTACGGCTCCCACCGCTTTACCCGTAGGACGCGATCGCAACTATCCAGACAAGAAACCGCCTTTAGCATTGGTGGAAGTTCTCCAACGTTATGTGTTAAAGCAAACGCCGATACCAGAACTAGAAGCAGTGCAAAATGAAGGCGGCGATAGAGTTGGTTTGAATCTAGAAGCAATTGGCAAAATCCAAGCGCTGACGCGTCAAGCCAACAGCCAATTCCTTCTCGTCATGACTCCCTTACTACGAGAAATTGGTCAAAGAGGACCCCGCGATTACGAAATCAAAGCACGTGAGCGGTTGAGTAAATTTTCTCAAGCGCAGCAAATAACTTATGTAGATTTTTTGCCAATATTTAACTCAAACCAAGACCCTAAAGCCTTGTATCACGACCACATCCACCTTAACTTGCAGGGGAATGAGTTGGTGAGTCAGGTGATCGAGCGATCGCTCCTTGTACTAGGGCAAAAATAACCAATTGGGGGGTTCATCCTCTACTAGTAATTTTTTTCTAAAACAAAATAATAACGAATGATAGATATGGCGCAAGCTAAATATCTCGTAGAGTCATAGAGGAATATATCTTAAGTTGGTCAAAGTTGCGCTATGGCTGAAGAATCTTTCCCAGAACTTCAAAATTTGAAGGTGCGCGTTGACAAAGCAAAAACTGAGAACTTGTCTGCTGAAGACTTTGCAGGAGCAGATTTGGGCGGCGCAAACCTCAGCGGTATTAACCTATTCAATGCCAACTTGAGTGGTGCTAATCTCAACGATGCCAACCTTGACGGAACCAATCTCAGCAATGCCAAGCTTGGTGGTGCAGATCTGGGCGGCGCAAACCTCAGCGGTACCAATTTCGGCGGCGCAAATCTGAGTGGTGCTAACCTAATCGGGGCAAACCTCAGTGGTGCTAACCTCAGCCTTGCCAACCTGAGTGGGGCAAACCTCAGTGGTGCTAACCTGAGTGGGGCAAACCTCACCGGGGCATATCTCAGCCTTGCCAACCTCAGCAAAGCCGACCTTAATAGTGCTGATCTGAGTGGGGCAAACCTTGCTAGAACTGACCTTAAAGGTGCCGACCTCAGAAGTGCTAACCTCAGCCTTGCCAATCTTGACGGTACCAACCTCAGCGGAGCTAATCTCAATGGTGCAAATCTTAGCGGTATTAAGCTCACTGGGGCTAACCTCAGCGGTGCTAACCTCAGCGATGCCAACCTCAAACTTTCTAACCTTAACGGTGCTAACCTCAGTAATACTGACCTCCGCAGCGCCAACCTCAGCGATGCTTATCTGAATCTTGCTAACCTTTACGGTGCCAAAATTAACGATTCAACAAAACTTGATCACAAGAATCTAGGTTAAAACTTCTTAAGGTCTATTTACGAATAAGTAGGTAGGCACAATTAAATTTAAAATCTCGCTTCCATTCCTCTACAGCAGCGAGAGGAGAGGCTGTAACTCCCCCAACGCTTACAAGGGTTGGGGGCTGGGGGCTTAGGTTTATCTTATATTTTTTCATGCCCACCTACTTAGTCGCCGAGTTTCCAATCACTGCAAACCCAGTAAAACTTCAGGAATTCTTTCTCCCGCATGAACTGGGATCATCAACTCCTGACCATCTAATGGTTGTTTCTATCAAAGCATAGTGGGAGCGCGAGAACCCCTACTCTTCAGAGAGGGACGGGATGCGCGACCCAAAGGGCTTTAGCCCTGTGTTTCTCTATTTCCCTCGTTGATTTTCAATGTACTTTTTAACTACCTCAGTGCTGACCTGACCTGTTGACGCGACAAAATAAGTCGGAGTCCACAAAGCAGGTAGTTTTTTTAATTCGGGAAATTCTTTTCTCAGGTGGTGAGAAGCTCTTCCTTTAACCCACATGGCAATTTTGGATGGAGCTTCATCTGTTGGAGCGTTGATGAACATATGTACATGGTCTGGTTGAATCTCCAGAGCAATTAACCGCCAGTTATGTTCTTGTACCAATTCAAATATGATTTCCTGTAGCCTTCTTGCCACATCACTAACTAGTACTGGTCTTCGGCGTTTTGGTACAAATACAAAATGATAGTTAATTGAAGACACAGAATTCTCGGTTCTCCTGTACTCATGGTCTTCTTTAGATAGTTTTGCCATCTTCCCGAATGTCTGTTGACGTTAATTGTAGTAGCAATGATAATCAACAACAGAAGGTGATGACAAAATGTACAGAACAATACCAGTCAAAGCAAAATTTATTGATGAAGAGAAAGCATTTTGGGTTAACCAGTGTGAACACGCTAATAGTCTTATTAATTCAGCGATTTACCACACTCGACAAACCCATTACAACAAGCTAGAACAACAACAAGATGCGTTCACAACTTATTGGCGTGGTGACGAATTACTAAGGAATTGGAAAACCTATAAATGCGGTACGACCTACCCAGAACTAGATAAAGTTCTTAAGGACAATCCACACTACAAAGCAATGGCTGCACAGTCAGCACAGCAAACACTTAAGACAGTAGGCGAATCCATAATCAGTTACAACGGGTTGGTTAACGCCTACTACAAAGGTGAAGTCGATAGACCGTCACTACCAAAATACAGAAAACGTGGTGGTCTTGCTTCGGTAACGTTTCCACGTCAAGCGCTCAATTACAAAGATGGTTGTTTTCACCCGTCAATCAGTCGTGAGACAAAACCACACTTGCTTACAAATATTGCATTGCAGTTGCCTGAATTTATTGATTCAGACTGGGTAAAAGAGGTGACAGTGCGTCCTTATCTTGGTGAGTTGTGGATTGATTGGGTGATTGATGATGGCAAGGAACCAATTAGCAATCATCCTAGCCTTGATTACACTCAGGCTTGGTCATTTGATCACGGTGGAACTAATTGGCTAACAGGTGTTTCAACACGTGGCAGAAGCCTTATCATTGACGGTCGCAAGTTAAAGGCAATGAACCAAGGCTATTGTCGTCTTGTAGCAAAGTACAAGCAAGGGAAATCGGATTTCTACTGGGCGGGGGTCTTACACGAAGAAAATGAACCAGCCTTACTAGAACGCGTACCCGACTACGAAGACAGATCAACAAAACAAAGGCTGGTTCATTTTCTAGGGGACAATGCGTCGGATTCTAACCTAGACCGAGTCCAGCGCAAGCGAAACAACCAAATGCGTGATGCAATTAACAAAGCAGCACGATTCATCGTTAATCAGTGCCTTAACGACCGAATAGGTAATCTAGTTATAGGTTGGAACGAGGGACAAAAAAACGGTTCCAATATGGGTAAACGCAATAATCAAAACTTTGTGGTGATTCCCACAGGACGATTAATTGAACGACTTAAGCAACTTTGCTTAGAATACGGAATTATTTTAACAATTACTGAAGAGGCGTACACATCCAAAGCGTCATTTCTTGACGGTGATTCTTTGCCTAAGCATGGTGAAAAACCCGTGGGGTGGAAAGCATCGGGCGATAGAGTGAAACGTGGATTGTATAAAAGTCGTGATGGTCACTTCATAAATGCAGATTGTAATGGTAGTGCAAACATCATGAGAAAAGTAGCCGCACAGCTAGGTTTAAATCTAGTCGAGGTGGTTAGGGGAGCTTTGACACTCCCACAACGGTTTGATTTGTTTACACGATTAAATAAATCATATCGTAGACGCTGCGTAGCGTGTCTTCAGACCGCGTAGCAGCAACGTCTAAGAATCCCCTTGCTTCTAGCGAGGGGAGATGTCAATCCTCAGTTCATGATGTATGGTGCTAGTCGTAAGCTAAGTGTAAATAATCATTTCTTCATGAATTAATATATATATTTCCGTTAAGGAAATGCTCAAAAAAATAGAAGCTCTTGCAAAATGAAAATAATATTCCAAGCAATAGTTAAAAATCTAGTTGCTAGCAACTAAAAGATAGTCTTCGGTGTGGTTTGGGTAGAACGCAACTTATAAATAGACTTTTTGACCTGTCAACACATTGCGAGGCGGATAATATGGACATTAATCAGCTCCTGAGTCGATATGCAGCAGGAGAACGGGATTTTAATGGAGCAAATTTGCATCAAGCTAACCTTAGTGATACTGACTTAAGTGGCGCAAATTTTGGTGGAGCAGATTTAAGTGGAGCTAATCTCAGTCAAGCAAATTTGAGTGGATGTGATTTAAGTCGCGCCAACCTTACAGATGCAGATTTAAGTGGCGCAAACCTCACAGATGCTAACTTGAGTGAGGTCAACTTGATTGGCGCAGATCTGATGAATGTCAACCTAGAGAGAACAAACCTCAGTCGCGCAGATTTGCGGACTGCAAATTTAGTTCGGGCAAATCTAGTTGGGGCAAACCTCAGTGAAGCAGAACTCTGTGGTACTGATTTAAGTGGAGCCAAACTTCGTCAGGCAAATTTGATTGGTAGCAACTTGAATGAAGCAGAGCTCAGTGGCGCTGATTTCACAGGAGCAACCATAACCGAATACGAAATAAGTGAAGCGATACATACAACCATATCCCACAGATGGGTAACTTGGGCTGGTGGTTGCTAAAGAGTGTGAGATTAAGAATGCACAGACAAGTCCTTTTTGTCTGTGCAAAACACATGCTAAATGGAACAAGTGAAAAGTTGAAAACCCACAAATAGATTAATGAGTTTATTTCATGAGTTCAGCAATATCTATAAACTCTATTTGAGCTATTGGTTTATGAATTTTGTACTGTTCAACTGGGTTTTTCATCACGGCGATTACTGTTTCAAGAGGTGGACAACCTGACTCAGTACACTGTAATTGACTTAGAGAAATAGGAATTTCCTTATCAAGTTTTAAAGCTTGATAAATCCACTCCTTGACTTGCCTAATTTGTTCTGTATTTGCCTTTTGTGTTTGTCTGCCAAATGAAAAATTCATCTTTTTAGTTTTTAGAGTTGCTTTTTTAAGTTACATCTGGTGAATGCAGCTTCTTCTCCTTTGTGTGGTATAGCCAAACAGGATTTTGCTATGTCACACTTGTGGCGTTGCTCTTTGAGTCCTTGGCGATCGCTTCTGAATCAGTCCCACCCCGCGCCTGGAGTGGGCTTTCTGCTTTCATCCCTGTAACCAACTATACGGTCTTTAATGATAATAGTTATCATTTAAAAAATCAGCTGACGCATATCATATTTAACTGGCAGAAAGCTTGCTGGCAGGATAATTCCGGGAATAGGCTTTCCCAATTGTGAATTTGAATCGCTTACAATTTGGGGACAGTACACAAGTGATACAGTAGTGCTGGCGTTTCAGTGATTTAAACAGTACCCGTAAGGGTTAATCAACAGTACTGCTTCATTTCTGGAATAACAAACACTTAGATTGTTGATTTTATTAAGAAAATTAAGAGTCAAGCACAAAACACTATGTCTCCAGTCAGGGTTGATTCGACAGTTCACACGTACGACATTATTTGCTTCGGGGACGAAGTTCCTGGTGTTCTCGCCCTAGTTTGTGGAGCAAGGGAATACTACCGCCAGACGAAGCAGTACCCACGGACTTTGCTACTGTTTAAGGGAAATTCTAAATCAGGCATCGGCGGTCATTTGGTGCGCGGTGGGTTGTCTTATCTTGACCGTTCTGCGGTTCCCTCTGCCATTCGCCAATCTCGTCGTTTGGACACTTTTGGTGATCCACCCGCCATCTACAAGGAATTTTTGCAAAAATCAGGAGTAGCGCTCATTGCTCTCGATCCAGCTAAGGCTGATGCTGCTTTACGACAGATGTTGAGTGAGGTGGGTGCAGATATTATTGGTGATATTGAAATTAAGTCCGTTATCAAAGAAGGGCAGAAAATTGCTGGTATTAAACTGACTAACGATGAAACTTATTTAGGCAAACAGTTTATTGACTCCACTGTAAACGCTGAATTGGCGCAAGCGGCTGGAGTAAAAAAACTTAAGGGGTTTGAGACTTTTGGCTTACCTAACTCGGAACTGGCAGTGACCCTGGTATTTGAAACTCAAGGGCTAAGTATTGATAAACTCAAAAATGTGGAGTATCAATATCTTAAACGCTTCACCAAAGTAGCAGATACTGAAGCTCAGAAATGGTTAAATAGTGCCGCAGGTGAAGATCGAGCAAGAGCAGATGAACTCAGGAAAGACCTCGTTGATTCTCAAGGCAATTTGAAAACGATGTACGTAGGGCAAGACTACATCGACGTTCGCAGCAAAGCCCTTTCTATCGCTTACCACGCTTTTCGGGGTACTCCTCTGTCGTTTGAGTCTAGTAGTGCCATCCTTGACAACGGTAACGTAGCAATTTTGTCTGGGGGGCGGTTGTCTTGGAATGCATTATTGTTTGGAGTCAATGCTGATCAAGCGGAAGCGTTAGCACGCGCGAAAGCCAAGCCGACACCAGAAATGCTCAAGGAAATGCTGTTTGTGAAAAAGTGGTTTGAAAGCATTGGCGCTAGTCAGGTGAAGCCCGCAGAAGAACTGTATATTCGCCATGCAGGCAATATTGTGGGAGCTGTTGACCCCCTTAGTGGCTCTGAAATGCTATCGGGCGGCGTGCCAGACTCTCAAGCTTTAGGAACCTTTGGTTACCATTTTGATATCCGTGGTGGAATCAAAGGTCTAGATACAAGAGCTGCTACGAAAGGTTTTAACAATCTGGCATTTAACCCGCCCCTGTTCAACATCGGCTTTCAGCACGCCCTGGTGAAAAGTGTACCCAACTTGGCAGTTATCAGTCCAGCTTCTGGATTTGTTGGCTATGCTTCTTCTGCTGGGAGAATTGTGGAATTCAATTGTGGTGTTGGGCAGGGAGTAGGAATTGCAGCGGGAATGGCGATCGCTCAACAGCGTAACCTTGCCGATACTTCCAACACACAGGTGCGAACCATCTTGGCACAAACAGGACGGCTACCTCAAATCTATGGTACGAGCAATGTATTACTAGCGAGTCAGCTAGGGGATTTTGAGAATCAGATGATTGCTTAAACTCGCCCTAAAATACGCTGTACTCTACCTCAACAAACGGAGTATTGGTCAATACCGTGTATTCTGTTGTTTTCAGTTCAACCAATGGTGATTGTGTCCTCCCCAGAAAATGTGCGATTGCCCAAAAGGCAGTGCGCTACGAGTGCAATCGCTCTTTCGTTCCATTCCTCTCAATCATCACCAAAATTGCGGAAGACCCAGAATTAATTGCAACCAGCCTGCAATCATTCGCTTCGACCACGATGAATTGCAACTAGCTTAAACGCCTTTATTACAGCTTGCTACACGTAGGTTTCGGGTTCCTTGCTATTGGCGGGCGAAAATTATGATGCAGAACCGGAAAGGAAGCTTTCAATTGCGTCTGCGACTTCCTGCGTGACTTCGATGGAAGGCAGATGGCTCTTCGATCTCGATCTATAAATGTGGTACCAGTGATGTTTGTTTGCAAAAACTTGTTGTGCTTCAAGATACTTGGTGTCATCCGGTTGGGAATAAAGGTTCTTCATTTGCGTTGGCGAGTAAATATTGAGCACTGTTGGAGCTGGAGCAAGCGTCTCAAGAAGGCGCAAAGGACTGCCAAATTCTCTGTATGACCTGGCTATTTCTCGACCTGCGCGCGACCACATGTCGAAGTCGTAATTCGTCATAAACTCATGGAAGGGTTTGGCGAGGTTAGGATCACCTAACGACCAACCGATGAATAGTGCGTCACGCGCACTTTGCCATTGATCAGGCTTTTGCATCTTATCCAAGGTCTCAAAGAACAGCTGAGGCGGTTCAATAATGATCCACTCGAGAAAGACCATCTTTGGAACCCGATGAACTAATTTACGCCTTAGTTCAATCGCTATCCATCCAGCGTGTGCTACCGAGACTGTAACGAATTCATTTATGCCAAGTGAATCTACAAGCTTAATAGTTTCACGGATCATATCTTCAGTGCCAAAGTCTCCCTCTGGACGCTGTGATTCGTTATGTCCCAGTAAATCGACATTGATAACTCTTCGTTTTTTGCTTTCAACTTCCGCAAGTGCTGCTAGAATACCCCGATCAGCACACCATCCTGGAAACAAGAGTAAGGCTGGTTCGCCTGTTCCTATGTCGTCGAAGGCAAGTTTTGATTTTCCAGTTAGCTTATCCATACATACCCCCAATGTGACAGTTACGTAACTCCTGTATAAGTAATTAAAAAAACTTGATATTACTCAGAAGTTGAGAAAATGTGAACCTTCATAACCCCTCCCCATTTGTGGGGAGGGTTTTGAGGTAGGCTACTTTTAGTTATCGCAAAAAGTTTGATATCGCTTGATACCTACCCAAAGCTAATAGCGGAAAATACTGTTGATAGAGGTGATATTTGAGATAAAAATGACTAGGAAAGCCAGTCCCTGTAAATTCTGACTCGTCCCAAGTGCCATCTGAACGCTGAGTTTCCAAAAGGTAGCCAATTCCCCGCTCAAGGGCAACTTTCGCAAACTTGCCAGTTGCTTGACCTGCTGCTATTAAACCTAGTATTGCCCAAGCCGTTTGAGAGGCAGTACTGGGTCCTTGTCCTTTGAGAGTTGGGTCATCGTAGCTGCGACAAGTCTCGCCCCAGCCACCATCTGAGTTTTGACATCCGACTAACCAAGCAGCACCTCGTTCTATACTCAGTCGTGTCTTTTCTGGAGCAATTAAAGACAGGGCGCAAAGAACTTCACTTGTGCCATAAATGTAATTCACTCCCCAACGACCAAACCAGCAACCCTCAGTTTCTTGCTCGGCTTTGAGATAGCTCATTGCCCGCTCCAGGTTGCCTGTATCAATGAAGAGATTGCACTCACCCAGCATTTCTAACACCCGAGCGGTGACATCAGCTGTGTTCGGATCAATCATGGCTTTGAGGTCACCATAAGGTATTTGGTTGATCCAATCCTGATCATTGTCCATATCAAATGCTGCCCAACCACCAGGCTGACACTGCATCGAAGCAATCCAGTTCACAGCACGAGCGATCGCCGCTTGCTTCAATTTTTCGTTGGGCAATTTCACTCCATTAAGAGCCATCACGACGACAGCTGTGTCGTCTACATCTGGATAAAAGCGGTTGTCAAACTCAAACGCCCAAGCTCCTGGTTTTCCTTGTCGATTTTTAACAGCCCAATCACCGTAATCCAGAATCTGCTTACTCAACAACCATTCTCCAGCTTTAACCACAGCAGGATGATCAGGAGCCAAGCCAGAATCTACTAAAGCTCGCATTGCCCAAGCAGTATCCCATACAGGGGAAATACAAGGCTGTATTCTATAGGTATCGGCAGTTTCAATCGCAAAATTGTCAACTGCCCGTAGTCCTCGTTCTACAATCGGGTCGGCTGCGTCATAATCCAAAGCTCGCAAAGCTAGTAGCGAATTTAACATAGCGGGAATAATTCCGCCCCAATCGCCCGTTGCTTCTTGCCGTTCTAAAATCCAGCGTTCTGCAGCTTGAATACCTTCTTCACGGAAAGGAACAAGATTCAGGGTTTCTGCTAACTTAAAGGTTTCGTCTAGGGTAATAAATAAATCTGTCCAATCGCCTTTGCGAGGCAACTCATAGCGAACATGCTCAACACCTTCAGCATACAGTTCGTCCAAGTTGATGGCTGGATCAGTCAGAAAAACAGGTTTGCGGTCAATGACAATCAGCAGCGGAACAGTGCTTGACCTTGCCCAGCTAGACATTTCATAGATGTTAAACAAAAAATTTGAGGGCAACAACATCACCCAAGGTGGTAGAGAAGGAATGCCGCGCCAGTTGTAACATCCAATGAGAGCTAGGTGTAACTTGGTAAAAATGCGAGTTTTACTGATACCACCGCGTTCTAGGATGAACTTCCGCGCCTTGACCATTGCCGGGTCTGTTTGTGAGACACCAAGCAGCTTCAGCGCCATGTATGCTTCCACCGAGGTACTTAGCTCTCCTCCATCCCCGTAGAAAAGTTCCCAACCTCCGTGATCCCGTTGTTGAGAACGCAGATATGCTTCAACTTTATGCAACGGTCTTTCTCGGTCTGTGCCCCAAATTTTATGGAGGAGGACAACCTCCGCAGTGATGGTGACATTGGATTCTAACTCCGCCCACCAGTATCCATCAGGATATTGAATAGAAAGAAGATAGTTTTGACTGGCGGCGATCGCGTCTTTTACACGGGAAACTGCCACTTTGTCTTGAATTTGCATTGTTTTCCGTTGCTCCTCAACCACATATGTCTGCTTCTTTTTGGTTATGTACAGGAAAATTCTTTCCCTGTCATAAGGTGACATTGTAATGTGTTTTCTAAGTGGAAAAAAGAAAACACGATGAACGGTGAAATTGGACTATGGCTTTCTGTTCTATCCTTGACAATTTGGGTGATATTACTAGGGTTTTGGGGTCAGTTTTGGCGCTCGGACCAACGATTAACAAGACAGGAAACAGATTTATCAATGTTCCCTACTATTTGTGCTGTCATCCCCGCAAGAAACGAAGCTGATTTGCTTCCTGTCACTTTGCGATCGCTTCTCAACCAAGACTATCCTGGTCATCTCACCGTCATCTTGGTAGACGATAGCAGTACGGATGGAACAGCAAATGTTGCCCGTGATGTTGCCCAGGAATTAAACAAAACTCAGCAATTACACGTCCTTTCTGGACAAGCTTTGGCTCCTGGTTGGACAGGCAAGTTATGGGCATTACACCAAGGTATTCAATATGCACAAACCCTGACATCGCCACCAGACTATTTTCTGCTGACGGATGCTGATATTGAACATGATGCTTTGAATCTTCGCTGTTTGGTAGCAAAAGCGCAACAAGAAGATTTGGATCTCGTTTCTTTAATGGTGCGGCTTCGGTGTGAAAGTTTTTGGGAAAAATTGCTTATTCCAGCATTTGTATTTTTCTTTCAAAAACTCAACCCCTTCCCTTGGGTGAACGATCCCACCAAATCAACAGCCGCCGCTGCGGGTGGGTGTATTTTAATTACCCGTGAAGCTTTAACCCGCATTGGTGGTATTGAGGTCGTCCGCGATGCCTTAATTGATGATTGCGCCCTAGCGCAAGCCGTAAAATCTAGGCGTTTTACCCAATTTCCCCATAGGGAAGACAAGGGAGACAGGGAAGACAGGGAAGACAAGGGAGAAAATACCTCCTCATCCCCCTCATCCCCCTCATCCCCCTCATTTCACAAAATTTGGCTGGGACTAACCAACTCAACCCAGAGTTTACGACCTTATCCATCGCTGTCAACCATTTGGGACATGATAGCCCGCACTGCGTTCACACAGTTAAATTATTCCTTGGGGTTGTTAATCGTAACAGTCATGGGGATGATAGTTGTTTACATTGTTCCACCTGTATGTGCAATATTCGGTTTGCTCACAGGAAATTCGCTTGTGGCGATCGCCGGTTTATCAACCTGGCTAGTTATGGCTTATGCCTACTTACCCACGATCCGATTTTATGGATGTTCTCCCGCTTTGGCGCTGTGTCTTCCTGGAATTGCTCTCCTTTATACGCTGATGACTGTAGACTCGGCTGTGCGTCACTGGCAAAAGCGAGGAGGAACTTGGAAAGGAAGAGTCTATTCTAAAACGATAAAGGCTGGTTAATCGCTCATTGTTAGTAGTTTTACCACAAATCCCTATTCCCTATTAAATTTTATGGCTTCAATTGCTCGTAAGAATTTACTAGAAGACATTCCTCGCTTTTTGGTGGCGCAAGCAGGAATTTTATTTGCCGTTAGCTTAGTCACCATTCAAACAGGTCTTCAATATGGGTTTGCTCGCTCCTCTTCGCAATTAATCGATCAATCCCGTGCTGACATTTGGGTGTCTTCAAAAAATATGCAGCATTTGGGGCTAACTATACCAATTCCCTACGAACAGGTTACCAAGGCGCGCAAAGTCGCAGGTGTCGCCAAAGCTGAAGGTGTCATTATTGATGGTGCCTTGTGGCATGAACTACAAACAGACGAAATTACCTCGGTTACGCTGGTTGGCGCAGATCCACAAGGAATGTTATTTGACCGATCAACCATTGTCGCAGGCAGTTTTAATGACTTGAAGCAATCCTTCACTTTCATTATTGACAAAACTGGCTTGGATTCTATTCATCTCAAAAGGTTGGGTGAGGTTGGAGAAATTAACAACATTCCAGCAAAGTTGGTGGGTTTTACTCAAGGAACTCAGTCAATTATCTTCGGTACCTTGATGTTCACCTCTTTAGAGACTGCCAACACTTATAGAAATTACGGTACTCAAACAACCGCTTCTCCAACTAACGTAGGTACCTCTGCTAAAAAACCAACATCAACCGACCAGATTAACTTCGTTTTGATTCGGGCAAAACCCGGTCAAAACATAGCCAAATTAAAGCGAGATTTAGAACAAGCTTTGCCAGACACCCGCGCTTACACTCGGCAAGAAATGTCTAAAATAACACAAGTCTACTGGCAGGAACGCTCTGGAATTGGATTTATTCTCGGTCTTGGTGCGGTGGTTGGCGTCGTTGTTGGGGCAGTGGTCGTTAGTCAAATTCTCTACGCTTCTGTCACAGATCATATCAAAGAGTTTGGCACCCTCAAAGCAATGGGGGCATCTGATTGGTTTATTTACAATGTAATTATTGAGCAAGCACTATGGATGGCAATTTTAGGCTATCTACCAGGGATCGCTCTTTGTCTAGGAGTGGCAGCTTGGACATCAACAGCACAGGGGATTGTCATTTTAATTACACCTATATCGGCAGCTACTGTTTTTGGAATTACGGTGTTGATGTGCGTTAGTTCTGCTGTTTTTGCGATTCAGAAAGTCACTCGCGTTGATCCAGCGATTGTCTTTAAAGGATAGTTTTCTTAGCAGTAATTTTACTTTTTATATAGTGCTAATCACTACATAATTAAGTTTGTGGTTCTTCAGCAGTCGAAAGCACACAACAAATCTCAACTGACAATTAAAAATTGTATATGCCCAAAGAATTTGAGCAAATGACTGATTCTAAAATTCAATCTAATAAATTTGCCCAGAGCAAATATCAAATGAGTTCCACCGCAACAGGCGCAATTGTTGCCCAAGGGGTGGAAATGGTGATTAATTCTAAGCAGCAGCGGCTTCAAATCCTCAAAGAAGTTTACTGGGATATCCAAAAGGGTCATATAGAAATTTTAATGGGACCTTCTGGATCGGGGAAAACGACCTTGCTGTCAATTTTAGCGGGACTATTGACTCCAACGGCGGGCAGCGTGTATTTGCTTGGGCAAGATATTACCAGAATGTCTCGAACTCAACTAGCTCGGTTCCGAAGGCAGAACATTGGCTTTATTTTTCAAGATTTTAACTTGTTTCCCGCACTAACGGCTATTGAGAATGTAGAAGCAGCCTTGAATGTCAAAGGCATTCGGGGAAAGCCAGCACGCAAAGAAGCACAAGCTTTGTTGGAACAAGTTGGACTGGGGGATAAGGTAAAGCAACTTCCCCGTGATTTGTCGGGGGGACAAAAACAAAGAGTGGCGATCGCCCGTGCTTTAACTGGTCATCCACAGGTGATTATGGCAGATGAGCCAACTGCTGCTTTAGACTCTCACAGCGGACATTTGGTTATGGAGTTACTGCGCCAACTGGCAAAAGAACAAGGTTGTACAGTGTTGATTGTCACGCATGATCCCCGGATTTTAGATTTGGCTGACCGAGTTGTTTATATGGAAGATGGGGTACTTAAGCAGTAGACTTCTTGCAAAAATATGAATAAGCCCAAAAGGAACCACAGATAAACACCGATGTAGACGCCTGGAGGGCGGCTTAAGGCAGGGTACACCGATATTTATCTGTGTCCATCTGTGTCCATCTGTGGTTTAATTTCAAAAACATTGAATGAGTGCAAGAGTTTTAGTGAAGTACGGCTGTTGACGATTGCAAGGACAACGCTTGCTGTCTGACATTAAAACCTCTTTTGATACTCAATAACTGCGCGATTGTCATCATTTAAATTAGTGGTTGCACGCAGACGAATGGAATTGTTGAGCCGATAGTTAATACCCCATTGGAAGGGGTCATTAGTTGTCAAAATCTTCAGGGTGGAGACAGAAAACCTGCGAGTGATATCCACTCCAGCTTCCGCTGCCAACTCCAAAGTTGAACTACTCCTACCTGCTTCGAGAGTGTCGGAGAGAATGGTTGGGAATAGACGCAGTTCGCTTAAACCCAATGCTGTTGCAATCTGGTTTAGGGGTTCCTGAAGATTGTTCAGCACAGCCGAACCTGCTATATTAATCAGTCCTAAGGTAGTATCATTACCGCGTCCTTCGGTATCTACCAATCCACCCCCAAGCAGGGCAACAATTTCTGTTTCGCTGCGTGCGGGGCTCGAAGTCAGTTCCAGAGTTTCATCCAGTTTACTTGCCAGACCTTGCACCCTGGCATCAACACGAATAGTTTCTAAAGCCGCTAACCCTGTGATATTTGGTTTATTGAGGTCACTATTTTGAATAACGTCGAGTACTTTCGCAAACAGCTGGATGTCTAACTCGGGATCGCGGGGTTGATTTGCTCTAAAAATAGCTTTATGTTTATAGCCACGCGCAAGGTTAAATCGAGTCGTAAATAAATTTACGCTTCCTTCCTTCAGGCGGATCGTTCCTTCTGGTATTGGTTCTTTAAACGAACCGTTGACGTTAAGGGTTCCAGTAGCCCGGAAACTGAGAATCAGTGGACGGGTAATTTGTACGTTTTTGCCTAGCTGTAACTGTAGGTCTTTGAACTGAGCCGCTGTATAGTCAGCTTTCGGGGTCTCTTGCTTGACCTGTTTCACACCTGAAACATCTATTTTGCTATTTCCATCGGTCGTTTTTGTAGATTCTGCTAGTAAAACTTGACCATCAGCTAACTGCAATTTACCACCAATCATTGGTTTCAGGGCGGAACCAGTCACCACCAAGTTACCCGTGACGCCTCCTTGGTAAAGTTCCTTAAGATTCAAAGCCAATTGGTCAAGGCTAACGGTGAGGGGTTGATCTATTTTTGTTTCTTGACTCGAGACAGGAATCTCACCTTGTGCCTCGACTTTACCCTTGTTATTATACTTACCTTGAAGATTTTGCACGACAATCCGGTCTAAACCAAACTGCACTGTTCCTGTAATATCTGTCAGCTTTCCTGGTAAAGCTTGAGATGAAAAGGTGGCATCCTTTACAGTGGCAATTCCATCTAATATCGGCTGTTGTGTTGTCCCCCGCACCATCAAGTCTATTTGTCCCTCACCTTTTTCAAAGGCGACTTGGTTAGTTAACAGGTTTAAGACTGCCAGCCCTTCATTTTGAACTTTCACATCCAGATTAATTTGATCGTTATCTGGCTTTACAGAAGCAAAAGGCAACTGATAAGGTATACTACCAGCAATTTTAACTGGCTCCGAACCAGAAACCGTAACGTGGCTGCCAAAGTTCAAGCGACCATTGGTATAATTGAAACTCGCAGTCGCTGACTCTACGCCTTTTTGATTGAGAGTCCCCTGAGTGATTTGCAATTCTCCCTTTGCCTGTGGATTGTCAATACTCCCTGCTAAAGCTGCTGTGCCGTTGAGATTACCTGTAAAACCAACAGGCAGTTTGACAAAATTATTTAGCACTTGCACGGGGAAATTGACAACCTGCAACTGACCAGATTGTTCATTCCCACCAATATTACCTGTCAAAGCGATCAAGTTGTTCTGAGACTCCAGTCGCAAAGGTAGCAATCTGAGAACACCATTTTCAAATCTACCTTGAGCAATCACTTGGTCTGCTTTATACAAACGATCCGGTTCATCTGCCCTACCCCAAACAAAGTTTTGACCGTTTAAATTAAAGCTTACATCCAGCCCGTTCGCTGTTGCAGTATCTATAGAAACTTCACCATTGAAAGTTCCCTTTAAATCTGCCAATTCCGGTATAGGAGAAGTATCGCGACGCTGTTGTTTTTGTTGTGCTAGCCGATTTTCAAATTCGCCAAAGCGCTGAAGTTGGGCAGACAAAGGCTGATCTGAAAATCCTACTGACTCAGTGGCATTCAAATCTGCTGCTGTACCGTAGTTTGGCTGTGCCAAACCGCGTTGAACATCTTGTAATTCATATAACTGTAGTGCAGTCAGGACATCTTGAACTTCACCTTGAGTAACGTTCAGTTTACCTTTGATTTGCGGACCTTTGGGAGTTTGGCTTAAAGTTCCGGCAAGGGCGTAACGACTCACACCTTTGACAAATTCGCTATCTGTAATCGTTGTTTGACCATCGCCGTAATGGAATTGTGCCATCAGGCGATCGCCTTTAATGCGTCCTAATTGCGGCTGGGCAATTGCAATATCCCCTTGTGTGGCAAATGTCTTTTGATTAACCTGAAAATCCCCAGTCAAAAATCCAGCGATCGCACCCGTACCAAGATGAGTATTCGCAGGCGGGGTAAGATTCAATATCGCCAAGGGGAAGTTTTCCACTTTCATTGCCAAATTGTCCCCTTGAGATTGACCGCTTGCCAATGCATTTTGCCACCGCACTAAGAAAGAATTGGGGCGATTTTTTGCGTCTGCGTTGAGAGTAATGCGATCGCGTGTGCCTGCAACATCTAAATTTAAACCCTGTCCCTGCGCCAATTGGATGTTTCCAGTTAACACCGACTCAAAAGCCAGTCGATTCACCACCAAGTCTCGTAACCTAACTTGCCCTTGTATATTTGGCACAGGTAGCGTACCGCTGATTCTTCCCCCAAAATCGGCTTTTCCTGCTAAAGCCACAGCGCTAGGAAGCTGCATTGGCAACTTTTGCAGATTATAATTCTGTGCTTGAACGTTGAGATTTAATTCTGTAATTTCCGGTATGCCTGTCCCACCAGATTTGGCTAAAATATAACCATTAGCACTTAAACCTGGAGCAGTGGCTCGCTCGACGAGCAGCTTTTGTCCATCCCAGCCAACAACTGCTGTCAGCGGTTGCTCAATACCAGCAATGCCTTGGGAAAGCTGCACCTGACCAGAGGCACGCACGTTGGATATGTTGAAAGTTCCCACAGTGCCTGCCAGTTGCAGTTTACCGCCAAATTGACCCCGCAACTGCTGCGACAACCGTTTTAATTCCACACCAGAAGCATCAACCACAGCCTGGTAACGACCATCAGCAAGTTGGATCTTAGAAGCGGTGACTGTGCCACCTGCGACATTCACTCGTGCCTGACCAGTAGCTTGAATAGCTTGTGGTTTGAAGGAATCAGCTAAACCAGCAACGTTAAACTGACCTGTCAAAGTGCCGTTAAACTGCGGTGGTACTTGTGATAATTTTTGCAATGGCACATTACTTGCTTGGAGTTGCGCCTGATACCGACCGGCTTCCAATTGGATATTAGAAGCAGTCACACTACCACTGCCAAAATTGACGCGTGCTTGTCCTGTGGCTACAACAGTTTGCGGTTTAAACGATTCAACTGAACCAGCAACGTTGAATTGACCGCTTAACCTTCCTTGAGATTGTTTAGGTAATTGTGCTAATTGTTGCACATCTACATTATTTGCCTGTAGTTGTGCTTTATACAAGCCTTCAGCAAGTTGGATATGAGAAGCTGTAATTGCGCCACCGCCAACTAATAAGCGTCCTTCACCAGTAGCACGTAAGGTTTTGAGGTTAAAAGCGTCTGTATTTCCAGAAACTTGGAACTTACCTGCTAATGGTCCATCTAAACTTTGGGGCGCTTGTTTTAGTAAACGCCCCAACCGCACACTGTCAGCAACCAATTCGGCAGAAAAGCTTTGCTCGCCAAATTGGATCTTAGAAATTGCAACTGTGCCATCCGCAACTTGAACTTTTGCGTTATCTGGACGAATTGTGGCAATTTTAAATGGGGCTGAGGTTCCTGAGAGGACGAGACGACCGTTGAAGCGTGCGTCATCGAGAGAGACATTTTGCAGTTGACTGGAGTTGACAAAACGTTCCACTTGTACTTTGGAAGCATCAGCGATCGCTTGCCAACGCTGATTCGCCCAACTGCCAGCAATTTGTACTGTACCACCAGCAACGCTCAGAGCAACATTACGGAAAGAAACACTTTTGTCTGGGGCGACAATTGTTTCTCCGCTTCCGGGGTAGGTTGCTTGGGGCGCTTGCCATTGTACCGTTGTCTGAACGTTCTCACCACTGCCAGTCAGTTGTGCTGTACCTGAGACAGTACCAATTTGGAATGCAGGTTTTGTGTCGTAAACAGAGGCAATGGCATCCCCTGGAACGTTCTTTGCCGTGACATTAAAATTTAGCTTGGGAATTTTGTTAACAAATTGAATCGTCCCAGCGCCTGTAACTTCACCGCCTACAGTGGCTTTGCCTTGAATATTTTTAAAAGTAATAATAGATGCGACAGGAGAAAACTCAAACTGTGCGCTGGCACTCTTAAAATCGACTTTGTCAATTTTTGCTTCTTTTATAGTGGCAACTGTACCAAACAGAATTGGGTTAGTGATTGATCCAACAACCTGTAAGTCTGCCTTACCTTCCCCAATTGTCGGTACAGGTAATTTGACGTTGAGAGTTTCCCGGACACTTGCCACATTTACCGAATTTACACGCGCTGCTAACTTGTAGCCGGCTTTAGAGTCAATGGTGCCGTTTGCTATTAAGGGGATTTTGCCATAACCAGTGGTGACATTTTCCAGCTTAAGCTGAGTTCCTTGAAAGCGCACCTTACCTTGAGAATTGATAAATGGTAGTGGCATTCGCGGAACTTGAAGTTGAACTCCTTGCCCACTAGCAGTACCAAAAACGAGCAGGTTTTGCTGTTTTTGTTTCAGTTGAATGTTTTGAATTTTCAACTCACCCTGAACTCGACCTGCTTGTAATTCCACGGGTAACTTAACGATGCGAGAAACATCAGCAGCAAGGAAGTTTTGCACCCGTAGCAACTGTAAATTGACTTCTTGAGTCTTGGGACGAAAATCTCCCTGTATGGAAACGTTACCACCATGATCTGGTTGCCCATCCAAATTAAATTTAATAAGTTTGTAGTTTTCTAATAGTTGGGCAGTTCCGTTGATTTGTGAAAATGCTACGGGGGATGAGGGGGATGAGGAAGATGAGGGGGATGAGGGGGATGAGGGAGATGAGGAAGATGAGGAAGATGAGGAAGATGAGGGGGATGAGGGGGATGAGGGAGATGAGGGGGATGAGGGGGATGAGGGAGTGAGGGAGTGAGGGAGTGAGGGAGAAACTCCTAATTTTGAATTTTGAATTTTGAATTTTGAATTGATTTCTTCCCCTACCTGATTTGGCTGGGGAACTAGCACTAAGTTGGCATTGCGAAACCGCAGTTTGTCCAAATCAGTTTTAATTGGTCCTTTTCGACCTGCCGGCGTTATTTTTGTGGTGAGCCAGCGTCTTTGTTCATCCTGTTGAAGGTAAACATCCGGGTTCACTAAGGTGACGTCTAACTTGAGTTTGTGGTTCAACAGCAACTGTAATGGGTCAAAACCTACCTCTACAACCTCGACTGTCACCTTATCCGGATCTGTAGGTGTTGCTGGAATGGCTGAAGCCCCAAACGTCACTCCCGTAAGCGAAAGTTGTTTCACTTTCCCCAGTTGAACTGGACGGTTCAGTGTAGTAGTAAGATTGGTTTGGGCTAGTGGCACTAAGTCTTTATGAATAAAATTCCATACTCGCCAAGCACCGCCCATAATTCCTATAAGCAGAATTCCGCTCAAGGCAATGCCACCACGGCTTAAAATCAGTAACAATTGATGCGTATTATAAATACGGGGGGATTGGGAGTGATGATCGCGATTACAAGCTTTGGTCATTTCGTCTCACTACTGACTCACCGAAACAGTCCTAAGTGCCTAGTGCTGAGGAACCTCCGCACGCCGTTGTCCTCTTCAAGTCGAGGAACCGTCTTAGGCGAAAAGCTCCCGAATTTATCCGTGGAGCAATCATAGCGTTTTTTCCTTGTTTGATCCCCTAAATTTATTTGAGGGGAATTTCTCCGCACACCCTGCTTTTGATCTACAGGGCTTAACACTCATCATCAGCACTCATAAACAAATGTAGCTGTCACAGTTGTACAACCAGCTGGCACACTACTGGCTACGCCTACTCCAGGATAACCGACGATACTAAAGACGGCAGGAGAAATCATGCTTAAAGCTAGATGCGAAATGTGACCGGAAGTCGAAGGGCGCAAGCCCCTAGTTTCTAACTATGGGGATAAGCCCGTAGGGGAATTTATTCCCCGTCCAAATTCTTCAATTAGTTCACTTATACTTATACCTCTTCTCCCTGCTTCATTTCTCATATTCTCCCAAGCTGTGGGGGTTACTACAATTTGATGCCTCTGCTTCACCTCATCGTGTAAAACTGGTATATTCTTTAATCGTTTTTTTGTTGCCATATCCAGATAATGTGTATATACTATACTAAGGCTAACAAATAAAAGGAGGTGATTCAAGAGTGTTGGTATTGGAATACAAAGCGGTGTGTAACCATAGGCAGTCAAAAGCTATAAATGAGGCGATTCGCACAAGTCAGTTTGTACGAAATAAAGTGCTGAGATACTGGATGGATAACCGTGGCGTAGGCAAGAAAGAACTCTACCAGTACAACACTCAACTACGAGCAGAATACAAATTTGTTAATGAGCTAAATAGCCATGCAACTCATGCATCTGTTGAGAATGTTGAGCGTGCAATTAACAGATTCTTCGATAATTGCAAGAAAAACAAACCAGGAAAGAAAGGATATCCGCGCTTTAAGAAAGATGTTCGTTCTGTCGAATACAAAACTTCAGGATGGAAGCTGCACCCAACGAAGCGCCGAATCACCTTTTCAGATAAAAAAGGTATTGGTCAACTTAAATTACTGGGCAAATGGGATATTCACACGTACCCATTAGATCTGATTAAACGAGTGAGGATTGTACGTAGGGCTGATGGCTACTATGTTCAATTTTGCGTAAAAGTGGATATAACTCCTGAACCTAGATCTGGAAATGGCGAAGTTGGGCTAGATGTTGGGTTAGAATACTTTTACTCTGATTCCAACGGATATCACCAAGAAAATCCCAGATTTCTCCGTAAAGCAGAGAAAGCCATAAAGCATGCTCAACGTCGCATCTACAGGAAGGAGAAAGGGAAAAACAATAGACGCAAAGCAATCCGTCGATATGCTCGGAAGCATTTAAGAGTAAGTAGGCAACGTGAAGAACATGCCAAGAGACTGGCACGTTGCGTGTGCAAGGCTAACGCCTTTGTCGCCTATGAAGATTTAAATGTGAAAGGGCTGGTAAAGAATCGTCGTCTAGCGAAGTCAATTAGCGATGTGGCTTGGAGTGCTTTTCGTCGCTGGATTGAATACTTTGCTATTAAGTTCAGAACTGAAGTTGTGGCTGTTGCCCCTCACTACACAAGCCAAGAGTGTAGTGGCTGTGGGAGCGTTGTCAAGAAGGCACTATCAACTAGAACGCATACCTGCAAGTGTGGATGTGTTCTACAGCGTGATGTAAATGCAGCCATCAATATTTTGCTAAAAGCAAAGTCTACCGGTGGGCAAGCGGGAAGTAACGCTTGGGGAGTCGGAACCTCTACTCTCGTTGGGGCAACCCTGCTTGAGCAAGTTGCGACGTTGAGCCAAGAATCCCCTTGCCTTTAGGCATCGGGAGTGTCAAGCTTATACTTTTGGTAATATTAACTCTATTAGAAAAAAATTAAAAATATCTAAGAAAGTGAGAATTCTTGCCTGGGCTTTTCCTTGGACGCAATCAAGAAGTTTAATTAAAAATAGATCCAAGATGGAAGATTAGATGATTACACCCATGCGTGTTTTTGTATTACTGTTTAACGCTCGCACAGAAAATGAGGGAATTCACACAATTCAAGTGGGCGATGGGCAAAGCCCGGCCTCCGGCCATCGCAATAAGGTTCTGATGTTCGAGTCAGAAGACGACGCTACACGCTATGCCCTGATGCTTGAAGCTCAAGATTTCCCAACACCTACCGTAGAAGCGTTTGATTCAGAGGAAATTAAGGAATTTTGTCAAAGTGCGGACTATGACTGGGAAATTGTCCCAACTGACAGTGCTTTGGCAATTCCCCCCGAAGTCAATGTTGAAGAAACCGATTGGAAACCAGAATCCGAAGAGGATGTTGCTGAGGAAATCTTACCTCCTAACCAGGAGTCACCGGAAAAACCAGAATTATCTGACTCAGAACTCGAAAGCATTCGGCGCAAACTAGAAGGGTTATTGTAGAGAGTCGTTAGTCATGAGTCATGAGTCATGAGTCATAACTAAGGACAAAAGACAAAAGACAAATGACCACGGACAGAGGACAAAGGACAAATGATGAACTTGCAGGGGCGCGGGTATCTTTTAACAGAGCAGGTCAATCCTGATAGTCTTAACCTAGACCAACTCAGTTCTATTGAACTGGTGGAACTGTTTAATCGCGAAGACGCAAAGGCAGTGGCTGCGGTAGCTGCTGCTAAAGTTCAGTTAGCTGAAGCGATTGAACGCAT
Source organism: Scytonema sp. HK-05 (assembly GCF_002368235.1). Classification (GTDB taxonomy): domain Bacteria; phylum Cyanobacteriota; class Cyanobacteriia; order Cyanobacteriales; family Nostocaceae; genus Kalymmatonema. The sequence goes on along the minus strand of NZ_AP018194.1, from coordinate 5,534,015 downwards.
TGCAGAACGATTGCAACACGGAGGACGCCTGTTTTATATTGGAGCAGGGACAAGTGGTAGGTTAGCAGTGTTAGACGCTGCAGAGTGTCCACCTACTTTTTGTACACCCCCAGAGATGGTACAAGGAATTATTGCTGGGGGTGCAGGCGCACTAGTACGCAGTTCCGAAGATTTGGAAGACAACGCCGAAGATGGTGAAGCGGCGATCGCTCAACGACAAGTCACGCAACTTGATGTCGTCGTTGGCATTACAGCGGGGGGAACAACGCCTTTTGTCCACGGCGCGATGAGCGCTGCACGTAGCCGGGGTGCAACTACTATATTTATAGCCTGCGTTCCTGCTGAACAAGTCACCTGTGATGCTGATATTGATATTCGCCTGTTGACTGGACCAGAAATACTTGCTGGTTCAACTCGCCTAAAAGCTGGTACGGCGACGAAACTCGCCTTAAATATCCTTTCTACGGGTGTAATGGTGCAGTTGGGTAAAGTTTATGGCAATCGCATGGTGGATGTGGCGGTAACAAATCAAAAGTTACGCGATCGCGCTTTGCGTATTTTACAAGACCTCACAGGTTTAAGCCGAGAAGCCGCTGGTTTCTTATTAGAACGTAGTGGCAAATGGGTAAAGCTGGCACTGTTGATGCATTGGACTGGGTTGGAAAAAGAAGAGGGCTTAAAACTCCTATCAGAATACCAAGGCAATCTTAGGGCGGCTGTTGCTAGTTACAAAAACAACAGCCAATCCTGAGAATTCCAGTTTCAGTTATCAATAAAAAGTCAGGAGTGAGGAGTTATTAACTTCTCACTAACAATTTTTCTATGGATTTATGAACAAGCTTTTGCAGCAGCAATTCCTGAGTCAGAAGCCAGAATTAAGAAGAACTCAGTTGTCAGAACACAGAACACAGAACCAGACATCCCCATAAATAAATTATATAGAAACTTTAAAAGTTATAGTTCATTAAGCAATAAAATCAGAATAGAAATTTTATCAAATTCAGTCTTAAGATAGAGGTACATAATACTTTATTATTTCTACAGGACGATTGGCTAATTTATTTAGCCATTCGACAATATTGATATCTGGCATAAATAATTTAAGAATTGCTAATCACTAAATGATTAATAGCTGAAAGCAATTAATCATTTTGCCCTTGGCAATCTTTTTATGCTTTTTTGCCAGCACATCACCTTTTTGTATCTCGATAGACTTCTATGGCAAAGCCAATTGAATTTAATTTATTTGCACCTTACAACGAAGGTGCTGCATTAATTGGTTCTTTTTCAAATTGGGAAGAAATCCCCCTGGAAAAAGGTGACGATGGTTATTTTCGCACAACTGTTGAATTAGAGGATGGTGTTTATCAATATAAATTCCGCGTTCAATCAAAATCGTGGTTTTTTGAACCCGACCAATGGGTTGATGTGACAGACCCCTACGCCACTGATATCGATGAATCAAGTGGACATGATAACGGTATCGTGCGAATCAAAGATGGGGAAAGAATTGTCGATACCTATGTTTGGCAACATGACGATAAACCCCTACCCGCAGACCACGAATTAGTCATTTATGAACTACACGTTGCGGACTTTTCTGGTGGTGAAGATGACCCTTACGCGCGAGGAAAGTACAAGCACGTTGTTGAAAAGTTAGATTACCTTTGTGAACTGGGAATTAATGCGATTGAGTTGATGCCACTCAAAGAATACCCAGGCGATTATAGTTGGGGTTATAACCCCCGTCACTTCTTTGCCACAGAATCAAGTTATGGTTCTACAGAAGAGTTGAAAAAGTTAATTGATGAGTGCCACGGCAGAGGAATTCGCGTTATTATAGATGGTATTTATAACCATTCAGAATCATCAAGTCCGTTAACACAAATTGACCACGATTATTGGTATCACCACTCTCCCCGCGATCCTGATAATAGCTGGGGACCTGAATTCAATTATGAATTCTACGATGAAAAATTAGAGACCTATCCTGCTCGAAGATTTATTGGTGATACGATCCGTTTTTGGATTCAAGAATATCACGTTGACGGCATTCGCTACGATGCAGCGCGGCAAATTGCTAACTACGACTTCATGCACTGGATTGTGCAAGAAGCTAAAAAAACTGCTAGCATGAAGCCTTTTTACAATATTGCTGAACACATTCCTGAAACTCCCAGTATCACCAATGCAGATGGACCGATGGATGGATGCTGGCACGATAGTTTCCTGCATACAATTGTGGCACACCTTTGCGGTGACACCTTTGATTTAGAGCAACTTAAAGATGTCATCGACGCTAAGCGCCAAGGCTTCATAGGTGCTACGAATGTTGTCAATTACTTAACAAACCACGACCACGATCGCCTCATGGTGGAACTGGGGAACCGCGAGATTTTTGACGAAGAAGCTTTTAGGCGCATTCGGTTGGGAGTTGCTATTCTGATGACCGCCGTCGGTGTGCCTTTGATTTGGATGGGACAAGAGTTTGGCGAGTACAAGCCAAAAACACAAGAGTCATCAAAAATTGAATGGCGATTGCTAGGCAATGACCTAAATCGCAACTTGTTTGAATACTACAAAGGCTTAATTAGCCTGCGTAAACAAAATCATGCCCTCTACACAGAAAATATTGACTTCATCCACGAAAATCCAGAGGCAAAAGTGTTTGCTTACAGTCGGTGGAACGGTGAAGGTTCTCGTGTTGTGGTTGTAGCGAATTTCTCAGAAAATTTCCTAGCTGGGTATCACGTTCCTAACTTCCCCAACGGTGGCACATGGCACGAGTGGACAGCGAATTATGATGTAGAAGCTGGTGACGATGGCATTGTAACTGACCTAGGACCATACGAAGCCAAAGTTTTTGTTTGGCAATAAACGGAACCGCCTCACCGCCATACGTTTAAAAAGTAAAAAGTAAAAAGTAAAAAGAGAATCCCCATAATGAAAATTAGGGGATTTTTGTTGCGGATGCCAGAACAAGTAAAAAGAACCAAGTTAAAAGTAAAAATATTGAACGATTCAATATTTCTTTTAACTTTTAACTTGTTTGGGGGGCTGAAAACCATTTTTTCTTTTTCTTTCTTTTACCTTTTAACTTTTAAATGAGTGCTTTGTTTGGTCAACAATCACGCTCAAACACCCAATTTACCGTTGTTTTAGATCCCCCAACCCCCTTAAAAAGGGGGATCTAGCTAGGCAGGCGGGAGTCCCCACACCATAATTTTTAATTTGGTGTGGCGGTGAAAGCCGTGTGAGTTGAGAAGCGTCTGCTGACCAATGCGAAGCGAGGGAAGGAGACAGCGCCGAAACGAGCAAACTCTTACGCTACTCAACAGGGCGATCTTGTTCTTCGATGTATTGCTTAAGTTGCTCCACCGTTACGCCGCCACAGGACGCAATGAAGTAGCCATTTGTCCATAAAACATCTTTTCGATAAAACTCATTGACCCGTTCCGCAAACTCTTTTCTAAGGTAGCGACTGGAAACCGTTTTCAGATTGTTAATGAGTTTGCTCGGTTCAGTTTGGGGGGTGTATTGAATCAGCAAGTGGGCGTGATCAACCTCTCCATTGAACTCGATTAACCGACCCTCCCACTTCTCCATTAGCGTTTTGAAAATTTCCTCCAACCTCGACAGCATTGGTTCATTGAAAATCTTCCGACGGTATTTGGGAGTTAACACTAAATGACACTTGAGGTCTGAAACGCCCCTTGCCTTATGGATAAAATCTTTGCTCATAGCATTGACACTAAGTATTTGGCTGGTGTTATGATAACACTAAGTCAAGCGTAAAGGTCGTAACGCAATGAAGACAACATTTCAGTACCGATTCTATCCAAACACTAAACAAAAACTTGAGCTGAATGAATGGCTGAGAATTTCTCGCTACTGGTATAACCGCCAATTGGGAGACAGGTTTGATTGGTGGGAGATGAATCGAACTCGTGTTGATGCTTGCCCCTTAGTGAGCAGCATTGCGGACTTACGCGACAAGCCAAACTTTTATGCTCAGAAGAAACAATTACCTATCCTGAAACAGGATTTGGTCAAAGTTTGGCATAGCGGCGAATTGCTTGATTTCTCTGGCGTGGATGCCAGTATTTTACAAGAAGTATCGAAGCGGGTAGACAAGGCGTTTGAGCGGTTTACGGTTGGAGATAGCAACGGCAATAAGTCAGGAAAACCTCGGTTTAAGACGGTTGCAGACTTCAAAACCATGACGTTCGCAGATGGTAAGGCAATCAAGATTTCTCTGGTTCGCAAGCACTGGATGTATATTCGACTCCCTAAACTGGGAGTTGTTAAAGTGCGAATGCACCGTGATATCCCAGTAGGTTTTACCGTCAAGCAAGTCAGTGTGACCCGGAAAGCTGACGGTTGGTTCATGCAAATCATGCTGGAAGACCCAACCGTACCAGAATTCAATCCTGATGAGGTCATCCCAACATGGGAAAATTCATTGGGGATGGATGCGGTGTTGCATGAGGATGTCTATTTGGCAACTTCTGAAGGTGAAAAATTGCCATCCTTGAAACCTCTGAGAAAGAATCAAGCAAAACTTGACCGGATATCGACGAAGCGGAACAAGCGGAAACGGGGCAGTCGTTCACGTCGCAAACTGGCAAAACGCGAAGCAAAACAACATCAACGCATTGCCCGTTCCCGCAAAGATTTTCAGTACAAAACCGCTCACCAATTGGTGAGAACTGGAAAGAAAGTCTTCTTCCATGAAGACCTTAACCTCAAAGGTTTAATCAAACGCAACAAAGCCAAACAGGATGAGGCGGGTACGTTTCTTCCGAATGGTCAAGCGGCTTCGTCAGGACTCAATAAATCTTGGTCTGATGCGGCGTTTGGCAATTTTTTCAAGACGCTGGACTACATAGCCGCAAAAGCTGGAGCAGTCGTCATTCCGCAAAAACCTGCTTACTCGTCAATGGTTCTGTGCTATCGAGATGAAATTATCTTCACCGAATGCGACATCAGAGACTATTGGGATGAGCAGCATTCTTTAAGGGTTGACCGCGACATCAACGCCGCAATCAACCTGAAAAGGCTTGGGTTGGGCATTTTCCCAAGCATAAAACGCCGTAGTGCGAAGTTAGCCGTAGTTGGAACTATGGATACTAGTACCACGAAGGAAATCCTTCATACCCTTCATCGGGCTGTTGGAAGCCTACCCTGTAATCTTTGATTCAGGGTAGGAGTATGTCACTTTTATCTCCCCCCTTTTTAAGGGGGGATTAAGGGGGGATCGAAAATCTAGATGGTACATCAAAAAATGCTCAAATGCTTGTCAACTAATGATATCAAGTCCGCTTAATTACTTATAATTCCTGCTTGACCTCACCCCAACCCTCTCCTTCCTCGCGGAGAGGGTGCCGTAGGCGGGTGAGGTTCTTCGTTTTTTATAAGTGTTCATTCGGACATGATATGACTTTGGGCTTAAGTTGACACCAATGCCTCACCGCCAACCCCTCTTTGCCAGGAAAGAAGGGTTGGCGGTGAAGTTATGCGATGAGGTTTAGTTACAAAATCGTGCCGATTTCTTTCAAATAAACCCGTGTCAATGGTTCATTGACTCCCAAGGAATATTCTTCAATCAAACCCTGACGTCTGATAGAGATATTGTCTCCGTTTCTAATTACAACAGTAGAGTCGTCAAAGATGTCCCGCGCCAGAACCATCTCGGTTTCGGTAGGATTATCTAGAACGACTATGTTACTGCCGTGGTAAAACATTCCTTCTTTTTCCAAGACGTCTTCTTCGTACTCTACAATCAGCAAATCAACTTTGGGATTACGCAACAAAGTTAAGACGTTGGTGTTGTAATCCTTACTGAGGATTTTTTCAGAACGATTGACAAAAATTGCGTCACGACAAACAGCGCCTACTGTCCAGTCGGGGTGTTGCAAAAGAATATGGTCAATGGTCTCTTGCAGATCCTGAACTGAGATGTGGTTGAAGGTGATTGTTGGTATTCTGGCAGATGTACCCGACTCAAAGAAGGTTTCTAGGATACGTGAAGGCACATCAACGCTTTCACCTACGGCAGGGTTAAGATGCATCAAAATGCCCGGTGCGGCGTTGATTTCCAAGATGGCAAAGTCACCGGACTTCCAAGATTCGGAAAGACTGGGGGCAATGACATCAATACCGAGGCAAGTCAGGCGGAAGTGCAGGGCAATGTCTTGCGCCAAGATAATATTGTCAGGATGAACGGTGCGGGTTGCATCAATGCTGACACCTCCAGAGGAGAGATTGGCTACTTTGCGAAGATAAACAGTGCGGCCTTTCTCAATGACGCTGTCCAATGACAAACGCTGTTGTTCGAGATACTGTTCCATCGCGTCGTCGGACTGAATCTTACTCATCGCTGAGGTGGGCGTATCCCAACGTCCTGGTTTTCGGTTTTCCTCTCGGATTAACTCTTCAATCGTTGAGTACCCGTCACCCACAACCCATGCAGGACGGCGTTCAGTGGCGGCAACAAATTTGCCGTTGACACACAGCAAGCGAAAATCTGCCCCTAGGATGCTTTTCTCTACGATGACTCGCGTTGGCTCATTTTCTGGAATGGCATCAACTGCCCGACTATAAGCAGATTCCAATTCCTCCTCGTCTCGGACTTCCGCCGTCACCCCAATTCCTTTGTGACCTACCACAGGTTTCACCGCCACTGGGTAGCCAATTTCTCTTGCTACTCCGAGGGCTTCCCTTTGTGTGATCACAATATCACCCTTAGGTACTGGAAAGCCTAAGGTTCTTAAAAATGCCTTGCAGTCATCCTTACGCGTGGTGAAGTCAGAATCCAGATGGCTATCACAGTCAAATGTCGTCGCAACGCCACGAATTTGTTTTTTTCCGTAGCCGTATTGCATCAGTCCTTCTTCCCACAGATAGAAGGCGGGAATACCTTTTTTGTGAGCTGTTCGCAATAAGGCGTAAACCGTAGGACCACCGTAAACAGAGAGGCGGAATCTATTTTGAAGTGTCGAAATCTGCTCAAAGTCAATATCTTCGTCTTGAGTTATGGCTTCAAACCAATCCCAAACGAAATAAAGCACACCTCGAGTTGTACGTTCGTGAAGCGATTGCACAGCACACGTGGCATAATTTTCATAAGGCTTGACACTCCAACGCTCGAGGTGCAAACCCATATCCAGTTTTCCTACTTCTGCCACGGTGCGGGCAAACAAATGCGCATAGGAATCGTACGTCTCGTCGCGCAGGTGTGGGTAGCGATCGCTAATTTCTTTGACGTAATCTTCAATAGGCAGAGCTCTGCCAGTTGTCGTCAGAGCAAAATCAAATACTAGCGCCCCTGTATCCAAATAGGGATTTGGTCCGATGTAATGCTTGAATTTGAAAACATCGAATGCATCAGTTTTTCTGGCGTTAATGCGAACCGCATCGGTGATTCTGTCTTGAACCATATGATTATAGACCTTCGGCTAAACACCCTGGAATCTTAAGGCTATATGCCCTTGGGGAGCCAGTGCGTTACTTGTGATTACCACCAGTTGAAGCATCTGGCTTGTCCCCTGTTGTAGACGCCCAAAGGGCGACTTCTTGAAGGGTAGCAATTGCCGTGACGTGTACTTGTGTTTCCCCAGACGTATTTACTGTCTATTTACTTAACTATCCTTTGGCAAGCGATCGCTCAACCCTAAGCTACACCTATGTTTTGCGGTTTACTTAAGCATCAATTGCAACGCTTATGCTTGCTGATTCTACCCAGATTGCCAAACATTTTCAGCTATCTAAAGGTATAGTCACGTCTCTATACTAAGTCCTGTTTGTCAGTAATTTCAATTGCAGGTGAATTCATGAATTAAATAGAACTGCTATAGCTAAAATATATAACCTTTGAAAGGTGCAATTAGACACTTGTAAATTTTATAAATAGTAAACGTCAGAAAAAATTAAGGAGACGGCAAGTATGACTAGCGTAAAAGCTGATCTCAAAAAAGAAGTTGAACATCTTGCTGAGGAAGCTTTTCACCGCAAGCTGATTTCTGGATATGGCGATGGTCCAGACAGCAACGAGTACCAAATTGTATTTCAGGGTAAGCCCAGACATCTTCCTTTAGAATACGCGCGTTCTTTTTTAAGTGACTTACTCTTTGATAACCAAGTTGGTAAATATTCACAATTCAGTGTTTAGCGTCAGATATAAAATACCACATTTATAAAACACCACATTCACAATAGTGAGCGGCACTCACTCACATAGTCCTCCCGATATGCTACTAAAATCGGGAGTTTTTTTATTTATTAAGATATATTTTCTTGATGAAATTTACTTTTATTCAAAATCATTTTTGATTATACAACAACAAGATTCCCGACTTCTTTTAAGAAGTCGGGAATCTAAGCTCTTAGCTCTTGAATTGCTCGTCTACTGGAATTTGATAGCCGTTAGCGAGGCGATTGGTTGTATTTGCTGTAGCAATAATTCCCATCAGTTCGCCGAACATAGCATCGCTCATACCTTTGGCATAAGCCCCCGCTGTATGCGAGGCGATGCAGTATTCGCAGCCATTCGTCACACTCACAGCAATGTAAATCAGCTCGCGCATCAGCGGATCGAGTTCGCCGGGGCTAGTCATCACTTGTTTCACCGTCTCCCATGTTCGCTGTAGGGTAGGGGGATGATTGGCTATGGCTTTCCAAAAATTGTTGATGTAATCAGTCTTACGAGTGGCGCGGATGTCATCGTATACCACACGTACTTCGTCACTGGCTTGTTCGTATTCAATGAGTTTGGTCATTTAAAGGATAAAGTCTAAAGGAGCAAAATAAGGTAAAATCCCTGAAGCAACGCAACTTTTTTACACCTGTAAGGCTTTCAGCTTCTCGGATCATAGTAGTATTTATACAATGAAATTTTTCACAATATTTCTGCTGACCATTCTCATTTTAGGGTTTAGATTGCCCAGTTTTGGGGAATCTGGAGTCGTGCAGGGACAAGTTGTCATCTCTTCATCGGATGAGAGTTCATTTGTACCAAATCCTGCCACCAATTCCTCTGTGATGATTCACTACTTAGAGGGAGATCCAGGTGGAGCTACAAGCATTCGTTTGGAAAAGAATAAAATAATTGAGAATAACAAGTATCCTGCCGATAGCAGAACCGTTTTTGGTAACCGAACTGTTTACGGTGAAACTTATCAGCAACGCGATCGCGATCTCGGGCAAACTTTCCTCACTGATGACAAAGGTTTTACAGTCGATGCTGTTTACCTGCGCGTGGGACCAAATGAAGTTGAGCGAAATACTCCCAGTGCTAGGGTAGGTATTGAGTTTTTCAAAGTCACGGGTGAACCGCGTTTGAACAACCACGGGACTCCTGGTTTTGTCGGTAAATTTGACCGACAGACGTCTCCGGAACTCGACGATTACCTCGAAGGTGAATCGTATCAATCTATTTATTATGCAACAGGTCAACTACCAAACGACTTGAAAAAAGACCAATACATGAAATGGCAGCTTAAAGGTGAGCGATTAAGATTAGAACCCGATACACATTATGCCTTCATGATTATGTTCCTTGACCGAGAGGAAGAACGCTCACTCTCGCTGTATAATAGTTATTATGGGAAATACTATCCTGACTCAAAAAATCTGTACGTTGGTCATGGTATTCGCCGCGAAGGTAAATCTGATTTTCCTGACCAATGGCAAGACCGACTCAGTATGCAGCCTGGCACCCTAGGTTTTCCCGATGTATGCACTTTTCGGGATTTGTTTTTTGTGATTACAAAGTTTGTACAATCTACCTAGTTATAATTTCTGATAGTAAGTTGTGTAAATTTCAACCTTTGGCAGTTGCAAAGGTAACGTCAACTACCCACACTACACACGAAGTGTTAGTGTGGGCTTGCAAGAATCAGATTGCGATGTAAAAGATGACTAGCCTAGTAGCCGTTACCTGATACGACAAAACAAACCGGGCATTCCTCCCGACACCAAATCAAAGATTTCGCGCGCGGACTCCTGCCCGATTTAGTTGACAAACAAATTATTAAACCCTAATTTTGTAGGTGTTTCAGAAAGCACAAAGCGAGGGGGAGAACCCCGAGGAGTTTGCCAAATGCTCAAAACCTTGAAAATTCAATGGATAAAGTTGCGCTTGCCTATTGTTATTGGTGCGGGATTAGTAATGTCTCTAGGTTTGAACGCACCAACAATGTCTCAATCTCCCATACAGATACCACAATTATCACAGAGTGCTTACTCAAATTTGGGACAATTAAGGATTAATCAACGGTTGTGGAATCGGCAAAATATCTCCAACTATCGCTATACATTAACGAGGAGTTGCTTCTGCACAACCGAAGCTAGAGGACCAGTCATCATTGAAGTGCGTAACGGCAGAACGGCTTCTGTCACTTCTGTTGCCACTGGTCAACCAGTGAATCCAGAACTCTTCCAAAAATATGATACAATACCCAGGCTTTTTGGTGTGATCAGGGATGCGATCGCCAAGAAAGCATCCAGCCTGACTGTGCAGTACAATTCTACACTCGGCTCTACACTCGGCTACCCAACCCAAATTAACATCGATTACGACAGTCAAATGGCCGATGAAGAACTATATCTCACAATTGAGAATCTGGAAGTGATTAACTAAATTTCAACAGCATACTATAGCGGTTCTGGTGTTGAGTCCAATACATAGGTTCCGGGCGAACGTCCTTTATAGGTGGCTCCTAAAGATTCGGCTGCATCTTCAATCAAAGCAATTCCATAGTGATCGCAAGCTTCTAAAATCGCGTCGATATCTGCGCTTTGACTGTATAGGTGTACAAAGCTTTGGGCAAGTCTTCTATTGTAGCACGGCGCTGTAGTGTTCCCCACTATAAGTCGGGATTCATATTCCAAGAAATGCGATCGCAGTTAATAAAGACTGGTTTTGCTCTTAAATAGGTAATCGGGTTAGCAGTAACCACAAACGTTAGGCTAGAACAAAAAACTTCATCTCCTGGCTGTATAGCAGCACCATGACTTGCACCTATGACTTGACAAAATTCTTGGTCGAAAGCATCGACATGAGGACCAACAGGGGCGATCCAGTTCGTATCAAAGGCTTCTTTTACGAATTCTAGTTCGCGATCGCCCATATGGGGAGTTGAGAGGAGAATTGGTTTATTCATAGTTCTGTTTGACTTTTCACAAGCCAACCCAAGATTATTTTTGTTGTATTTATTTTGTACAAACAAAATACAGCCTTCCCTGATTTTGTGCTTGTTTTAATGTTTCCAATAAAGTATGCATTCTCCCTTGAATCATCTGAAAATCAGAACCAAGGTCAACTCTTTTAAAATTTGCTTATTGGATAATTTGGTATGCTTCTTCAAGCCTATACCAATATAAATAAAGTGGTTGATCAAGCAGTGACTCTAAATTCATTTTACCCGGATACTTTAGTTGGGGAAGATATTGAATTGAGACATTAACATTCCCAATTTTTCTCAAGAAGCGTAAATACGCTAAATATGGTGCATAGAATGGGCTAGTACCGGAAGGCGGAAGTCACGCATTCAAAAGTCACGCATTCAAAAGTATTATGGAATCGGCTTTTTGGGGATTTTAAATGGTTGCTCTATTTACGCCATAGTGTACTAGCAACTCTACTGTCAAAATTTAGCAATGAAAATATTGCTGTTCCGCCTTTTTTTATAATACGATATGCCTGTTGAAAAGCATTGTACCACCCTGCATCTTCGTAACCGTTCAGGCGGGTTGAAGTGCGATCGCTGAAGGCTACGATTTTCAGTTTATACAAATTCTAAAATTAGGCGAAAAAATTGAGGAACTTGTGAGATCACTCAACAGTACTAACCGGACAATTTTTACCCAGTTTTATTTATCAATTAGATGAAAAGGCGATTACGCGAACGGTGAGTAAAATATCTTTAAGAAAGATAAAGTATTTTAGAGAAGCTAATGAGAGTAGGATAATGAAGATGTTTCGTGATGGCATCTCCTTACCCAACTCCCGATAAAATTTGAAAAAGTCTAACCCATTCAAGTTATATTATCTTTCTAAGAAACTATTGCATCCGCGTGCTAAGCCCTTAAATTTGTGAAACACTCTCAGCATCTGTCTGATCTGGCTGACGCAAGTGTTTGGCTTATTTCTCGTAAATTCCCTGACCTAACTAACGCAGACGAATGAACCCAGAGATATTGGTAAGGTTGCAAAACTTGTGTCGAGATCAGGCGGCATTTGAGATGCTCAAGCAGATCCTGGCAGAAGAAGCCCAACAATTCGAGCAGGAAATCAATCAGGCGCATTTCCGGGTGGAGCAGCAGAAGGCATTGTTTCGTGTGATTACCCGTCTGCGGCAACCTCTAGATACGGAAACAATTTTTCAAGCTACAGCTCGTGAGGTTCGCCAACTCTTGAAAGCAGATAGAGTGGGTATGTTTCGCTTTTATCCAAACTCAGGTTGGGATGATGGGGAATTTGTTTCTGAGGACGTGGATCAAGCTTTTAGCTCCGCTATGGCGCAAAAAGTTCACGACCATTGCTTCGGGGATCAGTTTGCACTTCATTATCAGCAAGGTCGGATTCAAGCGGTTTCAGATATTTACAATTATGGGCTGAGCGACTGTCACATTCGGATTCTGTCGCAATTTCAGATACGGGCAAACTTAGTAGTACCGCTGCTGCAGGGTCAGAATCTCTGGGGATTGCTTTGTATTCACCAATGCCGCGCTCCCCGAGAGTGGCAAGCGATAGAAATCGAGTTTGCCACCCAAATTGCTAGCCATTTGGGAGTGGCCCTCCAGCACGCAGAACTTCTGGCTGACCTGCAGGCGGAAGTGCAAGAACGCCAGCAGGCTGAGCAAGCAGTTCAATCTCTAAACCAGGGGCTGCAACGAGCAATCATTGAACTGGAGGCAGTCAACAAGGAGTTGGAAGCTTTTAGCTACTCTGTCTCCCATGACCTGCGTGCTCCTTTACGCAGTATTGATGGCTTCAGTCAAGCTTTGTTGGAAGACTGCCACGACCAGCTGAACGCAAACGGGCAGGACTACCTGCGGCGAATTCGGGCAGCTACTCAACGGATGGGGCAATTGATCGATGACCTCCTCAACCTATCTCGAGTTACGCGCAGTGAAATGTATCTGGAACCTGTGGATCTGAGTCTGTTAGCTAGTAGTATCTGTACTGAGTTACAGCAGAGTCAGCCAGAGCGGCAGGTAGAGTTTGTGATTCAAACAGGGCTGTTAGCCCAAGGAGATATCCGTCTCCTGCGAGTGTTGTTGGTAAATTTACTGAATAATGCTTGGAAATTTACCTCTAAGCATACTCAAGCACGGATTGAGTTTAGAGTGAGCAAGAGCGAAAGCGGGGTGCCAGTCTACTTTGTTCGAGATGATGGCGCGGGCTTTGATATGACTTACACTCATAAGTTATTTGGACCCTTTCAGCGATTGCACAATATGAGAGACTTTCCAGGCAATGGAATCGGACTAGCCACAGTACAGCGGATTGTGCATCGGCATGGCGGTCGGGTCTGGGCAGAAGGAGAAGTGGAACGGGGGGCTACTTTTTACTTCACATTAGTAGCAGAGGAGGCAGGGGCTTGAGCGAGGGTAACAAAATAATTCTTCTTGTAGAAGATAATCCGGATGACGAAGCTTTGGCAATCAGAGCCCTGAAGCGCAACCATATCAGCAATGAGATCGTGGTGGCTCATGATGGGGTTGAAGCTTTGGATTACCTGTTTGGCACTGGTGTTCATGCCGGACGGGATATCAGCGTCAAGCCTACGGTGATTTTACTGGATCTGAAACTGCCCCGTATTGATGGTATTGAAGTGTTACGTCGTTTACGGGAAGACGAACGCACGAGTTTGCTACCCGTGGTGGTTCTAACCACCTCCAACGAAGAACAAGATCTGCTTGATAGTTACAGCCAAGGGTGCAACAGTTACATCCGCAAACCCGTAGATTTTATTCAGTTTTCCGAGGCGATTCGGCAACTGGGGATGTACTGGCTTCTGATGAATGAACCACCGCCTGTTTAGGGAGCTACTCAACATGAGCCCTTACTTACGTGTTCTAATTGTCGAAGATTCTGAAGATGATACTCTCTTGGTCTTAAGGGAGCTACGTCGGGGTGGCTATACCGTGGACTATGTTCGCGTGGATACCCCGGCAGCAATGCAGGCAGTTCTTGATCAACAGTCATGGGACATTGTGATTGCAGATTACAATATGCCTGCTTTCAGTGCCCCAGAAGCTCTTAAACTCCTCCAAAGCCGGAAGCTAGATTTACCATTTATCATCGTCTCCGGCACTATTGGCGAGGAGATTGCCGTCGCTGCAATGAAAGCAGGAGCGCATGACTACCTGATAAAAGGTAATCTCGCCCGCTTGGTGCCTGCAGTGGAGCGGGAGTTGCGGGAGGCACAGGAACGGCACAAAAGGCATAGTGCGGAACGGGCTTTACAGGAAAGCGAAGAGCGGTTTCGCCAATTGGCAGAGAACATTATCGAGATGGTTTTCTGGATGTCAGACCCTGGAGAACGTCAGCGACTCTACGTCAGCCCAGCATACGAAAACATTTGGGGACGCTCCCGCGAGAGCTTGTACGCTAACTTTATGGAATGGCTAGAGGCGATTCATCCCCAGGATCGGCAACACATTGAGACCGTCTTCTTTGAGCAGTCATTGGCGGGCACTTATGACGAAGAGTATCGCATTATCCGTCCCGATGGCTCATTGCGATGGATACGAGACCGGGGTTTCCCTATCAGGGACAAATCTGGTGAACCCTATCGCGTTGTTGGAATTGCGGAGGACATTAGCGATCGCAAGCTGGCAGAACAACAAATCCGCGAACAAGCTGCGTTGTTGGATGTCGCTACTGACGCAATTTTTGTTCAAGATTTGGAACAGCACCTCTTATTCTGGAATAAAGGTGCTGAGCGCCTGTACGGATGGGAAGCAGCAGAAGTCCTTGGTAGGAGCGCTGAGTCGCTTGTGTACAAATCTGAGGAAACTTTGCCCCCATTTGAAGCAATACAGACAATACTGGCAGCCGAGGGTAAGTGGCAGGGTGAGTTGCAGCAAGTCACAAAAGACGGCAAGAAGATTATTGTGGAAAGTCGCTGGACGCTTGTGCGCGATGTAGCTGGCAACTCCAAATCGATTCTCATTGTTAATACTGATATTACTGCGAAAAAACAACTGGAAGCACAGTTTCTGCGAACTCAACGGTTGGAAAGCTTAGGTACTCTCGCTAGCGGCATCGCCCACGACTTCAACAATATCCTCACTCCCATTTTGGCAATTGCTCAACTGCTGCCCCTGAAATTCCCTAAGCTTGATGAGAACACTCAGGAACTGCTAAGGATGCTGGAAGGCAGTGCTAAGCGTGGTGGTGATTTGGTCACGCAAATTCTGTCGTTTAGTCGTCGAGGAGTGGAAGGAAGCCGCACCATAGTCCAGACTAAGCATTTGCTGTTAGATGTGGCACAAATCGCTCAAAGAACTTTCCCAAAATCTATCGAAACCCAAACTAATATAGCACCCAATCTTTGGACAGTTTTTGCAGATGCAACTCAACTTCATCAAGTGCTAATGAACCTAACAGTCAATGCTCGTGATGCTATGCCCGATGGCGGTATCCTGGAGATTAGCGCCGAAAACCTTTGGGTTGACGAAAGTTATGCTCGTATGCATGTCGATGCTGAGGTAGGCTCATACATTGTGATTACTATTACTGATACAGGATGTGGCATTCCGCCAGAAATTATGGATCGCATTTTTGATCCGTTTTTTACCACCAAAGAGGTGGGTAAGGGAACTGGTTTAGGACTTTCCACTGTCATAGGCATTATTAAAAGTCACTGCGGTTTTGTGAATGTTTATAGCGAGATGGGAAAGGGAAGTCGCTTTCAAGTGTATTTGCCGAGTAGCCAACTCACTGAAACTCCAGCAGCAACCGATGTAGAACTACCAAATGGTCATGGCGAATTGATTTTGGTCGTAGATGACGAAGTTACTATCTGCCAAATCACTAAAAGTACCTTGGAAAGCCATAATTATAAGGTTTTAACTGCCAGCGATGGAATTGAGGCACTTGCACTCTACGCTCAGTACAAGGATGAGATTAGTGTGGTGTTGATAGACCTGATGATGCCAGGCATAGATGGTTCTACCACAATTCTCACGTTGCAACGCATGAATCCCCACGTGCAAATCATTGCAATGAGCGGGCTGATGAGCAATTGGACGACTGCTCAAAAGAGAAGTTTTGGCATCCAATACTTCTTGTCAAAACCCTTCACCGCTCAAGCATTACTGAGTACCCTACGCGAGGTTAGGGATTCGTAGAAATTGTAACCTGGGTTAATGCGATCGCGTGTTAATTATCAAGTGTTTCAATCCCTAATAGGGATTCGTGGAAATTGTAACTGCAAAATAGCCGCATCTCGAAGACCGAGATCTGTTTCAATCCCTAATAGCGGATTCGTAGAAATTGTAACTTATACGAAAGTAGGTCTCGGCGTGTGCTATGCGGTTTCAATCCCTAATAGGGATTCGTAGAAATTGTAACCTTTTTCAATAGATGGCATATCTTCAATTTCAAGGTTTCAATCCCTAATAGGGATTCGTAGAAATTGTAACCCTTTTCTTTTAGGAGAACTTGCGCCCGGCTGCATTGGGTTTCAATCCCTAATAGGGATTCGTAGAAATTGTAACCCAGAGTTGCCAAGCTTGCCGAAGCAATCGTTGCCGTTTCAATCCCTAATAGGGATTCGTAGAAATTGTAACGTTTTCAATCGCTAAGATAGATGCATCTCTGATCCGTTTCAATCCCTAATAGGGATTCGTAGAAATTGTAACCTCTCGATTGCCTGCGGTATTGCGGGTGAATCGTGTTTCAATCCCTAATAGGGATTCGTAGAAATTGTAACGGGGATTTACTGCGTGCCTCACTGCCCACTCAGATGTTTCAATCCCTAATAGGGATTCGTAGAAATTGTAACACCAAAGTGGCAAAGGTTATAACTTTACTCAATCGTTTCAATCCCTAATAGGGATTCGTAGAAATTGTAACCTCATCTAGCCGTGCTTCAATGTTTTTGCATATGTTTCAATCCCTAATAGGGATTCGTAGAAATTGTAACTTTTTAGTAATCCCGATGTCACTATCATCAACGAGTTTCAATCCCTAATAGGGATTCGTGGAAATTGTAACACAGCATCAAGCGCGCCACGGTACATTAATCGTCCGTTTCAATCCCTAATAGGGATTCGTGGAAATTGTAAGTATTGGATAAGCGATCGCTGAACAAGCAGATAGAGGAGTTTCAATCCCTAATAGGGATTCGTGGAAATTGTAACAGGATTCGCAGCATCGGGAAAAAGGTTATCATCAGTTTCAATCCCTAATAGGGATTCGTGGAAATTGTAATCAATCAACTTAGCTTAAGGGAGTGTATAGATAGTGTTTCAATCCCTAATAGGGATTCGTGGAAATTGTAACGATTTGATATGCTATTACATAAAAGAGTACTTCCTGTTTCAATCCCTAATAGGGATTCGTGGAAATTGTAATCTTGCACTAACTGCTTCATCTTGTGTAGAAAAATGTTTCAATCCCTAATAGGGATTCGTGGAAATTGTAATTCCATTGCAAAAACTGCCCTAGGGGCAAACAAAGCGGGTTTCAATCCCTAATAGGGATTCGTGGAAATTGTAACAGCGTAAAAAATAGCAGCCACCACATTAAAGATGTTTCAATCCCTAATAGGGATTCGTGGAAATTGTAACCATTCTCAAGGCGTCGAGAGTAATTCTTATAAAAGTTTCAATCCCTAATAGGGATTCGTGGAAATTGTAACGAGCGATCGCAAAAGGAGTAACGCTGGCTCCCAGTTTCAATCCCTAATAGGGATTCGTGGAAATTGTAACTCTTAGCGGTAGTGCAATGTAGGTATTTCCTTGGGTTTCAATCCCTAATAGGGATTCGTGGAAATTGTAACGCTTGCAGTAGAGCTTCGCGATGGTTAACGGTATTGTTTCAATCCCTAATAGGGATTCGTGGAAATTGTAATTTTTCCGAGTTACCACTATTGACACTCCTTTCTAGTTTCAATCCCTAATAGGGATTCGTGGAAATTGTAACGGGAAAAGCCTTAACTTTGCCAAAGGAACTAATTGGTTTCAATCCCTAATAGGGATTCGTGGAAATTGTAACAGAAGAGTAAGTGAGAAACTAAACAACTTAGCGTATGTTTCAATCCCTAATAGGGATTCGTGGAAATTGTAACCGGATAAGACCATTGAGCTAGAACAAGTGAAGACGTTTCAATCCCTAATAGGGATTCGTGGAAATTGTAACAGACGTTCAGCAAGGCGCGTTAAAATTCACCAGTATCTGTTTCAATCCCTAATAGGGATTCGTGGAAATTGTAACCCAGTTCTTTTCTGTGCCTCCAGACTTTATTTCTAGTTTCAATCCCTAATAGGGATTCGTGGAAATTGTAACCCGAAGAAGTTATTGCCCAAGTATGTGATGTTCTTGTTTCAATCCCTAATAGGGATTCGTGGAAATTGTAACGTATTAGCCGTAGTGATGCCGAAAGGTTAGCTCGTTTCAATCCCTAATAGGGATTCGTGGAAATTGTAACATACTTTATTTTTCAGTGCCGATACCTTTGCTGCGTTTCAATCCCTAATAGGGATTCGTGGAAATTGTAACCATCGCCAAGGTGGAGGAAGATGTTTGGGCAGATAAGTTTCAATCCCTAATAGGGATTCGTGGAAATTGTAACCAACTCTGTCCATGTCTTCTTCTCAAGCAATTAAGTTTCAATCCCTAATAGGGATTCGTGGAAATTGTAACGCAGGCACCGGAAATCCTTACTATATTTACTTTTCTAGGTTCAGTTGCGCGAATGGGTAAAAGAATACCGTTTTCAGACGCAAGTCTCAAACTTTCTCCTAAATCATACAAGCAAAAACCTTGAATTGGCAAGCTTTTGAGAGGTTGCGCGGATGAGAAATTGGTTATTATCTGCCCAAAGTCTTGTGTCATTTGATGTTCAGCGATTTTTTGACTTCAGTCCAAAAAAACACCCACCCCTCCGCGCAGATGAATCAAGATGATGGTACGACAGGCAATAAAATTTGCGATGAACTCTCACCCCCGCAACTTACCATCAATGTGATAATTTCAGCATCTATACCGAATGCTGAATTATTCCCAGGATTCATCGCATAAGCCGGGAAACACGCTGCACTCAAACTCAAACGCAAGGCATGACCTATGGAAATTTTCGCACAAGTTGCTTGCAATTGAATTGTTCTTTTGACCAGATGAGTTCCGTCTGAGCAACGAAGATAACCTTGGGTTAAATTGTAGACTCGTCCATCAGGGTAAACATCTGACAGCACTGCACATAAATCATAACTGGGTTTGTCGGATACACAATAGACTTCAACTACAACATCACCCGCCAGAAACAGGTCTGTCTCAAGAGGTTCAGTCGTATAAGTTAAGACATCTGAACGGGAATCGATATGCGTTCTGTCAAAACACCCGGCAGGAATTCCAGCATGACCACCTAATGATGGAACGGGTCGCCAAGGGTCATGAACTAATACGTCATGGGTAGAAGTTTCCGGACAAGTTGTGGTGAGAATGCCTTCGCCTTCGCTGATACTAGCAAGTCCAGTGGTTGACAAAAAATACGATAGCGTATCTCCTTCGGAGACGCTACGCGAACGCGGAGCGTGTGCTTTGGACTCAGCGCTGCTGCTTTCAGCAGATCGCCCGTTTAATTTAAATAAAGTGGGAAAACGTTGCCATAAATTACTTCCCATCTCGAATAGCCAGATAGGCAACTCATTCAGTAATCCTGTATCCACACCTTTAAGGAACTGGTCAAACCAGCATAATTGCATCCTATCTACAGGACTCGCCGCGTTGACACCAAAGTCAACGGCACCGACTTTGCGGTTCCAAGGCAAATGCGCCCAAGGTCCGACTAATAGTTGTTGTCGGTATGCGCTTCTTGCCGCCATATCCTTATATAAATTTAGAGTGCCGCGCAGGTACGTATCAAACCATCCCCCAATGTGGAACATGGGCAAATCAACATTTTTGAGGTGTGTTTTGGGGGAAAGTTTTTTCCAATATTCATCGGGTTGAGAATGTGCCAACCATTCGTGATAAAACGAGTCTGGGGCAAAATTCTTCAAGATTTCTGGATCAGTGGGAATTGGATCATGTAAAGGCAGATGGCGCGAAGCCGCAAGAAGCGCTTGATAAGCGTTTTTATCTTTTTTTATGCGGGCGGTTTCTGTAGCTAATTGAATTGCCCAAGCAAGATTACTTTGTAAGCAGAAAGCGCCTCCTTCATAAGCCCAATCTGTATACAAATCATAGCCAATCATAGCAGGGCAAATTGTTTTTAGGGCGCTTGGTTTGGCAGCAGCAGCATATAGTTGAGTCATTCCCTGGTACGAAAAGCCATACATCCCCACATTGCCATTACTTCCTGGTAGATTTGCTGCCCACTTTACTGTATATTCTCCATCTTCAATTTCGTGGGCAAAGAGTTTGAATTCTCCTTGTGATGTACCGCGTCCCCGGACATCTTGAATAACTACGATGTAGCCGTGGGCAGCGTACCAAGTAGGATGGGCGTAGACAACAGTAGAGGCGATCGCCCTACCATAGGGTTGTCGCATTAATAACACGGGAAATTTGCCTTCAGCATCGGGGCGGTAGATGTCTGCATCCAATCGCACACCATCACGTGTCAGCATGGATGCCGTTTTTTTGGGATGAACTTTGAGCATGGTTATGAGCGAGGAATTAATTAAACCACAGATGGACACAGATGGACACAGATGATATTGATAGATTTACGCAGAAAATTCTTGGATGTGTGTATATGGATTTTTAGCATGGATATGATGGAGGAATTAATTAAACCACAGATGGACACAGATGGACACAGATGATATTGATAGATTTACGCAGAAAATTCTTGGATGTGTGTATATGGATTTTTAGCATGGATATGATGGAGGAATTAATTAAACCACAGATGGACACAGATGGACACAGATGATATTGATAGACTTACGCAGAAAATTCTTGGATGTGCGTATAAAGTGAGTAATGTTTTGGGTGCTGGATTTTTGGAAAAGGTGTATGAAAATGCATTTGCTCATGAGTTGCGAAAAGCTGGTCTGCGGGTAAAACAACAGTACAGGATAGAAGTACTATATGATGGCATTATAGTTGGAGAATATTTTGCTGATTTGCTAGTAGAGGATTGTGTACTGGTAGAACTTAAAGCAGTCAAGACTTTAGAGTCAATCCACTTTGCCCAGTGTCTTAGCTACTTAAAAGCTGCTCGACTCAAACTTTGTTTACTTATGAATTTTGGTAATCCTAAAGTTGAAGTTAAGCGGATTATACAATAAATAAAAACACAGATAAACCCAGATACACACAGACAAGAAAAACATCTGTGTCCATCTGTGTCCATCTGTGGTTTTTTAATCTTTTCAATACAGCATTAACCTATCCACCCTCCGCAACACCATCATATCTTCCTGCTCCAACTCCACTGATACAAAAAATAAAAACACAGATAGATAAGAAAAACATCTGTGTCCATCTGTGTCCATCTGTGGTTTTTTAATCTTTTCAATACAGCATTAACCTATCCACCCTCCGCAACACCATCATATCTTCCTGAACCAACTCCACTGATACAAAAAATAAAAACACAGATAGATAAGAAAAACATCTGTGTCCATCTGTGTCCATCTGTGGTTTTTTAATCTTTTCAATACAGCATTAACCTATCCACCCTCCGCAACACCATCATATCTTCCTGAACCAAATCCACTGATACAAAAAATAAAAACACAGATAGATAAGAAAAACATCTGTGTCTATCTGTGTCCATCTGTGGTTTTTTAATCTTTTCAATACGGCATTAACCTATCCACTCTCCCCAACACCGCCATATCTTCCTCATCCAACTCCACTGGTATACCACTACGAATTAATTCCGAAAAATCTTCATTAGGAACCATAAAAGTCAGCGTATATAACCGACTAGAACCAGTATTTTTAATCAAATGAGTGCCAGTAGGAGGGACTAACAAACTATCTCCGGCTTTAATTGGCACACTTTTGCCGTCACAAATTGCGGTTCCTTCTCCTTTAAGGACAAAAAACATTTCTACCGCCCATTGATGACGGTTTGGGGGTGTTTTGCCATCAACATCAAAAATTTCTACGCAACAAGTCAAGGAAGTATTTGCACTTGCAGTATCGAAGATAATTGCCAAGCGATTTGTGTCATCGGGACTGATACGATATGCTTGGTAATCTTTAGGAGACTTGACAACGGGAATTACACAACTAGTGGTACGCATTATTTATCTCCTTATATGTCTTACTTATAAAAGTTCTAGGTTGCGAGTCCTGAGTTTTGAGGTGTCAATTGTTCGTTGCATGGTTAAATAGTAACTAACAAACAGGACTACTCAGCACTTTGTTCAAGTGCTACTGAAATCGCTTGGGAGTCGGTGACAAAGCCAAAGCACTGCTTGACGTTGTAGAGTGTCGCCAGCCAGCAATAATCAGGAGAAGTTGTGGCGGTACAATCTTTGACTAACAAGCAGTCATATCCTAAGAAGTTAGCATCTTGCAAGGTCCACATCACACATTGGTCAGCATTGACACCTGTAAAAAATAGTGTCGTTCTTCCCAAGTTCCGCAGGATACTATCTAGGGGCGTATCCCAGAAACCACTCATGCGGTACTTATCGACACGAATATCTTCGGGTAATTGTTCGAGTTCATCTACCACCGCCGCAGCCCAACTACCCGCCATAAGTACTTTAGCACCGTTACTGGGCAGTGGATCACCCAAGCCGACGCCTTCACCTGTGGGGTTGTAGACGTGAAGCACACTAGCACTAATATTGAGTAAGTCGGGACGATTTCCCCAATTAATCCAGATTACGGGGACGCCCTTCTCGCGAAGTACAGGTAATAAGTTTTGTAAAGGTTCAATGGGTTTTCTTGCTGGGGTGACATCCACACCGATATGCGCCAACCAGCCATCGGGATGGCAGAAGTCATTTTGCATATCAATAACGAGGATGGCAGCTTTTGCCAAGTCAAGGCGCAGGGTTTTGGTTTCTGTTGATAAGATAACGGGTTGTGGGGTTTGAGGAGGACGAGTGATATCTGCAAACGTATGGTTTACCGCCCATGCGTTTGGTGCAATTCCTAAATTCCGAAGAGGCATATCCATAAGATTCCAATACCCAACACCATTCTTTATTTTGTAGCTTGAAAATCTCCCGAACGTTTAATTACTTAATCAAGGTTAAAATCGTGAACTTTACTATCCAAAATGTTTTGATTGCGACTGTTGATGATTATGCAACCGTGGATGTGCAAGTTGTAGACGGGGCGATCGCCGCTATTGCACCCGGTTTAGAGGTTGTCGGTACAGCAATTAACGGTGAAAATAAACTCCTCCTACCAGGATTTTTCAACGCCCACACCCACTCGTCGGAAATGTGGCAACGGGGAGCGATCCCACCTTTTCCATTAGAATTATGGCTAGCTGAACTCTACGACTTTGTCCCCCTTAATATAGAAAAAGTTTACCTGAGTGCTTTGGGAACGGCAGTAGAAACCCTACTCACTGGTGGTACAAGTGTCGTAGATCATCTCATCCTTATTCCAGGCAAAGAGTTAGAAACAATTGCTACCGCCGTTCGTGCTTATAGAGAAGTTGGCATTCGCGCCTTTGTCTCCCCCCTGATTCAAGATGAATCTCTCACCGCTGGGATACCATCTGGAGAAACCGAGCAAAATCACGAGCCTTATTTTCGCTCAACACAGGCTACACTGGATTTAATAGAAGAAGCAGTCAGACAGTTTCACCGCCCGGATGAGGGTGTAAGTATTTTAGTTGCCCCCACAGGAATACAGTTGTGTTCTGATGCCTTGTTTGAGGGGTGTAGTGAATTAAGCAATCAGTACAATCTTTGCCGTCACTCGCACTTACTGGAAACCAAAGCGCAAGAAAAATTAGCGCAAGAAAAATACGGCTGTAGTGCGGTTGAACATTTGAAGCGTATTGGTTATTTGAGCGATCGCACATCCCTTGCTCATTGCGTCCATTTGACTGACACCGACATTGGCATCCTAGCCGAAACCAAATCCACAGTTGTCCACAATCCCTTAAGTAACTTGCGTTTGGGTAGTGGCATCGCTCCCATTTTGAAATATCGCCAAGCCGGAGTCAACGTGAGTTTTGGTTGTGATGGCGCATCAAGCAATGATTCGCAAGACTTACTAGAAGCCATCAAAATCGGTTCCCTACTGCACAACGTCACAGATTTAGATTATCAGCACTGGATTACACCTCGTCAATCGGTGGAGATGGCATCTTTGGGTGGCGCAAAGGGGTTAAACATCGCTGACAAACTCGGTTCTCTCACCGTTGGTAAAAAAGCCGATTTGGTGATGTATGACCTCACCAGCTTATCACTCTTACCCCGTACAGACCCGATTGGTTTATTAATTCTTGGTCGTCCCACCAATGTTGTACACAGTGTGTGGGTGAATGGCAAGCAAATAGTCGCTGATGGTAAAGTAACTACTATTAACGTCGATGATTTGGGGCAACAACTATTCAATCACAGTCAATGGCATACAAAGCGCAAGTCTGAGACTGTTGCTCAAATTGAAGCTCATTATCGTGCAGTCATGGGTTTATAACTCGCTCATTCACGGGTTCAAAATTAATGAGGAAAATCTTGAATTCCCTGAAATAGGTATGGGGTATTAATTTTGAATGGATGATGCCGTAGCTTATGAATTGTTATGACTTGCCTTAGGCAAAGATTGACAACCCATGTTGTAGCGGATGAGTTATTTGATTGTTTTATCAACCACTCATCTGTTACATTTTATAACATGAGCAATTTCCAAATGCCTAGCCATTGAATATGAAATAATCCCTTTTAGCTTTTAGCTTCAACCCGGTGTATTTCTATCAACTTGTTTGTCAAATAAACCTGTCATACTTAAACCAGTAATTAATAAACCGACTAATCCGAAACCATTTAAAAGCGGATAAATTTCTTCTAAATGCAAGATTTCCAAGGTGTGGATTTTGAGGAGAAATTCACCGAAGTCATGCTGATGGAACCATTCGTTCGTAATAGTATACCCCATACCAGTAAGCACAGTGAGAAATAATGGTAGGCATAAAGCAATGGCAATCTGGCGATGGTATCGGCGAAAACTACGAATCATAAGTCATTATGTAAAATCACTTTTAGTTAGCAGTTTTCATTGAAAAGTAAGACATAAAAAATCCAGAAGCTGTGAAGCAGCAGAACGGATTTCACAAAAGTCAGAAAGTGTAAAGGAATGAAGTACAGTTGATTTTTACCTTTCATCCTTATTTTTCTATCTTTCCATAACCCAGTCTCCAGTTAGCTGGCTGCTTTAACTCATCTTCCTTTCCTTGAGCAATGAGCCAAACAGTAGCTCGAGTCAAGAATAATGCTTTCATCAAGTAATGTCCTGGTTTGGCAGTAACGCCATAGGCAACGGTAGTACCACCAAAATCAAGTTCTCCGCAGAAACTGCCAACGCCTTTTATTGTGACTGTAAATAACTTATCATTGAGATACCCACCGGGAATCATGAAAATCGCGTAAACGTGATGTTCACCCCGCCAAGGCTCAATCACAATTTTCTCGGGATGTGTATAGTGTCTCTCACCTGTTGCTCGAACAACATTTGATTGCTGGCAAGTCAACCTGTTTGGTAGCTTTGCGATGGTTGTCCAGCTAAGGATAATGAGTAAGGTCAGTGTAAATAAAACGTAGGTAATTTTACTTTTATACACTTGTAATTTGCAGCACTACATATCCTAGGGTAACGCATTTTGGATTGTGAGGCGCGATGCTCCGGAAGATCTGCCTGAGGCGATCGCATCGAGTACCCGGCGTAGGCGATCGCCGTATTTTAAAGCGAGCTGTCACACTGTATGCGGAAGATAAATACATTGCAATTCTAATTTTCTTGTGGGACAGGTGTCCTCACCTGTCCTCTAGATTAGGGCGGGCAAGATGCCCACCCCACAAGAGCTATATTTCATACAACACCAAAACCGCTATATATTTAGTGCTATTTGTGCAAGAAGTCTAATGAATGAGTCCTGTATTGCCAGGATTTCGTGCTGTAGTTGAGCAATTTTTCGCTCTTTGAGGTGTGGGTTACATGACTCAAACCACATATAAGTTGTCACGTCACACTAAAAGAAAATTAAGTGTAGATTTCCCTGGCTTAAGGAAATCAAGTTAACATTAACCTTTACTTTCTTCCTCTACACTCTTACGAAGTTCGATAAATTGCTTACCAGAATCTGTTACTTTCAAATATTCTGAAAGATTATTCCCTTCATACGGAATGTCACGAATTCTACCTACCTCTATATACCCTATATCCTTAAGGTGATAAAGTTCTCTTTCTAGAACATCACTTATTTGATAAGGACTAAAGCTTCCTGCTGCAAGTTTCTTGAGAGTATCATACATCGATTTTGACATAGATAACAAAACTAGCTTGTCACTTCTTGCCTTAGTTGTAGAAACTTTCTTCCCGATGGAATTTATCTTACTTTCTAGCTTTCCTCTGTCAAAAGTCAATGCAATAACCTCATCAAGCTGAGGAATGAGAAATAACAAAAATGCGATCGCAATGATTGCTACAAATAGTAGTGGAGTCGGTTGTCTAGAAATTAACAAAATGAGCAGCACTGCTTCGATAAAAGCAATACATATAAATACTGCCCACCATTTAGCTGAGTAATCTTGAGTCACGATTCTTCTCCTGATAACTGTAAAAGTTAATGATTTGGCTCGAATGAAATTAATTATAATTGTTCTTTACTAAAGGTTCTACAATCATCAAATATAACCCTACTTCTAAAGCAGATTAGGTAAATGTGTACAAAATTTGTACCGACTTACTCAAATTATTTTTCTTGTCATAAATTAAAAAGCTATTGATTAAACCTTACACTAGGTATACTATTAACCTGATGAGTCAAATAAAAGTTTGAGTTGCTAAACATTGTGTTAGCTTTCTGATCTAAGTCAAACTGTAACTAAGTAAAAATACTATTTTTTTTCGTGACTCGTTTGTAATATTTATGATCCAAGAGAGTGTAAAATGCGCGATCCACAAATTAAGATTGATCCGGGAACTCTCGTCTTGATTGCGTCTGTCCTTCTGCTGTTACCGCTTCTGCTTGCTGGTTTCTTCTTTCAATAAAATCTAAAAATTGAGATAATTATTATGACTGCAACAACACCATTTGCGAACTTACCTGTTTTAGAAGAATTCCGCACAGGATTGCCAAATATTTGCGGTTGGGAAGCAGAAATTCGTTCGGTGGTTCAACAGGATAATCCTGTGTTTTTAAATAACACAAATCAATCCTTAGAAAATATCACAGCTGGGTTTGCTTGCGCCCTGCATATGCATCAACCCACAATTCCTGCTGGTACTCATGGGGAACTGATCAGCAATCTCCAGTATATGTTTGAACATCCCAACCAAGGAGATAACCACAACGCAGAACCATTTGCCTGGTGCTACAGCCGTATGGGAGATTTTATCCCCCAACTTGTGAGTGAAGGTTGCAATCCTCGAATTATGCTCGATTATTCGGGTAATTTGTTGTGGGGATTACGACAAATGGGACGAGAAGATATCCTCAACAACCTTAAACGCATTACCTGTGATCCCCAGTATCAACCGCATGTTGAATGGTTAGGAACCATGTGGAGTCATGCGGTTATTCCTTCCACACCAATTCCCGACATTAAACTGCATATTCAAGCGTGGCAACATTATTTTGCAGCAATTTTTGGCTATGATGCTCTCAAGCGAGTCAAAGGCTTTTCTCCGCCAGAAATGCACTTGCCCAATCATCCAGATACGCTGTTTGAATATATCAAAGCTTTGAAAGAATGCGGGTATCGTTGGCTGATGGTGCAAGAACATTCAGTAGAACGTCTGGATGGTTCTGGGCTACACCATGACGAGAAATATATTCCCAATCGGTTGGTTGCTCGGAATTCCAAGGGTGAAACCATCAGCATCACAGCATTAATTAAAACCCAAGGTTCTGATACAAAATTAGTCGCTCAAATGCAGCCTTATTTTGAGGCAAAAGGAAGAGGGAAACAGCAAATTGGAAATGTGAACATTCCTTCTTTAGTCACCCAAATCGCCGATGGGGAAAATGGCGGGGTGATGATGAATGAATATCCCCGCGATTTGATTAGGGTATATCATGAAATTCGCGACTCAGGAGGTAATCATTCGGGAGTGGTTGCACTGAATGGTACCGAATATTTAGAATTAATTGAGGCTGCTGGTGCTAATCCTGACGATTATCCGACTTGTCAAGCTGTACAACAACACAAAATTTGGCAGCGAGTAGACACAGAAAAGGCAACACCAGAAGCAGTAGAAAAAGCAATAGCAGAATTAAAAGAAACAGACCATCAATTTCATATGGATGGTGCTTCTTGGACAAATTCTTTAAGTTGGGTTAAAGGCTATGAAAATGTTTTAGATCCGATGAAGAAACTGAGCGCTTTGTTTCATGAAAAATATGATACACTCGTGCAGCAAGACCCTTCAGTGACACAGAGTTCTGATTATCAGGAAGCCTTGCTGTACAACTTATTATTGCAAACCAGTTGTTTCCGGTATTGGGGACAGGGAATGTGGACTGATTTTGCTCGTGAACTTTACCGACGAGGTGAAGCGCTGCTGGGAGTAAGCTAGGCTAAATAGCAGAGAAGACACAGCAGGAAGTTCACAGGTATGGTTAATCCCCTCCCTACCATAGATACTATTCCCACTGATACCTGGGTTGAGGCGACGTGGGAAGAGTTTCTGACCTTTGCGGATGATCCAACCTTGGAAAGTGGTAGATTTTATTACGACCAAGGTTACATGAGGATTGAAATGGCTGCACTAGGTTTTGCACACGGTCGTGATAATTCTATTGTTTCAACCGTGATTGTATTATATGCAGCTATCAAAAGTATTCCAATTTTGGAGCTAACAAATACTAGTTTTAGAAAAGCTAAAGTTCGCGGAACTCAGCCTGATATTGCTTTCTACATAGGGACAAATTTGACATTTCCTCCGCGAAATAATTCTCCCGTCAATCTTAATGAGTTAGCTCCACCTACATTGGTTGTTGAGATTGCAGCTTCCTCTTTGGAGGACGATACGGAGCGCAAACAAAAACTGTATCAACGCTTGGGAGTGCAAGAGTATTGGGTTGTTGATGTCAATACTAGCAAGGTTATTGCTTCTTCTTTGTCTGAAACAGAAAGTACTTCTATTCGGGAATCTCAAGTCTTACCAAGGTTGGAAATTGTCCTAGTTGAAGAAGCCCTCAGGCGTTCTCAAACTGAAGATGATGGCGCTATTAGTCGTTGGTTACTGGCGACATTTAATCAGTAAAAATTATAGCGATTCTTATTTGCATAGAATACACGCACATGGTATGGGTACGGCATAGAACATTGGTGTCAACTTAAGCCAAAACCCTGTCTTTAATCTCGTTTCCAGGTGGAACCTGGAAATACGGTTCAAGCGGCTCTGCCGTAAGTATAAGGCAGGCAGAGCGTGTTAATAGTATTCCCAGTCTCTAACTGGGAACAAGGCGATTGGGCAAAGCGCACTGCCCCGAATCGCGATGGCACGAAGTGCCCACCGGGGCGCGATCGCACTTTTGAGAGTTGATCAATCAGTGCGATCGCTTGTGAGTTTTTTGGAACTCCAATGACACAAAGACTCTTTTTAGCGCTTTGGCGCTTCGTAAATTTTACCTCTGTCTTCCCAGTGTGGTAATATACAACACCGCCTCGTCTCCAGGAATACCTAAAACTTCATTGACTTGATCATCGAAGAATCCGCCGATACCACTGACGCCTAAACCAAGGCGAATCGCTGCTAAATTGAGCCTTTGTCCCAAATGACCGGCATCCATGTGCAGATAACGGTAAACGCGATCGCCATACTGAGCCACAGATGATTTTAAATCGGCTGTATGAAAAACGACTGCTGCTGCATCCCTTCCTAACTCTTGTCCCAAACAGAGAAAGTGTAACTCTTTTCTGAAATTTTTAAAACGAATTTGTCGCAATTCTTGCACTTTAGGTGCGTAATAGTAACACCCTGCCTCAAGACCTGTTACCCCAGACACAGCAATAAATGTTTGTATTAAACTCAGGTCAAAATAATCGGTTGCATGATCAAAACCTTGGTCAATATAATTTTGAGGTTGGTAAGTAAAATCGAGTAAACCTGTCAGTTCCTCGAAGGTTAAATCCTCACCACTGTAAGCGCGGGTAGAACGCCGCTTGAGAATGGTAACTTCTAGCCCTTCGAGTTTATTTCCCCAATCAATCGGCTTGGTGGCGGTAGGAATTTTTTCACAGAAAGGAAAGTTATATTTATCTTCCAAGGATTTTTCTTGTTTGACTGGGGGCAAATTCAGCTTACCCGTTGTCCCTGCTTGAATCTGTGTGCGCAAATGAAAATACGTGAGGAGTTCACCATCGGGAATTTGAGGATAGTTAGTTTCCGTAGCAGACGGTAAGGCGGTTCGCCCTGTGGGTAATTGCTTCATATCCAGCAAGTCTGCTAGGGGAAGAACTGCGATCGCACCTTCCTGTCGGGAATCGATGTATAGGAGTTCGTTCACCGCCTCATCCACAAAGCCACCTATCAGATGAGGGCGATAGTTAGTCACAGCGCCAGCTAACTCAATATTACCCAACAGGTGTCCTGTATCCAAAAAAATTCGTCGGTAAGCCCTATCTTCATATCGCCACGCTGAACGATAGAAAACCGAAGTAATAACAATTGCCAACTGGCTATTTTGCAAAGTAGGATGCCAAAAACAAGCTTCTTGCAGCTTCTGCCAAACATCACTTTCCCAATAGTGCATGAGAGAGTGAGTTCGACACTGGTAATTATACAGTCCTGGTGGCAACAATGGTGTGCCACGGGAAACGATATACATCTCCGCAGGGTACAAGCCACCCGCACTCGGTGCAGATCTTAAATATACCGCACTTCCCATTGAAGGCATTTTTGCCGTTAGTCCATAGCTACAAAACAGTAGCCGTGACAACCTCTGCCACCACTGAGCATCTGTATTATCAACAAAGGCTTCCGGTTTTTCTTGGATATAGGGTTTGAGGTCATAAGCAGAGCCTATTTTGTACTCTTTGAACGGCACCGGCTGCTTAGACCAGTCTAACCCCTTATTCTTAGAGGCGATAGTCTCTGGGTCGTACTTAGTGCGTTCGTGGTAGTGCTGAGCAATCGAGTGGCGTAGTTCTGGCATAAGAGTTTAAATATGCTTCTGCTACATATCTTGGCATTTTAGAGGCTCATCATTTAGTCTTAATTAGTACAAATGATGAGCAAACACAGGAGAACACAAGGGAATAAGGCGAGCAGGGGCTGTTTAATTTTTGATAAAAAATGCAATATTCATTCATTTTGATTTTCAATTTTTAATTTACAAATCCCCTTCAGAGAGTGGAATGTAGAACAATTCAACATTCGGATTCATGATAAATTCTCCTACACCCTTACACCCCTAACTAAATCTATCAGAGTTACTCGATTCTGGTGTTGATGCTACAGATTGTGGATTCCGCCGCCAACGAGTCAAACCATAGATGACAGTTGATTTACGTATTACATGACTCAAGCCACTCATAACCTACCCATAGATAGATGAACGTATTGCAAGTATGGCTGAACCAAAAACCTATTTCTGGCATTGTTGCAATTTGTGTAACAGTCATTTTCTTTTACCTGTTGCGTCAGACGTAAAAATGCAAAGTTTTTCTTAGCGTCTTAGCGCGAAGTTATCATCCAAGTAATGACGCTGAAACTTTAGAAAAATGGAAACAAAACAGCTAGGAAAAACAGGTGTCTCCGTAAGTGCGATTGGTTTAGGGGCTATGCCGATGTCCATAAGCACTCGTCCCCCAGAACCGCAGTCAATTGATGTCATCTATCGTGCCTTGGATTTGGGTATCACGTTTATTGACACCGCTGACTCCTACTGCAAAGATGAATCAGACAAGCACCACAACGAGCGACTGATTCACAAAGCTTTACAAACTTATAATGGCGATGTGAGTCATGTTGTTGTAGCAACGAAAGGCGGCTTGATGCGTCCTAATGGGAATTGGACGCGCAACGGGAACCCGCAGCATTTACGTGAAACTATCCGCATCAGCTTTGAGGCTTTGGGTGGCAATAAACCGATTGATGTCTGGCAATATCACGCTCCTGACCCAGATTACACCATAGAAGAATCCCTCGCACCAGCCAAAGAAGCGGTGGAGGCGGGTTTGATTCGGTTCGTGGGAGTTTCCAACTTTTCCGTGGAACAAATCAAGCGGGCGCGGGATGTGGTTGATATTGTCTCAGTGCAAAATCAGTACAACCCTTGGTATCGCCAACCGGAGTTTGATGGTGTGCTAGAGTATTGTGAAAATGAGAGTTTGACGTTTCTACCTTGGAGTCCCTTTGGAGGTAGTCGTCGCCATCAGGGCTTGGAAGATATTGAGGCGATCGCCAAACTAGCAAAGGAAAAAGGCGTATCTGTGTACGGTATTGTCCTAGCGTGGTTGCGTTCCAAGTCCCCTTGTATCTTGCCTATTCCTGGTGCAAGCAAAACGAACAGCATCGAAGATACAGTGCGTGCTGTCGATGTGAAATTATCTGATGACGAAGTACAAAGAATAGATCGCCAAACCTAAAAACATTACCTTGCCTTCCGCAGTCAGCGTATGTTGGGTTGAACTATAAAGCAATCTCATTTAATTTGTGAAATTTTCGTTAATCCGTCTTGGAATATGGACAATAGCCGACAAAACGTCTATCTTCACGAATTCTATCAGTCATGCTATAGTGACCACCCAACAACAAATGTTTAAATGGTTGGGTTTCGGTGTTCTTGACTCAACTGATTAAAGGCAGAATGGGATAATCACAAAAATATAAAAATCACTGATTAAATCTGTTTGAAATAACAGATTTTTTTATGCTTGGTTTTTTCGCAAATCTAATATAATCTGCTTGACAAGCTTTTCCTGCATAAATAATAAACAAAAAGACTATAGTATTCCTGAATGATTTGTAAAATTTTGTGTTAGTCTTTACTCTGCGTTCTCTGTGTTCTTTGTGGTTCGTGAAAAATGTCTATTTCACAAATCCAATAGGATGACTATATGTACTTGATTTATCAACTTTTATGAAGAGATTGCTGATAAGAAATTTGACTCCAATCAAGAAAAACAGCTATTTTACCTTTTAAAGCCGCGAGAGAAAACATGAATTTTAGTGAAAACTTTCACAAATTTTTCCTGAGCAGGATATTAAAAGATTGGGGTTGGTTAATTGCTTTTTTATGCATCAATGTCTTTAACGGTTGGTTAATCAAAGTATCTTCTGCTTCTGTGCCTATTGTCATTTATTTTGCTGTTTTTCCCTTAGCTTCTATTATTTATAGTCGTCTTTCCAAAAAGACTTGGATATTGGTACTTATTTTAGTTATTTCACGTTCTGTTTTAGCTTTTAGTTTATGTATTTTACCTTTGCCCGATATTTCAAAATTCACGATAATTCTGTATGGTATAAACTTTTTATTTTTCGCTTTTTTATTGATAGATGTAGCAAGCACGCGTGGAATTGTAGTTCCAGCTTTAACAGCCATTTTGATAATCTTGCTGTGGATGATAATCGGTTGGCAACCGATTATCCGTTTAGTTTTGTATTGCAATTTAATAGTGACTTTCAACAAAGCCGGGCGAAGGTTAAAGAAATATTTAAGTAGTTTCAATGCTGCTATGCTAGTTATGACTGGAACCGCAGCGTTTGGATTGGCACTGGGATGGATGCTGGGTAACTTATGGCAATAGAGTTTTAACAGTTACCAGTTATCAGTTATCAGTTATCAGTTTCATCCTTTGCATGTTTAAGTCCCCCACCAATTGGACCAGAGAGCGTTGGTGGCGGGTTTAAATCCCCCACCATACGCACTGCGGCTGGTACTGCGGCTGGTACTGTTTTAACAATTGGCGGGTGGGGTCAAGTTTTGCGGTAAAATCATACCCTTGCAATGAATCACGATGCTTGCTGACTGGAGAAGATATTATGGCCCGGATGTACTACGACGAAGATGCTAATTTAGACCTTTTGGCACAGAAAACCATCGCCATCATCGGTTATGGTTCCCAAGGTCACGCCCACGCCCTTAATCTTAAAGATAGTGGTTTGAATGTGATTGTTGGGCTATATCCGGGCAGTAAGTCAGCCCAGAAGGCTGAAGCTTCTGGGCTGACTGTGAAAAATGTTGCAGATGCTGCCAAGGCTGCTGACTTCATTATGATTTTGTTGCCAGATGAGGTGCAAAAAACCGTTTACAAAAACGAGATTGAACCCAATCTGGAAGAAGGAAATGTTTTAGCATTTGCTCACGGCTTCAATATCCACTTTGGTCAAGTCGTGCCACCTGCTAACGTGGATGTGGTGATGGTTGCACCCAAGGGACCAGGACATTTGGTACGCCGGACTTATGAACAGGGGCAAGGTGTACCGGCTCTGTTTGCAGTGTACCAGGATGCTAGCGGTCAAGCACGCGATCGCGCGATGGCATACGCTAGAGGTATCGGTGGAACCCGCGCCGGTATTCTCGAAACAACTTTCCGCGAAGAAACCGAAACCGATTTGTTTGGTGAACAAGCAGTATTGTGCGGTGGTTTAAGTGCCTTAATCAAAGCCGGTTTTGAAACTTTGGTAGAAGCAGGTTATCAGCCAGAGTTAGCTTATTTTGAATGTCTCCATGAAGTCAAATTGATTGTTGACTTGGTTGTGGAAGGTGGCTTAGCCAAAATGCGCGACAGCATTTCCAATACCGCTGAATATGGCGACTATACCCGTGGACCTCGGATTGTTAATGACCAAACCAAAGCAGAAATGCGTAAAATTCTGCAAGAAATTCAAGCTGGTCAATTTGCACGGGAATTTGTTTTAGAAAACCAAGCTGGTAAACCTGGATTTACCGCCATGCGTCGTCAAGAAGCCGAACATCCTATTGAGGAAGTCGGCAAAGATTTACGTGCTATGTTCAGTTGGTTGAAGAAGGATTAATCCGATTTTGGATTGACCAGTAGGTAGGGCATATACCCACCTACACTCGTTCCCAGGTTCTGCCTGGGAATGCCGTTAAAACAGTTATCAGTTATCAGTTATCAGTCCTGAGTCCTGACGGCGTATGGTGGGGGATGCGCGACCCGCCACCAACGCCTTCCACGCTCTTGGTGGGGGAGGCGCGACCACTCGTATTTAACTGATAACTGTTTACTGTTCACTGTTCACTGTTAAAGTCGCTCTGCCAGTTGATATAGTAAAAGCGGAGCTTCCAAAAGTATCAATTTATGTAATCAAATATGGTGACACATATAGTCAAGTGGGTAAAAGCCGGATTTGCTCTCCTTCTATTTGCCTCCCCAGTTTGGTTGCATAATCCAGTTTACGCTCAACAGCAAGATACCAAACTTATACCTTTTTTTGATAATGAAAATAACCCAGTTCCTGTTGGTTTTCCACCAGGGGAAAAGCTAGACATCTCACCGCCAGCACCTAAACTCAACCCTTTTGATAAAGCTGTACTAAATACCTGTGGTTCTATAGGTACCAAAGTCAGTTCCAATAAATTTAGACAACTTTTAT
The DNA here is from genome assembly GCF_002368235.1 of Scytonema sp. HK-05. GTDB lineage: Bacteria > Cyanobacteriota > Cyanobacteriia > Cyanobacteriales > Nostocaceae > Kalymmatonema. Next base: position 5,498,116 of record NZ_AP018194.1, on the reverse strand, counting down.
CCTATTACCCAGATGTGTTAGAAAAACTTCAGAAAGTGACTGACGGTGAACTGCGTCCCGGTCGTAAAAATAAAGAAGATTTTTTGCAAGACTTAACTGATATTTGGTTCAAAAATAAAGGATTTGAACACATTTTTTGTGGAGAAATATATAACGCCAATGATATCGGCGGGTTGCATTTTTATGGCAGATATTTAGAATTACAAAATAAGGAAATCGCAGGACGACTGCCAAATAATTCCCAACGAGAAGAAGTTGTTCCAGGTCTGATTTATACGATGGGTGTTGTCATTAAACAGGGCGATCAAACTGTTAGGGATGTTATCAAAGGCTATGGCTACCAAAGCACAGCCCAAGAAATACTTTTAGACGCAACCAAAATCTTTAAACTTCAAGGTGATACAGACGGAGCTTGTATTTTTAATGTACAAGACCAAGAAACAGGAAAAAGTTTCCCCGCAGTTTTTGTGAGGAAAGAAAAAGCGATAATTACCTTTTACCCAGATGCCACCCCTAAAGGTGAAAAATGTCAAGGTTCTTAAATCAAAAAACGCAAACGTGTGTGGCAAGTGGGTTGACTATTCTGTTAGCCGAGAGTCGGCTCGTACCAGCACATACAAATTCTGCTGATTGCCACGCATAAGGCGCAAATTTTCATCCAAAAAGGTAATATCCGACCAGCCATTTCCAGAAAGTGTGGATTCGAGAGCGGAGTTTTGCTCTACTCCTAAAGCTTCTCGAAAAGCGGAGTCACTCAAATCCTCGGTGGCTCTGATAACGGAAGTTTCCAAGAAATCAATGACCAGACGCCTGGAGTCCGCTACTGTGTAGCGCCCTGTAACTACAGTAATACCTTTGACACCAGAGGGAACCGTAAATTCAATAAGGTTTTTGTACTGCTGACCAGCAGTATAAATCTCTTGGAAGATACCAGTAACGCTAACCGCCACATTCGGCAGCTTTCCAAAAGAAAGACTAGAAAGATTTGTTTCCCGTTCTAGTCCAAACGTGCTGTACAGAAGCCGCCAGCGTCCTTGCACCAACTCCATATGGCTTGTAGGTTCAGTGTTTTGATTAAGAGCTTCAATGTTTTGCGCTAATGTCTCGATTTGCTGCTTAATCGCTCTTGTGCAGTTAAAGCCAATGTCGGTAGCCGCTGAAATAGAAATCAACTCTTGTTTGAGGTTTCCTAGTGTGCTATGTTCCATAAATTCTCTCCCCATAATCTTCTTGTGTCTTAAGAATGTTTACAGCTTAAGGAGGATAAGGGCAAGAGCGATGATCGCCTATGGACTGCTACAACTAGAGACACTATATCTTCATAGGATTGTTCAGCGGTTGAACGATGAGAAAAATCTGGCTGTTTTTAGGAGCGCTCATGAGTTTGGGGATGCTGGTGCTATTTATCTGGCGTTCCCCACAACACTCTGTACTAGGAAGTGCGGTTGTACCAAAAGAAACATCATTATCAGAAAAAACTATCCGTTATGAACAGCGAAGTTTAGCACAAAGCGAAGTGCACATTCTGTTGATTCCATCTCAGAGTCGGTTTTTGGTTACACCTGCATTGTCGCCACATCTAAACACTGTAGAAGAGTTTGCTCAGAAACATCGAGCGATTGCCCAAGGCTTGGCCGTGAGCGCTCAGCATTCGACTGAGCGCTCACGCCGAAGTCCGAACGGGGAAGTGCCAAAGGCGATCGCCATCATAAACGGTGGCTTTTTTGACCCAAATAACCAAAAAACTACGTCAGTTGTTGTCCTGCAACAAAAGTTTGTAGCTGATCCTAGGCAAAACGAGCGCCTCATAAACAATCCCAACCTAAAACCTTACCTTGCTAAAATACTTAACCGTAGCGAATTCCGGCGCTACTTGTGTGGGCAAGCTGTCCGCTATGACATTGTTTTGCGTAATGCGCCACCACCAACAGGTTGCCAGTTAATCGATGCATTGGGTGGCGGTCCCCAGCTACTGCCAGAATTAACCTTAAAGCAAGAAGGCTTTGTGGATTCTGCTAATTCCCGAGACGCCTTAGGTAGCACCCAACGCAACGCCAGGAGTGCTATGGGTATCACTCGTGATGGCAGCATTGTTTTGGTAATGGTAGCGCAAAAGCCAAAGACTCCTACTAATTCTGGGATGTCATTGCCAGCACTTGCAGATTTTCTGAAAAGCTTGGGCGTCCAAAAAGCGATGAATCTCGATGGTGGAAGTTCTTCTTCCCTCTATTACAACGGCAAGAGTTTTTATGGAAAGGTTGATTTGGATGGAAATTTCATCAAGCGACCCGTGAAGTCAGTTTTACTGGTTCAAGAAAAAGGGATTGGTTATTCAGGTGAGACAGTTCCTTAGAATGAAAATTTAGCAATAAAAATCCTCTGCTGATGCAGAGGCTATTATCACTATGGGTGTTGCTCAAAATATTTCTAAGTGACTCAGAGAACATTAGTATGCTCTGCGGGCAAATTTGTAGTACAAGAAAATAGCGATAATTGCACCCAATACTGCAACGAACAAACCAGGAAGAGTCAGAGATGCAGAAGTCAATGCCAAACTTCCAGTTTGCAGTATGTTGACTAATGTTCCACCAATGAAAGCACCAACAATTCCTAAGATTATAGTAGCTAGAATTCCACCACCTTGATAACCAGGATAGATTGCCTTGGCAATAGCACCAGCCAGAAGACCTAAAACTACCCAAGCAATAAGATTCATTGTTCTAATTCCTTACCATGTCTTTTACTAACACTTTTTATTTAAGCTTATGCAATATTTCCTCTTCATCTTTCATGAGAAACAATTTGGCATTCTCTTTAGGAAGAGAACAATAGTCATGCAACTTAGAGTCACCGGGGCGCGGGAAACCTGGCTACATGGCTAGCGCTCCTCCTGCAGCGCTGGCTCGTCTTTGCGTGAGATTATTGATTAAGCTTTAAGAAGGCAGAAGTACGAAGGCAGCTATGCTGAAGGCGTCCCCACGAATGAATACGTTCGATTTAATAAAGTTCGCACTTTTTTATTTTTCTCCATCCATAAGTTAGGGGGCTTTAAACCTTATGGCAGAGAACAGAGGACTTATTTTTGTATCAAAGCTTACCTTCTTTCCTTCAGCATAGCTGCCCTCTGCCCTCTGCCTTTCTTTGGTAAACACCTCCGCAGGTAAGCGCTTGAAGGAAAGGCGCTCATTCTCGATATCCACAAAGATGGTGTCACCATCGTTGAATTCGCCAACAGTGTCTTCTCTCGTGTTCTTGCTACTAAGGAAGTAAGCTTTGTTCGTGAATCATTCGCTCAAGCCAATTGGCAATAAAGCGAAGAGATAAGCCTAAATTGCCAACATGAACATGGTTTTGTGCCTGTTCAGCACGTGTGAAAACTCTTGTAGTGAGCGAGCGCACATTCGTTAAGGCTTCTGCTTGTCGATACAACTGATGGAGTGGGACATAATGATCCTCACTGCCTGCTAGCAATAACACATCTGCTCTAATGCGATTCGATATCTCAATTGTATTGTAGGCTTGGGTAGCTTGAAGAAACTCGTAGGGAGTCGTTGTACCCATTACGTGCATTCCCTGTCGGATTCCCCAATCGAGAATGGGACTTTGAGGCATGAGTTTGTTCAACAACGTATTAAGCGGATCGGCAGCCTGCTCAGTTAAATACTGTTCAACTTGGGTTTTTAATGTTGCACAAAGCGATCTTAAAAGGACTTCAAGGGAATCACAAAAAATGTCATCTGCAATGACATAGCGGACTCTCGGCTCAAAAGCTGCGGCTCGAATCACCAGTCCACCACCAAGGGAAATGCCCATGAGAATAACGTCGTTGAGTCCAAAATAATCTAACACTATTTTGACTGGATCTTCCCAGTTTGGAACCATTGCTAGACCTGCATCTTCTAAAGCACCCCCTTGCCCTGGACCTTCAAAGATGACAACCTCGTATCCGGCTTCAACAAAGAAAAAAGCGATTGGAAAAAACTCTTCAATGTAGCTGTCATACCCTCCAAAGAGAACAAGGGTGGCTTTGGATTGTTGCATAGTGAAGCGATAAGCTGGGAGAAAACCTGTTTGGTAAGGAATTTGGTACTGCTCATTCCCAGTGATGCCATAGCACTGCCGCATCATTTGAATAAAGCGATGGCGCATGGGACGCTTCTGGGGATCATCTGCCCAAACAAAGAATTCCGCCGTGCGTAGGTAGTAGGCAGCCGGTAAGGGGCGATCCTGATCAAGGGCTTGCTCACTGAGAGCCAAAAATTCACGTCGCAAGTCTGCATAGGTTTTGATCTTGGGTGCAACAGTTTGCATATCTTCTAAAACAGATGCTTCTCCAAGCCATTGAACCCAACGATTAAATTGAAAGTTGAGGCTGATATCGGGATGCAGATCGTAGTAGCCAACATGGGCGATCGCCTTTTGAACTAGTTGTTGACGTGAGAGAGGTTGAGTTGTCATATTGACCTTCGCATGCAGGTTTGAAGACTATGCTTCAACCTTATAGAACGGCACAATAGCTTGTCATTGACGTGAGTTAAGCTGCACTGGGTTTGTTTTACGATCGCGACAAGATACGCCGCTTCAAGCGACTGAGAGACTCTGGCTCAAGTCTCAGGTAGGAAGCCAGATAGTATTGTGGAATTCGCCGCAATAACTCTGGCTTAGTCTGAACCAATTTAAGGTACCGTTCCTCCGGTTTGTCCATGTAAAGGGACAGCAATGAATCACGGAATCTGAAAAAGAGTATTTCTACCACCAACCTTTGAAGTCGTTGCCCGTTTTGCGATTCCTCAAACAGCAGATTGAGGCAAGTGTCATTCAGAATCAGGAGCTTTGAGGTTTCAACCGCTTGAAAATAAAATTGTGTCGGCTGTTTGCGGAAGTAACTTTCGTAGTCGCCGATCGGCTGATCCTCTACAAAAAAGTCAAAGGTGATTTCCTTGTCATCCTTAAGAATAAAGATGCGGAAGCAGCCCTTGATGATGAAACCAATGAATTGGCAAATCTCTCCTTCAGCAAATAAATAATCTCCTTTGTTGATCTCCCGTGTCTTGAGATAGCGATCAACCTTAGCAAGTTCAATCTCGTGCTCGGGCAGAAGCTTAGAAATAAAGTCATAAAATTGTTGTTGCATCATCCGCTTCTTACTAATATTTTGAATTCCAAAGTTTAGTTCCATTTTGACAGATAATATAAGGTTATTTAATCGGACATGATATCAGTTAAAAACGTCTGGCTGCTTCTTAATAATATGAGGCGAGCGCGTAGCGCGCCCTACTGCCCAACCGCACTCCGTGCGGTTGGCGCTACATTTTTCAAACGACAAAACAGGACTTCCTTGGCTTTAAAGGCGGGTAAATCTTTCAACAAGTACGAGTAGTTGAGAATAACCGCCTATGCATGCTCCCTCCACAGATATCTGTGGGACCTTAAGGAGTACACGCGAGTGGATGTTGTCCTGTGCGTGTCATGGTTTCACCCAACCCTGCTCTTTCAGAGCAGGGGAGGCGTTTCTGGAAGAAACGCCTCGGCAGTATACCGGCGATCGCCACCTTTGCGATGATTTCTATACAAAAAAACGCAAAGGTGCAATTATTCAACTTTGCACCTTTGCGTGTTTGTTATTTATTCACCTAATTAAGCTGTAAACACCTCCGCAGGTAAGCGCTTAAAGGAAAGACGCTCATTCTCGATATCCACAAAGATGGTGTCGCCGTCGTTGAATTCGCCGCGCAAGATAGCTTTGGCAATTTGAGTTTCTAACTCGCGTTGAATTGCTCGCTTCAGCGGACGCGCTCCAAATACAGGGTCATACCCTACCTCTGCCAAAAAGTCAAGAGCAGCATCTGAGAGTTTGAGCGACATCTTGCGATCGCTCAATCTTTGCCGTAGTCTATTTACTTGCAACTGCACAATCTGGCGCAATTCCTGTTTCTGCAATGCATGGAAGATAATCGTTTCGTCAATGCGGTTGAGGAACTCTGGACGGAAGCTATTCCGCATCGCCTCCATCACCCGATGGCGCATTTCGTCATAGCGTGAGTCATCACCCGCCACATCTAAAATGTACTGTGAACCGATGTTGCTGGTCATGATGATCACGGTGTTCTTAAAGTCCACCGTATGACCTTGGGCATCAGTGACGCGCCCATCATCGAGAATTTGCAGGAAGATGTTAAAGACATCCGGATGTGCTTTTTCGATTTCGTCGAACAGAAGCACCGCGTAAGGACGACGACGAATTGATTCCGTAAGTTGTCCGCCTTCATCGTAACCCACGTATCCGGGAGGCGCACCGATGAGGCGAGAAACGGCGTGTTTCTCCATGTACTCGGACATATCTATCCGTACCAGCGCTTCTTCGGTGTCGAACATATACGCCGCCAGCGCTTTCGCCAATTCGGTTTTCCCTACACCCGTAGGACCAAGGAAAATAAAGCTGGCTATAGGACGATTGGGATCAGCAAGTCCAGCACGAGAACGCTGAATAGCATCTGCTACCGCTGTCACCGCTTCATGTTGTCCAATGACGCGACGGTGCAGTTCATCTTCTAAGTGCAGCAGCTTTTCTTTCTCAGATTCTACCAACTTGCTGATCGGAATCCCCGTCCACTTAGAAATCACTTCCGCAATGTCAGCTTCAGTAACTTCTTCGCGCAATAAAGATTTTCCACTGCGTTGTGCTTGAGCAAGTTCAGTTTCGACTGCTTCCAAATCCCGATGCAAACTGGTTAACTTGCCGTATTTTAACTCAGCAGCGCGGTTGAGGTCGTAGTCGCGTTCTGCTTGCTGAATTTCCAAGTTCACACGGTCAATTTCTTCTTTGACAGACTGAATTTTGGTGATAATGTCTTTTTCAGACTGCCATTGGCTATTGAGTGTTCTTTGTTCTTCTTTGAGATCCGCAAGTTCTTTTTCTAGTCTTTCTAGCCGTTCACGAGAAGCTGCATTACTTTCTTTTTGCAGCGACAGCCTCTCCATTTCTAATTGCAGAATCTTGCGGTCGATTTCGTCGAGTTCTTCTGGTTTGGAGGTAATCTCCATTTTCAAGCGTGCCGCAGCTTCGTCTACCAAGTCAATTGCTTTGTCTGGTAAGAAGCGATCGCTTATATAGCGACTTGACAATGTCGCTGCTGCAACTAAAGAACTATCGGAAATTTTCACCCCGTGGTGAACTTCATACCGTTCTTTCAAACCGCGCAAAATGGAAATGGTATCTTCCACAGAGGGTTGATCCACATAAACCTGCTGGAAGCGTCTTTCCAAAGCAGCGTCTTTTTCAATATATTTACGGTATTCGTCTAAAGTTGTCGCCCCGATACAGCGCAGTTCACCCCGCGCCAACATCGGTTTTAACAAGTTACCAGCGTCCATTGCGCCTTGAGTCGCACCAGCGCCGACAACGGTATGAATTTCATCAATAAATAAAACTATATTCCCGCCGGACTCGGTAACTTCTTTTAAGACTGCTTTGAGGCGTTCTTCAAATTCACCCCGGAATTTTGCCCCTGCAATCAAAGCACCCATATCTAATGCTATGAGTTTACGGTCTTTCAGGGACTGAGGTACATCACCGGCGACTATCCGCTGTGCGAGTCCTTCGGCGATCGCAGTTTTCCCAACGCCCGGTTCACCAATGAGTACAGGGTTATTCTTGGTACGGCGAGAGAGAATTTGGATAGTCCGCCGAATTTCATCATCACGTCCAATCACTGGGTCAAGTTTACCTTGACGAGCAGCTTCGGTGAGGTCACGCCCATATTTCTCCAGTGCTTCGTATTTGCCTTCTGGATTTTGGTCGGTCACTTTCTGATTTCCTCGAACTTGTTTAATGATATTCTTTAGCTTTCCTTCGTCTAACCCAAATTCTTGGAATAACCCTTTGCCAAAGCGGTCATCTTTGGCATAAGCTAGCAATAAATGTTCAATGGAGATATACTCGTCTTGAAACTCTTTGCGATACCCTTCAGCCCGATCAAGAAGAGTATCTAAACTCCGTCCCAAGTATACTGAACTGCTGCTACCAGAGACTTTAGGGTGACGTTGGATAAATTGTTCTGTGCGATCGCGTAGTTTTTGCAGATTAGCACCCGCTTTGGTAAAAATACCGCTGGTAAGACCTTCTTGATCCAACAGCGCTTTCATCAGGTGTTCGCTTTCAATCTGCTGTTGTTGATATTGTTTCGCAATATCTGGCGTGTGCGCGATCGCTTCCCAGGCTTTTTCTGTAAATTGGTTTGGATTAGTTGGTTGCATAGGCTTTTCTAGGAAATAACTACTCCAAGCGCACAAAAAGCGCAGATAGAACAAGTGTATGGTTTGTTCTTATATGGTCATTGTAAAGAGAGGGGGGCAACTCACTGGATCGGTGTTCACGTCTTTCTCCAGGAGTATTACCGTCCAATGAGTGCTGATTGACTGCAAGCGCCGAGTAAGTCCAAACAGAAGAAGAATAAGTTTTGTTTTGATACCGTGATTGTACAAACAGGGGCGCAAATCACTGGATCGGTGTTCGCGCTCTTGTAGAGGAGTATTACCGCCCATTTTTTACTAATTGATGGGGCTGTTTGGGGCGCGTCATCTTATAAAAAGCTTATCATACAAGAGTTTAAGTCAAATAACCTTTGTGTTGCAAAAAGTGATGTTACTTTAGTAAAAGTATCATCTGTGTCAACCACCTATAGCCAGAGTTACCCATAAGGAAATCCTACCTAACAGGATCTGGTGTCCTCAAATTTTTGCAATACAACCGTCTTAATCGGCTCATGGCTCCAAAAATCTTTACGGGCAGGAATCAAAATGCTCAAATCACAAAGAAAAACCGATTTCCTGGATGGCGCAGAATCTTCTTTGGCGTTCGCACACGCATCTTGATCTCCTACATCGTGCTGATGATCTTCTCCACATTGGTATCTATCCTGGCAATCTATGAGGTTCTGCTTGTCCGACTAGACGAGCAGGTTGAAAATGTTCTCATCAACGAGGTAAAGGAGTTTAGACGATTGACCGAGGGGAGGAACCCCAGCACGGCTCAACCTTTCGGGGATGATGTCGCTGCCATCTTTGATGTATTTTTGTCTCGCAACATTCCCCATGAGGACACGTTTTTGATTACGCTGTTGAATGGGAAATTCTACAAATCCAGTCCCCAAGTTCTACCGGTTAACTTACAGCCGAATTCAGCTTTTGTCAAACACTGGCAGAAATTCAAACAGCCCAAGCAAGGTAAGGAATTCACCTCAACTCATACTATCTACTATCTGGCTGAGCCAGTACTCAAAGGCAAAACTCAGGGTGTCTTTGTGGTCGCTTACTCCGATAGTAGCGCTCATCAGCAGGTGAACCAGGCAGTTATCGTTATTATCGAGGTAACAATAGCTGTTCTAGCCATAGCATCGGTGCTGGCTTGGATAGTGGCTGGACGGTTATTAGCTCCCCTACGCTTACTTATCGAAACAGCTCGCTCGATTACCGAGTCTGACCTATCTCAACGCATCCCTGTGCAGGGGGTAGACCAAATTGCCGAACTCACGATCACGTTTAACGAGATGTTAGATCGTCTCCAGACTGCTTTCGCCAGTCAACGAAACTTCATCAACGACGCAAGTCATGAACTCCGGACGCCAATCACAATTATCCAAGGTCATTTAGAACTGCTGGGTGACGATCCCCAAGAGCGACGTGAAACAGTGGAATTAGTAACTGATGAGCTAGCTCGGATGAGTCGCTTTGTCGATGACCTACTATTACTAGCCAAGACAGAGCAACCCAATTTTTTAAACCTACAAACTGTGGATATTAGCTTGCTGACTGAGGAACTGTATACCAAAGCCACAGCTTTAGCTGAGCGAGACTGGCGTTTGGAACACAAAGGTGTGGGGCGGATTGTGGCTGACCGCCACAGGCTGACTCAGGCAATCATGAACTTGGCTCAGAATGCTACCCAGCACACGAGTGATGGGGATGTCATTGCCCTTGGTTCAGTTGTAACGAAGGGAAACGCTCGTTTCTGGGTGCGTGACACAGGCGTTGGCATTGCTCCTGGCGACCAAGAGCGGATCTTCGAGCGGTTTGCCCGTGGCTCCAGTAGTCGCCGTCGTTCTGAGGGGGCTGGTTTGGGATTGTCTATCGTGAGTGCGATCGCAACGGCACACGGTGGTCGGGTAGAACTCAAAAGCAAACCCGGTAAGGGTTCTACATTCACTATTGTCATTCCACTAGATCCACCCTTTGGAGGTTCTGTTTGACTGATCAGATTCTGATTGCCGAAGACGAGCCGCGCATAGCCGCTTTCCTGGAAAAAGGGCTACGGGCGTCGGGGTTCACGACCGCAGTTGCCAAAGACGGTCATGAAGCGTCGATCATGGCTCAAAGCGGGGAGTTTGACTTGCTCATCCTTGACATTGGTCTCCCTGGCAAAGATGGTTGGATGGTGTTGGAAGAATTACGCGGTCAGGGCGAACAATTGCCTATCATTATCCTTTCCGCTCGTGACGAGGTGAGCGATAAAGTCGCTGGACTCGAGGGTGGGGCTGACGACTACGTCACAAAGCCCTTTCGGTTTGAAGAGTTGCTGGCGCGGGTACGGGCGCGGTTGCGCGACAATCGCTTGCCCAAACGACAGGAAGAAATGGTTCTTAGAGCAGGCAACATTGTCGTTGACTTGCTTAGACGTCAGGTTTGGATCGGCGATCGCCCAGTCAAGTTATCAGCGCGAGAATTTACCCTAGCTGAAACCTTTGTGCGTCATCCAGGGCAAGTCATGAGCCGAGAGCAATTGCTGAGTCAGGTTTGGGGCTACGACTACGATCCCGGCTCCAATGTCGTTGATGTCTGCGTGGGTTATCTGCGCAAAAAGCTAGGTCACGACTATATCGAAACAGTCAGAGGTATGGGTTATCGCCTGCGAACGTGAAAATTTTCTCATCAATTTTTAATATCTAATTAATAAGTATTTATAAATATAAAGAAGAACTGTAACAATCAGGGTCTGTTGATTGTCGCCTATTGTGATTTTTTCAGCTTCATACCAAGTTGTGTTCAAATGTGTAACTTAGTGTAAATAAAGCAGGGTGAGTACTATTTTTGACTGCAACTTATTATCAGTTAGTGATCTATTAGATGCCATTTTAAACGTCATGAGAGTACCTACAACTGGGTCAGGTAGTTGGCGGAAAAATTTACGTCCTGTTTGCTGAGTTCGTGAAGATGCTGGTTGAACGATATTTTTGGAAAATTTTATTGTGATTAGTTTAACGTTTGCACCAGTAATAATACTAATAAAAAATTACGGGAAAAGGAAGATGACAATCAGAGATTTCAAACCAAAACGCTCCATTGTCAACGACTTAGTGGCGTCCGTAGTTGTATTTCTCGTCGCTCTGCCACTGTGCATGGGAATTGCGATCGCTTCAGGGGTTCCTCCAGAGCTGGGAATCATCACAGGAATCGTTGGCGGAATTATTGTTGGCACTGTTGCTGGCTCACCCTTGCAGGTCAGTGGACCAGCGGCTGGGCTTGCTGTTATAGTCTGGGAACTGGTTCAGCAGTATGGCATTGAAATGCTAGGACCGATTCTTATGCTCGCGGGTTTGTTCCAGTTACTAGCAGGCGTCTTCAAGCTGGGACAGGTTTTCCGAGCAATATCTCCCGCCGTCATCTACGGGATGCTAGCAGGAATTGGTGTGCTAATCTTTGCTTCTCAATTCCACGTGATGTTTGATAGCAAGCCAAGCGCACACGGAATCGATAACTTAATTTCTATTCCCAGCGAGATATATAAGACTATCTTTCCCGCCCAAGGCAACAACCATCTCATCGCTGGCATTATAGCTGTAATTACCATTATTACCCTCATCCTCTGGGAAAAGTTTAAGCCAAAAAGATTAAAATTGCTGCCCGGTTCCTTGATTGCTGTCGTGATTGCAACTGCTCTAGCCACTGTGATGAAGTTGCCTATTCAGTACGTCAATGTACCCGATAATCTTGTAGCCACGATTCACATTCCAAAGCTAGAGAACTTCATCGGTCTACTCAAGCCATCTGTGCTTGTGGAGGCGATGGCGATCGCCTTTATCGCCAGTGCCGAAAGCCTGCTCTCGGCGGCGGCAGTAGATCGACTTCAATTTGAGTCAAAAACTAATTTTGACCGCGAACTCGCAGCGCAAGGCTTGGGCAACATGGTTTGCGGCGCATTAGGGGCGCTACCGATGACGGGTGTGATTGTCCGCAGTTCTGTAAACGTGGAAGCAGGAGGCAAAACCAGACTGTCTGCGGTTTTTCACGGAGTCTGGCTGTTGGCTCTTGTTGTTGTTGCGCCTTCTGTACTGAATCTAATTCCCACCTCCAGCCTCGCGGCGATTTTGGTGGTCACAGGCTATAAGCTGGTGAAAGTTGAGAATATCCGGAAGCTGCAACAATACGGGCGCATCCCTGTATTCATCTACTTTGCCACCTTGGGCGGAATTATCACTGCTGACCTACTTTTTGGCGTGCTACTCGGTCTTGTGTTGTCAGCAATCAAGCTGATCTACAAAGTTTCCCACCTCGATATCCATGTCGTTGCGGATGAAAACAACCAGCGCGTTGATGTCTATTTGGAAGGGATGGCTACATTTATTCGGCTACCGCAACTTGCCAAAGCCCTTGAGCAGATTCCTCCTAAAAAGGAAATTCATATTCACCTACAGATGCTCAGCTACATTGACCACTCCTGCCTCGACTTCTTGTCGATGTGGGAAAAACAAGAGGAAAAGAAGGGAAGTACTATCGTCATGCAGCGGGATAGGTTGGTAGAGCGCTACCGCAAACCGCTATTTACTGGGCGATCGCCTGAAGAACCACAGCAAAACCAATCGCACCTAGCAGCGTAGAAGTTTTCACTACTCTACTTTCACAAAAGAGGAGTTCACTATGAATACGATAGATGCAGTATTCTTAACATTACTGAATACTATTGCTTGTTTTGCTTTTCCCAAACTTCTGTCTGTCATTATGGCTCCTAAAAAGAAACGTACTGCACCAATGCCTACTGCCATAACATCACAAACCGAAGCTTACCAAAGTCCTTAAGCAGATTCCTGCTGAAAAGGAAATTCATTTCTTCTCGTTCTTCTCGTTCCCAACCTCTTCTCTTCTCGTCTTCTCGTTCCCAGGCTGAGCCTGGGAATGCGATATCAAGAGGCTCAGCCTCCCATATTCACACCTCTACTCGTTCCCAGGCTCAGCCTACTCGTTCCCAGGCTCAGCCTGGGAATGCTATATCAAGAGGCTCAGCCTCCCATATTCCCACCTTTGAAAATTTATCTAAAGAAATACTCGTTCCCAGGCTCAGCCTGGGAATGCTATATGAGAGGCTCAGCCTCCCATATTCACACCTTTCCTTACTCTATGGGTCGTTCTCGCTACCAATTTCTAGAAAACCAGCCTCATTTTCTCACCTGCACAGTTGTCAACTGGATCACTGTATTTAGTAAACCAGACTTAGCTCAAATCCTTCTCAACTCATTAGACTTTCTACAAAGCCACCAGCGTTTAGCTTTGCATGGGTATGTGATCATGGAAAACCATCTTCACTTAATTGCATCGGCTGAAAATTTATCTAGAGAAATAGCAGCATTCAAGTCATTTACAGCCAGATCTGTGATTGATTGGTTAAAAAACAATCAGACTGAGTATTTGTTAAAACAGCTAAAATTTCACAAAAAATTACACAAAACTACCCAAGAATACCAGCTTTGGCAGGAAGGTTCACACCCCCAAGCAATATTTAGTCAACAGATGTTTAGCCAAAAATTGGAATATATGCACAATAACCTACTCAGGCGCGGCTATGTCGATGATCCTGCTCATTGGCGATATTCCAGTTACCGTAATTACATGGGTATGAAGGGAGTTTTAGTTGTTGATTTGATTGATGTGTAGTTGGAGCGTCAGGAGGCTGAGCCTCCTTGCATTGCGTTCCCAGGCTGAGCCTGGGAACGAGAAAATCCCATACTTCCTCGTTCCCAGACTCCTCATGGGAATGCCCATACTGAGGCTCAGCCTCACCTTAGAGTCACAATCACAGCTTTCTATTTGAATAAAGCTTTTTTAATTTTACTTTTTCTCCCCATCCCCCAATCCAAAATCTACAATTGAGTCGGATCAAACACCCACCTATCCCCAACAATCTCCTCTAAGCGTTGATTGAGTCGGGGAAGAAAATATTTTGGATCATTCAGCCTTTGCTGGACAAACCAAGTATCAAACGCTTCCTGTGTCTCAATTCCTTGTCCACCCGCCGCCGCTAATAGCATCGTTCTACTTAAATCCTGAAGTTCTTCTAACTGCGGATGCCCTTCGCCCCGGCTGTTGCAAAACAAGAATGCTGTTGTCCCTAGCAAGGCTTTCAGTTGATCGCCTTGAGGTACAGCTTTATACAAAGCACAGATGAGATAAATTGTATTTGCTAAGGGGGCTTGAATCCTCAGCGTCAGCCAGATTGCTTGAGCCAGGTAAACCAAACCGTTGCTTTCATCTGCTACGCCTAAGTGACTTAGAAGTGTCACCAAATCACCATAAGCACGAACCTGTGCAAATGCCGAAGCGGCTTGCAGATTTAAGTCTAACTGCCTAGCTTTATCTCCTGTTTCACCTGCAACATAAGCCATATTGTTCAAAGTTACAGCTTTGCCACCGACATGGCCAATGCGCTCTTTTATTTCCAAGGATTCTTCCCAAAGTGCGTTCGCTCGTTCGATGTCCCCTTGTTGGGCGATGACGAGTGCCATGTTGTGCAAAGTTACAGCTTTGCCACCGACATCGCCAATGCGCTCAAGTATTTCCAAGGATTCTTCCCAAAGTGCGTTCGCTCGTTCGATGTCCCCTTGTTGGGCTATGACGAGTGCCATGTTGCTCAAGGTTGCAGCTTTGCCACCCACATCGCCAATGCGCTCAAGTATTTCCAAGGATTGTTCCCAAAGTGCGTTCGCTCGTTCGATGTCCCCTTGTTGGGCGATGACTGGTGCCATGTTGCTCAAGGTTACAGCTTTGCTACCAACATCGCCAATGCGCTCAAGTATTTCCAAGGATTGTTCCCAAAGTGCGATCGCTCGTTGGATGTCCCCTTGTTGGGCGATGACGAGTGCCATGTTGTTCAAAGTTACAGCTTTGCCACCGACATCGCCAATGCGCTCATATAATTCCAAGGATTGTTCCCAAAGTGCGATCGCTCGTTGGATGTCCCCTTGTTGGGCTATGACGAGTGCCATGTTGCTCAAGGTTGCAGCTTTGCCACCGACATTGCCAATGCGCTCAGATATTTCCAAGGATTGTTCCCAAAGTGCGTTCGCTCGTTGGATGTCCCCTTGTTGGGCGATGACGAGTGCCATGTTGTGCAAAGTTACAGCTTTGCCACCCACATCGCCAATGCGCTCTTTTATTTCCAAGGATTCTTCCCAACGTGTGATCGCTCGTTGGATGTCCCCTTGTTGGGCTATGACGAGTGCCATGTTGCTCAAGGTTGCAGCTTTGCCACCCACATCGCCAATGCGCTCTTTTATTTCCAAGGATTGTTCCCAAAGTGCGTTCGCTCGTTCGATGTCCCCTTGTTGGGCTATGACTTGTGCCATGTTGCTCAAGGTTGCAGCTTTGCCACCAACATCGCGAATGCGCTCAAGTATTTCCAAAGATTGTTCCCAAAGTGCGATCGCTCGTTGGATGTCTCCTTGTTGGGCAATAACTTTTGCCATGTTGCCCAGGATAGCGCCTTTGCCACCGACATCGCCAATCCGCTCAAGTATTTCCAAAGATTGTTCCCAAAGTGCGATCGCTCGTTCGATGTCCCCTTGTTGGGCGATGACATCTGCCATGTTGTTCAAGGTTGCAGCTTTGCCACCCACATCGCCAATGCGCTCAGATATTTCCAAGGATTGTTCCCAAAGTGCGATCGCTCGTTCGATGTCCCCTTGTTGGGCGATGACTTGTGTCATGTTGTTCAGAGTTGCAGCTTTGCGAATCTCGTCATCTTCAGGGCAAAGGTCTAAAGCCTGCTGATAATGGACAACAGCATCCTCAACTCTGCCCAAAACCTTTTCAGCACGGGCAATGGTTCCCAAGATACGGTAGTCCACAAACTTTTGCAGGAGTGGTTCACAAAGTTGGACAACTTCCAAATATCGGTCACTGTTCACCCAGCGAATTGCAATCAAGTCCCCAACGCTGACAGCAATTTCCTGCTCTCCAGCCAGCAGTCCTAACCTCACTATCTCCAGTGCTTGCTCTTCCGTCCAACGCTTATTAGTCTCCTCCCACCAGATTTGATAGAGTTTTTTTGCCGCTTGCTGTCGCGTTCTCTGCCACTCTTCCTCACTCAATAATGGTTCCAGCAACGGTTCTAAAATCGTCGTCACGCGATATTCGGCGGTTTGGGTGGCGTGAGTCGTGGCTGACTCGACTAAGCTGAAGCTTACCAATTTCTCCAACCATAACCTCTCCTTATCTCTTGCTCCCCTCTCTGCTTGCGGAGAGGGGCTGGGGGTGAGGTTCTGCGTAACAGCGTTCACAATATCAATTGTCACTGGCAGGCGAAAAACACTCAACTGCGCCAAAAACTTTTTTTCATCCACCTCCAACGCATTCAACAGCGTCTGCGCCAAAATATTTTCCCGAAACTCCAGCTGGGTATTCTCCAAGCGAGTTAATAAATCATCCGCCTGTAAATCTCGTTGCTGAATAACCTGCAAAAGCCACTCCAACAAACGCGGATTACCGTCAGCAATTGCCAGAATGCGCTGGTTCTGTGCTTGCTGCTGCAATTCGGGCGTTGGCAAAAGACGGCATTTCTTATCAATATCGCTTTTGCCCATCGCCGCTAAATTTTCTAAATGCAGCCGATGCGGTGGCAGGGTATCTTCTTTGAGGTAGCGACAAGTCACAATCAACCGGCTCTCTGCCTGGTTTTCCTCCAGCGCCGCACAAATCGCCTCTAAAATCCGGTAAGCTTCTGCGGTCATCTGCAGCGAACCATCTTGAATATTCGCTTTCGGGATGTTTTGCTCAAAGTCATCCAGCACCAACAACAACGGACGATCAATTTCTTTTGCTTCAATTTTATCAAAAAAGTTTTGCAGTCGCCCTTTGAGGGAAACCTTTGGTTCATTCAGCAATGCGGGTACATCTGCAAACCGCTCAAACTTGCTGGAAAGTTTATTGAGTAAGCCTACCTCATCCAAAGGTCCAATTAACACCACCCGCTCAAAATTCGGACGCTGTGTTTGGACTCGCGTACACAACCGCGCCGCCAAAGAACTTTTACCCAGTCCACCCATCCCAGCAATAAATACACCGATGTTGTCGCTGGTTTCTCGCAACGCCCGCAAACACCGTTGTAGCGGGCGTCTGCGTCCGACAAATTCCCAGCGACTGGCAACTTTCACAATATTGTTCTGATCCAGAAATTCGCTTTCTGGCTGTCTAAATTTCAGCTTTTCCCGCCCTTTTTCGCTTCTCAGCGGTGTCACCAGTTGCTTAATTGGGCGCGTATCTCGATAAATCCGCAACAGATGCCAGTCGGAGCATTCTTCAGCAATCATTTTCTGTTGCGCCGCTTTGACTGCTTCCTCTACCGTTTCCCCCGTCGCCAAAGCTTGATAAAATGCCTGTGCAGCAATAATACCCGTCCGATCATACACTGGACGCGCCCAGCCTAATACGACACCCGCCCCCAGCTTCACCAAAGCCTCCGCCATTGATGGGACTGTTCCCCGGTTGGCAACTTGTCCCGTGTGACAGCCAGAAAGAAAAATCACTCGTGGAAAACGTCCCCGAAAGGCTTTAGCTAAGTCCTCCACGGTAGTCAATTGCACATTCCCCACGTCATCTTCGGTGATAAAGCAGGGCGTATTATCCTTAATTGTTCTACCTTTTGGCAGCAAACCGCCAAAATATTTTTGAATATAAATTATTCCGTGTCCTGTTAAGTGAAAGACATCAAAATAGTCTTCCGGATAGGATTTCACTAGATTAGCTAATTCCTCAACCGAACCGCTTTCTTCGACAATCAACGCCAAAGGCTGATGCTTGGTTGCTTGCAGGATGTTGGCTTCTTCCTGTTCAAACTCAAGCGGCGCAACCCTTGGATCGTCTGGAGAAGTTGCCATAAACAGCGATCGCAAGGGACGATTTTGCACGGCGATCGCACTGGTATTTCGTTGCTGCACTGCACGCACTGGCAATAGTGCAATATCCTGCCGTTCTAGTAAAAACCCTGTACCATCGTGTAGCAATTCCCACGGCAAATGAGCTAGTCCCAAGGCCACGCGTTCCGTTTCCGGGTTCAACCCCCGCGCCTCACTCGTTTGGATCAAATCCAGATAAATCGTCTGTTCCTCAGCCTCATCCAGCGCCCTTCTCAGCCATCCTTCCTTGCCATCCAGCCATTGATAAAGCTGCCGTCCTATCTGGATAAGCAGGGACAGGCGATCGCGCTGCTGGGAGTAGTAATTTTGCTCACATAGGTCAATGAGTACACCTAACTCAACTTTATCCAGGCGACGTAAGCCATAATCACAGCGTAGTTCAAAGGTTTGCTGTTGACTGAGGGCGAAACTGAAGGTTAGAGGCATGGCTTGAATCAGTAGATTCCATAGCTAGCTTCACTTTGTTCTCACTATACTCCGGATGAGTTTTTCAGTCGCGCTTTAGGGAAGCTGGGAATTTGAAAATGAGTACGAGAAGGCAGAACACGCACGCTAAGCTAATGACTAGTAACTAATAACTATTGACTTTTGACAAATGGCTAAAAAGCAGAAATTTCCTTACCTAGTTGGTTCTAAGTGGACAGCGCAGCAAAAAGTAGATGGCTGGCGACACTTCCAAGTCGTCAACCGCAAAAATCAGGGCAACTGGGTTTATGCCGAGATGGTCGCTGCTTGTGACCCTAATGTCCGCTTTTGGATAAACGCCAAATTGTTACAAGACCGTTCTCTGTGGGAAGCAGGCTGGCAATCTTTGCAAGAGATGAATTCACCCCAAGAAGATGTTTCTTGAATTCTTTCAATCCCTGATAGGGATTCATCACAAATTACATCCTGCCAGTACAAATAGAATTGCACACTCAGTGATGCGAGGTTTTTTCGCTGCGAATGAAAACCGCAATAACTGATTTTGCCAGCCTCAAGACCAGTAGATTTGATATTTGAGACAAAGTTTAACAAATATTGGTATCGGTAATAATTATTTATATTTTTCAGGCAGTTGCTCTCAAGTCGGAATAATTTTGTCTTAGCCGTTGACAATAAACTGCCAATTTATTTGCAAATTTACTTTCAACGACCCTCTCATAGCTCTTATACTCATTTCTCTACCAAGAGGTATACCTATCCACATAGGTCTTTTTGATACGCACAATCGGTGTAGCGGGATTTTTATTTTTTGTATTTTGTAACTTATTTTATATAAAAGTATTAATAAGGTATGATTTTTTAAGTTATTTTAGTTTTAAAAGTGTTTATAAATCAAAAAAAGTATAATTCATTCAATTAAGGCATAATTCACCTGATATAACCCTAATAGACTTGAACACCCCCTTTATTTTCCGTGTGATTTGCACAATAATGGCACTCACAGACCTCACAAATCGCCATCTTCGGCTAGGTGCAGGGAATTGTTTGAGCGACGAGTTTGACAAGAAACTATAAGAGGCAAACTACAGTGAAACTAGCAGTTTACGGAAAAGGCGGTATTGGGAAGTCCACAACAAGCTGTAATATCTCCGTCGCCTTAGCCAAGCGCGGCAAGAAAGTGCTGCAAATTGGTTGCGACCCCAAACACGACAGCACCTTCACCCTCACCGGGTTCTTGATTCCCACAATTATCGATACCCTGCAAGAAAAGGACTACCACTACGAAGATGTCTGGCCCGAAGATGTGATCTACAAGGGCTATGGCGGAGTTGATTGTGTCGAAGCAGGTGGTCCTCCCGCAGGTGCTGGATGCGGCGGCTACGTGGTAGGCGAAACCGTGAAATTATTAAAGGAACTCAACGCCTTTGATGAATACGATGTGATTTTGTTTGACGTTCTTGGTGACGTTGTTTGTGGCGGTTTTGCAGCACCCCTCAACTATGCTGACTACTGCTTGATTGTGACTGACAATGGCTTTGATGCCTTATTCGCTGCCAATCGTATTGCGGCTTCAGTCAGGGAGAAAGCCCGGACTCACCCACTGCGTCTTGCTGGGTTAATTGGTAACCGCACCTCGAAGCGCGACTTGATTGAAAAGTACGTGGAAACAGTGTCCATGCCAGTTCTGGAAGTTTTGCCTTTGATTGAAGATATCCGTGTTTCCCGCGTCAAAGGTAAAACTTTGTTTGAAATGGCAGAATCTGACCCCTCTTTGAATTACGTTTGCGATTACTATCTCAATATTGCTGACCAAATTCTGGCGCGTCCAGAAGGTGTTGTCCCAAATGACGCCCCAGACCGCGACGTGTTCGCTTTGTTATCAGATTTTTATCTAAATCCCACTAAAACACAAGTTCCAAATTCAGAAGAGGAATTAGACTTGATGATTGTATAAATCATCTTAGTACCAGGATGGGGAACGATATGCCTTTCTTTGATAGTTTTACAGATTCTTTAAAGCAAAAGTGGTTGCAATTTTTCCAGTTAAATCGTGACTGGATTGCCCTGCATATGGAAGTGGAGTCTGTTTACACTCCAGATGGTGGCAGACGACCATCTTCGTACCTCATCCTGGGAGTTGTTAACGCGCTGGAACCTAAACTGGCACAGTTAATGCTGCCCTTTTCCAAATTGAATCCTGACGCTGATACCTTGGTCGAGGTGCTGGAGTTAAATTTTGATCCAGATATAGCTCTCGGTAACCGCGCCCTTCCCAATTTACGTATAGAAAAACACAGGGAAGAGTTAGATGTTTCATATGAAAACTTCAGTCATGAAACACTAACAAATTCTCAGATAAGTAGCTTTGGGCAAGAGGGAATAGCTAACAAGTTGGATCTGGGAGATACACACAACCAAAGCCTTAGGGCATCCAATCCAACAATCGATAATGTTACAGCACAAAACCGGGTTGGCAATTCCTCATCCAGCGATACAAACTCGAACAATCAACTTCACCAAGCACATAACCCAGTTGATGAGTTCGGTGAACTTTCTTTGGATCATTTGAACGAAGTAGACAGCAAAACTTCTGAGAGTGGCTTTGCCGGTGTGTTGTCAGATGTTTGGGGTGCTGAAAGCGCAACCCAAAAAGAGGAAGCGGATAAAGAAATGTTTTTAGGGGAAGAACCACCTTCTGGTTCTTTTGATGACTCAGAAGATGACTCCGAGATTGCTCGTCTCTTCCCCAACCATTAAAGAGTGAAGAATGAAGAGTGAAGAATGAAGAATGAAGAAGGAAAGTCGATAAATTCTTCTTTGTTCTATCTTCTTTCTTGTTAAAAATCATGGGGAGAAAATACTAAAATGACTCTTGCTCAACCAGAAGCTTTAACTTTTGAGTGCGAAACCGGGAATTACCACACTTTTTGCCCAATTAGCTGCGTCGCTTGGCTTTACCAAAAAATTGAAGATAGCTTCTTTTTGGTGATCGGGACAAAGACTTGTGGCTACTTCTTGCAAAACGCAATGGGGGTCATGATTTTTGCTGAACCCCGTTATGCAATGGCAGAGTTGGAAGAAGGAGATATTTCCGCACAACTTAATGATTATGACGAGTTAAAGCGGCTGTGTTTGCAGATTAAGCGCGATCGCAATCCCAGCGTGATTGTGTGGATTGGCACCTGCACCACGGAAATTATCAAAATGGATTTGGAAGGCTTAGCACCCAAGCTAGAAGGCGAAATTGGTATTCCCATTGTTGTCGCACGCGCCAACGGTTTGGACTACGCCTTCACCCAAGGGGAAGACACCGTGTTAGCGGCGATGGCGACACGTTGTCCTGATAAAGCACCCGTGGCTGAAACAGAGAAGAACGAACGCAACGCTATTTCCAAACTGCTTAACTTTGGTAAGAAGAAAGAAGAAGTCGTTAAAGAAGAATCTGAGTATGTGGATCATCCACCATTGGTGCTGTTTGGTTCCCTCCCCGATCCCGTTGTGACTCAGTTAACTCTGGAACTCAAAAAGCAAGGTATCAAAGTTTCTGGTTGGCTACCCGCAAAGCGCTTTACTGAACTACCTACCCTTGAAGAAGGGTATTATGTCGCTGGTGTCAACCCCTTCCTTAGCCGCACTGCTACGACTTTGATGCGTCGCCGCAAGTGCAAGCTGATTGGCGCACCTTTCCCAATTGGTCCTGATGGTACCCGCGCTTGGATTGAGAAAATTTGCTCGGTGTTTGGCATTACACCCAAAGGTTTGGATGAACGCGAGGCTCAAATTTGGGAAGGCTTGGAAGAGTACGTCAAATTGATTCGCGGCAAGTCTGTGTTCTTCATGGGTGATAACTTGCTGGAAGTCTCTCTGGCACGGTTCTTGGTACGTTGCGGTATGACGGTTCACGAAATCGGCATCCCCTACATGGATAAGCGTTATCAAGCTGCTGAGTTGGCGTTGCTGGAAAAAACTTGCCAGGAAATGGGCGCACCTCTGCCTAAGATTGTGGAGAAGCCAGACAACTACAATCAAGTGCAGCGGATTTATGAGTTAAAGCCAGATTTGGTGATTACTGGTATGGCTCATGCTAACCCATTGGAAGCACGCGGTATTAATACTAAGTGGTCTGTAGAGTTCACTTTTGCTCAGATTCACGGTTTTACCAATGCGCGTGACATTCTGGAGTTGGTGACTCGTCCGTTGCGTCGGAATAACAATTTGAAAGATTTGGGTTGGGATAAGTTGGTGAAGGAAGAAGCTAAGATTTAACCTTACTTCTAGATAATCTCTGTAATAAATTTCATTGGGTGCGTTCGTGTTTTTCGTAACGCACCTTATTTTTTTATGGAACCGCCAAGACGCCAAGGACGCCAAGAGAAGGAAAAGAGCGATCGCTTTCGCTGTGTTTTAAGCTGTCGCGCCTACAAAGGAAAAAGCGACAGCTTATCTGAGTTCTTGTGGGATGGGCATCTTGCCCGTCCAAATAATGCAAGTTAAAAGCAAGGACAGTTTAACTTAAAAGTGGCAAGTCTAAAGGCTTTTCTGGAATGATATACATTAAATTTGCCTTGTCCGGTTTTTCTTCTGTAGATGGAGTTAATTTAAGCCATTCATGGAAGCTGATTCCTAGTTGGGATATTGCTTGTACTTCTGCCTGATACGCTTCAAAACGGCGATTAGTTTCAATCATCGATTCCACGACTTCCAGCACTTGAGGAAGACGTTTATAAGCCTCTTTTTTCAAATCGTCGTGATTTGGACCGAACCAACCTCCTTGAACTTCAACACGAGTTAAAATTGCTGCTGGTAGCGAATCTACCCACTTACTGGGGTCTTGCGCTATCTTAATGAGATTTTCGCGTTGCATTTCAAATACAGTATTTTCATCCAAAGTTGGATTAATCCATTGGTAAATTCGAGTTAATCTCCGCAAGTCAATTTGTTCTTTAAACTCAGGCTGTAGGTATACTGCTGGATTTGAAGTAAGCAGAAGCTCAACATATTTCTGAATTCGTGAACGGAGAACTGTTGCACCTTCTTGGAAGCGACGAAGTGCTGTGTCATGTTCTTCTAATTCCAGATAGCAACGCGCTTCAGCAAGGTAAGCTAACGATAAAGTCAGCAAATATTCATCAGCAATTTGGCTCTTTTGCTCAAGTTCGGTATCGGTGTAATCAGTGTAAATATGCTCTGCTTCCAAAAAGCGATTGATAGCTTGTAAAGCACTACTTCTGCGATTGTCGGGTTTGCTCATTGTAAAAGCATTAATTGCTAAATCTAGCGCTGCGCGAAAATTCGCATAGTAACCAAGGTCAATTTTACGATTAAGTTTGTTTAAAAGTTCCTGTGCTTGTTGTAAGCGTTGCTCTAGCTCTTTGAGGCGCTGCGCTATCACAGCAAAACTCATCACAGAAACACCTAGATTAAGCATACTGGCTGCAGTAGTCACCTGCAAAATTCCTTGAGTTAGTTGCAGATTTTGCCCTATTTCTCCTAACTGATTTTCAATTCCACCTATTCGCTGATTAACATCAGCAAATCCTTTTCCTGAAACAGCAGCATTCATAGCTGTTGCAACCAGGTTTGCTCCTGAGACAGTGAAATTGCCTAAACTTGCTTGTTCCACTCCATGCAGTCGCTGATTAACATCAGCAAATCCTTTTCCTGTGACAGCTGCATTAGCTACTGAACCAACCGCATTTGCTCCTGAAAATACTAAGTTCAGTAAATTATTAGAGAAAGGAGAAGAATTTGGTTGAATGTCCCTTAACCAAGTAACAACTTGTTTTGTCGCTACATACCGAATTACACCTCCAACCCGTTCTAAAGTTCCATTTGCCAGTCCTTTGACAATCCAATCAGCAAGTACAAAGGTTGCTGTAACTGCTAAACTCACAATTTTCTCCTAGTTGCTAAAACAAGCATTAGTGCTATTGCTAAACCGAGCCTACAAGTAGGCATCAACTATCTGTGCCTCACTCAGTATTCCCAAAGCGCTGCCAGTATCTAACAATTTTGTTATTCCCTGTTGATAAAGAGCAAACTTCTGGGTAGTTGCAGCAGTTCCTCACCCTTACACCCGACAGCAAGCTACTCCTACAACCGTTAAAGCTACAATGAAAGGTAAACGGGAAAGCTGTTTAATATTTCTTAATTTATAAATTCCAATATATATGAGTAAAACACCATCTCAAAATGAAAGCCGCGAAATGTTGAAGTGGCTGAACCACAACCGCCAGATGTTATTAGATTTATATCGAAATCAATATGTTGCTTACAATGCTAATGGCTTAATTGCTCACAGTGAAAACTTGCGTGAAGTTTTAGAGTTAGCAGAGGCTTCAGAACAGGTATATGTAATTTACTTAGTTCCCCGTAGCACTGCTTCTATCCAAATTTTGCCAATTCGCTTTCGTACAGTGAGTCGCCATGATTGGCAGCCAAATTATCATGTAAAACTGAAGCACAGAGATATAAATATTTCTACAATAATGTTAGTAGACTCTGGTGCTGAACTGAGTTTAATATCATTAAAAGTTGGTCAAGATTTAGGATATGCTTTAGCTGATGCGGAATCAACTTTATTGGCAGAAACTATAGGCGGAAGAGTTGAGTATGTTTTACGCAATGTTGAAATGACAATTGATCAACACAGTTTTATTGCTACTGTGGCATGGTTACAAACTAATACAGGTGGAGAGCAATTGCTTCTGGGGCGGGAAGTTGTATTTGATAAGTTTAATATTGAGTTTCGGCAGGCTGACGAGCAAATTATTTTTAAATGGCGTGAAGATTTAAATTCATAAGGCAAAGCTGGTAAAAAATGGTTGAAATCATTACTTTAGAACTCACATAAAGACTGGCACAATAGGCAAAATCAATCGCTGTCACTCATCGGCGACAGTCAGATGTATTAGTAGAATGGATAAACCGTCCAATTATGGAACTACCTATTGAATCGCTACCTGATGAGCAAGTTTTAGTTCTATGCAATTTACAAATGGAACAAGAACAGCAAGAGGTTTTCAGTGACCTTTTGGCGCGTAACCAAGAAAGACAACTTAATGATCCAGAAGTGAAACGATTAGATGATTTGATGGAGGTTTACCGATGTGGGTTGGTACGTAAAGCGAGAGCCATGAAAGTAGCTGTTGAACGTGGCTTAAAACCCCCTTATTCCTGAAATCAGGATTTTGATTACAGGAATGCGCCTACTTGCGACTCAATCCGGAATTCGCTAATTATCAAAGCACATAGCTTTCATTGTTATCCTAAACAACAATGATTTCACATTCCCTTTGGAATTCAGAACATAAGTCAAGAGGAATGAAAAGTTCCACTCCAGGGATAAGTACAATCACATCCTGATTAGCATCGTAGATTGTTTGCCAACAAGTGCGCTCGCCATAAAATTTTTCAGCAATCCTCGGTAGTGTGTCTCCAGATTCTACGGTATAAAACATAACTACATCCTTTTATAAGTTGAGTTTTGGTAAGTAGAAGGTAATCGTTTCAAACACCTTCTGACTCTAAATAATTATAAGAGCATGAAACTTACGCATACTAAATAATAAGGTTAATGACGGTTAACGGAGGATTACGGGAAGGCAAGGCTTCACACCTTATTCCCCCAACTACCCGATCCTTTGATCCAGGGCGTCGGTAGGATTGGAACCAAAAATTGAGTTTAGGATAAGGATTAAGGGTCTTCTTAAGAGCGGATAACACGGTAAAAGTGCTTAGTGTGTTGTACCTCTAACTTGTCTTGCAAGACGAGTTAAGAGGTCGTTTGTTTCAAAAAAAAGAATAATTAAGTAGATATAGTAAAAATCCCCATTGGATTTGTATGTGATGAAGGCAATTTTAAATTAGTTAAGAATCATATTTTAGCCTAAAAACTACTATGAGACATGAGCAACCGCAGGATTTAGAGTCTACTTCTATTCAGGAGCCAGTGATATCAGCAGATACTGGACAAAATTCCCAGAAAGTAGAAGAAAAAGTTTCTTTTGTACAAAAAACAGAGCGCATTAAAGCTTGGAGCGAGTTTATTAAGTCAGTGGCTCCCTTTATATGGGCTGTTGTAATTGTTATTGTTATCATTCCCCTGCTAGGCAAAGCTTTAATAGCAGATTCCTCACCCGCAAAACCAGGAGATTCAGCTAAAAATACTAGTAAAGAAATCAGTATAGTCGTCCCACAAATACCCAAAGATATCGACCAAGCACTTGTTACTGCTCTCAAAAATGCACACTCTCAATCAGAGAGTTTTGCTTCACAACAATTAGATAAGTGGGTTGATGAATTGATGACCCGTGTTGATGATAGTTTCCTTGATTGGTATTTTAATTACTTCAATCAAAAGAAGATGGAGTTGAGCGCTCCTTTTACATGGTTACATTCAGCAGTTGCTCATTGGACAAATAAAAATAACCTAGCTCCAGAACAAGCAGTAGCCGAAAAATTGACTGAGGATTTTCAAACAGAATTTGCCAAGCGTGTCCTTAGACCTAAAATTGCACAGCTTGAACTTGAGAAAATCACAAGTGATAGTATAAATGTGTATGTGTCAGAATTGGATAAAAATCTTTCTAATATCCAAAGCAGTTACAAGATTCCCCAGGGAGATTGGGAGCGTTATCTTGGTGATATTGCAGTGACTATCAATGATACTGAAGGAAATATCTCTAACGTGTCATTAAAGGTTTTGACGGGAGGAAGCGCTTACATACTTGCAAAGGCAATGATTCCAACAGTGGCAAAGGTAGGAAGTAAAATTGCTGTATCCTTTGCCGGAAAAGCTGGTGCAAAAATGGCAGCAAAGACTGGTGGTGTAGTGGCTGGAAAAATTGGAGCACAGTTATTAGACCCAATTGTAGGTATAGGTATAATAATTTGGGATGTTTGGGATTATAATCATACAGTTGCGGTCGAAAAACCGATTTTACGGGATGCTATTCACGATTATTTGAGACAAGCCAAATTCTCCCTGCTAGAAAACCCTGAAAATGGCATCATGGTAGCCATTAATCAAGTGGAAAATGGAATTCTGAAGTCAATTCAAACATCTCATCAAACCTTGTAAACTTTATAAAATTTGTTTTCGATAACACCCTCACTCTGTTATTGATTATCTAAAGCCTCAGCCTCTATAATTGGTAATAATCAATAATCATTTTCTTATTCATTACTGCCAACATTACTGATAAATCCTGAGAAACTCTTTCAGATAAATTGAGCTTTTTTACAGCAGTATCAAAACTTTTTCCTTGCAGTATTTGATAACCAATTTCCATGACTTCAGTCCAGGTAATATCGCTTTCAATATAAGCTTTAGCTACAGTTATGAGCAAATCTTGATATTTATTTCCCTCGGCTTTAGTCATCATGGTATGAGGAATTTCAAAGAATTTATCAAAGCTGTGATACCAGGATTTACTCTGCTGTTTAATTGTAGCTCTAGAAAAATATTGCAATTCACTATGGTTAATTGTTTGGTCACTTTCACTACAAATAATAAACACTGGTACTGCTAAATCCTTTTTGACTCTCTCAGTAATTTCTTGCCCCATATCTAAAAATAGCCGCAATGCTGGAATGCGAAAGCCGTCATAGCCAAAATTGCCTGGATTATCTTTGTTGAGCCATTCATAATAAATGGGCAGAATTTCCACGCCGAAATTGACTATTGCATTGTTACCGCTGATATAAGGAGCAAATAATAAAGCTTTTTCAATTTTTTGGGGATGTTCTAAGGCTAAACTTACTGCCAAATTTCCACCCGTAGACAATCCACCGACTATCACTTGCTGTCCTAAATTTTGTGCAACTTCCAACCAAGAAAGCGCAAAATCTTGATAAATTTCCCGTTCGGTCGGTAAGGGAGGGGGATTATCTCTATTCCAATTTCCTGCGACTCCATGACCTGGTTGTAAGGGTACCAAAACATTGTAACCAGCATCAAATAATTTTTTTCCTATCGGTTCAAATTGGTAAGGACCAGCAGTGAATCCATGAAAAAAAAGGAAAACTTTAGCAGTTGGATATGGATGCAAAAAAAGTTTTGAGCGACAAGCATCGTTTTTTATTGGTAAAGTTTTTTCAATGCCTTTTGCTTGCTCAATAAGGGCTGCTGTTGTTGTGGAATAGTCAGACATATTTGACAGGTATATATATATTTAAGCCGCTATTATTTTAAGTAGAAACCAAAATTCCTTGGAATCTGTCTGAGTTCTGAGTTCTTGTTAAATTTATTAGCTTATAGGAATGGTAGAGGAGGTGAGTAATCGCTTTTGAAAGTTTTCGTATATTTTTTAACAAAATTTTTGTACGTGGAGAACATAA
Organism: Scytonema sp. HK-05; assembly: GCF_002368235.1. Taxonomy (GTDB): domain Bacteria; phylum Cyanobacteriota; class Cyanobacteriia; order Cyanobacteriales; family Nostocaceae; genus Kalymmatonema. Next base: position 5,469,170 of record NZ_AP018194.1, on the reverse strand, counting down.
GACAACAGAAAACAAGGTAGCAATAGCATTCTATGCTCCTACCCTTGGCAGGTTAAACTAAATCTGATAACAACAGCGGCTCTGTTAATATATGAGGCTTTTATGGCAGCTGATCTGCAACAGATTGCTTATTTCTTAGACAACTTAGGTTGGGATTACCGTATTGACGAACAAGAAGAGCGTATTATTACAGGTGTCGAAAGTGATAACGTCGAAGATTTCCTGATTGTCGTCCAGCTCGACGAGGACGGAAAATTTTTCCGGCTATTTGCGCCTCAGGTGCTATCAGGCGTGACAGATCATCCTCACAAAGCAGCTATTCTTCAAACAATGCTTTCCATTTCCTGGGAAACCAAAATGCTGCAATGGGAGTATGACCCATCGGATGGAGAGATCCGTGCGATAATTGAGTTCCCGTTGGAAGACTCGATTCTTACAGAAAAACAATTTAACCGTTGTTTACATGGCTTAATTCAGCTTGTGGATAATGTCGCCATACCTCGCCTAATGGCGGTGATGGAGACGGGTCATGACCCAGGGAATCTAGAACTGGGTGAGAGAATTTTACTTAGCATTCAAGAACAGGCTCCTGGATTGCTAGAACTTTTAGAAAAGGCGATGCAAGCTCGCAAAAGGCGGGGAAGTTTTCCTAGCGAATGAGCCGGAACGCCAGTGAAATCGCTATACTCCAAAGTGATACCCTCAATATACTGAAGTTTTCTAAGGCTGGATATTATGACATCCTATGTAACCTCATCTGCTAAAGCGGAAATGAGTGAACTAAGGCGGTTAAAGGGCTTACTACCGCCAGAATTGCAGAGCTGGGTCACGGTTGAAGGTACGACTGAGGTCAATCCACCCATGATCCGCTGCGAAGAAATTGGCAAAGACCAAGTTGAAATTCAAATTGACTTGGCGAAATGGGATTCGCTGGCGATGGATCAGCGAAATTTGTTGTTCTGGCACGAAGTTGCCCGCATTCAAAATGACACCATTCCTAAAGATGGTTGGGAAATGGCGGCTCTGGCGATTGGTTTAGGTGGTGCTGTCGGCGAGTTGTGGGTACAGGATGGATTGTTGCTGGTATTAGCTTTGGCTCTATGCGGAGTTTCTGGCTGGCGACTCTATCAAAAAAATAGTGGCGAAAAGCAATTAAAAGAATTAGTCGATGCTGATGATAAAGCGATCGCCTTGGCAACTCGCTTCGGTTACAGTATGCCCAATGCTTATAAAAGTCTGGGGAGTGCCTTAAAAACCCTTATCGACACCACACCTAGCAAACGCCAACGCTCTAAATACGAAGCACGGCTCTCTGCTCTCAAACGCAGTGCCAATAAGGCAAAAGCGAAATCTAAGAATATAGAAGACGGCGGAATTTAGAAAAAGAACAAATCACAAAAGAGGGCGTTCTTTGTCATGAGTCATTTGTCGTTACAAAAGACAAGTGACAATTTCAGCCTAACGTCGCCGTTTCAGCCATAAACCGCTTAAACCCAGCAACATGAGCCCAGCAGTTGCCGTGGGTTCTGGCACTTTTTGTGGTGGGACAAATTTGCCTAGTTCAGCAGAACTCACCTTAAACGAGTAAAGGAACCCAGGAATTAACTTTTGACCCTCTGGGCAGCCACTGTCAATCACTCTACGGCTATAGCTGGTACCGTTGGCATTCGTACAAATATCAAACTGAGTTATAGAATTGTCCTCTTGAGTGACACTAAAATCGTTGTCAGTGCCTATGAGAAGCGCGTAGGAACCATCTTTAAGTTGCGGACCAATCGCCAGCCCCTCCATCTTTTCTGCTATCTTTGTCCAATCACCTGGATTGTCAGGGCTTAAAGCCGCAGCAATATCTAGAAATAGGGATTTACTTACGGGGTTGACACCTGTGGGTAATGTATTGGTGTTTGCCAAACTAATCCGGGTGACATCGGTTGCGTTTGTGAGGTCAATTTTGTAAACTCGCTTGCTACCAACAGGTGGTGGTGTTTCGTTTGGATCATCCACTAAAGCGTTCAATGCGTCCACCCCAAACCCGCGATTATCTCTTTCCAGCACCAAAAATTCCTTGTCATTGAGGGCTGTAATTGCACTGATACCAATATTGCGCCCTTGGGAATTCGCCCCAAAATCATCTTTTGTTCCGGGAATCCGCTGATTAATATTTGCCAGACTTTCTACCTGATAGATGTACTGTGCCGTACTCTGTCCTGTTGCTGTGTCAAATTCTACCAATCTTAAATTGCGGCTACGGCGTCCATCTGGTGAACCATCGTTAGAACCCTCATTCACGAGAGGGTCTTGCAGCAAACCATAGAGCTTTTTGCCATCTGGGCTTATAGTCAACCCTTCAAATCCTCTATTATCTTGGCGACCACTGGTAATAGTTGGACGACCATCGAGATAGTTAGGGTTGCCATTAGCAATGGGAATGAGATTTTGTGGGGTCGTAAATGCTCTGACGAAAGAACCATCTGGTTTAAATTCATACACAGACGGACCATACTCATCCGAAACGTAAAAATTGCCATTGGGAGCAACAGCAAACCCTTCTGGATCATGACTCAAACCAAGAGTTCCGGCATTGCCATTGAGTAACCTAGGATTCAATCCCTTGAAATTTGTACCATCTTTTGTGAATAAAACCGTTTCTAGTGTTTTAAAGTTAGCGATAGCTCCTGTATTTTGGTCAACATCTACAGAAAATTTCTGGACTCGTGTTTGGTAGGGTATCACCCCGCCACCAGGACCGCGATCGCCTAATGCATAGTACACATTGTTAAAGCGATCGTAGTAGATATCCGAGAAAAATCCAAAGCGGTTGACGTTTGCACCATTACCAGGTTGTAAATCTGTCGTTTCACCAGGAATAGAAAGGGTATTGGTCAGGGAAATACCGTACGCTGATGTTGCGTATCCTGTCATACTAACAGCAGACATTATAAGCGTGCAACTTAATACAGAAAGCCAATGCCTTACTTGAACCATGTGTAAAATCCAAAAAATCACTTTTTTCAGCATCTGACTCCCGTATTAAGAACAGTTTAACTCTCCAGTTATGTACTGTTTATGACATCAAATTTTTATACTATTTGGCTTTTGCTTGATGACATCTTCATAAAGAAAAATTCATAACCCGATTTGGCTTTTCCTCAATCATGAATTTTCAATTATTCATTGAAATCCTTTAAATTCCTTGGTCGAAACATTCTAAATTATGAGTTTTGTTCTTAGAGCTGATTAAGCATTTTATGTGTTTGAGGAACCACGCGTACTTGCTTGACAAAACGCTTCATCAGAGATTGCCAATTTAACACTTGACTCGGAGAAGGAGCAAGGACAGGCGGTTGGTTGAAGGCGATCGGATCATCTAATGGTGTGACAGGTTGTAGAAATACTGGGATAGATGGACTGACAGATGCTACCAATTGAGCTGAATGTTCCAACTCAGTTGGATCTGTGGTTTGAGAAACAATTATTTTGACAAAAACTTCTACTTGTGATTTCCAACAAACTTGGAGAAATTCTGCGTGTTCTCGCCAACGGTTTTCGCCACTCGTGCTTGGCAGTTTGAAATCCATTCCTACAGAGTCTAGATAAGGTAGTATGGTATCCAGTTGTTCTGGACGATGTCCCCCAGTCTCCAAGTATATAGGTAAACCCGTAACTGAGCGTACTTGGGGTAAAAATTCCAACAAGAATGGGGTATGAAGAAGTGGTTCGCCGCCAGTTAAGCTAATGCTATCGTGTAGACATGGCAGATTTTGCCGCTCTACCCATGAGAGTAACATTGGTAGTGGAACAGGATTCGAGTAAATTTCAAAATCACGTAATCCAGGGGTTTGCTCTATCTTACAAGTGGCGGGTGCGTTCCAAGTATGTGCGCTATCACAAAAGTGACAGCGCAAGTCACAAAGAGCAAAGCGAATAAAAATTTGACGTGTTCCCACATTCAGTCCTTCCCCTTGTATGGCGGAAAAGACCTCTATCAGGCGTGCGGTAGGTGTAATAGTATTCTTAACAGTCATGTGATGATAGCAACAAGTATCTGCTACGTCGGCACAAAAACAAGGATGTTTTTCACTAAAAAAGTATGAAGTATCAAGTATGAAATATGAAGTTACGGCAAAAGTGAGAAATAGGAAGTATGAATTGAAGTATAAAGTATTTCATACCTGAACCTTTACGCTTGATCCTTTCTTTCATAGTTTATCCTTGATACTTCAGAGTTTAGTTAGCTTCTTGTTCTATTGTGAATCGTCCCTGATGATATCCAATCTCAACTGAAGTAACTAGCGATGAGTCGTTATTCGTACTGATTAACACTCATGAGGTAAGGCTACTTGCTAAGACACAATAATGTTTGGCAGATTATATTGACATGGCAACGAAAGTGCAGGGCTTCATGACTAGCCAACCCAAAGAGGTAAATTTTCCGGTGATGTTCTCAAATGACACGGCAATTGTGCAGGTATCCGCGCGGTTGAGTGTGCTTGAGGCTGTAGCCTTTAAGCAAACCTGCCAAGAGATCACACAAGCAAATCCTGATACCAAACAAATTATCATTGACTTTCACCAAACTACTTTTATGGATAGTAGTGGTTTAGGTGCCCTGGTTAGCAATCTGAAAATTGCTCAGGAAAAAAATATCCAATTCATACTGCGAAATGTTACCCCTCAGGTTATGTCAGTCCTTAACCTTACAGGACTAGATAAAGTTTTTTCAATTGAATCTCAAGGGGAAACACCACCTCAAAAGAGTCAATTTGAAGAACAGTTACCAACTACACATCCTTCTGTCCGTTCTTGGATGAAACGATTTATAGATGTAGTTGGGTCACTTGTAGGATTGGTAATTACAGGAATTTTATTTATCCCTATCGCCGCTGCTATTAGACTTAATAGTCCTGGTCCAATTTTTTTCAGTCAAATCCGTTGTGGTTGGATGGGTAAGCGCTTTCAAATTTGGAAATTCCGCTCAATGTATATTGATGCAGAAGCGAGAAAAGCCGAACTAGAAAAGCAGAACCAGGTTCAAGGGGCATTTTTCAAGATAGACAATGACCCACGAATTACCAAAGTCGGGCGCTTTTTGCGTCGAACCAGTCTAGATGAACTGCCGCAATTTTTGAATGTTTTAAAAGGAGAGATGAGTTTAGTAGGCACTAGACCACCTACGCCTGATGAAGTTGAACGCTATGAAGTCCCAGAGTGGCAACGTTTGGATGTAAAACCGGGAATGACCGGAGAATGGCAAGTGAATGGGCGGTCTACTGTCCGTAAATTTGAGGACGTCATTCGCCTAGATTTGCAGTATCAAAAAAACTGGAGCTTGATGTACGATTTGAAGTTGATTTTTAAAACAGTAGCTATCTTGTTTAACAAAAACAGTGGTGCTGTTTAAAAGTATTTTTAAGGGTGTAAAGAACTAAGAGTGTAGCCAACCTACTTAACTTCTTCACTGCAAAATTTAAACAACTCATGTTGAATCTCCTGGCATAAATGCCGGGTTTTTTATTGTCTGGTTATATATAGCAGCAATATTGGCGTCAGTCGTCAGGAGGAGCGCTCTTTATGCAGGAGGGTTTCCCGACCTAAGGCTCTGGCGTTCAGAAGTAAAAAGGGCTTTATATCTTGTTTATAGACATCAGAACTGTACCTCACGCACGAACAATCTCCTGTATATAGATACCTTTTTCATATATATAAAAGCTATGGCTCAATTATTTTGCATAACAATAAACAATACAAATAAATTTTACGTAGCTAGGAGTATAAAAACACTATATAATATTTGACCCTTAACAAAAATACCAATCCATTTCTAAGAAGGTCGCATCAAATTTTACTCAATCTTCAATGAAGAATGACTGATATTAAAAGAGTCTGAAGGCAAAATACAACAAGGAGGCGCACTTACGTGCGAAATGATGTTGCGAACAGATGTTGTCATAAAACAGGACACCGGGTTTCTTCGGACGAAGACTAATTTGTAATGCGCATTTTGATTTACTCGTACAACTATTACCCAGAACCAATTGGTATCGCCCCTCTCATGACTGAATTAGCAGAGGGACTGGTCAAGCGCGGACACCAAGTGCGCGTAGTGACTGCTATGCCCAACTACCCTGAACGTCGGATATACCCGGGCTATCGGGGCAAGTGGCATCTCACTGAGTACAAAAATGGAGTTCAAATCCAACGTAGTTATGTTTGGATTCGTCCGCAGCCCAACTTTATAGATCGGGTATTGCTAGATGCTAGCTTCGTGCTTACAAGTTTTCTGCCAGCGCTTGCAGGGTGGCGTCCAGATGTCATTCTCTCAACCTCACCATCCTTACCTGTTTGCTTACCAACAGCCCTTTTGGGATGGCTACACGGCTGCCCTGTGGTCTTAAATCTTCAAGATATACTGCCGGAAGCTGCTGTACATGTTGGTCTTTTGAAGAACAAATGGCTGATCAAATTGTTTACAGCGTTAGAAAAATTCGCTTATCACAGTGCTACTAAAATTAGCGTTATCGCTGATGGCTTTGTAGAAAACTTGCTTAAAAAGGGCGTAGCCTCTAAAAAAATCGTACAAATTCCCAACTGGGTGGATGTCAATTTCATCCGACCTTTAGCGAAAAAAAATAATGCTTTCCGAGCAGCCCATAACCTAGATGACAAATTTGTAGTACTTTACTCTGGCAACATTGCCCTCACTCAAGGCTTAGAAACCGTTGTCAAAGCTGCTTCTTTGTTGCGGCATATTCCAGATATTGCCTTTGTGATTGTTGGTGAAGCAAAAGGTTTGCAGCGATTGGAGAAGGTTTGTCAGGAATGCGGTGCAACTAATGTTTTACTACTGCCTTTTCAACCTCGTGAACATTTGCCAGAAATGTTGGCAGCTGCTGATGTGGGTTTGGTGGTGCAAAAGAAAAATGTCATATCTTTCAATATGCCATCGAAAATCCAATTGTTACTCGCCAGTGGTCGCGCATTGCTGGGATCTGTGCCTGCAAATGGCACAGCAGCACGAGCTATCAAACAAAGTGGCGGTGGAGTCGTTGTTCCTCCAGAAGATCCTCAAGCTTTAGCAAAGGCAGTTTTGGATTTGTACAACCACCCAGAAAAAGTGAAAACATTTGGTTATAAGAGTCGCCAATTTGCAGTTGACCAATATGCTTTTGAACAAGCATTAAATCAGTATGAGTCTTTGTTCTACTCACTGACGGCTGAGCGTTCAGCAATTGAGCCAGTCGTCGTGTCCAAGCAGGAAGTTTAACCTATCTAGCTTTTGGTCGCTCGACACTTACCGCAAATCTGGATATCTCTTTCCTCACGATTGAAAACAAGGCTGCTCGTCACAGGGTACTTCCTACTCAACAGATCTCATAGCTTAATGAGCGTATGGTTGTCCTACTCAACAGGACTACTGTTGTAGCCTTGAAAATTAGTTATTTTGCGGCAATGGAATATTTTGATAGACTCATATGACAGCAGAATTGTCAGGATCGCATCTATAGCTCCCGTCGCGCACTTTGTGGTGAACATCTAGGCTGAAAAACAGGTCATGCTTAAGCCGAAGGAATCCAAACTAAAACTTCGTTAGAATAGAATTACATCTTAATGACTCACTGCAAAACCTGCCACAAAGCTCAATTCTAAAAGTACAGCCATTATGCACGAAAAAGTCTTAGCCTGGTTAGCAGAGAATGTTCCAGTTTCTAGGGTCAACCACATTCTTAGGGTTGAGCAAATGGCGGTGGATCTGGCGGTGCACTACAAAGTGGATCACCATAAAGCTGCAATGGCAGGGTTAATGCACGATTTAGCAAAATATTTTAAGCCCCAGAAACTCTTGCAGATGGCACACAAAGAGGGATTGGAAGTAGACGAAGTGATGGAAGCAAATCCCCATCTTTTGCATGCAGACGTGAGCGCTATCGTAGCAAGAGATACATTTGGCGTAGAAGATAAAGAAGTATTACAAGCCATTGCCAATCACACTTTGGGTAGACCAGGCATGAGTCTACTGTGCAGTATCGTATTTTTAGCAGATAGCTTAGAGCCAGGACGTGGGGATACCTCGGAATTACAAGCTTTACGACAACTTAGCCGTCAAGATATCAATCAGGCTGTGTGGAAGAATTGCGATTACACTCTCAAATTCTTGCTCGAAAGTTCTTGTTTAGTTCATCCGCGAGTCGTGTTTACGCGCAACTGGTTCCTACAAAAGTGGAAGGCAAAACAACCAGTTGTACAACAAACCGCGTAGACACCTCTTTTTTTTGTTAGTATTCAAAAAAACCAGTTCTCACAGTTGCAGTTCCATCTTAATTTTTGTTTGTTAGTAGAAATTGTCAAAAATCGTTACACAAAAAGATAAAGCAGCTGAGGTTTAATGTCTGATTATTTCCAACCAAATTTCCCAAGACAATCCGTCGCAGTGACAAACAGCCCAGTAGGGAACCCAGTGGGTGACGCCAACGATGTAAGTGGAAAGATAGCATTAAAGGTCGCCGAAGCGGCATCAGACCGCAAAGCAGGTGATATTTTACTGCTGAGGGTAGCAGATGTATCTTACCTAGCGGATTATTTTGTGGTAGTGACGGGCTATTCGAGGGTACAAGTCAGGGCGATCGCACAAGCAATTGAAGAAAAAGTGGAAACAGAGTGGCAACGGCGTCCCCTGCGCTCAGAGGGAAAATCTGAGGCAAGTTGGGTGGTGCAAGACTACGGCGAAGTCATTGTTCACATCATGTTGCCTTCGGAGCGGGAGTTTTATAATCTTGAAGCGTTCTGGGGACATGCGGAACGTATCGAGTATCCAACATCCGTTGACGGTGGGGGTAAACCAACATGATTAAGTCTTCAGTCTCAAATTGCCCAGTTCCTGCAGAACAGCAACCACTCAATGAGTACGAAGAGTTAAAATCCTCTTGGCTGTTTCGTGACTGCACCTTAAGTTGGCGCGACTATATTACAAAAATCGCTCTGATTTGGGGTTTATCGTGGTTCGTGGCAGGACCAGTAGCAGCGGCTAGCTTTCCCCCACATAAGCATACTGCACAGTTTATTCTCAGCAGTTGTGCAGGAGCAAGTGTCGCTTTAGTGCTGGTACTGGTGCGGTTATCTTTGGGCTGGTCTTACATTCGGGATCGCCTGATAAGTCCAATCATCTTTTACGAAGAGTCAGGTTGGTATGATGGTCAAACTTGGACGAAACCAGAAGAAGTGGTAACACGCGATCGCCTGATTGTTTCCTACTCGATTCAACCAATTATTAAGCGATTACAAATTACCTTTGCTGGCTTGGCTGTGTTGTTCGTTGCTGGTACGATAGTTTGGCACCTAGTGTAAATAGTTAGGAGTTAGAAGTTAATAAGTTGTAACTCCTAACTCATAACTCATAACTCATAACTCAAAAAGGTGGTACATTTTAACCCATGACAATGGGAAAACGAACACAAGCCGCCGCATTAGAAGTCAGGTTACTGCGTGAAGGCATTATAGAATCAAAGCATATCGTCCAAGCTGTGGTATGCGACGACAAAGGACGGGTGCTTTCCGTTGCCGGAAACTCCGAAACTGCAACATTTGTCCGTTCCGCACTCAAACCATTTCAGGCGATCGCCGTAACCAGCACGGGTACTTTAGAACGCTACAACCTAAGCGATAAAGACCTAGCAATTATCACAAGTTCCCATAGAGGAACAATAGAGCAAGTCCGACAGGCATTTAATATACTTTGGCGAGCTGATGTAGATCCAACAGCCCTCCAATGTCCAATTCCAGAAGGTAAGCACAGTCCTTTGGAATACAATTGCTCTGGCAAACACGCCGGAATGCTAGCCGTTTGTCAGCTGTGCAATTGGTCCTTAAACAACTACTTACAGCGGAAACACCCAGTACAGCAGCTGATTTTAAGCAAAGTATCAGAATTGCTGCGAATGCCAGCAGAGGAATTCATCAGCGTTCATGACGACTGTGGCGCACCAACGTATTTGATGCAACTCGCTCACATGGCGTCATTGTATGCTCATCTCGCTGCTCGTAGCAGTTTGGATATGGAGCGTATTGTTCGTGCCATGACTCATCACCCAGTCATGGTGGCTGGAGTTGGAGAATTTGATACAGAACTGATGCGCTTAGCCCCTGGGGAAGTCGTTAGCAAAGCAGGTGCTGAAGGAGTACAGTGCATTGGCAGACTGGGTGAAGGCATGGGATTGGCAATTAAAGTTATGGATGGAGCCAAGCGAGCAAAATATGCCGTTGCCATTCACTTACTTAAGCAGTTGGGCTGGATTAGTCCCAGCGTTGCCGAAGCCCTGTCGGAAAAGTTTATGAACCTCGGTAAATACAAGCGTTTAGAAGTTATTGGAGAATTATCGATTTTATAGTTGCCAAATTTCGGACTATGGTGTTATAGTTAAAAAGACGAGAAGGCGACGCGGGATAGAGCAGCCTGGTAGCTCGTCGGGCTCAATCCGCAAGGCAAACTAAACGCTTATCAGTTAGTCTTGCAGTGGGCGGTACATGAGGAAACTTATGTACGATTACCTGTCAAACTCGGGGAAGCCACTAGCGCGGTAATCCCGAACCAAGCCTCAGAAATGGGGAAGGTGTAGAGACTGGGAGGCAGGCACCCTAACGTGAAAGACGAGGGTGAAGGGACAGTCCAGACCACAAACTGGTTAATCCAGGCAGCGAAAGCTGTAGATGGTAAGCATAACCCGAAGGTCAGTGGTTCAAATCCACTTCCCGCCACCAAATGAAAGATGAAACCAAACCCTGCAATCCTAAAAGATTGTGGGGTTTGGTTTTATGGTGATTAGCAGCTATTTCCAGATTTCTTGTAGTGGCAGATGGATACAAAGCTTAAAGGAGACATAGCAGAACAAGCTGCCGTTCTTCATGCCTTGAAGCGTGGTTGGGGAGTTTTAAAACCTGTTGGCGATAGGCTTCCTTACGATTTAGCGTTTGATGTCGAAGGAACTTTAATTAAAATTCAAGTCAAGTATGCTTGGTTTGATGAACCTTCTAGCAATTATGTTGTAGATAATCGGCGGACAAAAACAAATCGGCGGTTTATGCTTAGAGAAGCCTACAAGGCATCAGACTTTGACTTTGCCCTGGTTTATGTAGAGACACTTGACCGAAAAAGAAAAGGATACAAGCCCCGAAATTTATTTCTGGAGAAGAAAAAATGCGGAGCAACTTTATTCAAGCCCCTGGATTCATCCGTGGGGTCTTCAATGCGTGACTTTTGACTTTTGACTTTTGACTTCCCCAAAGGGGTGACCTGTTTTATGTCTTCCCTGTAGATGTGTTCATAGGTTACGGTAGCGAAATACACCTCGTTGAAGCCGAGAAGCGACAGCGTAAACCTCGTTCCGCAAAGTATCGCGACGCTTGGAAGTTAATTTTAGAAGCTGCTGTATGTAAAGAAAATGTTATGCCTCCGCCAGTCGGATTAAGCGAAGCGGGTTTTGAGCTAATCTGGAGTAGAAGCCATCCAAAAAGCGGGGAGAATCATAGTTGTGAAGTTGCGGCGACCGATTTTAGTGGGAGGATTGGGACTGTCCTTCTCTTTATGGATGTTACAAAGTTGGCAAGATTCACTTGTGCAGGTGGGTGAATTCGGCTTATTAAGTCTCTTAGCAGTTGGCGGCGGTTTGTGGTTGTTAAAACAAAATCGCGCCAAAGACAGTTCTGAACTGCTAGATGATCTACCTGTAGATCGGGCAACAGTGTTCGGGGCGATCGCCAAAGCCGAAGCCGTGGTTAACCAACTGGCACAAGAAGCAGAAAATCATGTAGAGACGTTGCATGCAACGTCTGTACTGCGAGAACAAGTTGCCAATCTCGCGGCTGAGTTAGACAGACAAGAGATGATCGCTGCTGTCACGGGCGGTAAGTCGGTAGGTAAAACGACTTTAATTAAACTCTTAAAGCAAAATCTAGAACTCTCGGATGCAACGCCTCTACACTTTCAAGAAACACAACCTTTGTTTGTAGAAGCAGCCGAAAATTCAGATGCAGCTGTTTTGGCAGAAGCGAAGACATCTGATGTTGTTTTGTTTCTGACAAATGGTGATTTAACAGATTCAGAATTTCAGAGCTTGCAGCAGCTAAAAGCAGCAAATCAAAGCACAATGCTGGTTTTTAACAAACAAGACCAGTATTTGCCAGAAGAACGCGTGTGCGTGTTGCAGTCGCTGAAACATCGGGTGCCGTCAATTGTCGTAGCAACTGCGGCGTCTCCTATTCCCATCAAAGTACGTAAGCATCAACAAGATGGTTCCGTGCAAGAGTCGCTGGAAGTGCCAGCGCCAGATATCCAACAATTGACTTCTGTGTTGGGTGAAATGGTGGCACAGCAAGGACAGCAGCTGGTGTGGGCAACTACGATGAGGAAAAGCCTATTGCTGAAAGCTGAGGCGAAAAACTTGCTCAATGGAATTAGACGCGATCGCGCCCTACCAGTTATTGAACAATACCAGTGGATTGCTGCGGCGGCAGCATTTGCCAACCCAGTACCAGCGCTTGATATCCTGGCAACAGCGGCAATTAATGCCCAGATGGTTATGGATTTAAGTAGTGTCTATCAGCAGAAATTTTCCTTGGAACAGGCGCAAACTGTTGCTGGAACAATGGGAAGTTTGATGCTGAAATTGGGTTTGGTGGAACTGTCTTCCAAGGCGATCGGTACGGTGCTGAAGAGTAACGCTATCACCTTTGTTGCTGGTGGCGCAGTACAGGGGGTTAGTGCAGCTTACCTGACTCGCATAGCCGGTTTAAGCCTAGTCGAGTATTTCCAACAGCAGGAAGTCGCTATGAATTCTGAAGGTGGCTTGAATCTCGACAAGTTGCGGCAAACCTTGCAAAACGTGTTTCAGCAGAACCAGCAGATTGGTTTGTTGCAAAGTTTTGTTAAGCAAGGAGTGGGGCGTTTGTTGCCAGAAGCACAGCAGCCACAACTCATTGAATCTCAGACAATTGCCTAGTGGTTCATCGCAAAATTTTTGATAGTTTGTAGTAAGCACTTTAGTGCTTCAAAATCCAGGACTAAAGTCCTGACTACGAAATCATTTTCCCCACAAAATTAATCCGATAGACCACTAGCCTTGGCGACTAGAAGTCGCGTCTACACAGACGAAGTCCGCCTACGCGGACTAAATTTCCTGAAACCCGCGCAGGCGGGTTTTGTTTGTGTAGGCGCGATTTCTAATCGCCAGCTTTATAAATAAGCTTTCAAAATCAGCAAATGAGAAATTGCCCTACTATCTTCTCCTTTTTTGCAGGTTCAGGTTTTCTTGATTTCGGTTTTGAAACCACTGGTTTCAATATTGTCTATGTCAATGAAATATTTTCCCCATTTATGGAAGCACACCGCTATTCACGGGCTACTCTCAATTTGCCATCACCAGAATACGGTTCTCATCATGGGGAAGAAGGAGACGTAACCAAACTTACTGAAGGATTACAAGCACTTCATTTGCAAGAATTAGTAAAAGATTGCCGCCAGTCTAGTGATATTGTCGGATTTATTGGTGGTCCTCCATGTCCTGACTTCTCCGTAGGTGGAAAAAATCGAGGACACTTAGGAGATAATGGAAAACTTTCTGCTTCCTACGTTGAATTAATTTGCCAACAGCAACCCGATTTCTTTTTATTCGAGAACGTCAAAGGTTTGTGGAAGACAAAAAAACATCGTTTGTTTTTTGAAGCCCTTAAGCAAAACTTAAACCAAGCTGGTTATGTCTTAACAGAGCGCTTAATTAATGCTATTGAATATGGTGTGCCTCAGCATAGAGACAGAATTATTCTTCTTGGTTTCCGAAGTCAGTTAATAAAGGACATGGGAATACAAATTGACAAGGAAAATGTTTTGCCTGAAGGTACTTTTCCTTGGAAAAAATATATTTTATATCCTCTAGATAAAGTTTTTTATTACAACTGGAGTCAATCACAACCATTTAAAGAAGATTCTATTCTGTCTTGCCCTGATGGTATTCCTCAAGAACTCACAGTTGAACACTGGTTTAGAAAAAATGGTGTGTTAAATCATCCCAATGCTCAACATTATTTTCAGCCAAGGGCGGGTATTAAAAAATTCGTTACCATAGATGAGGGAGATGATTCAAAAAAGTCTTACAAACGTCTTCACAGATGGCGTTACTCTCCCACAGCTTGCTATGGAAATAATGAAGTCCATTTACATCCCTACAAAGTTCGGCGCATTTCAGCAGCTGAAGCTTTAGCAATACAATCTTTGCCTGCTAACTTTGTGCTTCCAGATAATATGTCTCTAACTAATATGTTTAAAACAATTGGTAATGGGGTACCTTATTTAGCATCAAAGGCACTAGCTCAAACTATTCTTGAGTTTTTAGCAACTTATAATAAAAACTATTTGGGCTGCTCAACTTAACTAAACTTAATGTAAATTAGAAGACTTGCAGGAATTCAGTAAGGATTATAGCAGTTACCAGTAACACTAAGTAAGGGCGTAAAGTTCAGGTAAAGAACGTAAAAATTATGGTTTAATTTATCCAAATAGTTTTAAATTTTTTTATAAAGGTTAATAATTTATCACTGGTAGAAAAGGCGATGGCAGCAGACTATCCAGACATTGATATTGCACTATTTATCGATCACTCCCTGCTGATACCAACGGCTACTCCAGAGCAGGTTGAACAATGGTGTGAAGAAGCAGATAGATTTCATTTTGCTGCAGTTTGTGTATACCCGGCATACGTAAGGCAAGCAGCAGAACTCCTCCACGGCAAAAAGCCCAAGGTTTGTACAGTCATTGGCTTTCCTAGTGGTGCGACGACTTCGGCAACGAAGCTGTATGAAGCTCAAGAAGCGGTGGAAAATGGTGCTACTGAGTTAGATATGGTGATCAACTTGGGCTGGTTGAAAGCAGGCAAAACTGACGACGTACATCGGGAAATAGCGGAAATTTGTGAAGAAACTGGGCAAACTGTGAAGGTTATTTTGGAAACTAGCCTGCTGACGGATGAAGAAAAAAGAATAGCCGCAGAAATATGTATGGAAGCGGGTGCGGCATTTCTCAAAACGAGTACAGGTTGGAATGGCGGTGCAACAGTCGAGGATGTACGACTTTTGAAGGAAGTTGCACGGGAGAGGGTTGGAATTAAAGCCTCAGGGGGTATTCGCAGCATCGAGCAAGCTCTAGACTTAATCGTAGAAGGTGCCACTAGATTGGGTACATCTCGCGGTATCGATTTGCTCCGCCAGCGCGGTAGGCTGGAAAAAAGTGAGTAGTCATTTGTCCTTTGTCCTTTGCTAATGACTAATGACTAATAACTAATGACTAAAACGTATAAAGTAACTGGAATTAATCTTAAGGCACAGGCTCTGGGAGAATCAGATAGACTAGTGACAATTTTGACACGAGAGTTTGGTTTGATGCGAGCAGTTGCCCCTGGTTCACGCAAGCACAATTCCTCCCTGGGTGGGAGGAGTGGGATGTTTGTAGTCAATGAGTTACTGATTGCTAAAGGGCGATCGCTCGATAAAATTACTCAAGCACAAACTGTAAAATCTTATCCAGGTCTTGCGAAAGACTTAGGTAAACTTGCTGCCAGCCAGTATTTAGCGGAAATAGTACTGTATCAGGCGTTAAGCGAACAACCCCAAGAAGAACTCTATGAGTTACTAAACGAACATCTCAGTCGCTTAGAGGCATTGCCCAACACAAAAGCATTTGATGTTCTTGCACATCTATCTCATGGGGTATTTCACCTTTTAGCTTTGGCAGGACTAACTCCCGAAGTACAAGTTTGTTGCCTGACTGGGCGCTCTGTGATACCAGATTTAACAGACCCTAACTGGCAAGTAGGATTTAGCATACCAACGGGTGGAACAGTTTGCTTAAGCGCTTGGGAACGCCTGAAAGAGGGGATGAGGGATATGAGGAAGCAAAATCTTCCTCATCCTCCCCACTCTCCTGCTACTGTGAAAGAGAAGGCTTCCAGCTACCAAACAGTCATTCATCGGCAAGAAATACCAGTCATATCTAGTCGCTTGAATGCCACAGAACTTGCTATACTCCAGCATCTGTCGCAACCAGAGATAATACAAGATGCAGCCAGAAATGATGCCTGGTTATCCGTTGAGCAAATTTTACGTTCGTATGCTCAGTATCACTTTGGTCGCCCTATTCGCTCCGCTGCTTTAATAGATTCTTATTTTGCTGCCAACCATGATGCAACCGTCTGATTTGGATACAAAAATCCTGCCGTTGTCACAAAGCTACGCTAGAAAACAGAATAGGGCATCGGTGCCTAAAGGAACCAAGCACCCAAGTGTTCCAAAGTCTTTATCTAGTCATATTCACTTTCATGAAATGTCGGCAAAAGACGTTTCTGGAAACCAAAAAAATTCCACATCGGAAATACCAAAAACTGATGTGACTAACCCAAGCGAACAAAAATCGGAAAATCAATTAACCCATAGTCAGGCAAATGGCAAAAGTAGTACCTCTGAGCATAGTATGCAATCCGCTACAGCCACTGTAGTGAAAACACCAGATACAGAGGCTTCTGATTCAAATAGAGACGCCGCGTCAGGTGATGAACAAGGGTTTTTGCCGATCTTAAAAAACTCCAACTTCTTAGCACTTTGGGGTGGTCAAGTCTTCTGTCAATTGGCAGATAAAGTGTACCTGGTTTTGATGATTGCCATCATTAATACTCAGTTTCAAAGCAGTGACCAAACTATTAGTGGTTGGGTTTCGACGCTGATGATGGCATTTACCATTCCCGCAGTTCTCTTCGGTTCCGTCGCTGGTGTGTTTGTAGATCGCTGGTCGAAAAAGACGGTGCTGGTAGCAACGAATATTTGGCGCGGCATACTGGTTTTGGCAATTCCACCATTACTATGGTTGACTCACGATTGGCAACCATTGGTGGGAGTGTTGCCAGTGGGTTTTACTATCCTTTTAGCGATGACTTTCTTAGTTTCCACGTTGACGCAGTTTTTTGCACCAGCAGAACAGGCGGCAATTCCTTTAGTGGTTAAAGAGGAGCATTTACTTTCTGCTAACTCACTATATACCACAACAATGATGGCGTCGGTGATAGTCGGGTTTGCTGTTGGGGAACCATTGTTAGGTGTCGCGGATCAAGTATGGTCGCAATTAGGTGGTAGCAGCGGATTGGGCAAAGAATTGGTGGTAGGTGGTAGTTATGCGATCGCCGGACTGATTTTGTTGCTGCTTGTGACAAAAGAAAAACCCCACCAAACACAAGCAGAATACCCTCACATTTTTGCTGACTTGCGAGATGGTTTCCGCTATCTCGGAGAAAATCGTCACCTCCGCAGTGCCCTGATGCAACTTATCATTTTGTTCTCCATATTTGCGGCCTTAACCGTTTTAGCTGTTCGTATGGCAGAATTAATTCCGGGTTTGAAAGCTTCCCAATTCGGCTTTTTACTGGCAGCTGGAGGCGTTGGTATTGCTGTTGGAGCAACGATTTTAGGTATATTTTGTCAACGCTTCTCTTACACCCAGTTAAGTCTTTTCGGATCTGTGGGTATGGCAGCATCTCTGATTGGTCTGTCGATATTTACCAAACAGTTATGGATCGTCCTGCTGTTGATAACACTGTTAGGTGTCTTTGGTGCATTAGTGGGTATCCCCATGCAGACTGCTATCCAAACAGAAACCCCAGCAGAAATGCGTGGCAAAGTCTTTGGTCTGCAAAACAACGTGATTAATATTGCTCTTTCCTTACCTTTGGCATTAGCAGGCGTAGCAGAAACCTTTGTCGGATTACAGACAGTGTTTTTGGGATTAGCTGCGATCGTCTTTTCAGGTGGTATATTAACCTGGTATACCTCTTCTAAGTAGCTATTAGATAAAAGGAGTTAATTTCAGCTTTCTGCAACCGCTTATTGACCGAAAGCTTTTGTTTTCGTGGTAAACTTAGCTCAGTAAGAAATTCTCACCGACTTGCTGGCGAGCAATGTGAACTTTAGCTAGACGTTATGTATAGCGTCTAGATAAGTTGTTATGAAATTATATAAATTAACAACTGAAAAATAAAGTTAAGTCAAGCCAAAAGTGCGCTGTTTGGGGAAATGTAAAAAATTTTCCTTCCAACAGATGTAACAATGAATTGTGTTTTGTGATACTTGAGGAGCCAGCAAGTAGAGCGAGACAAAGGACTGATTAAACAAGGACAAAAAGTTAATATAATAATTTCGCTTTCCTGATAGCTAACAAAGAATGCGTATAGCCTGGATTGGAAAAAAATCACCTTTTTGTGGCAATGTCACCTACAGTAGAGAGATTACAAATGCGTTGTTAGATCGGGGACACCAAGTTAGCTTTCTCCACTTCGCTCAAGAAGAATCAGACTTGGATAACTGGCCCAATTGCCCAGAAGTCACCCTACCCTTCATTTACAAGTCCCAGGTTTACACAATTCCGGCTTTCAAAGCGACCAAGGTTTTAACTCAGTCGCTGCGACGCCTCAAACCTGATATAGTCCATGCTTCTCTCACCCTGTCTCCTCTTGACTTTGTTCTGCCGGAAATTTGTGAGCAACTGAATTTGCCACTCATTGCCACTTTCCACACACCGTTTGCCGGAAAGGGAGCAAAACTGGTATCAGGAACACAACTTTTGGCTTATCAACTCTACGCACCCTTTTTGGGTAACTACGATCGCGTGATTGTATTTTCCCAAATTCAACGAGAATTGTTGGCTCGCATGAGTGTGCCGGAACAAAATATTGCGGTTATTCCCAACGGTGTGGATGTTGATAAGTATTCTCCTGGTCCTTCTAGGATTAAAGAGGAATTTCGAGCCGAACGCTTGTTTGTCTACCAAGGTCGGATAGCCCCAGAAAAAAATGTTGAAGCCCTGCTGCGTGCTTGGAAACAGGCAGAAATGGGACCAAACAGCAAATTACTTATTGTGGGCGATGGTCCTTTGAAGGCTTCTTTAGAACCATTCTATGGTTCGGAGTACAACATTAGCTGGTTGGGATTTGTTGCTGATGAACAACGACGCATCGAAATTTTACAGGGAGCAGATGTCTTTATTTTACCATCTCTAGTAGAGGGTTTGTCTCTGTCTCTATTAGAAGCAATGGCTTGTGGGTTGGCATGTTTGGCTACCGATGTGGGTGCAGATGGAGAAGTTCTGGAGAAGGGAGCGGGTGTTGTTCTTAACACAAAAACGACACGCTCTCAATTAAGAACCCTTTTGCCACTCTTCCAAGACCATCCCGAGTTGACAACTTTGCTAGGGCAGAAAGCAAGAAAACGGGTTTTAGAACAGTATACCCTCAGCGGCAACATTACTCGACTTGAAGAACTTTATACCAAAGTTTTGGAACAGCGACGACGCGTACCGCTGAGTTGGGGAGCATAGAAAGCATAGGCGACAGGATAGGGGAAAAACCCATAACCTGTAACCTATCGCCTTACTACTTGTAGCAGACTACAAATCATTTCAAGTAAATTTGAGGCTGTCAAACAAGCGTTCAAATGCACTCTCATGCGTGCACCACAGACATCTGTAACAATAACAGGAATGTCTACTTGGTTAGAAATTGAAACCAATTCCTAGCATAAGCCCTACATCAGTCTCATCTAGGAAAGCTGCATTTACAGAACCTGTTAATGTAAATCTATTACCCAAAGGCACATCTACACCACCAGAGAGAAGGAAAGCAACATCAGCATCATCGCTCGTTTCAATAGCTACACCAGCACCTATGTAAGGAGCTATGTTAAACCCTTGTCCTGTTCCTCGTTGGGAAAGGTCGAAGGTGATGGGAACTAGAACAATGGGATCATCCCCAATCACTGCTGAAGGTCGCACCGAGAAGTTTCGTGTCAACCCAATTTTACTGAAAACTGCAAAGTTCCCTTCACTAAGAGCTGAATCACCGCCTAACCCAATATTGCCACCAACCCCAATATAGCTGGAGACACCACGAGTGGCTCTACCTGGTGTAATGCCGTCTCCACCATTCTGCGGCTGCTGATTGAGACTCACATCAGATGGTATAAGGACTTGATTTATCGCATGAATAACACCATTGCTTGCTTGGATATTTGGCTGAATCACACTCGCGTTGTTCACTGCAATTTGATTACTACCAGCATTGACGTTAACGTTTAAGGGTAAGCCCTCAGCAGTTTTTAGATTGCCAGTCGTAAGGTCATTAGCACTGAGACCACCAGGCACCACATGGTATCTCAAAATTTTAATCAATGTTTCTCTGTTTTCTGGCTGCTGTAACCGTTGTAGAGTTTGTTGCGGCAAAGCAGCAAATGCCTCATCGGTCGGAGCGAAAACAGTATACGGACCTGGTTGTTGTAGAATGTCTGCTAAACCTGCTGTCTTTAGTAAAGAAGTTAGGATTGTAAAGGAATTACTAGAGGCAGCAAGGGATACAATATCTTGGTTGGTTTGAGTAGCACTAGTGGTTCCACCTACAACATAACTAGCCGCTGCGATATTCTTAGGAATAGGTTGTAACTGTCCCTGTCTGACTAAAGCTTGATATAAATGTGCTGCAGCTTCTGCACGAGTTAGAGGCGTAAGGGGATTGAGCGTCCTTACATTTGGATAGTTAACCACAAGATTAGCTTGTGTTGCAGTTGCTACATTATTTAGGGCGTAGCTTGGGATAGCATTGGCATCTGTATAGTAGGTAGTAAGAATATTTGTTGCATCACCGCTAGCAGTCAAACCCAGACCACTTGTTAAAGCAACGATCGCCTGCACCTTGGGAATTTGCTGATTTGGCAGAAACAAATTCCCTGGATAGCCTGACAGAAATCCAGTCTCATAGGCTGCCTGAATTGCAGAAGCTGCCCAGAAGCCAGAAGGAACATCCTTAAATCCACCAGGACTTAACTGCCGAACTCGGTTTTGGTTGAAAGCTTTTTGAATCATTGCTGCAAATTCAGCACGAGTCACGGGTTGATCCGGTCTATAAGTGCCATCAGGAAAGCCAGTAATTACGTTTCTTGCGGCTAGGGCTTGAATAAATGGTTGTGCCCAGTAATCTGCTCCAACATCCGGAAAGTTACTCGCTGGAGTTGTCGTTGGAGTTGTCGTTGGAGTTGTCGTTGGAGCGGTTTCTTGAGCTATAGTTTGAGCAGAAATTAATGTGGGACTAACTGTAGCAGTTATTATTCCTAGCGCTATGAATCCGGTGCTTACTATTGACAAACGCCTTAAGCTATACATAAGTTTTTTCACTCCTCACATAAAAGATGACACCCATCTCGCCTACCGAAAAATCCTGAGAAGTCATGAGACTCAGTTGATAGATTGCACTTGAATCAACGACAGAACAAGCTATCGTTGCAACTTAGACCTCAATAGAAATAACAACTCATGGAAAATTCAAAATGTTTTGATACACCTAGGTATCAATTAGCTAAAAACGTAGAAAACAATACAGTAATGAACTTTTCATTTTAGAAAAAGACACTTACTGCAACCAATGAAGTATTTATATAGCTTGATATAGCTCTTTAAGAAGAGACTAAACATCTATCTTAGGCAAGGATTTAGTTTAGTTGTCACTAAATAAAATAATGACTCTTGTATTACTTTCAGCAGAGAACAACCTTAAATCCTGGCTTTAACTTACTTTCACAACAATTTTTGATTGAAACTCAAATGCTTCAATCAGTTATTTCAAAGGTATTGAGACGGATTTTTCCTGCACAGACCATCCCAAACTCGTTGGCTGTTCATAAACCCGCTTGAGGGTATTCACATCTCTAGGAGAAATTGGCGGCGGGTTGCGGACTTGGGAAAAGTATAAGGCGTCACTTGGTAGCGGACTATGTCCCCAAATTCCCACTGCATGACCAAATTCGTGGCGGGTCGCTGCTAAAAGATACTGACCTGTTTGGCTGGGACTCAACAGGATAGTGAAGCGGTGGGATAAAAGATTATTTTTGCTGACGTAGAACTCGTAGGTGGTTTGAGCAGAACGCGCACGAGGAATTTTATTATTAGGAGAAGTTTGCAGTGGTGGAGCTTTCCGCACAATAGTAATATCTGCATCTGTTGGCTGTTTAATCACCGCCAAAGGTAAGTAAACATTCCACTCCTGTACAGCTTGTAAAACAGTATTCACCCATTCTTCTGCCTGCTTAGTATTGACTGCTTGCGGCGGTTCTACATAAACCCGAACCGGAAACTGCGACCAAACTAGATAACCAACTTGGATTTGAGTAACTTGAGAAAAGTAGTCACCACTGTTGGTACTATCTTGCCACTGCGCCAGTGTTGGTGGTAAAGGATGAGGTTTAGGGGAAGGTGGAGAGGTGGGGAGAGTGGAGGGAGATGAGGAAGATGAGGGAGATGAGGGAGAGGTAACAAGGATGGCGCTGGATTGGAAGTTAGTCAAAATAATAAGCAGCGCTGTACTCATAGCCAATGCTAAAGAGGTGATCAAGCGCTGCCAAAATACTATTTTTGTGATGGTATTCTTCAAAATGCAATGTTGGGTGCTAGATGTAGAGTTGTTGGTTATTTTATCTCCCTAATCTCCCCATCTCCCCGTCTCCCCATCTCATTTAGGGAGCCAACCAGCACTCAAAACCACGGTTAAACCAAGAAAAATGACTGTAAGCGCCCAAGTGACTCGGTTTAATGTGTTTTCTGCACTCTTGGTGCTGCTAAACAACTGAGCCTGTCCGCCAATGGCTCCTATGCCATCACCTTTGGGGCTGTGTAGCATAACTAAGACAATCAAACCAACAGCGGAAAGTGCCCAAATGGCTTCTACGACATTATTAACGGTCATAATAGCTAATGTAATTGATGAGAAGTTTCAACAGAAAGTAACCTTAAATCATTCATTATAAATCATGAATGATGAATTATGAGTTGTGTTAAGTCTGTTTCATAATTCATCATTCATAAAACCTCGTGGGAAGTATGGAAACGAGCGTGTCTATGCCTGCGGCACGCTGCTTTGAACAGACCTGAGAGGAAATACGACTCAAGCGAACGCCAGATGCTACAAGTCGGGCATTGCCCGCCCACCGCACTGGCTCCTTTAGTCGCCTTATTCCATTACCGCCTTGGGGTTACTCGATACTATGTAGTATTGCAATCTACTTTCGTTCAGGCAATTATGAACTGATATCTTTTACCCCAACGGGAGAGCCAGTTCCCTGCGGAGGGAAACCCTCCTTCAAGACTGGACTCACCTGTACGCATAATGGTTTTGCTCGAATGAGCCTCCCTTTCGGGGTTAAGTTAGCCTAGATAATGTTAACGGTCGGTACTATATTGAAGACACTGGCTTAACCCAATAAACCTGTTTAATCCTCAATTTCTAGAGCTACAGACTGGCGAAAGCATCCGTAGGTAGGACTTGAACTCTTACCATTAACGTAGTACGCAAAGTACTTAATCGGGTCAACTGAAGACTAAGACTTAGGCTAGAAGCCCAGTGTCTTTAGACCTGGGTCGTTGACACATAATCCTCATTCTTGAACTGTGTTAAAGCCCCAGTTTTACAGGAGTGCGAGAGCGTCGCACTTGATACTCGGCGGGTTGCAACAGGGACTGCCCTGTCATTTCCGAGGGCTGAGGTAGCTGTAAAATATCCAGAATCGTGGGTGCAATGTCGGCTAGCTTGCCATCGCTTCGCAAGGCGACATCTGTACCATGTCCTGGGATTTTCGCTTTTTCGCCTTCTACTAAGATGAGAGGGACTGGGTTGGTCGTATGCGCTGTCCAGGGATTCCCGTCAGTATCTAGCAAATGTTCGGCGTTGCCATGGTCGGCTGTAATAATTGTTGTACCTCCGACTTTAGTGATGCTGGCAAGTAGGCGACCCAAACACTGGTCAACTGTCTCAATTGCTGTCACAGTCGCTTCTATATTACCCGTGTGTCCCACCATGTCCGGGTTGGCATAGTTGATCACAACCAGCGAGTAGATGCGCTTTTCAATAGCCGCGATCGCCACGTCTGTCACCGCAGAGGCTGACATCGCTGGAGCGCTATCATAGGTTGCGACCATCGGAGAGTTTACCAGTTCCCGATCTTCTCCTTCAAAGGGTTCTTCTAAACCGCCATTGAAGAAGTAGGTGACGTGAGCGTATTTTTCTGTTTCTGCTGTGCGAAACTGCTTTAAACCATGCCCAGATATGACTTCCCCTAGAATATGACTCAAATTCTGAGGCTCAAAAGCTACCCCAACTGGTAATTCTGGCTCATACTGGGTAAAGGTTACAAAGGACAGCGGCGTGATTTGCTGCCTTTCAAAACCGTTAAATCCTGGGCTGACAAAAGCTTGGGTGAGTTGTCTCGATCTGTCGGGACGGAAGTTAAAAAATATGACTCCATCCCCTGGTTCTACTGCTCCGGGTGCAATTCTAATTGGGACAATGAACTCGTCTTTCACACCCTCTGCATACGATGCTTGTAGAACTTCCACACCCGAACGACCATCTAATGGTCCATCAATAGTCATCACGTCGTAGGCGCGTTTGATGCGATCCCAGCGGTGATCGCGATCCATCGCGTAGTAGCGACCGCTGAGGGTGACTATGCGCCCAACTCCTATACGGTCGATGTAGTCTTGAAGAAGCGAGAGTGCTTTCACACCTTCGGTTGGGGTCGTGTCACGCCCGTCGGTGATGGCGTGTATGCAAACTTGTGATACCCCTTGAATCTTGGCTAAGTCAAGTAATCCGAATAGATGACTGATGTGCGAATGCACTCCACCCTCAGAAGTCAGCCCCACCAGATGCAGCTTGCCATTTCGACTATTCACTTCCTGGCAGATTTTGACAAGTGCTGGGTTTTTGAGGATAGAACCGTCTTCTACCGCATCTGAGATACGGACCAATTCTTGGGGCACAACTCTACCAGCGCCTATGTTCAAATGACCAACTTCCGAGTTGCCCATTTGACCCTCTGGTAAGCCCACCGCTTTCCCTGATGTTCGGATGAGGGTGTGGGGATAAGCCGCCCACAAGCTATCCATCACCGGAGTTTTAGCAACGGCAATAGCGTTTCCATGAGTTTCCTCGCAGTAGCCCCATCCGTCTAAAATGACTAGCACCACGGGAGCAACAGGTGCTTTGGTCATAGTAAAACTGCCCTTTACTTTTTGTAATACCCGAATGATACCATTGCTAATTACAACCGCAAGTGAATTTCTGCCTAATACCCATTTTTTTTGCAGATTTGCGGCTTCTTAAACATTTCTTAAACTTTCGTTATCTTTGGTTACTTCTTGTGATAGTAGCGAATTGCTGCTTATGAGTTCTCAGATGACTCGCTACTAAATGCCTATCATTTCTTTTTTGTGCCAGCTTTAGCTGCTTTGGCTGCTTTCTTTGCCGCTTTTTCCGCAGCAATTGCCGCTAAAGAAGCCTGTTCTTTTTCCTCTTCTATTTTCTCCAAGTAATAGTGGTAATCTCCTAAATAGACACGAAAATCTCCTTCGCGGATTTCGACGATTTTGTTTGCTACCTTGGAGATAAAATAACGGTCGTGGGAAACAACAAGTACGGTGCCATCATAGTTTTGGATGGCTTCTTCTAACATTTCTTTTGCTGGAATATCTAAGTGGTTCGTAGGCTCATCCAGGATTAACAAATTTGCTGGTTGCAAAAGCATTTTTGCCAAGGCAAGACGTGCTTTTTCACCCCCACTTAATGCCGCAACTGGTTTCAAGACAGTATCGCCACTAAATAAAAACCTTCCCAAAAGGGTGCGAACTTCTTCATTTTTCCAATCGGGAACTTCGTCATGGATAGTTTCCATGACAGTCTTTTTCAAATCTAAAGCTTCTGCTTGGTTTTGCTCAAAATATCCAGGTAACACGCCGTGTTCACCCAATTTTACGGCTCCTTCTGTGGGTTGCTCAATACCCATAATCAGGCGTAACAAAGTGGATTTGCCGGCACCATTGGGAGCGATAAAAGCAATGCGATCGCCTCTCTCAATCAAAAGATTCGCACCCAAAAACAAGATTTTCTCATCATATACATGAGTTAAATCTTTGATTTGTACAACCTCGCGTCCGCTACGGGGTGAAGGCGGAAAACGGAATCGCAACGTTTTTACACTAGATGTAGGTGCTTCGATACGCTCGATTTTGTCCAGTTGTTTTTCCCGGCTTTTTGCCTGAGTGCTGCGCGTCGCACTGGCGCGGAACCTATCAACAAATGCTTGTTGTTTGTCTAATTCTTTTTGCTGGCGTTCGTAGGCGGCAAATTGTGCTGTTTGGTTTTCAGCTTTTTGTTGCAAATATGCCGAGTAGTTACCAAGGTAGGTGGTGGAAACGCCACGTTCGGTTTCCACAATTTGGGTGCAGAGGCGGTCAAGAAACTCACGGTCATGGGAAACTATCACCATAGGCGTGTTCAAGCCTTTGAGGTAATTTTCCAACCACTCAATCGTTTCTAAGTCTAAATGGTTCGTTGGCTCGTCTAACAGCAATAAATCAGGTTCTTGCAACAGAATTTTGGCTAAACCCATTCGCATTTGCCAACCGCCACTAAAAGCACTGACAAGGCGATCGCCATCTTCTAGCCCAAACCCCATTTCTGGTAAAATTTTCCCAATCCGTGTATCCAACACATAGCCATCCAAAGCTTCAAACTGTCTCTGGAGGCGATCCAACTTATTGATGAGTTTTTCGAGTTCCTCTGGAGAGGCGCTTTCCATGTCTCGCTGCACCTTCGCCAAAGACTGCTGTACAGAGTTGGCTTCTTTAAAGACTGTCCACAATTCTTCTGCAACAGTGTGAGTCGGGTCTACTTCAAATTCTTGATTGAGGTAAGCTATATGTAAGCTGGCAGGACGAATAATTTCGCCAGAGGTTGGTTCAACTTCCCCAGTGATAATTTTGAGTTGGGTGGATTTTCCGGCACCATTGACACCAACTAAACCAATGCGATCAGAAGCTTTGACTTCCCAGTTGATATCCTTAAGGACTTCGCCTGTGGGGTAGATTTTACTGATGTGTTCAAGTCGCAGCATGGGGTGTCTCCAAGGTAGGCAATGAATAGAGATGGCAGAAGTGCTTGTATCGAGTCCAATCTTAACAAAATTTAACTAAAATTTCTTGGGTGTAAACTGCTTGGAGACAGAAAGTTTTGAGGGGAAGCCAGAAATTATATCAAGCCCGGCAAATAACCGATAATAAAACTTATATGTAGTAAGGACAAAAGTCCTTGTTTTCAAAGGAAGAGGACTCTTGTCCTCACTACAAACTAAATAAGGTTATTAATCGGACATGATATTACGAAGCAGGCTCTTCTTGTGCTGCTTGCCTGACTTCCTCTACACTCAAACCTAACTCCTGTGCGATTTGCTCTATGGTTAACCTTTTAAGGATTAGTGCATCCAACTTCTTGTTCCCAGGCTGAGCCTGGGAACGAGTTAGGGAGGCGAGACCTCATTTTTTAAGAGCATCTTCAGGTCGAATTGGTATAAGCTCAAAGAAAATAGTGGGAAATTCTTGAAACAAGCAATAAAAAAGGCTATCGGTTTTCACGAATTTTAGAAAATTGCTGTTTCCATTTAAAATTTATTTACCAAAATGAACATGGTGTATGACATTGCCCTGACTCCCAAAGGGTTTATTCGCTTGGGGTAGAGTGCATATTACTACTTTTTCTCATGATTAATAATAGTATGAGTGTCAGGCAATTGAAGCAGATAGAGTCGTTTCGCGATCGCCTCAACACCCTAGAGCAGCAAATCAGCGAACTGCCAAAAAGCCAAGCGCAATCTGAGCAAATTTCGCAATCTTTTGTAGCCTTGCAAACCAGCCTGGAAAGACTGAGATCTGACGTTACCACACAGCAACCGTCCAAAGAAAGATTTTCGACTGGCGAATACGAACTACAGGCGTTATTTGATGAAGCTTTGGATGCAATGCTGATTGCTGATGATGCAGGCTCTTATATAGATGTCAATCCTAGTGCCTGTGAACTGCTGGGTTTGTCCAGAGAAGAGATTTTGACCAAAAGCGTGGGTGACTTTCTAGAACCTGGTGTTGATTTTTTTCAAGGGTGGCAACGGTTTTTAGAACAGGGAAGGGTTAGGGGCGAATCTCGCGTCCTACGTCCAGATGGCACAGTGCGGGAAACGGAAAACACAGCCGTAGCAAACTTTGTTCCCCATCGTCACCTGTCAATTTTGCGAGATATTACTGAACGCAAGCGCATCGAAGCTGAACGCAATCAGATAGAGGCGGAACTGCTGAAGAACCAGCGATTTATTGAGCAGATTGCTCAGTCGATGCCAGCAATATTGTATGTCTACGACCTATGTGAACAACGCAATGTCTATGCAAATCGGCAGATGATGGAAGTATTGGGTTTGTCTGCCGAAACCGTTCAGGCAATGGGAACAGGAGTGCTGCAAATCCTGATCCATCCTGACGATTGGGTGAAAGTGGCTGAGAGTTTGAAGCAATATGCCACAGTCAGAGATGGGGAAGTTATAGAAATTGAGTATCGAATGCGTCATGCGACTGGAGAGTGGATCTGGCTCTACAGCCGAGAAGTGGTGTTAACCAGAAATGCCGATGGCTCTTCCCGGCAGATACTTGGTACGGCAACAGATATTACGCGCATTAAGCAAACTGAGGAGGAATTGCGCCAGAGTCAGGCAAAGTATCGTGCGTTGAGTCAAGAACTTGAGCAACGGGTGGTACAACGAACTGCCGAGTTGACCAAGGAAATTATCGATCGCCAACGCCTACAAAATGAGTTACGCACCAGCCAGCAGAAGTACAAAACCCTGTTTGATATCTTACCTATTGGCATTGTTATTACCGACCCCGAAGGCAAGGTGGTTGAAGTCAACCCAGCTTCTGAGGAAATTTTAGGCATTTCTGCTGCTGAACATTGTGGGCGGCGGTATGACAGTCCTGAGTGGCAGATTATCCGCCCGGACGGTAGCCCGAAGCCCACTTCTGAATATGGCGGTGTGATAGCGCTAACCGAGCAGCGGGTTGTTCGAGATGTGGAAATGGGCGTGTTTAAGCCCAATGGTGAAATTACTTGGATCAGCTTGACGTCAGCCCCTATTCCCTTGGAGAATTACGGGATTGTATCTGTTTATGTGGATATCACCCAACGCAAACAAGCAGAGATAGCCCTGCGCCAGAGCGAGGAACAGTTGCGCCTCATCACCGATTCTCTACCAGTATGCATTTCCTACGTTGACCGAGAACAACGCTATCGGTTTGTTAACAAGACGTATGAGGAGTGGTTTGGGCGCAGTCGGGAGGAAATCTACGGTAGAACCTTGAGGGAGTTTGTTGGTGAAGCTACCTATAGTGCGATTCAGCAATATAACGAGCAGGTGCTTGCCGGGGAGACGGTGTACTATGAAACTGAAGCGCCCTATCGATTGGGTGGCAGACGCTATATTTCTGCAATAATTGTCCCAGATTTTGATGCTCAATTCCAGGTTAGGGGATGGTATGCTGTGAGCACTGACATCACAGAGCGCAAACGGGCAGAAATGCAACTTGTGGAGACTCGTAATTTCCTGCAATCAGTTTTAGATCATTTGCCTGTTGCTGTCTTCACTAAAGAAGTCCACAATCTCCGGTTTGTGCTTTGGAACGCGGCGTGTATTAAGTTGATGGGCTATACAGCAGAGGATGTTTTAGGTAAGACTGCTTATGAGGTATTCACAACACAGCATGCAGATTTTTGCACTGCTAAAGACCAGGAAGTTTTAGCCACCTCAGAGGCAGTGGAAACCCTTGAAGGGATGATTTGCACAAAGCAGGGGGAAACAAAAACTGTCCGCAACAAAAAAGTCGGCATTTACGACTCGCAAGGAAATCCACAGTATGTGCTAGGGTTTGCTGAAGACATCACAGAACGCAAACGGGCAGAACACCAACTGCGAGCCTCACTACAAGAAAAAGAAGTTTTGTTAGCAGAAATTCACCACCGAGTCAAAAACAACTTGTATGTTATTTGCAGTTTGCTCGAGCTACAGACAGATTGGGTAAGCGATCCAAAAGCGAAAGCAGCTTTGGAGCATAGCTGCAATCGGGTTAGTTCAATGGCATTGGTACATGAAAGCCTCTACCAAACTCACAACTTTTCTGAAATTGATTTTGCTGAGTATCTTCAACAACTGGCGAGTTATTTGCTAGAAACCTACAGATCTCCTGCCAGTCAGGTGATGCTCAATTTTGTTGGCACTCCGGTGTTCCTCAGTCTTGATCAAGCTATTCCCTGCGGGTTGCTGCTCAATGAGTTAATTACCAACGCTCTCAAACATAGCTTTCCAGAAGGTAGTTCTGGTCAAGTCTACATCCGAATCACCTCTTTGGCTGATGGCTGGATTGAAATAGCAGTGGGCAATGATGGCTCTAGCCTACCTCCCGATTTTGACCTCCAGCGTAATGCCTCAATGGGGGTGAGACTTGTTATCATGCTTGTTGAACAACTCACCGGCTCTCTTGAGCTAGAGCAGGGTGAGATCACATGGTTCAAAGTTCAATTTCCTGTTTGTAATACTTAATCAAAGATTTATTAAAGTTATACGAAGAAAAGTAAAATTTTATCTAAATTTAGTGTTTTAGAGTCATTATGATAAAACATTTGGGTTGCAATTCTAACAAAAGCCATCTATGGCTGGTATTTTAATCGTTGAAAATGAAAGGGTGGCTGCCTGGAATATTCAAGCTGGTTTAGAGAAGTTTGGGTATACCGTTGTAGGAAATGTTGCTTTGGGTGAAAAAGCAGTTGACCTTGCCGAAAAACTCAAACCGGATCTGGTACTCATGGACATCCGGTTGCAGGGTGAAATCGATGGTATTGAAGCCGCCGCCAGAATTCGCAATCAGTTTCAGATTCCCGTTGTCTACCTAACTGCTCACGCTGACGACCAAACATTAGAGCGGGCGATCGCCACCGACCCCTACGGCTATCTGACCAAACCCTTCAAACGCGCCGAATTACACACAACCATTACCACAGCTTTGCATCGTTGTCAATTAGAAAAACAATTGCAAGCAACACAGCAATGGCTAACATCCACCTTAAACAGTATTGGTGATGGTACAATCGCCACTGACCAAGAAGGTCGCATCACCTTTATGAACAGAGTCGCTGAAGCGATCACAGGCTGGCAGGAAACAGAAGCTATTGGCAAGTTAGTCAATCAGGTGTTGGATCTGTATCATGGTGAAACGGGGCAGGAGATAGAAAATCCACTGCTGTTAGCTATACAAGAGGGTCTCCCTGTTCAATTACCTGAGCAATCCCTGTTGCGAACAAAAGACGGCACAGAACGCTTAATTGATGATGTAGCGACCCCAATTCGCGACGCTTTTGGTAAGGTACAAGGCGGGGTCATGGTTTTTCGGGATATCACCGAACGTCAGCGGATGCAAGGGTTGCTGCGGGAGAGCGAAGCCAGATTTCAGACGCTAGCAGCGAACCTACCCGGCGTAATTTATCGGGTGCTACATCGCTTAGATGGCTCAGTTGAATGCCTGTACCTCAGTCCCTGCTTCCAAACGCTGTTTGAAATGGAGCTAGAGTCCTTCCAGCAGGGAAGAGATTCCATTCTGGCTGCTATCCACCCTGATGATGCCAGTTCTCTGCACAGAGCGTTTGAGACGATGCTGCAAACGCTGCAAGCTTACACATGGGAGGGACGCATTCTTGTTCCTTCTGGACGGATCAAATGGATTCAAATGATCAACCGCTCCTCCCGACAGGCAAATGGAGACATTGTTTGTGATGGCTTGATTGTGGATATTAGCGATCGCAAACGAACTGAGCAAGCCTTGCAAAGGCAAATGCAGCGCGAACGGCTACTGGCTGAAATTGCTCAGCAAATTTACAAATCTTTGGATTTCAATGAAATTCTGACCACAGTAGTGACCAGAGTGCGTGAAATCCTTCAGGTTGATCGGGTGTTAATTTTTCAGATCAATCCAGATGGTTCGGGAGTTGTTATCCAAGAATCAGTGGATTCTGTTCCCCCAACGCTGGGACTGAGTTTCTCAGACAAATGTTTTCCATCGGATTGTTATGAGTTTTATTGGCAGGGACACTCGCGGGTGATTGGTGATACAAGTGAAGATGAGTGGAGCCAGTGTTTGAGGGAATTGATGCAGGAATTAGGCGTTAAATCCAAGGTTGTTATCCCGATTATTCAACACCAAGAAACTGCCACAACAAGCCTCAAATCTCCAGCGAGAAAATTATGGGGTCTGCTGATTGTTCACGCTTGTGATGACTACCGTCAATGGGAAAGCCAAGAAGTTGATTTACTGCGTCAAATTTCACATCATTTAGCGATCGCCATCCAGCAGTCAGAACTTTACCAAAAACTACAACAGGCAAACCAGCAACTAGAGTGCCTTGTCAAAATTGATGCACTCACTCAAGTTGCCAACCGTCGCCGCTTTGATGAGTACATACAGCAACAGTGGAATCAATTAGCACGCGAGCAAAAACCGCTATCATTAATTTTGTGCGATATTGATTTTTTCAAACGCTATAACGATACTTACGGTCATCCAGCTGGCGATACGTGTTTAGTGCAAATTGCTCAAGCAATCAACTGTTCCGTTAAACGCCCAGCAGATTTGGTAACCCGTTACGGTGGTGAAGAATTCGCCGTAATTTTGCCTAACACTGATCAGACAGGGGCAGTCCATGTAGCAATAACTATTCAAAACCAAGTGCGTCAGCTTCAGTTAGACCACATTGGTTCTAGTGTCGCAGATTACGTCACCGTTAGTATCGGTATTGCCAGCACTGTGCCCACTGACAAGAGCTTGCTCCAAGCCTTCATTGCAGCGACAGATCGCTCACTTTACCAAGCAAAGCAGCAGGGGCGCGATCGATACTGCATCAAAACACTTTAACCAACAGAAAACTCATATCAAGCCTAATTGATTAGATACCCTTTTTAGGTGTCTTTTGTTGCGAAATTGATAGAGTATAGTTATACTGTCCTTTGGATAAGTCTCCTACATATAAAGAGTACTTTCCTGCCTGCCAATAACCAGAAATTTCTGGCTTGCCTCCAGAGTAGCTATCTGCTAATACACAAAAGCGTCCTCCTGGACCATCAATTAATAGAGTAGGCTGTCCACCACTTTCAACTGTTAATCGTAGGTAAGGCAGTGATTCTGTCACCTGTATAACTTGATTAGGTTTAGGGGCAATGTTACCACAGTTGCTTGGGAGTGTTCCCCCAGATGTACCGTTTACAATTAGCGGATCTGGCTGCAAATTAGAACGAATTCGCACAACTTGTGCGTCTACTAAATGAGCATTGGTAAGAACCAAACTGATCGCTAATGATGCGGGAACACCTTTAAATCGCGTGCGCATCTTCATATTATTGTTATAATTCCAACTTTTTTATAGCTATTATTGATACATATATCTTAAAGTTAAAAGACGATAACGAACTGTCTTTGTTCCAAACTGCTTCGTAGAAAATTTTCTTGGGTAGATGAATAACTATATGGTTAAATATTAAAGAAATAAAAGGAGTCAGAATGTCAGCTAGAAACTCAGAATGACTCCACCCATAAAGGGATGGAGTTTTAAGTTGCAAGAAAATTTTAGTATTGGTTTCGCCTACAAGGAGTGATGTCTTAAGGGCAGTCTCATCACCCACTCGCACAGAATTCAGGAGAGTTCTGAGTTCTTCTTTATAAATTTTTTAGGCAAAGCTCATATAAAAAGCTTAATTCCTAACTACCAAGAGCGGTCTTTCAAACAAAGGCATTCGCTAAAATCACGCTAGAAACTACCAACAAAAGCATTTTGTTGGTTCGTTGTTCATAAGAGTGTTTAAGCTAAGGTAGAAACAAATGAATCCTCAACCAGAAGAAGACTTAAAGCGTCGCCTCGAAAAGCTAGAGGCAGAGATTAATACCCCGTTTGTGGTCACAAGGTCACAAAAAAGAGTAAAGCCCTCTGAGTTTGGTTTTGCTAGCTTGGAGCCTCAGCTAGTGCGATTTGTGACTTGGTTCAACAATCTGTCGGTCGTGAGAAAGCTTGTAGTTTCTGGTGCAGCTTTGCTGTTGGGTTTTGCCATACTGCAAGCAGTCCTTAAACTCGTCGCTGCTGCGATCAGTTTGGCACTATTGGCAATATTAGTGTACCTTGGATACAAATTTTTAGTATCTAATAACTCTCAAAAAAAGCAGTAGTTTATTTTTAAACATGCAGAGAGTGAGATAGAAATAAAGTTAAAGGGAATTATCCAATGGCGACCCCAAGTGTGAGGAGAACTAATCAATCTAGTCAAGCTAAAGAACCGGGAAAATCTAACTCATTGCCTTTAGCGACTAGGCGCATTGCGGCTTGGGCAGTAGAAATCACACTGGTGGTTGCCAGTGGATTAGTGCCCTTTGGTATGGGTACATATGCCAATTCTAGAAGCGATTTGAATCGAGCGCCACTCAACCCTTTGTTAGTACAAACGGAACGAGCGATCGCCCGCCCACTCGCTTTGCCTATCAGCTACGGAACCCGGAATGTAGCATCGCCCACGAATTTCTTATGGACAATCGCCTTGCTAGCACCGCTGGCACTTTCGGGTTGGCAATTATATTTACTAGCGAAAACTGGAAGCACACTGGCGAAACGTCAGTTTGGGATTAAAGTTGTCAACGATCTTGGTAAGCCGCCAGGATTCGCAGCTGTTTTGGTGCGAGAAGGACTCGGTCGTTGGGGTTTGCCGACGGCGATCGCCTATTTTCTGTGGCGCAACAGCTTCTTGTTTCCGAGTTTAGGTGCTTTTACCAGCTTGGCGACAATCATGCTTGTGTTAGAAGCGACGGGTTTCCCTTGGCAGCAAAACCGCCGCGCACTGCACGACAGGCTGGCAAGAACTTACACGATAGATCAGAGCGAACCATTTACATCCCCACATAAAGATAGCAAGCAGAGTCAATCTCCGTTGACCGAACCAGATGAAGAAGCGGCGATCGCATCAATTGTGATCACTCCAGAACAGCCAAGCCGCGAGCATCCTAAGGTGTGGCAGTGGACGCAGCAAAATCCAAGTCAAACGCTGACCGCAGTCGCCCTCCTCAGCATGAGTGCAGTTCTAACACTTTTAGTCAGTACTCAAATATACATTCAGGATCAGCAAAATCAACGTGCTGTCGAGCAGCGCAACAGCCAGCAGTTTCTTGCACTGATCAAACAGTTAACTCCCAACTCGACAGCGACAAACGACGAACGCCAGAAAGCAATTTTGGCTATGGGTACTCTCAAGGACCCCCAAGCAACCCAATACCTTGTCAACTTGCTATCTAAAGAAACCAACCCTATCTTAGTTGAAACGATTCAGCAAGCTTTGGTCAGCATTGGACCGAATGCCATGCCTGATTTAAAACGCATGAATCAGTACCTGACTGGCGAGTTAGATCCAGCAAGGGGCAGCAAAGCCTTACCACCACAAGTGCTACAAAAGCAGTTGCAAGCAAACCAGCGTGCAATGAATAAGATTTTGGCTGTCTACAACGGTCAAGCCAATGGCTCAGATCTGAGCAATATCAACTTAGGTCAAAACGGCTCTGAGCAAAGCTCCTTCAACTTGGTACTAGATAAGATTGATTTATGGGGAATTAGGTTCAAATCCGCAAACCTATCCTTCGGCAGTTTCAAGGGGAGTCGCTTCCGGGGAGGAGGCGAAGATGGTCGCTGGGATACCTACGACGATTGGATTGCTGATTTAAGCCATGCACGAATGACGCAAGCTAATCTGACTGAAGCTAACCTCAGCCGTGTCTTGATGATTCGTACTGATTTAAGCCGCGCCACTCTCAACAAAGCTAACTTATCCAACGCACGCTTAACTGCTGCTAACCTCAGTAGCGCCCAGCTACAAGGAGCCGATTTGGAAGGTGCCGTACTGGAAAATGCCAGCCTTACAGGAGCCGACTTGAGCAATGCACAGTTGAAAGACGCGGATCTGTATGCTGCTCGTCTGGGTCGCGTTATTGCAGTAGGAACGCAATTGTCATTCGCCAACTTAACCAAAACCGATTGGCAAGGCGCAGACCTGACAGGAGCTTATTTGGATCATGCCAATCTCAGCAATGCCAACCTCAACGCCACTCGCCTTGCTAATGCTATTTTGCGCTCTGCCAACATGGAAAATGCCAACTTGCGAAACGCCGACTTAAGCCTTGCAGATTTCAGGGGCGCGAATCTCACAGGAGCGGATTTCCAGGGAGCAATTCTTTCCCCTAGCAAACAAGACCAAACAGAGCAATTTGTCCAAACCCCAGCTATAGGAGCAAAATCTGCTGTTGTGGATGGAGTGGATTTCAGTCAAGTCAAAAATTTAGATGCCAAGCAAATAGCTTACATTTGTACTCAAGGAGGTATTCATCCTCGTTGCCCCTAGAGATGGGGAGCAGCAACGAATCATGACTTCTGACTAACAGAAGGTTTTTCAACAGTTAAGTAAAATATCACTATTTCTCACAAAAGCTTACCAAAGCTTGCTAGACTAATTTCAGTGAGCAACAGTGAAGTTTAGTGATGTCTAAGTACGTGCCTTTACGTGTTGCTTGTGACAGACTAGGGGTTCATGCAAACACGATAAGGAGGTGGGCAGATACTGGACAATTGCCAAGTATCCGAACACAAGGGAATCAACGATTGTTCGATATTGACTCCTACCTCAAGGAAAAAGAGGGGGAAAAACGGCGGAAAATCTGCTACTGTCGAGTCTCCAGTCACAAGCAACGAGATGACCTTGAGCGACAAGTTGAGTTCATGCGCCGACGCTACCCAAATCACGAAATTATCACAGACATCGGGTCAGGACTCAACTTTAAAAGAAAAGGTCTTATATCCATATTGGACTGGGTTAGCGAAAGAACTGTCTGTGAAATTGTTGTCGCACATCGAGATAGACTCGTTAGATTTGGGTTTGACCTTATCGAATGGTTTGGTAAAAAATTCTCCTGTGAAATCGTGGTTCTCGACGAGAATAAACTTTCACCCACAGAAGAACTTACAAGGGATTTGCTTTCGATCATCCATGTTTTCTCATACAGAATGCATGGACTCAGAAAGTACCAACGTGAAATCAAAGAAGATAAGGATATTCCCAAACCAACAACAAACGGTGACTCTGAAGAAATGGATGGGAACGGCTCGATATGTGTTTAATCAAACTATCGCATACCTGAACAAACCAGATACTAAGGCTTCTTGGAAAGCAATCAAAACAGGAATCATTCAATCTTTACCTGAATGGTCGAAAGAAACACCTTATCAGATAAAATCAATTGCGATTAAAGACGCTTGCGATGCTGTGAAAAATGCTAAGAAAAAATTCCAGCAGACAAAACAGATTCAACTCGTCAAATTTCGCTCGAAAAAAGAGAGACGGGATAGCATCTATATTCCGAAAGGTTCTGTGAAATCGGAATCGGTGTATATAACTTCTTTAGGTAAGTCTTTACAACCTGCTGAAGTTTTTCCAGACATAGAGTTTGATTGTAAGTTAGTGCATCAGAATGGGAAGTTTTACATCATAATTCCTATGGTATTTGAGTCAAAAAAATCTGAGAACCAAAGATTAGGCTTAGTTGCTCTAGACCCTGGTGTAAGAACATTTCAAACATTCTTCAGTCTTCATTTGAATGGTGATTTTGGAAACTTAGACATTGGTAGAATCTACAGGCTATGCGCTTATCTAGATAATTTGTACAGTCGTATCTCTAAAGCGAAAGGCACTCCAAAGTATAGAATGCTTAAAGCTTCTAGAAGAATGAGAGAACGCATTCGTAATATTGTAGATGAAGCACATAAGCAAGTTGCTCATTATCTCTGCTCTCAATTTGATGTGATTCTATTACCTAGCTTTGAAACATCAGAAATGGTAGTGAAAAAGTCTAGAAAGCTCAGGTCAAAGACAGCAAGAGCAATGCTCAATTGGTCACATTATAGATTCAAGGAATATCTAAAGTTCAAAGCACAAGAATGGAAGACACAGGTCATTGAAGTGTCAGAAGCTTACACATCGAAAACCTGTACAAAGTGTGGACATATTCACACCAAATTGGGTGGAAACAAAAAATTCAAATGTCCTAGCTGTGGTCACACACTGCCAAGAGATTTGAATGGGAGCCTTGGGATATATCTTAAGGCATTGGTAGAACGTCCTGAACTCCTGCAATGGAGGGAGCATTTGTTAGCAATGGGCAACCAAAGTTAACTTAAAACGTTCGGTACTATTAACTATAAAATTTACAATTAACTCAGCAATTGTGTGAGGAGCGGGGAAATGAAGCGTCTTCAGTACTTAGTATCACTTGTTTTGACTGGTTCAGTTTTTAGCTTTGCTCTATTTAGCCAACCAGCACAAGCTCAAGTCGCATATGGCAGCTATGTCGGCGTTGGTCCAGCAGTTGGTTTTGCAGATGGTGCGCGAGTCGGAGGAGTGATTGCTGCCCGCTACAAGCTTCTTGAAGTTCCCGTTTCTTTCCGCGCTCAGGCTTTCATTGGTTCAAATGTCGCCCTTGTGCCAACAGTTTCCTACGACTACCCGATCAACTGGCAAACTGACGCCTACATAGGAGCTGGGGTTGTTTTAGCTGGCGGTGATACACCTTCCCCAGTTGGCAATAAAATTGGCTTTGCCCTGCAACCAGGAATTGATTACGTTGTTCCAAATAGCAATACGGTGATTTTTGGGAACGCTATCATTGCCTTTGACGCTGTCCGTGACGGCGGTACCGCTTTCTCCTTGCAAGGTGGGGTTGGTTTGAGATTCTAATATTGAGGTTATGCGTTAGCTTTACCAATTTCTGTAGCTTCGGGAACTTTAATCAATTTCCCAGTCTTGACATCATAGAGGTAGCCGTAGATTGGAATTTCACCCGGAACCAACGGGTGCGAACGAATCCGCTTTACGTCTGCGCAGACACTTTTTGCCTGGTCGCTGATAGTCAACCAGTCAATAAAATTTCCTTCAACCGCTCCCGAACTAGAGCCAACATCATGCCAACCCTTCTCATCTAAAACGGCAGTTTTGAGGCTACTCGCTAGTAAGTTCCGCATGGTTTCGTTGGTGAAGGTTTCCATACCACAATCAGTGTGGTGAATCACGAACCACTCGCAAGTACCGAGTAGTTTGTAGGAGATCACCAGGGAGCGAATCGCATCATCGCTAGCACGTCCGCCTGCATTACGAATCACATGAGCATCCCCTTCAGCCAGTCCAGCAAACTTGGCTGGGTCAAGTCGAGCATCCATACAGGTGAGAATAGCAAACCGACGGTATGGAGGCAAGGGAAGGTTGCCTTTGTTACCAAATGTTTCAACATAACCACGGTTTGCAGAT
This sequence comes from Scytonema sp. HK-05, assembly GCF_002368235.1. GTDB lineage: Bacteria > Cyanobacteriota > Cyanobacteriia > Cyanobacteriales > Nostocaceae > Kalymmatonema. The sequence continues at coordinate 5,429,816 of NZ_AP018194.1, read as the reverse complement.
AAAACTTCTTCTAAAATTTGACTCATAATTTTGACCAGATTTCTCCATATGCATTCATTTGACACACATGCCAATGGCTGCGTCTCCATAATTGGGTCTTACTTTGATAGAAATAGTTGATGCAATGCAGTATCCATCTCAACGTGATTTTGTGCATAAAATCTACGGTAAATCGATAGGTTTACAAGTTTGTATAAAAAGTACTTTGCCACGAGTTTGTTAAAAAGGCAAGCGCCAATAAAAGATAAAGCACGAAAACTTTTACTGGTTAGACGTGCATTTTCCAGTAGCAATTAGCATTAGATCTTGCTTTTTTCAGCAAGCTATGAGATATTGCCTATAATCTACACTATATCTATAGAATTACCGTACATTAAACTGCAAAATTGAGTAAATCAGGTAGGGTGGTAATAAAAATGGCAATGGCGAATAGAGCAACATCCTTGGTTGTCACGATTGATGATTCAAAGAGGGTAACTCCTGGCTTATGGGAGGCTGTGCAACTGGGTACAGCACTGGTTGTACGGTTTTGGTGGTACAGCAAGGCTTATGGAACAGTTTTGATGATTGGGTTAGTGACCTTGCTAAGTTTGGTGTTCTTGCGTTTTCATTGGGCTTGCCGCAAGCTACTTTCTGTTTCTACTCATCGAGCCGTTGGAGGACATAAGTGGCATATTCTGAACCGCAAGTCACTGGATTAACTAAGCTGAAGGCTGTGTCTTACCTGGCTCCTAATTGGTTCAATTTCTACAAAACCATTTTGGCTTATCTGGGTCGCGTCTTGGGAGTTGAAACACAGCTTCACCAAGGTGAATGCGACCCACTACAAGACCCGGTACTTTTAAAAGACCAACTGGATCTGGCATTCATTTGTGGATTACCGCTGATTCGGTATTGCCAAGTTGTCCCACATCAGTTGCAAGCGTTGGTTGCTCCAGTGATGCAAGCACCACGCTATCAAAACCGTCCCATTTACTTTTCAGATGTGATTGTGAATGCTACCAGCAACTTGGCAACCTTTGAGGATTTAGCTCTTAAAACAGTCTGCTACAATGACCGAGGTTCCAACAGCGGCTACAATTTGCTGCGCTATCGGTTAATTCAAGGCGGACATCCCAAAAACTTTTTTAGCAAGGCAATACAATCAGGTTCTCACCAGCGTTCAATTCGCTGGGTGGCAGACGGGTTGGTAGATTGTGCAGCAATTGACAGTGTCGTCTTAGAGCAGGAACTGCGCGATTTTCCGGAAATATCTGATCATCTGCAAGTTGTGGAAGTGCTTGGACCTTGTCCTATGCCGCCTTTGGTGGTATCCCAGCGTCTGGGTGCATCTGTGATTCAGCAGCTTCAGTTTGCCCTACTTGAGCCAGATGCAGAAGTACAAGCCGCGATGGAACAAGTAAAAGTTCAGCGTTTTGCAGCAGTGAAGTTGGAAGATTACAATGTACTGGCTGATATTTACAATGCGGTGTCTCAAGAATCGGTATTGTAAATTATGGATATCTTGCACTATTCTCGATGACTGCCCTTACCCGCCCGATGTGGAGACGTAGCATGCTACGTCTCTACAGCTGTTCTGGAGACAAACGATATTGGTTTCAAGCAATTGTGCAATGAACTCTACTTTGCTTTTCACTTCGCAACAAAGCATCTAGATAAACTTGCTCAAACAAAGCTCGCTGAGCATGGCTACCACCAATTTTATGCAATAGGGGCAACACAGATTTTAGTTGAGCGATCGCCTCTAACCAGTCACCTTTTGCATGAGCAATCATACCTCTAGCAGCCGGAATTGTCACAACAGCCCAGTTTCCACGTAAATAGGGATTGACAGTGGTAGCGTGTTTGTGCATACTCAGTTGCATTTGAAGCAACCATTCGCTACGTCCTGCTCTTGCCAGTGCATAGACGTAATGCAAGTCTTGAAACGGCAATGCGTGTTCGTGAAGGCGGGGAAAAAGATATCCACTCAACTCTTGCCAACGTCCGCCCACATCCACTCCACGCAACTCCAACCGTAACAACAGTGCGATCGCCCCCACTTGGTCTTTGGGAGATTCTTTCTCGGCGCGTCCCCATACATAAGTATCGTATAGCGTCAACACCTTTTCTTCATCGCCTTGTTCTAGGTAGTACAACGCCACGTGCCACCAATTGTGCGTATACAGCATGGAGTTGCAGTTATTCCAAGTGTCAGCATGACTCTCCATCCAAGCAATGCCTTCATCCACTCGTCCTTGAGTTTCCATCACATGAGCAATAGCATGATGCGCCCAAGGATCATGACGATTGAGAGTCGTTGCCATTCGAGCTATTGCTTCGGCTTGTGTCAGCCGATGACACTGTTCCAAACCAAACGCTACCATCCCGTATAGATAATGATTTTCCTGATTAGCAGCAAGAACTTTTTCAGCAATTTTGAGCAATCTCTGTTTATCGCCCAAGTAGAAGTAGTGATATTGTCCCTGTTGAACCGAGATCAGATCACGCGGAAAGTCTTCAGCAAGAGTCTCGTGTAGGGCGATCGCCCAATCAATTGCTCCGGAAGCCCAAGCGGCGATCGCTTGTATGTACAACCGCTCTCGCTTTGTTATCTTTGCTAAATGCTGTTGAGCCGTTTGTAAATGCGGTGTAGCTTGCTTCCAAGCCGTAGCGTTTTCTTGACAGAGGTAATGAGCGGCTGCATAAGCATGAATCAATGCACAAGTTGGATCTGCGGCAATTCCTCGTAAGATACAAGCTTCAGCATCCTTACCATAGCTGAGGGCTTGTTCGATGAAACAGTCAATGGCTGCGATCGTCTCTTTTGAGTCTGTTGTAACTTCAAGTCCTTGAGCGTCTTTTAGCATTGTTTATTCTTCGTTCAAGATCGGCTTTTCTCTTTCAACACCCGTTAACGCACGAAATTTTAGAATTTTTAATTACAGTAATCCTACCAAATAACCGTACTTTTTGAGTATGTCATAGCCAATCTTGAAATGACAAGAACAATACAGGGCTTACGCAAAAAACTCTCTGTTCTCTCTTCCTCTGCGTTTTCTGCGCCTAAAGCCCTTTGGGCATGCGCCTTCGGCGTAGTGCGGTTTATTTATTTCAAGGACAAGCAACCACCAATTCTGATTACAGTATGGTGACACCAAGCTTGTTGGCAACTCGTTTCAATTCTTCATCAAGTGTTGCAAGAGCTAATCCTTCACGCAGCGCAAGCTCTAAATATGCTGCATCGTACGAGGTAAGCTTATGGGTTCGCGCAAGGGTAAGCACGTCAGTAAACGCTTTTTCCCCAGTTTTTGCATCAACAGTAATCGGAAGACTGCTTAACAGTCGGAGGAATTGAGTTATCTTTGCCTGATTGGTTCGTCCCCTTCGTTCACTTATCGCTAGGACATTTGCAACCTCCAGAAACCAGATAGATGGCACTTTTGCACTTCCTTGGGCAAGTTCCTCCAATACTGAATCAGTAAATTCTGTTGCTTCGTCCTCAAAGCACCATGCCATTGCTATTGAGCAGTCAAGCACAAAATTCATCTTCTGCCCTCGTTAATCATCTCTCGTACCGAGAGTCCTCCCAAAGTGTGCCCTTTGCGGAACTGCTTTAACTCTTCAATCACTGAGCGAACGTCACGCTGTTGGTTTTGATCCACGGGAACAAGTCGCGCAATGGGGACTCCGTGCTTTGTAATCACAAACTCTTCTCCCTTTGCAACTCGTTCAAGAAGCGCTGGAAGGTGCGTCTTTGCTTCGTATGAGCCTACTGATTCCATAATTCTTATTAGACTAGTCTAAAGCTAGTCTAAATATTTCTTGATGAGATGTGCAAGTTTCACAACTGCGATCGCCGAAACCCCTTACTAAGCAATCTGGATTAAATAACTTGCAAAATTCATAAGCTTCGTAGGGGTTCTTCTTTGCCCATGCGTGTCAACAATCATACTCAAACACTCAATTTACCCTCGTTTTAGATCCCCCAACCCCCTTAAAAAGGGGGCTTTGATTTTATTTTTGAATTTTGAATTTTGAATTGGTATAAGGGGAGATTAAGGCTTGATTTTATTTCCCCGCTTTGTAAGGGGGGATTAAGGGGGGATCGAAAATCTAGATGGTACATCGAAAAATCGTCTAATGCTTGTCAATAAAGCTTCGTAGGGGTTCTTCTTTGCCCATAGGTGTCAACAATCATACTCAAACACTCAATTTACCCTCGTTTTAGATCCCCCAACCCCCTTAAAAAGGGGGCTTTGATTTTATTTTTGAATTTTGAATTTTGAATTTTGAATTGGTATAAGGGGAGATTAAGGCTTGATTTTATTTCCCCCTTTTTAAGGAGGGATTAAGGGGGGATCGAAAATCTAGATGGTACATCGAAAAATCGTCTAATGCTTGTCAATAATCACTTTGGGCTTAAGTTGACACCAATGGGCAAAACCTTGTGCCCCTACCCAAAAATTGGACATCAATAAATTTGTGTTCCTAACGACCATTGCAAGATGCAGAATTGAACCAAGGACCATGAGGTGTCATAGTGGGAGCTTGAGCCACTAAAATCACATCACCATTTTTATCCACCACCCAACCCTGTGCTTCCACAATCTCATTGGGTGGATTATTGACATTTTTGTTATTTTGTGTATTACGTTCACTTCTGCGCTCTTGCGTCTCCCTGCTTGAAGCACCAGAAGAATAATTTGCATCCCCATCCAAGGACACCCAATCTACGTGCACATTGTTGCTTCTAAGAATTTCCCTAGGGTTGGATGGTATGCCGCCGCGTCCGGTGATAATGAATTCGCTTTGATTTTGTGGAGCTACATCACAGCCTTGTGCCAGTCTCGGTTCCTCAACTTCCACTGGCAAGTTGATTAATCCACGGTTGATATCAACTTCAGGTGTATTGATATTTACCACCCCGTTTAAAGTCGGGTTGGTCTGAGAAATTGCCGTGATGTCGCTTGTAAATAGGTTTTGTGGGTCTAGTTTGGTAGGGTCGTTTGTTCCCAATTGTCTTACCAAGCCTTCTCGACTACGTGGTGCTATGCCAAAAATACCAGTAGCATTGATTTGGACTTTGCCACCAAAACCTGTGAAAGCATTGGCGGTGATGTCGCTGTTTTCTTGTGGTTTGGCGACTATGAAGCCATTAGGAGCGTTGATGGTGATATTACCGCCATCACCAATAGCCTGAGTCTTGCCTGCATTTGTGGATATTTGACTATTGCGGCGCAGCAGTAATAAGTCTCGCAATTGTAGGTTAATATTTCCGCCTTGACCAGTGTCAGTTTCAGATGTGAGTTTTCCTTGGTTGTCCAAAAGTATGGAGCGAGCAATGACATTAAGTTCGCCTGCCTTCCCTAGATTGCGTGCATCCCCTAGGTAGATTACATTCTTTTGAGCTTGATTGGTTATATTTATTGCAGCCCCGCCCCGAACGATCAATTGCCCTGTGGCAATTGTCACTTCTCCAGCATCTCCGGAACCTAGAGTCAAAGTAGCTAAGTTACTGACCGCAGAACCATCTGCTGAAGTTCCAATAATCTCTACGGACTCAGAGGCATTAATGGTTAAATTCCCTGCAGGTCCTGTAGCTGGTATAAATTTTGAGTTCTGTTGTCTTCCACCAGATGCTGCTGATACCTGTGCTCCACCTTGAATACGCAACCTTACAGTGTTGAGAACTATGTCACCCGCCTTTCCAGAAGCCAAAGTTGTACTACTAACTGTACTAGGATAAGTTCTATTTGAGATGGTAGCATTACCAATCACATCCACAGACTCGGAGGCGTTTACGGTCAAATTTCCCCCCTTACCTTCGCCAAAAGTAGAAGTTAATATTTGTGCACCATCCCGAACAATTAATTTGCTACTGGTAATCTTTAAATCTCCGCCATCTGTGACACCATTAGTTAAATTTATCAATCGCACATTACCAATTAGTTCCACAGACTTGCCTTGCACCTGGATGTTACCACTGCCATCGTTGCCACTAGCATCTATAATAGATAGGATTTCAGAACCATCGACTGTTCGCTGGATGAGTTGAATGTTCTGGAAATTCTGGACACCTTCATATCCCAAAACCCAACCTTGGTTTGTTGGCTTCAGATTTACCAAACTATTGCCATCGACACTTCCTAGCTCAATTCTTCCCCCTGGTGCCGTTAAATTTCCGCCCTCTAGAGTTACATCACCACCTACAAGTGCCAAGGTTTTGCCTGGCTGCACTTGTAGACCAACAGGTCTAAGTAAGATATTAGTTGCACCATTTGGACTTGCTTGTGATTGATTGCCAATAGGTGCCGCAGTTGCTCCAAATTGTAAGCCAATAGGAACACTGACTGTTAGCAGGGGTGTGGTTTGGGGATCTGTGGCACTAAATTTGGTACCATCGGCAAAGTTAAGACTACTGGCAGTAGTTGCTACAAACGAACCGCCGATGTTCAACGAGGCATTCGGACCAAAAATAATCCCGTTGGGATTAATCAGAAACAGGTTGGCTGTGCCGTTAGCTCGAAGGATGCCATCAATGTTAGAAATAGATTTACCTGTTACCCGGCTAATAATGTTTTGGATATCAAGTGCATTGTTAAAGTAAGCTGTAGTCCCAGCAGGGACGGAAAACTGCTCAAAACTCTGGAAAAGATTGCTTCCTGCTCTGGTTCCACCTTCTATAATTCTGATATTATCCTGTGTTGTAACGCGAGAATTGCTTGGTAGAGTGGCATCCGGGGTAATTTGGGCAATGGCACAGTTAGCAGAGAAAGCTATTGCACCACCTATTGCAACTCCTAGCCCTCTAAAGTAGTTACAAAGAGTACTCATCTCGGATATTGCACCCCTCCATGCGAAGTAACTGTTGCTGAACAACGCTAAAGCTGCAACTATATTACTTCCCTATTGGTATTGGATTACCGAAATATTGGTAGGCTGGGTTTTGTTCCTCAACCCAGCCTACTTGCCAATAGAGTGGTTATTCATCAGCTTACGTGTAACATCTGAACTCTCAGCTGTTTCATGACAACAGCCATAAGTTTAATTAGGAGCAGTATTGCCAACTTAACTACTGAAAAGCAAATTTCTTGAGGATAACGACGAAATTAAATGAAATTGCTAGGAAAACGTGCTTTATGAGGTAGTGTTATTCATTGTATTCTCAATCACTGGAGACGATAGTCATTAGCTTGACAATACCGTTACGGGTTACTAGCGACTAACAATAGCCCGGCGGACAACAGCTCGGACCACACATACAGCAAGCGACTTTGATCGGTTTGTGGTATTGAATTGCTTGTCGTAAATGATCCTTAAGTTGCTGGTTTTCAATAGCATCACTAGATGGCGGTTTTCTAATGGAATTGAGCAAAAACAGATTGGTGGTGCCGTTGACTCGAAATGTGCTACCTATATCAGAGATAGACTTAGCCGTCACCTCGTTGATGTTGTTAATATCAGCTGTGTTGTTCCTGTGATCTGTTACATCGGTGGAAGTAGAAAAATGTTCAACCCTGCGGAACAGGTTCGCTGTGCAATTTGCTCTACCATTAACCTCGTTACTAGGGCGGTCATTGTTCGGATTAGATTTAACTGCTGAACTTTCAGCTACTGGGGTGCCATCGCTTCTGATTTGAGCCAAGGCATAATCCCCATACAAGGCAAGTACTGCACCAATTGTGAAAGCACTCGCTAGCCCTAATTTCCAGTACTGACCGCTTCGGCTTTGAGACATTTTTGCTTACCTTAAATCTGTGTATCAGATAGATTAGCCTGCAATAGATATTGCAGGCTAAGTAGAAATGCTCTTTAATAGAGTAGACTACATTGAGGTCGGTAATCTGCGTTCCACTCCTTAGCAAAGCTTAATGAGTAGCGATATTGTCAACTTAACTGCTGGAAAGCTAGCTTATTGAGAATGAGATAAAATTAATTGCTAGTAGGAGAAAGGGCTTCTTAAGGTAGTGTCATCACTTTTATTCTCAATAAGTTGAGACTATAGCTATTAAGTTAACAATACTGTTACAGTTTACTCAACACTGACAACAAAATCCTGGTGGATTTTCGCACCAGCAATTACATGCTGGTATAATGAGTTCCTTCTCTCGAATTGCTGGTAAACTTTCTTTAAGTTGCTGAGCCACAACAGCATCACTCAATTGAATTTTAGTTATATCAAGTATGCACTGAAATTTTACGAGACCGTCTTCTGTTAAACCGTATTTCTGGAATAAATTGACTAATTTAGAGTTATTTACTGCATTCAATAGTTCCTGTTGAATCTCTTTTTTTAACAGATCTAAGTTATTTTCAGAATCCATGACTTTTTCTCCTTGCAACCTGGTAGATTTATGAACTGAATATTGCACCAAAAAAGGTGCGTGATGCTATGCGTTAACTGATAATTGCTAGGAAAGTAGTTAAGACTAAATGCGTTTGCGCTTTAGCTTCACCGCCTTCCTTCTACTCCTTAATAAGGGCGAGTGAAATTAACTTATGCACTTTTGAGAGAAAAACTTGAAACGACCTTTTCCCTTCACGCCTCAACACTAGTCGTCATTAAACAGAAGATGCTCATTTCTCAGGCAAGGGCAGGAAAAATATCTACCCCAGTAACATGCTTATCTTTCCTTGTGGAGCGATCGCCTCGCCTGCTACCATAAAATTCCTCATTCCTTGAAACGCCGTAGCCTGTAAATGATGACTTAGGAGGTACAGGACTGGTATATCTTTGAAAGTACTTTACCTTCTATCTGGTTATGCCTTGCTTTGGATACGGTAACGACAACACCCACAAAAGCGATGCTCCGGAGGAGCCGCTTCGCGATCGCCTCTTAGGCAGTCCCCTACTTTGCGATCGCCCAAGGGGCAGTGGCAAAGCCAATCGCACCGAGAAAGCGCGATCGCTGCGATCGCGCTGCTCAACAGACTCAACACTTCTGGTGGTTAAGTCACAACTAAGCGTTTACTGGGAACTTTGACTTATTACTGTCGTCATTTCATACTAATGCAGGTCTATAGCGTTTTGCGATATCGCACACAGAGGAGAGTAGCTTGCAAAGGATTAACCGTACATTTTTGGTATTAATTAGCACGGTAATCAATAGAATCAGGAGTGAGAGCCAAGAAGCACATAAGATCCATAACTAACAAGTCCAGCAGGTGGGAACCGATGTCGTTCTTGGCGAATAGTTTTAATCTTTTGTTAGAGAAAATAGATAATCGGAATCTGCCTTGTCACTCACAAGTTGGTAGATGTTGGATTGGGTTGAGCTTTGCAGCCAACTGTGGATTAATGCAATTGCAGTCGGGTAGACAAGCATCCCAAATTCACAAATCCCAACTTTTTGATTTAAGTGGTTACTTTTTCACGAACAATATTAAGCAAAGTTAATCATAGCCAATGGAGTTGCAGTCTTATGGACTTGTATGGAGATGCATTAAACATACTTAAGGAAACGAGTCGAACTTTTTACATCCCAATTATTCAGTTACCACTTGGCTTGCAAGAGGCGGTAGCGTCAGCATACCTGTGCTTACGAGCTATTGACGAAATTGAAGACCATCCAGACCTAGATAACTTCACCAAGGCAAAGCTGTTACATACAATTAGCTTGACATTACAAGCAGGAGGTGATGGCTTTGCCATTGATGCTTTCTACAAGGGCTTAAAATCACATGAACATCTACTACCAGAGGTTTCCCTGCGGATTCGAGAATGGGCAATACTTGCGCCTGCAACAATTGCACCTCGGATTTGGGATGCGACTGCAGCAATGGCAGACCGAATGGCTTACTGGGCAGAAACGAGTTGGAAAATCCGTACAGAGTCTGACTTAGACCGTTACACATTTGGAGTAGCTGGTGCTGTTGGCTTAATGCTCTCAGATTTATGGGCTTGGTACGATGGGACGCAAACGAACCGTCTGCATGCCATTGGCTTTGGTCGCGGTTTACAAGCGGTGAATATCATCCGCAACCACAGTGAAGACTTGGTGCGTGGGGTGGACTTCTTCCCCGAGGGTTGGAGTGCGAAAGACCTACATCATTATGCTCGTCGCAATTTGGCGCTAGCAGATGCCTACACCAGTGCCCTTCCTGCTGGTCCTGCTTTGGACTTTTGTCAAATTCCCTTGACTTTGGCTTATGGCACTCTTGATGCTATGGCTAATGGCAAAAGTAAACTCAGCCGCAGTGATGTCCTTGCACTGCTTGACCAGTTGACTAACACAAGCAAGTAAAATACCCGCCGTCAAGCATTTCCTTTATGGGACCCACGGGCGTCCACTTACACCCATACCTCAACCAACTAGAAACTCTATTTCTTTAGGTCTGACTAAACGTCCCGAGGTTTTGCTCAACATTGCTCCTCGCACTTACTCACACACTTCTAAAGTAGAATCTTAGCAACAACGCAGCATTTCGCTCTCTATTCTGATGGGAAGTTGATGCAGGGTCTACGGTAGCCGAATAATAGATCTTAATAGGACTAAAACGACTGGTTTTGCAAAATTATTTTTTTCTTATTAAACCTCTTGATGGTATTTAAAGATATACTCAGCCACAGTAATGTTTTGCACTGATTAAGCAGTTGAATTGTCGATCAGGAACGCCATCTCTTGAGTATTCAACTTTTGTGATGATTCAGATTGCCACAGCCAATATAACTTGCGAGGCAGTGTATTGCCTTACTTAACAAAAGGAGAAATGTTAGTGAAAAAAACCCTTTTTCTCAGTCCTCCTTCCTTTGATGGGTTTGACGGTGGTGCAGGTTCCCGATACCAAGCCAAGCGGGAAATTACCTCCTTCTGGTATCCTACATGGCTAGCACAGCCCGCTGCCCTAGTCCCAGGAAGCAAGCTTGTAGATGCTCCTCCACACAGTCAGACTGTGGAAGATGTGCTGAAAATCGCCAAAGATTATGAACTGGTGATCATGCACACCAGCACACCCTCGCTGGTTAATGATGTCAAGTGTGCTTTGGCAATTAAGGAACAAAACCCTGATGTGGAGATTGGGTTTGTTGGGGCGCATGTGGCAGTCCTACCAGACCAAACACTACGCGAAAACCTGGTTATAGACTTTGTCTGTCGCAACGAGTTCGATTACACCTGTCAGGAACTGGCGCAAGGCAAACCTTGGGATCAGATTAAGGGGCTGAGCTACCGAGATAAAAACGGTAAATTGCATCACAATGCCGAGCGCGACTTCATCCACGATTGGGATGCAATGCCCAGCGTTCTGCCAATTTATGCCCGTGACTTGGACATTACAAAATATTTTATCGGTTATCTCTTACATCCTTACGTTTCATTTTATACAGGACGTGGCTGTCCTGCCAAATGCACGTTCTGTCTGTGGCCTCAGACAATAGGCGGTCACCAGTACCGCACCAAAAGCCCCGAAGCAGTTGGGCGAGAAATGGAAGAAGCGAAAGCCATTTTTGGTGACAAGGTGCAGGAATATATGTTCGATGATGACACCTTCACCATTGATAAGCAGCGGGCGATCGCCATCAGCGAACACATGAAACGATTGAAGCTCACTTGGAGCTGCAACGCCCGCGCCAACTTAGACTACGACACACTGAAGCAACTGCGTGACAACGGCTTGCGCCTGTTGCTGGTGGGATTTGAATCCGGCAATCAGCAAGTTCTGGACGGGATCAAAAAAGGCATTAAGTTAGAAGTGGCGCGGAAGTTTATGGACAACTGCCACAAACTCGGGATCACCGTACACGGCACATTCATCATCGGCTTGCCAAACGAAACCCGTGAGACAATTGAGGAGACGGTTCGCTTTGCTTGCGAGGTGAATCCTCATACTATCCAAGTTTCCATCGCCGCTCCTTATCCAGGAACCGAACTTTATCAACAAGCTCAGACTAACGGTTGGTTTAGCGACAATTCCCTGGTTGCCTCATCTGGCATTCAAATGTCTACACTACAATATCCGAATCTCTCCAGTTCCGAAATTGAGGATGCTGTCGAGCAGATGTACCGTCGCTTCTATTTCCGACCCCAAGCCATCATCCCGATTGTGGGTGAAATGCTGACTAATCCTCAGATGCTAGTGCGTCGCCTGCGTGAGGGACGCGAATTTTTCTCTTACCTGAAAGAGCGCCATACCCAGGCGGCTGCTAAAACACAATCAGTTGTGACTAGTGGTTCATCGCATTAATTATGATAGTTATATAAGTTCGTACTAAGGACTTTAGTCCTAAACTCCAAGAGCGCTCTTTGCGCTCACTACGAATCCCTCAAAATTAATGAAACAGACCACTAGGTAGTGAGTAGTGGATAGTAGTTAGTGGTAAAGAACAACCAACAACTATCAACCTGCAGCTACCAATCAATAACCAACAACGCTCCAAATGTACAGACGCGCCATGGCGCGTCTCTACAACGCTCCAAATGTACAGACGCTTTCATTCAGCGCGTCTCTACAACCAACAACCAACAATAACTAAAAATTATTGCAAAATGAAAATTGGCAGCGAAAACCATAAGGAACTCTTCTGCCGCAGCTTTATCGAAAGCCACATAGAGTTCGAGCCAGAGCAACTTAATTGGCCTTCTCTTGATAGCGTAGCCCTAGAACGCATACGCAGCGTTCCCTTTTGGAAAGAAGCCCTCAGCACAGAGCGAAATGCTGGGGCTATGGTGAGCGCCTTTGCCCAGACAGTCAGCGATCCCCTGTTGCAAGAGGCGATCGCTCTGCAAGCAATGGAGGAAACCCGCCACTCCCGACTCATTGAGTTTGTCATCAACCATTACGACATAAAGATTTCCCAACCTCCTTCTCCTGTACTTCCTAGCAATATCAAAACTGCCTTCCTTGACTTTGGCTTTGGGGAATGCCTCGATTCTTTCTTAGCCTTTGGACTGTTTAAAATTGCCCGCCAAGCTAAGTATATGCCTGAAGCAATATTCGACATCTTCGAGCAAATTCTTAACGAAGAAGCGCGGCATATTATGTTCTTTGTGAATTGGGTCACTTACCAACAAATTCAGGAAGGACGTAGGGCGAATTGGTTGCGAGGGGTTGATGCTCTGTGGCATTACTGCAGTGCGTTTCAAGATAAAATCAAAGCCTTTAGTGGCTCAGAAGAGGAGAAACAGGAAGGTTTTACTGCTACCGCCGCTAGTAACTTTATGGATAATTTGACCCCCGAACTGTTTTTGTCTACTTGCTTGGAAGAAAACACAAGACGGATGAGCGTCTTTGACCAACAGTTACTCCAGCCACGACTGCTGCCTAAACTTGCCAAAATTGCCCTCCGCATTCTTAGACTAAGACCCCGGCGTCAATCCAACCCAACTGCCCAGTTTTCCGAACCATTAAACTAAAAGCTATGCAGGCTCAGAGATTCGCCATTATCAATGGTGATGACTTCGGATTCTCTAGTGGCGTGAATCAAGCGATTATCAAAGCGCACCAAGAAGGAGTCCTGACCAGTACCAGCCTGATGGTGACGGGTGCTGCCTTTGATGAAGCTGTTGAACTGGCACGCGTTCACCCCAACCTAGCAGTTGGTCTGCACTTGGTTCTAGTGTGCGGTCAGGCTGTGCTGCCACCCTCGCAGATTCCTCACTTGGTTGACTCAACAGGTAACTTTCCATACAGTCCGCCGATAAGTGGTTTGCGCTACCAGTTCAAGCGAGCAACCCGCGAGGAATTGCGGCTGGAAATCCGCGCCCAACTAGAAAAATTCCGCTCCTCTGGGCTGCGACTTTCCCATGTAGACGGGCATTTGCATATGCACGTCCATCCGGTAGTACTGCGTATCCTAGTTGACTTGGCGGATGAGTTCGGCATTCGGTTCATCCGTCTTCCTTATGAGGAACTGGGGATTACCTTAGGGCTTGACCGTCGGAACCTACTGACTAAGCTGGTTTGGGCAGGTGTATTTGGTAGATTGCGCCGCTACGGTGAAGGCTTACTGAAATCAAAGGGCATCCGCTTTGCTGACCGAGTTTACGGGTTGCTGCAAACTGGCTGTATGACTGAGGAATACTTGCTTGGTTTGATCCCCCAGATTCAAGCAGATTTAGTGGAGATTTATTCTCATCCAACAGTGGCTATAGCTGACGAACCGCTGAATGGTCCACCAGGGGCGGGTGAAGCTGAACTCGCCGCCTGGTTAAGTCGCGAGGTGCGCGATATCCTGAGTGCAAATGGCTTTAAGCTAATAAACTATAACAATCCTATTTGATTTGTGTGAAAGTGCCTGCTTTGTAAGTCCTCCGAAGGAGGGGCAACGCTTAGGGCATACGTGTCAACTTAAGCCAAAACCCTTCTAAAATCTCGTTAAATCTCGTTTCCAGGTTCGACCTGGAAATGCCCTTGAAGCGGCTAGTAACGCAAGTAAGGCAGGCAGAGCCTCCCAGTAGGTATTCCCAGCCTGAGGCTGGGAACAAGGCAATCTCTCAAAGGATTGTCGCTTATACTGAGTTTCACCTTCAGTTGACACTAATGCGCTTAGGGCGAAGCCGTGCCGCACCATGAGGGACGAGAGGGCATAAATCTATTGCCTCAGATTCCCGACAACTTCTGCGAAGTCGGGAATCTTGTTGTTCACGTCAACTGCTTGTCATACTCCACTTTACCGTAATCGAGTTTTATCACCCGGTCTGCTACATGAAAATAGCGGTCATCGTGACTGATGACTAGCACTGTTTTGCCCCTATCTCTCAGTTCTGGTAAAAGTTGAGTATAGAAGATTTCTTTAAATACTGGGTCTTGGTCAGCCGCCCACTCATCAAACAAATAAATTGGTCGGTCTTCTAGGTATGCAGTGAGCAAAGCTAGTCGTTTGCGCTGTCCTTGCGAAAGATTTGTCGTGGAAAGTTTGCCATTTTCAATTTTGACTTTATGCTCTAGTTGAAGTAGCTTCAAATACTTTTGAGCCTGAGTATCTAGGTCAAGATTATCTAACCCCAAAAGCTCATTAAACAAATAAAAGTCAGAAAATACGACGGAAAAATGCTGACGATACCACTCTCGGTTTTCTTCGGTAATCAACTCCTGATCCAACCAAATTTCTCCGGCTTCAGGGATATACAAACCAGTAATGAGTTTGGCTAAAGTGGATTTACCGCTACCATTTCCCCCAACAATAAACACCAGTTGTTGCGGATAAAAGGTCAGATCGACTGGACCAAAGATAAAGTTACTATCTTGTAGCTCTGTATGGTAAGTGTGGGTAACACCTACAAGTTGTAAGCGCTGCCAAGTCGTGTTTATGGCAGGTGGAACCGTTGAGACTTCAGTTCGACTTCCTAGAGATAAACCCAGCGACTCGATCTTTTGCAAAGCAATGCTAGCTTGGCTTAACAAGGGAAGTTTGCTAATGATATTGTCCATCGGCAACATCAAGTAGGTGAAAGTCAAGATATAGCCAGAGAGAGTTTGGGCGTTGATGGCAAGCAAATTAGGCAGCGCGAACAGTACAAAACCGAGTGCAAAAAAGAACACGAGTTGACCCCAACTAGAAGTTGTCGCGAAAAGCGTCAACCCGTCAACGTTGTGACGACGGAACTTGGTCGCAGTTGATTGCAGTTGTTTTTCTAGAAAGACTTGACGCCGTCTGTAGTGCAGCTTGAGTTCTTTGACTCCTTCGGTGATGGTGCGAAAATCCTTAAACAGCTGGTCTTCATCTTCACGAGCTAGAGCGAGCATTTTATCTCCTCTGTTTAACAGCCACTGACAACTGGCGATCGCCACCACTGAAAGACCACAAACCATCACAAGGACTAACCAGGATAGCCAGGTTATGTACGTCAGGCAACCCAAGACGATCGCCGAATTAATACACAGGAAAGGTATTTGATAAACAGCATTAGCAACTGCCTGAACATCCTCTGTGAGGGTTGCCAATAGTCGGGGGTTCCCTAGCTCTTCTAGATGACTTAACTCTGTGGAAAGAATTTGCCGACTTAAGCGCATGCGTAATTGCAAGACTGCATTCTGAGAGAGGCGAATCAGCATCACTTGCGAAATGATACTAGTAATTAGTGCAACTAGAGCAAGACCCGCAAAACCCCAAACTATTGATATGACGCGCTCGCTGGCACTGCGACTTGCAGCACTGCTAATTAGGGCAATCAGACCAGCGCTACTGCCACCACTCAGGAATCCGGTGGCGATCGCGATCGCTACCATCCGCCAAGAAGAACTTAGGAGAAAGTAAATCAAATTCATGACGGTTGGGTAAAAACCTACAAAAATCTGCCGAGCCAGAGGAAAAATCGCCCTATGAAAGATTGTGATTTTTGTATCCCAGTACTTTCGGGGCGATTTTTCCGTCAAGGTCGTGGACTTCTTACCAGTTAACTGGTAATGAGGCTGGCAGATTTTTCCGGATTCGATGAAACGGTAGACTGCCAACCAATTGAGTTCGCGCTCCTATAAAAGAATATTAACTCTACCCAGAAAAATTTTTATAGTATCATCCCAAAGTCGTACTTTTTTCATATTAAAGTCATATGTTCTACATTCACAGGTCATAAACTAATTGATGTGCACGTAATTTATAAAACGCGCCTACTGCTTGCGCCCCAGACAGTCAATGCATATTTATACTTTTTCAACAACTTCTTTTAGTCTGACTATCATTAATTTTTTACTATTCATCCTTTGTATATCAGCTGTCTTGTTTTACTGCTATGGAATTTATGCGGCGATCGCCTTTTTTCGGTATCCCTATCCCTATCCTGTAAATCCAAATTTCCACCCATCCGTTACAGTCCTGAAACCAATTTGTGGGCTAGATGGCGAAGCATACGAGAACTGGGCTTCCTTTTGCCAACAAAAGTACCCAAACTACCAAATTATCTTTAGCGTCCGCGACCCGTTGGACTCTGGTATTGCAGTGGTAAAGCAAATTATCCACGACTTTCCAGAACTGGATATTCAGTTAGTGGTTTCGGATCGCACCATCGGTACAAATGCCAAAGTCAGCAATTTGGCTAATGGCATCACCAAAGCAAAATATGAAATCTTGGTCATTGCCGATAGCGATATCCGAGTTGGGACTGACTATCTGCAACGAGTCATCCAGCCACTGCAAGACCCAAGTGTTGGTGTTGTCACGTGTGTGTATCGTTCCATAGCCTCTGGATGGGTATCAACCTTGGAGGCTGTAAGGATTGCTAGCGACTTCCATGCAGGTGTTTTAGTCAGCAAACAAATAGACGGCATTAAGTTCGCCTTTGGTTCCACCATTGTCATTCGCAAACAAGTCCTGGATGTGATCGGTGGATTTGGGGCGATCGCTGATTATCTAGCAGACGACTTCCAACTCGGCTACCTAAGCGCCCAAGCAGGCTATAAGGTTATGCTTTCCGACTACGTTGTTGAACACGTGCTGGCATCGGGCACCTTAACAGATGCTATAGCGCGCCAAATCCGTTGGGCGCGTTGCATACGAGTTTCCCGTCCTGGGGGTTATTTGGGACTGATTTTTACTTATGGCACCGTCACGAGCTTGCTACTGCTGATTGCCTCGGATAGTTCAATAATAGGGTGGGTAACACTCGTCATGACCTGGGTGATGCGATTGGTAATGGGCTGGGTTGTTGGCGTTGAACATCTTCAAGACTCATGTGTCCAAAAATTTTTCTGGCTCATCCCTGTGTGTGACCTAATCAACTTTGTCATCTGGTGCTGCGGCGCCTTTGGCAGCACAATTGAGTGGCGGGGACGACGACTGAGGCTAACAAAAGGCGGTAAGCTAGTGGAAATAACACATGATTTTGCAAAGGTACTATCAAGTTAGCTGTTGCTGGTTTTTGGGGACAAAGTTGTGAAGTTTTTGTTATAGCAATCTTAAATCATTTGTGAACAACAAGATTTACAAGATTCCCGACTTCGCCAAAGTTGTCGGGAATCTGAGCCAACGGATGTCCTATGCACCAACTCATGCTTCAGATTGCCTCAGATTATTTTGCTTTGACAGGGACTGGGCTCTACTTCCTGCTGCTGATTTTGTGTTTGTCGGCAATGTGGTATTACTGCTATGGGAGCTATGCGGCAATTGAGTTCTTTTCCCATCAGACACAGATTGATCCCGACTTCCACCCACCCATTACTATCCTCAAGCCAATTTGCGGTCTCGACATCGATACCTACGAAAACTTCGCCTCATTCTGCCAACAAGACTACCCGGAATACCAAATCATCTTCGGTGTCCGCGATGAACACGACCCTAGTGTGCAAATTGTCAAGAAAATCATCGACGACTTCCCAGAAATTGATATTCGTCTCGTCATAAGCGATCGCACGATTGGCAGTAATTTGAAAGTGAGTAATCTAGTGAACGCACAAGCCGAAGCCAAGTATTCGCTGCTGCTGCTTGCAGATAGTGATGTTCGCGTCGGACCAGATTATTTGAGGCGAGTTATCCAGCCGATGCGCGATCCCGCCGTGGGTGTTGTCACCTGTTTGTACCGTCCGCAGGTTCGAGGGTGGGTGGCAATCTTGGAAGCCCTAAGTATATCCACTGAGTACCATGCTACTGTTTTAGTCGCCAGGTCGCTGGAGGGAATGAACTTTGCCCTCGGTCCAACGATTGCCATTCGGAAAAGTACCCTAGAAGCAATAGGAGGATTTGGGGGAATTGCCGATTATCTGGCAGACGATTTCCAACTTGGCTACCTAAGCGCCCAAGCAGGCAACAAGGTAGTACTTTCTGAGTATGTTATTGACCATGCGATCGCAACAGAAAGCTTTATTGATTTAATCGATCGTCAGACACGCTGGAATTGCTGCACCCGAGTTTCTCGACCTTGGGGTTATCTAGGGCTAATCTTTACCCACGGCACAGCAATAAGTTTATTATTCTTGATAGCAACACTCGGGTCGGTTTTCGGTTGGGTGGTCGTTGGTTTAACCTGGAGTACGAGGTTAATCATGGCATGGGTTGTTGGAGTCAGGAGCCTTAAAGATCCGATCGCCACAAAGTTTTTGTGGCTGGTGCCTTTACGCGATCTCATCAGCTTCGTATTGTGGTGCTATAGCTTTGTTGGCGACACATTCGAGTGGCGTGGGCGACGACTGAAACTGACAAAAGGCGGTAAGCTAGTGGAAATTACAGATAATTTGGCAAAAGTTTTATCAAGTTAGCTGTTCAGGTTTGTGAGGAGAAATTGGCGATGAAGGGTTATGTGATGCCTTTAGAGAACCCTGTTGTTGAGAACACGACTCGAAGAACCCCCTACGTTCCGCGCCATCATCGACGCATCCTCTGTATCTTTCCCAAGTACAGCCGCTCGTTTGGAACCTTTCATCACGCATACCCATTAAGAGGTAATCGGGCTTTTATGCCACCCCAAGGGATTTTGGTTGTGGCAGCCTATTTACCCCAAAAGTGGGAAGTCCGCTTTATTGATGAGAATGTACGTTCGGCAACAAGGGCTGATTTTCAATGGGCGGATGTGGTCATTGTGAGTGGGATGCATATCCAGCGATCGCAGATTAATCAAATTAATGAACTTGCCCATCGAGAAGGCAAAATCACAGTTGTGGGTGGTCCTTCAGTCTCTGGTTGTCCAGAATATTACCCAGAGTTTGATATTTTACATTTGGGTGAATTGGGGGATGCCACTGACCACATGATTGAGTATTTGGATCTACACAGCGAACGTCCCCAACAGCAAATTCGCTTTGAAACCAAAGAACGATTGCCCCTAAATGAGTTTCCCATTCCGGCTTATCACCTGCTGAATTTTAATCATTATTTCCTTGCCAATATTCAATTCTCCAGTGGTTGCCCCTATCACTGTGAGTTTTGTGATATTCCCGAACTTTATGGCAACAATCCCCGGATGAAAACTCCAGAACAACTTCTAGCTGAACTGGATGCGATGTTGGAATATGGAAATCCGGGAGCTGTGTATTTTGTCGATGATAACTTTGTGGGTAATCGCCGTGCTGTCATGGAGTTGCTTCCGCATCTGATTGACTGGCAAAAGCGCAATGGTTATCCCATTCAATTTGCTTGTGAAGCGACACTGAATCTGGCTCAAAGTCCCAAACTTTTGGAAATGATGCGCGAAGCCTATTTTTGTACAGTCTTCTGCGGCATTGAAACGCCAGAAACTAATGCTCTCCAAGCTATTTCCAAAACTCACAACCTGAGTATGCCGATTCTCGAAGCAATTAAAGTTTTAAATAGCTACGGCATGGAAGTTGTCTCAGGAATCATCATTGGATTTGATACAGATACACCAGAAACCCCAGACCGAATTCTGGAATTTATTCGTCTGTCTCAAATTCCGATGTTGACAATTAACCTGCTTCATGCATTACCAAAAACTCCCTTGTGGCGCAGGTTAGAACAAGAAGGGCGACTCGTGTTTGATGAAAATCGCGAGTCAAATATTAAGTTTTTGATGCCTTACGAACAAGTCGTGCAAATGTGGCGTCGCTGCTTTACAACAGCATATGAACCGGAGTTTCTATATCAGCGATATGCCTACAACATGGAGCATACCTACCCCAACCGGATTGAGGTTCCCAATAGCCCAGCCCGCACTTCTTGGGCAAATATTAAAAAAGGTTTAACAATTATGGGCAATATCCTGCTGCGGGTAGGTATTTTTGGTAACTATCGCCAGACTTTTTGGAAAATGGCAATACCAGCATTGAAAGCTGGTAAAATCGAGCAACTCATCCACGTAGGACTGGTCGGTCACCATCTGATTCAGTTCACACAGGAGTGTGCGAGAAACGAAGAATCGGCTTCTTTCTATTCCCAAAAAATACGTAAGGATTTAAATACCGTTCACACTTGACGATACCTATGACCAAAAAGCCTTGGGATGCTCAACTTGCTTACTGGCTAGTTAGACCTCTGAAAGACAGTTGGGTAAATCCCAATCATCTCACCACAGTCAGACTTGTGACAGGGCTAGTGGCGACAACAGCGTTGGCGGTAGGCAGCGCCGACTGGGTGAACATCGGGGCTGGGCTGTTCGTGTTATCGAACTTTTTGGATCACACGGACGGTGAACTTGCTCGGCTGAGTGGAAAGAGCAGCAAATGGGGACACCAGTACGACCTTGCCAGTGATGCCATCATCCACATTTTCTTGTTTGTGGGTATTGGGTATGGTCTGATGGACAGCAAGCTTGGTTGGTGGGCATTGCTTATGGGCATAGTATCGGGCGTTTCTGTCGCTTGCATTTTCCACTGGCGAAACGAGATGGAACAGCAACTCGGTAAAGACTCAACCCGTCAACCCAATTTCGCTGGATTTGATATCGAAGACGTGCTGTATTTGTTTCCGGTAGTCACTCTACTGCATGGACTGGAGCCAATGCTCCTCGCAGCCACAATTGGTGCGCCAATCTTTGCAGTATGGTTCATTTGGCAATATCGCTCACTGATCCCGTCTAAACAACAGTAATAACCTGACTTTTCACGCCATGTGGAAAAATCTACGAAAAACCTAACCCCCTAGCCCTCTTGCCTAGTAGGGAAGGGGGAAAAATCAAAGCCTCTCTCCTTGTAGGAGAGAGGAATGGAAGGGAGGTTTTCCACATAAGAGTGAAAAGTAAGCAGTAATAACAAGCTCACCACGTATGTTGAAATTCTTTTGCGCGCACGAACTGGAAACATTTAAGCAACAAGGATTTCTCGTTGTCCAAGGCATGTATCAAGGCGCAGAAATAGACCAACTCAAAACTTGGGTGGACGAGGTACAGTCTTTCCCAGAGGTTCCAGGGAAATACATGATGTATTTTGAGGACAGCTTGCTTGAACCAGGAAAGCGGGTGCTGTCGCGCATTGAGAATTTCTGTCCCTACCATGAGGGTTTTAATGCCTTGATTAACGGGGAGGAAATGCTGCAACGGGTTTGTGAACTCTTTGGCGAGCCAGCTGTTTTGTTTAAAGAAAAGATTAACTTCAAAATGCCTGGTGGCAATGGCTTTACACCCCATCAAGATGCTCAAGCCGGATGGAATGATTATGCTAGTCTGTTTATTACAGTTCTGATTAGCATCGATGAGTCCACGGTAGAAAATGGCTGTCTGGAGTTAGCTGTTGGTCATCATCAACGCGGTTTGATTGGAGAACTTTGGAAACCGCTTACAGAAGAAAACATTCAAGATATGGAATTCATTCCTGTACCCGCGAAACCAGGTGATGCCGTGTTCTTCGACTCCTACGCACCTCATCGTTCCGGTCCAAACTTGACTGGGCATCCCCGTCGAGTGCTTTATCTTACCTACAATCGTGCTTCAGAGGGAGATCATCGCCTGCAGTACTATGCCGATAAGCGCAAAAGTTACCCGCCGGATATTGAGCGAGAGGTTGGTAAAAAATATGTGTTCAAGGTCTAGCGATATAGCGCTTGTCGTTTGAATGAAGCACAAATTTATCTGTGTCCATCTGGAGGACACTGCCTTGCGGGGGTTCCCCCCGTTGTGGCAAGTGTCCGTTGTCCATCTGTGGTTCTTATTTCTTAATGTATTACACTCAACCCCGGAACCGCTATATAATACTAGCCATGATCAACTGCGTACACCAAGACGCATGAAAAATTTTCTCATCTCCCCCTGCTCGGGTGCTTTTTCAAGTCAGGGCTGGTGGTAAAACCAGTCATTTTCGATACACCTATGGCTATGATGTTCCTAATTGCTAGGAAACTGAATTGACATGGAAAGCAAACAGCAGCTTGAGAGAAAAGATGACGCACCAATTGGCGGCTCATGGACACATCGCCTCGCCCGCCCTTTGATACGATCGCTCATCGGCACACCTGTCACACCAAACCATCTCACCACGCTGCGGGTGATCACTGGGCTTTTAGCATGTGCTGCTTTAGCGGTAGGCGATCGCTCTTGGGAGATATGGGGTGGAGTCATCTGGGTTCTCTCTGCCTTTCTTGATCGCGCCGACGGCGAACTTGCCCGCATTAGCAATCAGACGAGTTCTTGGGGACACACCTACGATTACTGGTCCGATGTCTCGATCAACTCGCTGTTTTTTGCTGCGATCGGCATCGGTTTGCGCGGTAGTGTACTCGGTTGGTGGGCGATAGCGATGGGGCTAGTCTCCGGTACGGCTATAGCAGCAACATCGATTCTTGCTGAGGAAATTGAGCTGCGTGACGGTTCCGGGAAAAAGGCATTTTCCGGCGTTGGCGAATTCGATGCGGACGACGTGTTCTACTTTTTCGGTCCGGTTGCTTGGCTTGGCTGGCTTCTCCCCTTGCTTGTCGGTACTACAATCGTCGGGACAGCAGTTGCGCTTTTTACCTGGTGGCGGCTTTTGCGGATGCCCAACCCATCGTCTTTGCCGCCGCGATAACACTAAACAATGCATAAGTCAATAATTATCTGCTACAGGTGCGGTTTCATATCCACTCCATCGTGGGCTTACGCCTGGGAGTGTCAATACATTATGAATCCATTAAGAATTAATTAATAAATATTGTATTGAGCAAGACATTGCTGATATAAAATTCAGGGAAATCCGCAAGAATTTCTAGGTTTTTTCGTGTCTTAGCTCAGTTGGTAACTAAAACAATGAAGGCAATGATATTAGCCGCGGGCGTTGGACGACGCTTGGGTAAAGACGGGCACAGTCAACCCAAATGCTTGCTGAGATTTAACGGCAAATCTCTATTAGAACGGCATTTGAACTATCTCCGTCATTGCCAGATTGACGAAGTGGTCATTGTCGTGGGTTACGAAGCTGCAATGATCCAGGATGAAATCAAAGCATTAAGAGCCGAAAATTGGGTCACGACTGTTTACAATCCTGACTACACCAAAGGAAGTATCATCAGTCTTTGGGCTTTACGGGAATACCTAACTGCAGGCGATGACGTGTTATTAATGGATGCAGACGTTTTGTACGATCGCCGCATTATTGAGCGACTGGTAAAGACGAATATCCCTAACTGCTTCTTACTGGCTCGGGATTTTGAACCGGGAGATGAACCAGTTAAGCTGTGTGTTAAAGACAATTATCTGGTGGAGTTTCGCAAACAAGTTCCTGTTGGTCTGACTTATGATTTTGCAGGCGAGTCTGTAGGATTCTTTCGCTTTGAGAGTGCGATCGCCCGTCGTCTTGCCACTCGCACAGAATATTATGTCGTCGCCGGGAGACATGAAGAACCGTATGAGGAAGCAATTCGGGATCTACTGTTAGAAACTCCAAAAGCCTTTGGGTACGAAGACATCACGGGTTTACCTTGGATCGAAATCGATTTTCCAGAGGATATTAAACGTGCCCAGAACGAAATTATACCTCAATTAGGAGAATAGATGTACCAAATATCTCAACCTGTAACCATCGGCTCAAAACCAAGCAAGTCTACGCAGTTGCGAAGATTACTGGAATCACCGCAACTCGAATTCATCATGGAGGCACACAATGGCATTAGCGCCCGTATTGTAGAAGAGGCTGGGTTTAAAGGAATTTGGGCGAGTGGACTAGCCCTTTCGGCTCAATATGGCGTACGAGATAATAACGAAGCCAGTTGGACGCAAATTGTGGAAATGCTAGAGTTCATGTCTGACGTTACCCAAATTCCCATCTTGTTAGATGGGGATACTGGTTATGGCAACTTTAACAATATGCGTCGTTTGGTGAGGAAGCTAGAACAGCGAGGCATTGCGGGAGTTTGTATCGAAGATAAGCTTTTCCCAAAGACCAATAGTTTCATCAACGGGAGCCGCCAACCCCTAGCTGATATCGATGAATTCTGCGGCAAAATCAAAGCAGGCAAGGACAGCCAACAAGATCCAGATTTCAGCATCGTCGCTCGTATCGAAGCCTTGATTGCTGGTTGGGATCTATCGGAGGCATTGCGGCGAGCCGAAGCTTACCACGCAGCAGGAGCCGACGCAATCCTGATTCACAGTAAATCATCGCGTCCCGACCAAGTACTAGAGTTTGCTGCATCGTGGGCAGGTCGCTCTCCCATAGTCCTTGTACCAACTAAATATTACAGCACTCCAACCGATGTCTTCCGTAAAGCAGGAATTAGTTTGGTGATTTGGGCAAACCATATGATTCGAGCTGCTGTTGCCAGTATGCAAGCGATCGCCCGCGAAGTTCAAGCCAACGAAACCCTGATCAACATTGAAGACGATATTGCTCCTGTGAAGGAAATTTTTCGGCTACAGGGAGCAGATGAACTGCAAGAGGCGGAAAAACGCTACTTTATCAACGGACGCCACCACACCCAGGCGATCGTTCTCGCTGCTACCAGAGGAAAAGAATTTGCCGGGTTGACCGAAGATAAACCGAAAGTGATGTTACCTCTCGGAGGTAAACCCCTGCTGAGGCATTTGGTAGACAAATTCAAAAAACTTGCCATCAACGATATTACCGTTGTTGCGGGTTACAAAGCACAAACTATCGATGTTCCTGGCACTCAAGTCATCTGTAACTCAAAGTATGAAACCACTGGAGAATTAGCATCCTTAGCCTGTTCCCAAGCCACCTTTAGCGACGATATGCTGGTGGTTTACGGCGATTTACTTTTTAGAAGTTACATCTTGCGAGATTTATTAGAGTGTCCCGGAGAAATTATCGCTGTAGTTGATTCTGCAATGAACAGCAAGTCAATCAGCGGTTCTCCTGACTATGCCTATTGCTCAATACCAGACGACCTTTCCCTCTTTGGACAGGATGTCAACCTTTTGCACATCTCCAAAGCAACGCAAACAGAATGGGGACAAACCTATGGACGGTGGATTGGTATGCTCAGATTCCACGGCGAAGGCAGACAGTGGCTGGATGAAGCACTTGATGAGTTACAAACACAACCAGATTTTAAGAGTTTGGGTATACCAGATTTATGTAATTACTTAATCAAGCAAGGAAAACCGATTAAGGTTGTTTACATTCGCGGTAACTGGCTAGATATTAACTCTTTAGACGATCTCGATCTTGCTTTCCAGTTGAAAAAATAAAGTCTTGTAAAAATTTTTATTCTGATGATCCAAGCTGAGGAATTTGTAGAAGCTGGCCGCAATCTAGGCTTTGAGTGGTACGCTGGTGTACCATGTTCCTTTCTCACCCCTTTTATCAACTACGTCATCAATGACGTTCAACTCACTTATATCTCCTCAGCTAATGAAGGAGACGCTTTAGCGACAGCGGCGGGAGCAGCAATTGGCGGTAAAAAAGCTGTGGTGATGATGCAAAACTCTGGGTTGGGTAATGCGGTTAACCCCCTCACCTCTCTTGCTTATATCTTCCGGATTCCGCTGCTGCTCATTTGTACCTTGCGGGGCGATCGCCAATTCCAAGATGAACCACAGCATGAACTTATGGGGCAGATCACAGATAAATTATTAGAAACGATGACTGTCCCCTGGGAATTCTTCCCCAAAGAAGCCGCAGAGATAGAACCCGTCCTGCAACGCGCCGTAGCCTATATGCAACAAGAACGCCGTCCCTATGCCCTAATTATGCGAAAGGGAACGGTTGCTCCTCATGCGCTCATCCGTGCTTCTATCCCCTCCCGGAACCAAGGGGAAAGTCATAACGGTAACGTTCCCAAAAGCTTTTTTATAGGCAACAAAGAGCAACGTGTCTCGCGAAATCAAGCACTGGCTCGAATTGTGGAACTCACTGATTCAGAAAAAACGGTAATAATTGCGACTACTGGATACACGGGACGCGAACTGTTTGCCAATTGCGACAGCAGCAATCATCTCTACATGGTCGGGTCGATGGGCTGCGCTTCATCTCTAGGGCTGGGGCTTTCGTTAGCACGCCCAGATCTCAAGGTAGTAGTCATTGATGGAGATGGTGCTGCACTTATGCGTATGGGCAATTTTGCTACCATCGGCACTTATGGCGGTTCTAACTTGCTCCATATTCTTTTAGACAATGAATGCCACGATTCTACAGGCGCTCAAGCCACTGTTTCGTCAGGCGTCCGGTTTGCTAAGATTGCCGAGGCGTGCGGTTATGGCATCGCATTAGAAGGAGATGACCTTTTGCTTTTAGATGTGCTATTTGCAACAGATAGCGATAATAGACCCAAATTTGGTCATCTGAAAATCCGTTCGGGAACGCTTAAAAACCTACCTCGACCTAGCATATCCCCGGAAGCAGTTTTGCAACGCCTCATGAGTCATATCGGTTCTAATTTTTAACTTGAACGGTTGTCGGCAGACGAAAAAGCGGCACAGCCAGTATCCTCATGCTTATGACTGAGTTATAGGTTGAACGAATTCAGTACATTTAGATAAGAAGCGGGTGCTGAGAGACAAAGCTACTTGGTAAAGACAGATGCTTACTCATAGTGGCGGCACCCATGAAGTTTGGAGGTTCAAACGATGGACGATACTCTACAGCAAATAGTTGAGCAACCTGTGACGATAGAGCACAAGCAAGCAGATACGGATAAAGCCAGTACCTCCCCAAGGATACAGAAACCAAGCGTGATAGCAGGAACATCTGATGGCTTGCTGTTCCTCGATTCCAGGCAGCATATTGAACTTGAAGGCTATTCTATCACTGCTCTTGCCTCAAGTCCCGATGGGTTGTGGGTCATCGTTGACCGCAACTCGGTATGGCATCGCAACGCACAAGGCGAGTGGCACCAAATAGCTTCAATTGATGATTTGCGGCTGAACTGTATCCTACCTTACAATGGCGCGGTTCTAGTCGGAACATCACAAGCTCATCTTATCCGTATTGCAGACGGAAGCACGAATCGCATCAATTGCTTTGAGACGGTTGAGGGACGCTCCGAATGGTATACGCCTTGGGGTGGTCCTCCAGATGTTCGTTCGATGGCTCTTGGTCAATCCGGTGAACTCTACGTGAATGTCCACGTTGGAGGCATTTTACGCTCCGATGATCAGGGACAGTCATGGCAACCCACCATCGACTTTCATGCAGATGTCCATGAGGTACGGACAGTTCCATCTCATCCGGGTCTTGTACTAGCAGCTACGGCCCAGGGGCTGGCTGTGAGTAGAGATAGAGGGAATTCTTGGAGCTTTTCACGCGAAAACCTACATGCTGCCTACGCACGAGCCGTAGCAGTATGTGGAGAAACCATTTTGATGACTGCTTCTATGGGTCCGCATGGTGGCAAAGCGGCTCTTTACCGACACCCGCTCGACAAGCCAGGAACTTTTTCTAAGTGTGAGCAAGGGCTGCCGGAGTGGTTTGATGACAATATTAACACGGGAACTCTTTCCACTTCAGGAAATCTGGCTGCTTTTGGAACCAGTGACGGTCAGATATTTTTCTCGGACGATGCTGGTAGGACGTGGAAGCAGATTGCAGCTCATTTATCTCCAATCTGGTGTCTGAATCTTAAGTGACCAGAAGGGGGTGTAAGGCTTGGGGGTGTAAGGTTAATGCACAGTCCTTTCACCCCACTTTCTTACAAGTCCCCTTATTTGTGGTACGGGGTTCCCCTACACCCTTAAACCCTTACACCCCGCTATGCAGGGTGTTGACGTTCCTTCAAAAAAGTTATACCGATCTTGGTCTAAGTGCATCCACTGTAAGAAAGAGCGTGTAATGAAGTCTAAAAATTACTATACTATCTCTGCGATTAATCGGACAAACCTTGGGCTAACGTCTATACCGCCAGTGTTCCCTTTGCCTTTGCAGCACAGTGTTTTACCTCAATAGATAAAAGTGTTCCCCCAGAAGAACGGGCGCAACTAAATATTGAACTCGCTCAAGCTCAAACATATTTCAGACTGCTTAACGACACCGCCAAAACAGTCTCAAAGAATTTGACGCTCCTTTGAAAGTTGCCTTAACATCAAACGTTTTGGTAATTCATGCAGAGTATTAACGCAACTAAAAGTTGTTTGAATGCGAACCCGAAGGGTATCGTTTTTTAAAGCAGCGCTTGCATTGGACACAACACACGCTCAGTACCCCAAAACAGTGTGAGCAATAAAGTGATTTAATGCCACTCATCAGTTGGGAGTTGTGGTTGGCTCGTGATAAAGTTGGCTGACAATCCTTTGCCCTGGCAGAAGTCAGTTTTACCTAAAACAGCAAGAAGGCTCACGTCTGACCCGTAAGGGCAGCGTGAGATGAATTGCTTTGTGAGTTGACGACAGTCCTCTGACCAAGCAGTCTATGCTCAGAAAACGTAAAATTATGAATATTCTCCTGAATCCTGGTCCTGTCAATCTTAGCGATCGCGTCAGAAATGCTCTGTTGCGTCCCGATTTGTGTCATCGTGAAGTTGAGTTTTCCCAACTTCAAAGCACAATCCGCGAAAAACTACTTCAAATCTACGACTTGTCAGGCGAACGCTGGGCAGCAGTTTTGCTCACGGGTTCTGGTACAGCAGCAATGGAAGCTATGGTGACCAGTCTGGTACCAAGGAACGGCAAGTTGCTGGTGATTGAAAACGGTGTGTATGGCGAACGGCTCTCCAAAATTGCCAACATCCACGGGATTGAATACACCACACTCCACCATCCCTGGGGTGCCGAAATTGATCTCAAGCGTTTGGTAACACTCCTAGATGAGAATGACGACATCACCCACCTTGCCGTCGTTCATCACGAAACCACCACGGGGCGCTTGAATAATTTGGCTCAACTTGGCGCAATTTGTCAAGAACGCAAAATCCAACTTTTGGTAGATGCGGTCAGCAGTTTTGGTGCTGAGGAACTGAATTTTGAATCTTGGGGAATCACAGCTTGTGCTGCTACAGCCAATAAGTGTCTGCATGGTGTTCCGGGAACAGCCTTTGTGATCGTGCGCCGAGATGCAATGGCTGATGCTAACACCCCACGCACCTTATATTTAGACTTGGCAACCTATTGCCAACAGCAAGACAAAGGCGGTACTCCTTTTACCCAATCCGTTCAAGTATTCTATGCTTTAGCAGAAGCTTTGCAAGAACTGGAAGAAGCAGGGGGTTGGCGTGCAAGACATAGCTATTATAGTCAACTCGTTAGCTTAGTGCGGGACGGGTTATTCGCAATGGGAATTCAACCCTTACTTCCTGCAACAAGTTCATCTGTCGTCCTCAATGCCTTCTATCTGCCAGAGGGTTTCAGCTATGATGAGTTTCACGACCAACTCAAAGCACAGGGCTATGTGATTTATGCAGGTCAAGGAACTTTAGCCAAATCTATCTTTCGAGTCTCGACAATGGGGGCGATCGCCCGTGCTGACATGGAACGCTTTGTTGCTGTTGTGAAACAATTTATTTCTGTGGATTACTCATCTTAGTAAGTACGTTAGGTGGTAAATATACAATTAATAATTAAAACATAAGTCTTGACAATATTTATTATGCAAGATTTAAACAATCAAAATTCCGTTTTCAATACTTATAAATTCCCCTGGTTAACTGATTCTAAATTGGAACAGGGACTAGTTGACACGTCCTTATTCCCAATCTACATTTCGGACAAAGATGTGGAAACTGTCAAGAAAGTAGCGGAGTTTTTCTCACAACAGGATCCGTTCTTGGAACTGCCTGATAAAGCATTGCCGAATGGTGTTGCATCAGGGGATACTACCCAAACCTCGGCTGTATTGTGGACGCGCAGTAGTGTTCCAGGTGTGGTGATTTTTGAGTATGCTACCAACCCGAACTTCCAGAACGCAAAGGCAGCGATTACTTATACGACAAACCCAGCGCAACCCGTCAAAGTTCAGCTTCAGGATTTGAGTCCGGGAACGGATTACTACTACCGCGCTATTGACACTTCAGGAAGCAATAGTTCCGGTAAATTGCACACCTCAGCACCACTCGCAACTTATGCAGGACTCACGTTTGGTGTGTCAGGTGACTGGCGTGGAGATTTAAACCCTTACCCTGCTATCTCCAATGCTGATGAGAGCAACTTGGAATTCTTTGTGGAACTAGGCGATACTATCCTTGCAGATTCTCCCTCGCCTACAGTTCCTGTCGAACAAGCCAAAACCTTACAAGAGTTTCGTGACAAGCACAAGGAAGTTTACAGTGACCGTTTTGGCATAAATACCTGGAGCGATTTGCGGTCTTCAACTTCTATTTTGGCAACCATTGATGACCATGAAGTGACTAATGACTTTGCAGGGGGAGCGCCAGCAGCTTCTGATCCCCGCTTTGAAACCACAAATGGGTTGATCAACGAGACGGAGCTCTATCGCAATGGTTTGCAAGCCTTTGTCGAGTACAATCCAATTCGCAATGACTTTTACGGTGCAACGGGCGATTTGCAGACCGAAGGTAAGCCGAAACTCTATCGCTACAATACTTATGGTAGTGATGCTGCTACATTCGTGCTGGATACACGATCCTTCCGGGATGAAGAACTACCAGGAGTGACCAATCCTTTCGATTCCAACCAAATAGCCGAATTTCTTGCTCGTTCCTTTGATATTGATCCAGCTACCGGACAACCAAGCGAGAAGCGGCGCACTTTACTGGGACAAGCTCAACTAAACCAGTTTAAGCAAGATTTACTGAAAGCTGAACACGATGGCATCACCTGGAAATTTATCACTATCCCTGAGCCAATTCAAAATTTGGAATTGGTTGGAGCACGCGATCGCTACGAAGGCTATGCCGCAGAACGCACCGAACTACTTAAGTTTATTGACGATAACAACATCCAAAACGTCGTCTTTATTGCCGCAGACCTTCACGGTACGATAGTCAATAACCTCACTTACCAGCTTGGTCCCGGTCAACCCCAAATTGCCACCAGTGCTTTTGAAGTTATCACAGGACCTGTCGCCGATACACCCTTTGCTCCTTTTTCGATTGAAACAGGAGCTCAACTTGGTTTTCTCCCTCCTGAGCAGAAAGCTTTCTACGACTCCTTACCCGTCATTTACGATGCTGACAGCATACCTAACGACAAAGATGACTTCTTCAAACAGTCTCTTGACGCTCAATTAACTCCGTTAGGCTACGACCCCATAGGATTGAATAATAATCTGGCTTCAGCCAATGATCTGATTGATGCCAAATTGGTACAAGGTGATTACTTGTCAACTACGACTTATGGCTGGACTAAGTTTGGTATTGACTCTCAAACCCAGAAACTCACTGTTACCACTTACGGTATTCCATACTACACGCAAGCTGAACTTGAGGCAAATCCCAGCGCTATTACCAGTTACACTCCGACGATTGTGAGTCAGTTTGAAGTGAATCCGAACCTGAGTTTCATAGGCTAACGCTCCTGTTTACGGTGTCATGAGGACAACTGTTGGCGAGTCATCAGCTTTATCTCACCCTAGTCGTCCGCCCATTCTCACATTTGTACTCTCTGCCATTGACAGTCGCGGTTGTAGTCACTTGATCATCTGGTGAGTTGGATGAACAATTAAGTTTAACTTCACCATTCCTGATTTCTGTTGTTTGATTGACTTCTGAAGAGTTCGTGTCACTAGAACTTTCATCCCCACAGCCAGTTGTAAGTGCTAGCAAAGAACAAAGTAAGCCAAATACAACTATTTTGTTAGCAAGACTTTTGGGCATTACAAAATCCCTAATCGTTGTCAGAAACCTCTATCTTCTATTGTAGGAACTGAAATCAACGTTAGTGCAGCGTGCCTCCTCCGCAAGAGGCACGCTAACAGAATGAGATGTGTAACGTTAAGAACTTGTGCAATTCTGTACTAAGCTCAACCGGGTTGTAGAGACGTTGCATGCAACGTCTCTACAAAATTTGTGTAATTTACAAATGCATCACAATTAATGACATAGACCACTAGGTCCCTATCCCCAATACCGCCTTTACCGATCGCCCGATATTTGTCGGCTGCATCGCATCCATTGCGGCGGTGGGTTCATAACCGCAATGTACCATGCAATCTGCACATTTAGGATTACCGCTAGCGCGACCGTATTGCTTCCAATCTGTTTTTTCTAATAGTTCTTGAAAAGTCTTGTAGTGACCTTCATTCAGAAGGTAACAAGGCTTTTGCCAACCAAGAACGCTATAGCTGGGACTACCCCAAGGGGTACAATCGTAGTCTTTTTCACCAATGAGAAAATCTAAAAACAGTGGGCTGTTAATAAAGTTCCAGTTTTTTTGACCCGCCTTCACAGGAGCAAAAATTTGCCGGAAGAGTGCCCGTGTTTGTTCGCGTTTGAGAAAATGCTCTTGATCCGGTGCCCACTCGTAACTGTAGCCTGGGGAAATTGTCATCCCATCAATACCCAAACTACTGAGGAAGTCAAACAACTCCTGCAATTCTTTAGGATCAGCCCCTTCAAAAACCGTAGTGTTTGTAGCGACACGAAATCCTCTCGCTTTTGCTGCACGAATTGCTTGAATTGCAATGTCAAACACTCCTTTGCGATCCACACACTTATCGTGTAGCTCCCGCATCCCGTCTAAATGGACACTGAAAGTCAGGTAAGGTGAAGGTTGAAACTTATCGAGGCTCTTCTCTAACAACAATCCATTGGTACACAAGACAATAAACTTTTTGCGTTCAACCAAGCCTCGGACAATCTCATCAATTTGGGGATGCAGCAGGGGTTCGCCGCCAGGAATAGAGACAACTGGTGCGCCGCACTCTTCCACTGCGGCAAAGCATTGTTCAGGAGTTAAGTGTTGCTTAAGTATTTCTTTAGGATGCTGGATTTTCCCACAACCGGAACAAGCCAGATTACACCGGAAAAGCGGTTCCAACATCAGAACCAGAGGGAAACGTTTGCGACCCAACAGACGTTGAGTCACTAAATACTTACCTATTTCAATAGCTTGTTGTAATTGAATGCCCATAATTCTCCTCAACACCTTGATATGGACTCTAGCTATCAGCAGTCTGCACTCAACCAATTACGAAAAATGTCCGATGACAATTTTGCTTGGTTATGGTAAACAGCCAAAAAGTCTCTATTTGTATGCTACCTCAACGTATTTCTGAGCCACAAACCAATTTACGGCGTCTTGTAAAGCAGTTCTAATTGGGGTTTGAGGCAAACCTAATTCTCTGACTGCTTTGGAAGCGTTGTAATACATCGGTTGATGCGACATACGAACACCATCCAAAGGAATCGAAGGCGGTTTGCCTAAAGGCGCGAGAATTCGCTCATCAATCCAAGCTAAACTTAGAGGTATCCATCCTGGGATAGATTTTTGAGGAGCACTCAAACCTGTGATTTCGGCGAGTTGATCAAGCACTGCTTTGAGAGAAAGGTTTTGGTTACCTAAGATATAACGCTCTCCTGTTTTTCCTTTATCCAAAGCTAATAAGTGTCCCCTCGCCACATCGCGCACATCGATAAAATTCAAACCCGTATTTAAGTAAGCAGGCATTTGCCTTCGCAGAAACCGCAGAATAATATCTCCAGTAGGAGTTGGTTTGATGTCCATTGGACCAATTGGAGTGCTTGGATTGACAATCACGATATCTTGACCCTGTTTTACCGCTTGTTTGGCTTCCTGCTCAGCTAGATACTTAGACTTCTTGTAGTGACCAATTAGTTCCTCAAGCGGGCTTTGATGTGTTTCATCTACAACCTTTCCTGGTTCACCTACCCCAATAGCGGCGACGGAACTGGTATAAACAGTGCGTTCAATCCCTGCTTGACGCGCAGCTGCTAACACATTACGCGTTCCCAAGACATTATTGTGATATAATACCTGTCGGTCAGCTTGCCAAAGAGAATAGTGAGCCGCAACGTGAAATAGTACCTGACAGCCCTGCATTTTCTGCTGTAAATCCGGATCGTTCAGGTCGCCTTTCACAATCTCTACGTCTAAATCTTGTAAATTGTCCAAGCGGCTGTTAGGACGAACTAGCGCCCGGACTCCATAGCCTTCCTGCACAAGCAACCGTGCCAAATTAGCACCAACAAAGCCTGTAGCACCAGTCACAAACGTGCGAATTGTCATAAGTCGTGTACCTTGCTATAACGCTGTTAAACTCAATACGCATAGAAAAAATATAATTCCCTCAACTACGGAAAAACACAGGGCAGAGAATAATGACAATGCCTGTTGATGCCATTCTGGTTGCTCAAGGAGCAGAGTACAAGTCTGTTTGCAAAGGATTAAATCGCGCTGCAGTTCCTACACCGCCCGTTTTCCCGATTCCTATGGGACCATCAGCATTAACGAAATATCTACAACAATGGCTACAGGCTGGGCACTTTTCTGAGCATTCCCAACCCAGAGTTTTGCTAATGGGTTTATGTGGGAGTTTGTCGCCCAAATACGGCGTTGGAGAGGCTGTCCTGTATCGAAGTTGCGTTTCTCCCATTGCAGAAGAAAATAAAAAGGCTACTGAACTTTTCTGCAATCCAGAGTTAACAGAGATACTGCAAAAGAAATTGCAAGACAGAGTTTTCACAGGAGTTGGTTTGACGAGCGATCGCCTCATTTATTCTGCCAGTGAAAAACTGCAATTAGGTCAAGTTTATAATACTGACGTTGTAGACATGGAAGGATATGCAGCCTTACAAGTTTTGAGTGAGTTGGGAATTTCTGTAGCAATGCTGCGAGTTATCAGCGACGATGTACGCCATAATATTCCAAACCTCACCAATGCTTTTCATGATGGTTCTTTACAGGCATTTCCTTTAGCAATGGGACTACTCAAACAACCAATTGCGGCAACTCGCCTAGTTTCTGGTTCTCTTAGGGGATTACGTATCTTACAGGATTTAACAACTTTTTTGTTTAGTCAATAGACCTCCTGCAAAAGTCGATTTTTTGAATGTCAAACCACAGATGGACACAGATGGACACAGATAATTAACTAGTGTTTGTCTGCGTCCAATGCTTTGTGTATCTGCGGTTCAAAATACCCTTAAATTGGATT
Organism: Scytonema sp. HK-05; assembly: GCF_002368235.1. Classification (GTDB taxonomy): domain Bacteria; phylum Cyanobacteriota; class Cyanobacteriia; order Cyanobacteriales; family Nostocaceae; genus Kalymmatonema. Next base: position 5,394,086 of record NZ_AP018194.1, on the reverse strand, counting down.
TTTGTAAGAAATCTAATAGCTTAAATAGTTATTTTGTTAAGAGTATTATGAATTGCAGGGCAGTTACAAGCTTAAATGAAATAGCCCTGACTTGCTCTATCCACCCTACTTCTGCATCTCCCTATGACATCACCATCAGCAGTTGCTATTTCCATGTGGACTCCCCTGCGTCAGCCGGTGTTTCGTGCCTTGTGGGTGGCATCGGCGGTGTCTAGCATTGGGACTTGGATGCACGATGTCGGCGCAGCATGGTTGATGACAACTCTTGCACCCGATTCACCGTTGTTAGTGGCGCTGATGCAGGCGGCGTCTAGCTTGCCGTTTTTCTTGCTGGCGTTACCAGCAGGAGCGATCGCCGATGTTGTTGACCGCCGTAAGATGTTGCTATGGACGCAGGGTTGGATGCTGGCTATGGCGAGTTTATTAGGTGTGCTGACAATAGCTCACATCACAACTCCGTGGATACTCTTAGGACTGACCTTTGCTCTAAGTATCGGCAGTTCAATGAATATGCCCGTTTGGCAAGCTGTCACCCCCGAACTGGTACCAAGAGAAGAACTGCCGCAAGCTGTGACTCTCAGCGGCATTGTTGTGAATTTATCTCGCTCAATTGGTCCAGCGATCGCGGGGATAATCATCGCCACAGCCGGAACAGGTGTTGTTTTCCTGCTGAACGCTGCCTCATTTGTGAGCGTGATACTTGTAATTTATCGCTGGCAGCGCAGGCATGAAAAGAGTGCCTTACCTACAGAACGTGTCGTAGGAGCAATGCAAGCAGGCGTACGTTACATCCGTTATGCCCCAGTTTTTCAGTCTGTGCTGATTAGAACTGTTGCTTATATTTTCTTTGCTAGTGCCTTGTTTGCCCTACTGCCACTGCTGGGGCGTAAAGAGTTGGGGCTGGATGCGTTTGGCTACGGTGTCGTTCTTGGCTTTTGGGGCATTGGTGGGTTAGCAGGAGCGTTCATTTTACCCAAAGCACGGCAGAAGCTTTCCAGCGACAGGGTGGTGGCGCTGTCATCCCTGCTTATGGGCGTGATGATGCTGGCGCTGGCATTTTTCCGCATCGTACCACTGGTTTGGGTAGTGATGCTGCTAGTGGGAATTTCCTCCCTCAGCGTTATGGTTAGTCTCAATGTCGCCGCGCAAACAGCAGTTCCTACGTGGGTGCGTGCCAGAGCCTTATCTGTGCAATTGCTTGTGTTCCAGGGAGGTATGGTGCTGGGCAGTCTTTTGTGGGGTGCTTTAGCTCAACGGACAAGTATCTCAATAGCCCTTGCTAGTGCCGCTGTGGGATTAATTGTGTGTGTTTTGCTAACAGTGCGTTATCGTCTTCGCTGTGCTGAAAAATTGGACTTGCAGGCGTCCCTGCACTGGGAGCAGCCACGCATCGCTTTTGAACCGTGCCCAAATGATGGTCCTGTCTTAATTACCCTGGAGTATCGCATTGATCCAGCAAACGCCGAAGAGTTTACCAAGGTGATGCAGGCACTCAGTCAAATTCGTCGCCGTGATGGCGCGATTCAGTGGGGCGTGTATCAAGATTTATCAGACCCTGGTCGCTTTGTGGAAACAGCGCTTGTGGAGTCTTGGGTAGAACACAAAAGGCAATTTGCGCGGGTGACGAATGCAGATAAAGTGATTGAGGAACGAGTCCGCGCCTTTCACATTGGCAATGAACCGCCTAAGGTTTCGCAGATGATTTATTCAAATCCTGACAAACATCCCTGTTAGTTTCCACTTTGGTCCTGCGCCCATTGAGGCAATTCGTGAGATACACGCGATAGGCTCAATTGTGTTAGCCACTGCAACAACCGTTTGTGAAGCAGAAATTCTTGTTGAAGCAGGAGTCGATGTCATCATAGCCCAGGGCTTTGAAGCCGGAGCTCATCGCGGGACCTTCGCGGTACCTTATAAGTTAAGAGTTGAAACCAAAGTCTATCTCCTCACAACCGCTTGCAACAGACCGCCAATTACGTTTGTCGGTCTGCTCAACTGGATTGATTTGATTACACGTTGTTAGGATTTGGTGCAGGGTAAGCGCATCGAATTTTGTGCTTAACAATACAGACTAGTGAGCGAAAATATGAGTTTGTGCCTCAAATTTAAGTATGAAATGCGCTTTCTGCTATTAACCTTGTAAGCGATAACTACAAACCCATACTTCATCCAAATGAAAACCGGGATAACAGTATCAAACCCCACCTAGACAGCAACTAGGTGGGGTCTTGATGAACAGGAGTTACGCAGTGAAACGAAAAATGAAGGTTTTTGAACGAATGTACGCTGAAGGGAAGCGTTTCGCCTGCGGGCTTCCCCGGTGGGCAGTTGCTACCCGGAGGGAAGCAGCTACGCGTCTACTTTGTGTCTACAATGCAGGAAGGAAACCTCCAAGGACGGACTACCCTCGCGTTGAATTGACTGGCGTGCTAAAGGTGTAATGGCTTGCGCCCTTACGGGTGTAGGGAAAATGCCACAATCGTCACTACACTTCCACACTTGACTCCTCACTCCCAGTCTTAACAAAAATTTTAGTGCGTAGGTTCAAGATTAACGGAAATCTTCAAGGAAAAAACCTGCCGCTACCGCGATCAGTGTCGATGGTCACAAGATGCTCCCTAATGATCTAGAGGGTTTCAATTCCATATACAATCAATGAAATGGAAAACAGGAAAATAGGATAGTTCATCGTCAATGGCAGCGGCAAATATGGCGCAAGCTCAATTAAAAGCCTTTTTGTAACAATTTATAAAGCAAAGTAATAATATTAACGCCTAAAGGACATGAAATTTTTCCGTAATCATTTGGCATTGAGCAGTAGTCATAATTATCCTCGCCAAAGTGAACCTCTGCACAAGTGAATGCTACTGTTGATTACGACCACATCTTACCCAGCAACGGATTTAGGGTACTTACTGCATAAACACCCAGACCGCTGCCAATCTTTTTCTCTTTCCTTTGGACAAGCGCACGTCTTCTATCCAGAAGCCAGTGAGCAACGATGTACTGCGGCGCTGCTTTTGGATATTGACCCAGTGAAGTTGGTGCGTGGACGTAGTGCAAATCTGGAACAATATGTGAACGATCGCCCTTACGTCGCTTCTTCATTTTTAAGTGTGGCGATCGCCCAAGTCTTCAGTACAGCACTTGCAGGTCGTTGCAAAGACAAACCAGAATTAACACAAACTCCTATATCTCTGGTTGCGAAAATATCTGTTTTACCTTGTCGAGGTGGCGAAGGATTCCTGCGGCAGCTCTTTGAGCCGTTGGGCTACACTGTAACTGCCCAAAATCACATTCTAGATGAGAAATTTCCTGATTGGGGAGACAGCAAGTATTACACTGTGGAATTGCAGCATACCCTGCCCCTTGCCGACTTGCTGAGTCATCTGTACGTACTTATTCCCGTATTGGATGACGATAAACACTATTGGGTAGATGATGACGAAGTAGAAAAGCTACTGCGTCATGGTGAGGGTTGGTTAAGGGCGCATCCAGCGCGGGAAGCCATTACCCGTCGTTACTTGAAACGACAACATCGCCTAACTCGCGCTGCTTTAGCACAACTTGCAGAGGAAGACGAACTTGATCCAGACAGTGCTGAAGAAACCAATGCAGAAGAAGAAGCAGCTGTAGAAAAGCCTATGAGCTTAAAGCAGCAGCGGTTAAATGCTGTAGATGCTGCTTTGAAAGAAAATGGTGCAAAACGAGTTATTGATTTAGGTTGCGGTCAGGGGACTTTGTTGCGTATGCTGCTCAAAGACAGCTTTTTTGAGCAAATTACAGGTGTTGACGTTTCCTATCGGGCGCTAGAGGTAGCACAAGAGCGATTAGACCGCCTGCACTTACCTAGCAACCAATCGAATCGCCTACAACTGATTCAGGGCGCACTCACTTACCAGGATAAACGTTTCACAGGATACGATGCTGCTACGGTGATTGAAGTGATTGAGCATCTCGACCTACCACGTCTTGCTGCTTTTGAGCGAGTGTTGTTTGAGTTTGCCCAACCTAAAACGGTAGTAGTGACTACACCCAATATAGAATACAACGTTAAATTTGAGAACTTGCCTGCTGGAAAACTGCGACATAGAGACCACCGCTTTGAATGGACGCGCCAAGAATTCCAGAATTGGGCAAAGCAAGTTGCAGAACGCTTCGGCTACACGGTGCAGTTTCAACCTGTAGGGCTGGAAGATGCAGAGGTTGGTTCTCCTACGCAGATGGGGGTGTTTCGCCATGAAATTTGACGAACTTGACCGCAAAATGATGAAATTAAATATTCCTGAACTTTCCCTGGTTGTGCTTATTGGTGCTTCGGGTTCTGGCAAATCGACCTTTGCTCGCAAGCACTTTCAGCCCTTTGAGGTTTTATCCTCAGACTTTTGTCGCGGCTTGGTGTCCGATGATGAAAATAACCAATCTGCTTCCCATGATGCCTTTGAGGTGCTGCGCTTTATTGCCGCAAAGCGACTGGCAGCAGGTAAAATGACGGTAATCGATGCTACCAACGTCCAACCAGAAGACCGTAAAGGATTCGTGGCATTAGCACGGCAGTATCATTGTTTTCCCGTGGCGATCGCCCTCAACTTACCAGAAGAACTGTGTCACCAACGCAACCAGCAAAGAAGCGATCGCCAGTTTGGTCCTCATGTCGTACGCCGTCACACTCAGTGTTTGCGGCGTTCCCTGCGAGGCTTGGAAAGAGAAGGCTTCCGCTACGTCTACGTCCTCAACTCCCAAGAGGAAATTGAAGCCGTCGAAATTGAGCGTCAACCTCTGTGGAACAACCGTAAGTACGAACACGGTCCCTTTGACATCATTGGCGACATTCACGGCTGCTGCGACGAACTCGAAATATTACTGCAAAAATTAGGCTACGAGAAGGACACGGAGACAAAAAAAGTAGCCGAAGTAGCCGAAGTAATCTCTTTTTCTCCCTCATCCCTCCACTTCCCCACCTACTACCACCCCGAGGGACGCAAGGCTGTTTTTCTTGGTGATTTGCTAGACAGGGGACCACGTATCCTAGATACAGTTAAGCTTGTGCGAAACATGGTTGCAGCAGGTACGGCTATTTGCGTTCCTGGTAATCATGAAAACAAGCTGTTGCGGAAATTACGAGGTAAAAATGTCAAGGTCAATCATGGGTTAGAGCAAACCTTGGCAGAAATTGAGGCGTTACCAGAGGATATACGCAAACCCTTTACTAAAGAACTGTATGAGTTTCTCGATTCCCTCGTGAGTCACTACGTTCTCGACGCAGGGCGGCTTGTCGTTGCTCATGCGGGGTTAAAGCAGGAAATGCAGGGACGGGGGTCTGGTGCTGTGCGCGAGTTTGCCTTGTATGGCGAAACCACAGGTGAAATTGATGAGTTTGGCTTACCCGTTCGTTACAACTGGGCAGCAGAGTACCGGGGTGAGGCAATGGTTGTCTACGGACACACCCCCGTTTTAGAAGCCCAATGGCTCAATAACACGATTGATATTGATACGGGCTGTGTTTTTGGCGGCAAACTGACTGCGCTGCGTTATCCAGAGAAGGAACTGGTGAGCGTTCCTGCTGCGCGCACTTACTGCGAACCTGCTAGACCTATTAAAGGGTTGAGTAGAGAAATTCCAGACAACATCTCTACAAGCTTACAGCAGCAGTTAGATGATGTGCTTCATATTGAAGATGTACTTGGTAAGCGCATTATCACCACCCGACTTTCACCTAACATTAAAATACGGGAAGAAAATGCGATCGCCGCCCTAGAGGTGATGAGCCGTTTTGCTGCTAACCCCAAATGGCTGATTTATCTGCCACCCACGATGTCGCCTGTGGAGACATCTCAAGAATCAGGATATCTGGAACATCCAACACAAGCCTTTGCCTACTACCAAAACCAAGGAATCACTGAAGTTGTGTGCGAAGAAAAGCACATGGGTTCACGGGCAGTGGTCATTGTGTGCCGAGATGAAATAGTTGCCAGAAAACGGTTTGGCGTGGGAAACGAGGGGATTGGTATCTGCTATACGCGCACTGGACGGCGCTTTTTTGACAATCCAAACTTAGAGGCAGAATTTTTGGCGCGAGTCAATGCTGCCCTCTCCCAAAGTGGCTTTTGGGAAACATTTAATACCGATTGGGTTTGCTTGGATTGCGAACTCATGCCTTGGTCAGCCAAAGCACAGGGGTTGCTGCGGAAACAATATGCAGCTGTTGGGGTATCATCACGGCTTGCTCTTGGGGATGCTGTAAGTGTGTTGCAACAAGCACAGCAGCGCGGTGTTGAGGTGAGCACCCAACTGAGTCAGTTTCAAGAACGTGCCCAAATGACACAGCAGTACGTCAGTGCTTACCGCCGCTATTGTTGGTCAGTGGATGATATATCCGACCTCAAACTTGCTCCTTTCCACATTTTGGCAACAGAGGGAACCGTCCACACAGATAAAGACCATCGCTGGCACATGGAGCAAGCAGCGAAAATTGCTCAGTGTGACCCTGAGCTACTGCTAGCAACGACATACAAGGTGATAGATTTGACTGACCCCAGCAGTTTAGCAGAAGGGGTTCACTGGTGGGAAGAACTCACTACCGCAGGGGGTGAAGGCATGGTTGTTAAGCCGATGCAGTTTATTGTTAAAGGCGATCGCGGTATTGTGCAGCCTGCTGTTAAGTGTCGCGGGCGAGAATATCTGCGAATTATCTATGGTCCAGAATACTCAACGCCTGAGAATTTGCAACGTCTGCGCCAACGTGGGTTATCACTCAAGCGGTCTTTGGCTATGCGAGAATTTGCCTTGGGTGTTGAAGCGTTGGAGCGATTTGTTGCCCATGCTCCTCTGCGTCGTGTGCATGAGTGCGTTTTTGGTATTTTAGCGATGGAGAGCGAACCTGTAGATCCAAGATTGTAAAAACTTTTGTAGCCACTAGCTCATTTTAGGGGAAAACAAAATTTGTCTGCAAGTCTTGTAACGTAAATGTTTTGAGGAGCAGATGGCACTTATCCCTTTTAGAGACATTACTGGAAAGCTGGTTGGGAATTCATTCCTAAGACCAGTTGAATTGAAGCTCTGCTAGCTTCCCAAGTCGATTCCACCAAATACTCGCTAATAGTCGCCATCATACCATAGCTGCCTGGGGCTACCTCTAGCAGAATTTCTAATATCACCTCACAAATAATCGGCTTCCAGTAGATTCGCATAACCTTGCTCCAACAACCATCTGAATATAAATACAGCGGCTTTTGACAACTTATGCAGCCTGGCTTACTTTGATGAAAATGAGATTTTTGTCATATGTTCTTGAGAGATGTATTTTCTAATTCAGATTTCCTTGAGCGAAACTCGTGATTGTCTACGATATCCAGAATTTGGTGAAATTCTATCCAGGACAAACCCAACCCGCCAATAAGAACATCACACTCCAAATTTATGAAGGTGAAATCTTTGGTATTTTGGGCGATAACGGGGCGGGCAAAAGTACCCTGATACGCCAGATGGTGAATTTGTTGTCTATTGATTCTGGGGCGATCGCCTTTTTCGGACACAATATCATCAAAGCTCCCCATCTAGTACAAATGAATGTTGGTTATATGCCGCAGGAAAGCGGGGCACTCAACAATTTGACGGTGGGTGAGGCGCTGTTCTTCACTGCTCATTTGCGTGGAATGAGCCGCAACGATGCTCGCAAGGAGTGTGATGCTTTGCTGGATTTATGGCAAATTCAAGAACTGCGTCACAAACCGAGTTCCCGACTATCTGGTGGGCAAAGGCGATTACTGAGGTTAGCTGTAGCAATGGCGGGTTCCCCACCCGTGCTGATGCTGGATGAACCTACAAATGACCTTGATCCCCAACGCCGCAAGCTGGTTTGGGACAATTTGCGCTGTATCAACCAGGAGCAAGGCACAACTATTATTCTGATTACCCATGATGCGATTGAGGCAGAAAAGGCAATCCAACGAGTTGGTATTCTGCGTTCTGGGGAACTGGTTGCAGTAGGTCGTCCAAGTGAACTCAAGCAGCAAGTTGACCGAATGCTACGCTTGGAACTCTTTTTTTCACCAGAAAACCCCCCAACTCTGCCACCCGATCTAACCTTCATTCCCTTGCAACCGGGTCATTGGCGGGTGTTGTTGGAATGGAACCAAGTCACTTTAACCCTTAATTTCCTAAACTTGGATATGGTAGATGACTTTCGCCTGTACTCAGCAACCCTAGAAGATTTGTATCTGCATTATGCACAACAAGCGTAACCCTCCCTCTTTCCTTGTGCAACTAGTGGACTTATTCTTGATGGAATTGACAAACTGGCGTTGGTCGTGGCGGGCTATCATACTCACGAGTTTCGTTGCTCCGATGCTGAGTATCATCGCCCTCGGTAGCTTTGCTCAAGGAACTGGACAGGAAACGCTAGGATACATCTTGACTGGCAATCTTGTAATGACGCTGATGTTTGGCAACTTGGACAAAATGGCATCTCGGTTTGCCTATATGCGGTTTTCTGGAACCTTGGAATATTATGCTACTTTACCTATTCGCCGAGAAGCTTTAATCATTGCTTCAGTTGTGGCATTTTTTCTCCTCTCCCTACCAGCACTATTGGGCATCCTGGGGTTTGGTATCCTGTTTCTCAAGCTTTCGGTGAGTTTAAACCCCATCATTCTATTGGTAATACCCTTGTGTGTCCTACCCCTTGCCGGACTTGGTGCGCTAATAGGGACGAATGCTAGCACGCCACAAGAAAGCGATTCTTTCAGCTTACTCTTGACAATGGTAATGCTGTTTATTGGTCCAGTTATCATCCCAGAGAACCGTTTACCCGATATTCTGGTGAGCGTAGGACGGTTAAGCCCTGCAACCTACGCTGCATCTGCTCTTCGACAAACCTTACTAGGACCAATAACTGGGCAAGTGGTAGTCGATTTGACTGCTTTAGTAGGATTTTCCCTATTAACCTTTTGGTGGGTTGGACTTAAGTTAGATTGGCGACAGCGGTAGATGAGATGCGAAGTAAGGCTTGCAAAAGTTAGCCACAAGACAAGATTCCGTATATGAAGCGCCGCCCACCTTTGCTACTATTGCCAAATAAAAACCCCTTAACCTAAAGCCAAGGGGATAGAGAGTTACCTTGAGTGTAGGCAATGAGCAGCCTAATTGTTCTTAGGTGCCAGTGAAATCAACTTATGCACTTGCAGGCAATTCCGCCTTGTTTGTCGGCGTAAGTCTTGTATTATTTACCAGTAGAAATTCATTCTCCAGCTTATGAGTCTCCCATTGCGTCAAAAACTCCGCCTCACAGTCAGTTTTGCTGCTTTATTAGTTGTCGGTTTAGGCAGTAGCTATTTGTATACTCAGTCAAAAACTAAACAGCTAGCCCAACAACATCCAGCTGCACAGAATTTATCCAAAACTCAGCCGGAAAATTCTGCTCTACCTCAACAGCAGATTTCCTTTGCCTCAGGTCAAGAGAATGCTTTTATTTTTCAGCAAACATCATATGAGAATCAAGACAAACAAAACACTCGTTCATCTGGGCAAAAGTCAGAACCAGTATCAACATATTATCAAGTCATCGATGAGTTGCAAAAGTATAAATTTAGCGTTCAGGGTGGTCAGGTTCTCACTTCAGGAAAACTACCACCTACACTTAAGGTAAATTTCAATCAAGCAGACTTATTAAGCGTTCTCTCCAATACTAGAAAATATTACCAAGACTACGCTTCCGAAGACCCAACTGTTCTACGTACGGGATTACTTGGCGCTCAAGGAGTTAATGTACAAGACATTCTCAAAACCTTGGATTTCATGATTTCTGTGTTACAGGAAGATATTGCCAATAATCGAGCGACTCGTTTACAAGATCCTAATTTTATCAATACCCATTTTCGAGTTATTAAATGGTCTGCATATAACTCTCAAACTCCCGATCAAAAACAATTGCGAATTACAAAATATGCTGTTTTTACTCATCCAGGTTCTCACAAAAAAACATCTACTTATAATACACCAATTTATAGTTTAAAAGATAACTCCAGTAATAATAAATTCTACACGAAATACACAAAACAAGATGTTTTGTCAGGGATTTACGAACCAGGTGGCAAAGAATTTGGTAAGGTGGAGCCGCTTGCTTATCTAACTCGAGAGGGCTTAGAAGAAGCGTTGATGGAGGGAACAATACTGATTAATTTTACTGATGGCTCTAAAGGACTTTTTAATGTAGATAGAAACAATGAAATGCCTTACCTTAGAGGAGTCAAAGCAACAGCACAAAAGCGCTATTGGTATTTTAGAGAGGTTGATGCTATCAAAGGTTATGGATATAAGATAGATGCAAAAATTTCTATCAAACCAGGAGTGACTTTTGCTGGAGATGTCCAAAATATTGGTTTAGGTAGAGTGATTGTTCTTGAGTATACTAAAGGTGGACGCAAACAACTGCAATTGGGAGTTCTGTCAGATACAGGCGGAGCATTTTTACCCAATCTTCATCAACTTGATTTTTTAGCAGGTATTTTTCAGAATCGAAAAGATTTTGACCAGCATATCAGGCAACTGCCTGAATATGCGACAGCATATATCTTAGTGAAAAAGTGAAATGTGAAGGGGACTGGGGATTGGGGATTAGGGATTGGGGATTGGGGGGTACAACACGAAAAATTATGGAAAGGGCAACAAAACCCGGACAAACATGCGTGGACATTTTTCCCCAACAACCGTCGCCAGTCCCCAATCCCGTCGCGCCCATTCATCCCACCACCAAATCAAAAATTATGGTGAGTCCAGTCCTGTTCGCGTAGCGTGTCCGAAGGACATAGGAGGGTTTCCCGACAAGCGGGAACTGGCGAACCCGAAGGGTGGGGCAATTCTGTAGCGACTTGGTAAAAAATTAATAGACAAGATTGCATCTCTTTGATTCCATCTGTGTCCATCTGTGTCCATCTGTGGTTAATTATTCTTTTTTTTTTTACTTTTGCAAGAAGTCTAATAAAATTAAATTTGGGATTTTAAATTCAATCCCAAATCTAACATTGCAACCGCTGATTAACGCGGATATGATGGAAAATTATCTGCGTTTATCTGCGGTTCAAAATTCTACCGTCCCAAATACCGACTAGCTAGCTGTATGGCGTCCATAATATCAACATCGCCATCGCGATCAGAATCGAGAAAAGAATTCAACACAGGATTTCCTCCTGCTTGAGGATTTTGAGAATGTGCTCCAGATTTCAACAGATTCAGCACCACAGGAACCAAAATCGGGAGTAATTGTTGAACGATACCAGCATTTAACCCTGTGCGCTGGGCAACAGTCTGAGCCAACTGCTGTTGTAAAAAAGGAGCGAAAAGTGAGTTAACCGCTTGAGGATTAGGCGAAGTACCGCCAAATTGATTCACCACACTTTGCGCTGCTTCATTACCTTCTGTGGCTTGCTTTTCTTGTAAAGCAGAACGCACATAGTTACCCACAATCCCCAAAGCAGATTGTATTGTTGAGGGGTCTGTACCAGTGCTATTACTCACTTGCTGCACGGTATTGAGAATATTACCCAATTGCCCGGCATTACCTTGCTGATTGGAATTGTCAATTGCATTGATAATTTGGTCAAAAAGTCCCATGAGCTTTTTCTCCTTGTTGACTTATGCTAACAAAACCAAATTTTGACATACCTGCCACTACTTGTTTCTGAGCATTTAGTAATAGATAAGCTTTTTCTAAAAAAAAATCTCCATTACATAAGCTTTATAGGCAAGGAACACTCTACGATGTGTGGTCTAATCATAAGAATAAAGGACTTCCAACTAAAAAAATCTCCAATTTGTAGTAATCCTGGAAACAATGGTGGGTTACGGCGTACTTTAGTTACCATGTAAAACCTCAACTGCCATGCGGCTAACCCACCCTACATAATGGATAATTTATTTTTTGGTACTCCCTAAGCGCTGTAACGCAAAATAACTTTGTCAACACCCTGGTGAAAAACATTGAAACTATTAAGATGGGAAGCATCTGGGTACGTATCCTTTAGTTTGTGCCAACCATGCCTGTGTCGCGCATAGTCACGCTGATTGTTGGTCTCATCGTCATCCTGGGACTCAGCCTGTGGCTGATTGATTCTCTAAGTCGGCTTTACTGGCAATTCTCCTACTCAGCGCCGTTGCTGGGTAATCTGCTACTACTGTTGTTCATTCTCCTTATAGCAGCTTTAATTGCTGTGTTTGTCTACTATGTGTTGGTGATTGCGCGAGGCGAGAATCGTCAGCGCCAACGCAGACAACGCCCAAGCGTACAAGTCCCTGCTGCTAAGTCTGAGGCTGCGTCTTCTACTTTAGATGCTGTCAGGCAACAGGTAGCGCAAATTCAAGATGAAGTTGCACGCCAAGCTTTATTGAGTAAGTCGCGGGAGATTGAGACGAATTTAGCTGGTGGCGAAATTCAAGTTGTAGTGTTTGGCACTGGAAGTGCTGGCAAAAGTTCTCTGGTGAATGCGGTGATGGGACGCATGGTGGGCAAGGTAGATGCACCAATGGGAACGACTCAGGTGGGGCAAACTTATTGTCTAAGGTTGAAGGGATTAGAGCGCAAAATTTTATTTACGGATACGCCAGGAATTTTAGAAGCAGGGGTGGCGGGAACTGACAGGGAACAACTGGCACGAGAACTGGCGACGGAAGCAAATTTACTGTTGTTTGTGGTGGATAATGACATCCGACAGTCAGAATTTGAGCCGTTACGAGCATTGGCAGAAATTGGAAAACGATCGCTGCTTGTCCTCAATAAAACTGATTTGTATACAGACGAGGACAAAGAAGCCATTTTAGCGAGGTTGCGTCAGCGAGTGCGGGGATTGATCGCAGCTAGTGATGTGGTGGCGATCGCCGCGAATCCCCAACCCGTACACCTGGAAAATAGCGAAATTTTCCAGCCTGAACCGGAAATTCTCCCCTTACTCCGGCGAATGGCGGCTATTTTACGGGCTGAGGGTGAAGATTTGGTGGCAGATAATATTCTCCTGCAATCCGTACGACTGGCAGAGGAAGCGAAGAAACTCATCGAAGCTCAACGTCGTCGTCAAGCTGACAAGATAGTAGAACGATTTCAGTGGATTGTTGCTGGCGTGGTTTCGGTGACGCCTCTACCAGTGGTGGATATGTTAGCAACAGCCGGTGTCAATGCTCAAATGGTAGTGGAAATTGGTAAAGTTTACGGCTGTGAATTGAATTTGGAACGTGGAAAGGAATTAGCGCTGTCTTTAGGGAAAACTCTTGCTAGTTTAGGCATTGTTAAGGGAGCTATACAGTTACTGACTACCGCCTTGCAGCTTAATGTCGCTACTTTTATTGTTGGGCGGGCAATTCAAGGCGTGACAGCGGCTTATTTAACGCGGATTGCTGGCAAAAGTTTTATTGAATATTTTCGTCATGATCAGGATTGGGGTGATGGTGGCATGACGGAAGTCGTGCAGCGACAGTTTCAACTCAATCGTCGGGATGAGTTTATTAAGAGGTTTATACAAGAGGCGATCGCACGGGTAGTGAAGCCTTTGCAAGATTCTGAGGTGCTCGAAGAAGAAAATGAAAAGGCTAGGGACTAGGGACTAACGGCTAATAACTACCGTCGTGAGATTCTCCTCACCTTGCCAGAGTCCGTGCGCTTTGCCCTCAGGCGGCGCTTTGCCCATCGCACGCGTGATCAAGCCTTAGATTTTGACATAGCCCAATCAGGAGTAAAGAATGAGGTTAGCAATTTAACAGATAAATCTCAGGTAGAGGAAAAGCAACCTGACAATAAATTTTCACAGTAGAAATACTGAAGAGTTCAGATACACTAATTGGCATAGAGACCAGGTTAGCAATATCGCGAGTATTGACAGCAGTGGCAATATTCCATACTTCATAGTTTCTTTCCATACTTCATACTTTCTTGAACATATTTGTAATCTTACGTACGTACGCAAATTACATTATCCGTAATAATAACTATAAAAAACTGACTCTTATTTAAGAACTTAGCGCTTTATTCAGCGCTGTTTTCATTTAATTTAATCAGGAATTCCGGAAACAGGGGGCAATGTTAGAAAACCTATATAAGCAGTGACTAAGTAACTAGCTAATGACGAACCACATGATCGGTAAAATATTACAAGGACGTTACCAAGTCGTCCAAACCCTGGGAGCAGGGGTATTTGGCGAAACATACGTTGCTGTAGACATTGAGAATCCAGAGAATCCTAAATGCGTTGTTAAACAGCTCAAGGTTATCAGTTTCCAACCAAGCTACTTACAAACCCTTAGGTTACGTTTTCTTACAGAAACCGAAACACTGAAGCACTTGGGACACCATGAGCAAATTCCCGAACTTTTATCCTGCTTTGAAGAACATGAACGCTTTTACTTAGTACAAGAGTTTGTGGAAGGGCATGCACTCACTGCGGAACTACCAATCGATCCCAATTTGGGTTATGTGTGGAGTGAAAGTGAAGTTATTCAATTTTTACAAGATGTTCTGTCGATTTTAGACTTTGTTCACTCTGAAGGTGTGATTCACTGCGACGTCAAGCCGGAAAATTTAATAAGACGCCCTTATGATGGCAAGTTAGTTCTCATTGATTTTGGTTCAATTCAGCCAATTGATTTTGAAATCCTCGATGAGGTCATGCCTTTAGATAGAATTCCTGTCACTTCGCTAGGTTACATACCACCAGAGCAATTTATTGGTCAGACACAACCTAACAGTGATATTTATGCTTTAGGCATGATTGCCATTCAGGCTTTCACAGGGCTAACACCGCTGCAATTGAAAGTAGATCCTCAAACAAATGAGATTATGTGGCGTTTTCAAAACACGCCAGTCAGCGATTATCTAGCTGCTGTGATCAGCCAAATGATTCGCTACGACTACAAAGAACGTTTCAAATCAGCAGGTGAAGCATTGCAGGCACTTCACCAAATGCCGTTGGAAGGTTCACCATCGTACATCATAGATGTTGATTACACCATTTTTTCAGAAGAATATGAAAAAAATCACCCAAAAGATCAACTAAATGTCAAGCGCAGACAATCGCTATCTCCAAATGCCTCTCCACTGTTGACAGGAATGAAGGTGGGGTTGGCGGCTAATTCATTGGTGATGGGATTTGGAGTCTACTCCATCATACATAACACTCCAACTTATTCAGAAACAGAAAAACTATATAAAGCAACTGAAGAATATCAAGGTGGGGATTTGGACGGAGCAATTGCTCTAGCTAAATCAATCCCCTTGAACAGTAATATTTATCCTGAGGCGCAAGCTAGCATTGACGAATGGCAAAAGCAATGGGATATTGCTGCCCAACAATACAATGCAGCCCAACAAGCTTTCAATGAGCATCGTTGGGCAGATGTAGTGCGTGCAGGATCTCAAGTTCCTGATATTTTGCATTGGCAATCACAAACAGATAAATTAGTTCAACAAGCACAAGCAAATCTTGAAGCACAAAGCAAAGATTTATTAGCCCAGGCTTATGAAAAAGCATCATTAAAAGATTTCAGTGGCGCTTTAGATTATCTCAGTCAAATTCCCGAAGAAAGTTCTGCAGGAACAATCGTTCAACAAAAGTTAGCTGAGTACAATCAGAAAAAGCAAATTAGAGCTGCTTACTTGTTACAAAAAGCTTACAACAAAGCAGCAGAGGGTGACTTTGACGCTGCTGTCAAGTTTCTCCAACAAGTTCCTAAAGATACTCCTGTATCTGCCACAGCTCAAGCTAAACTGATAGAATATTCTCAGAAACAGCGCATTGTGCAAGTTGAAGGTGAAAAAATAACTTCATCAGAAGGTGAAAAAATAGCTTCATCAAAAGCACCTGCTTCTGTAAACATGAATCAACCATTTATCAGCAACAGTTCTGCTACGAATATAAAATCTTTTGATTTAGGGAACCAATTACAAGAGGTAAATATTCGATAGTCAACAGTTAACAGTTAACAGTTAACAGTCAACAGTTAACAAACTTAAGTTATGGACTGATGACTGTGGACTCGGGACTCGGAACTAACTGTTGTTGTGCTTGATTACGGGCGTTTATTGCTTGTTGATAATCTGGCTTTATTTTAATTGCTTTATCGTATGAGGCGATGGCTTCTGAATAACGTTTTACATTAAACAGAGCATTGCCTCTACTATACCAACTTTCGTAATGTTTGGGTTCGTAATTAACTGATTTATTGTAGGATAAAATTGCTTCTTGGTATTTCTTTAAATTGTAAAGTGAATTTCCCAGGTTATACCATACTTGATAGTTTTTACGATTCAATTCAATTGCCTGATTATAGGATGTAACTGCTTCTTCGTAGCGTTTTATTTGATGTAGTGACCAGCCGCGACCATACCACGCTTGATAGTTCTTGCGATTGTATTTAATGACTTGTTCAAAAGATTCTATAGCTTCTGGATAGCGTTGCAAATTGATGAGTACATTACCTTTGGATAACCAAGCTTGGTAAAAAGTTGGCTTGTATTGTACCGCTTTGTCATAGGCTGCGATCGCATCTTGGTAGCGTTGCAAATTCACCAAGACATTGCCTCTGTTATACCAAGCTCTTTCATAGTCTTGCTTGAATTCAAGCACTTTATCATAAGCGGAAATTGCCTCATCATAACGTTTTAAATTTTGTAGCAATAATGCTTTATTGTACCAAGCTTCATAATATTCTTTATTAAATTCTATAGCTTTGTCATAAGATTTAAGCGCTTGGTCATATTCATTTAATTTAGTTAAAGCTTCTCCTTTAGCATTCCAGACTTCCGGATAGTTATTTTGTAATTGCAATGCTTTGTCAAAGGAAGCAATTGCTTCTTGGTATCTTTGCAACTTATTCAGTGTAAAACCACGCCCACTCCAAGCTGGCAAATAATCAGGCTCTAATTGAATTGTTTTATCATAGGCGGCAAGTGCTTCCTTATATTCTTTCAACTCATACAAAGTTTTACCTTGTCCATTTCTTGCTTGAGCGTATTCTGGTCTGATGTTCACCGCTTTTTCATATCTCGATAAAGCATCTTGATAACGTTGTAACTCGTATAGTGTGTTGGCTTGCTTATACAATTCGGTGGCATTAACAGAATTGATAGCATTGACAATATATATAGATGAACCTACACCTATTCCTATTAAACTCATGACACCTAAAAACTTTAACACTATATGTTTTTTAGGTTTAGTGATGGGTTTTAAAGTATTTTTTATAGGATTTTGCAATAAGGGAGAACTCAATGCCATTGTCTGAGATTGAGATTTGTTTAAATCATGCAAAGCTTGCAGGACAACCCCTGCAGAACCATAACGTTCCCGAAAGTCATAGCACACCATTTTGTCTAAAACTTTGGCAAAATCCTCACTAACAGAGGTATGTTGCCATATAATCTCACTCGTCTCTGCATCTAAATCGAGTTGCTCAGGAGATAAGCCAGTGAGTGCTTGTATACCAAGTATCCCTAAAGCATAAATATCACTACTGAATTTTGGATTTCCTTGAGCTTGTTCGCTAGGAATGTATCCAGGAGTCCCGATAGCAACGGTAAATTTTGTTTTTCCATTAGGAGTAATGACTTGGGTTGTGATTTGTTTGACGGCTCCAAAGTCAATCAAAACTAACTTGTTATCTGGCTTGCGTCTAATGATATTTCGGGGATTGATATCACGGTGAATGACCTTTTGGCGATGGACAAACTCTAAAATATCCAAAATTTCTTGTAACAGGCAAATAACTTGGTCTTGACTTAGGGGTTTTCCTGGTATTATTTCTTGACTAAGGTCATGACCTTCTATAAATTCCTGTACGAGATAGAATTCTTGGTTCTCCTCAAAGTAGGCTAGAAGTTGAGGAATACGGTCATGAGTGCCTAATTGATACAGAACTTGAGCTTCTGTATCAAATAAGCGTCTGGCTGTTTGCAAAGTATCAGGGTCATTAGCTTGGGGCTTGAGTTTTTTGACTACACATTGAGGTGATCCAGGTAAGTGAGTATCACAAGCAACAAACGTTTCACCAAATCCCCCTCCTCCCAAATGACTAATAATTTGGTATCGTCCAACAAGTGTCTTTCCCAACATTTGGTTAGCCTAGTTTAATGCAGTATGGTCTGATTCCCATCTTGCCACAGCTTCTCTTTTGGGTCGATGAGAACGGTGACGGTAGACGAAGCGAGTATTGAAGGGGATGAGGGGGACAAAGAGAATAACTAATAACTAATAACTAATAACAAATTGATATGATTCCTATTAGCGATAACATTTTCTTTTTCACGCGTAGAAAGCCAATAATTATTTACTGTCTGATTGGTATCAACATTGCCCTCTTCTTATGGGAACTGAAACTAGAACTTGGTGATGAATTAGGCAATTTTGTAAATAGCTTGGGTCTGGTTCCAGCACAAATCAGTACAGCCAGTGCAAATGCAGTTGGTGGAAACTCAGCTGCTTGGATAGTTGTACTAATGCGTTCGACTTCACTGCTTACAGGAATGTTCCTTCACGGCAGTTTTAGTCAAATTTTAGGAAATTTGATATTTTTGTGGGTTTTTGGCAAAACTCTCGAAAATATTCTGGGGTCCAGACGATTTTTATTATTTTACTTGGTTGCTGGCATCCTGACCGGGCTAGTACAAATTTTAGCTGAACCGAGTTTAACAGTGCCATTGATTGGTGCAAATGGGGTGATTACAGCTATTTTAGGAGCGTATGTCTTTAAGTTTCCTAAAGCTAAAATTGATACTATCCTACCCCTTTTGATTATATTTATTCCCGTACAACTACCAGCTTCTTTCTATCTATTTTGGTGGTTTGTGCAACAGATTTCTTACGGAATTGGTAGTTTAAATATTCCTGGTGGTGTTAACCCACTTAGCATTGGCTATTTGGCGCAAATTGCGGGCTTGTTTATTGGTGCAGCTTTCATCAACCTACTGCAAAGATTTTAGCTGGTTTACTAGGGAGTTTGAGGAGCTATAATTCCCCACCATAATCTTCGATGAGGAAAAATAAACAAACAATAGCAAAAACTGGCTAGTACGTGACGGCGTAAATAGGGCAATCATTTAAAATCCCTAAAAAGCCCATTGCATAATACTTTTGAATGCGTGAATGCGTGAATGCGTGACTTCCGCCTTGCGGTACTAGTTCCTCTCTAGTTGGTTAAGTGAGGAATGAACAGCAGCTTGGCTAGAGACAACCAGGTATAGACCGATGAGAACTACAGCAAAACCGACCCAATGAGAGAAACTCAACTTTTCCCAAAATATGACAAAAGCGAAAACTCCAGCAAAAACTGGCTCTAGGAGATGAAACAGAGAGACGACGACTGAGGACAACTTTTCCAGGCTGTATATCAAAAGTCCGTGACCTAAAACTTGGCAGACGAGGGAAAAGCAAATGACTGCTAGCCACCCTCCAAACGTTGAGGGGAAAAATTTATCTCCACTCAATAGAACTATAGGAAACAGGACTACGGTAGCGATCGCACAGATCCACAACTGGATGGTTATAGGACTGAATTTGGTTCGCAGTTGTTCTACAACGAGCAGGTACGCCGCCAAGAAAACCGCAGATATAATAGCAGCTACGTCTCCAAGTAGATTGTTGGGAGCTCCTCCAAGCTGCTCTAGTTCAATGACGATCGCTCCCCCAATAGCGAGCGCCATGCCAATCAGGAATTGGCGGTTGAAGCCCACAGAGAATAATAGCCACGCCCCCAAGCTGGTAAATATCGGGGAGAGATTATGCAATAGACTTGAGATAGCAACGCTGGTTTGAGTCAGTGACCAAGCGACGAGGACTAAGGAGGTAGCAAAAAAAGTCCCAGCACCCAGCAATAACAAAAAGTCCTGACGGGTGTATGGCTCCTGTTGGACAGATTTGTCGTCCCAAAACCACTGACGTATCGTCAAGCCACTATGCCACAACCCGAAGACGACACTACCGAGCCAAAAACGATTAAATACAGTGGCAATGGGGCTGAGTTCGTATTCACTCCATCTAATGAAGATAGCACCAAAAGATATGGCGATTACGCCGAGAAATAATGCAATGCTGACTATCGCTGGTGCTTTGAACGACTGTTGCTCTGATAATTTCAGTTGATTTGTCATTATATAGCAGTCCTATTTGAGTTGTAAATTGCCGAATGAGGGCGCTTAACAGGGAACAGGGAACAAAAATTTTTATAAATTATTTAGGATTGCTATAGTAAAGGGCAATGTTTGAGCTTCTCCATCTTTCTACTGAAATGACAGCAGTTCAAATGCTGTCTTAAAATATTGGTGTCACTTCACGATATTATCTATATTTTTTTTACAGTACCAGCAGGAAAAGTTTATTTTGCGACAGATAACCTTGTGCTAGCAACAAAAAAGCCTCTCGTTTGAGAGGCTGAAATTGTTCCGTAAAAAAGTATCAAACTACACTAATACAATGGCAGCGACTGCTCCTGCAATTGCTGAGAATATGCCTGATACAAGCGCTGTAGCAAATAGCCACCAAGCTGCTGATGCAGCGGCTTTGCGTGTTTCTTCGGCTTGGCGTTGTGCTTGATGCTTCACTTCTTCTAAGCGTCGCTGTGCTTCTTGCTGGATGCGTTCTGCCCGTTGCAAGACGCTGTTTCGTGCGCGTTCGATTTGGTCGATGATGCGGTTAGCGTCTTCCTCCGAGATATCCTCGCGGGAACTCATAATTGCGACTAGGGTATCGCGGTTGAATGAAGATAGGCGATCGCGCAATGCATCAAACCCTGCTTGTGGGTCATCAAACAATGTGCGAACATCGCGCTTAATGCTATCGTAGTTCAGTTCTGGGCGATCCAAAGAGTTGAGGTAGTCGCGAATGCGGGCAAAAATTCCATCAATCACATCTTGAATGCGCCGCTGAATACCCCGCACTTGTTCCACGAACTGGTCACGCACCGATATCATGGTATCCGCAATTTGTGCCGCTTCGTCATCTGTTAAGTCTTCCCGCAGTTTCAGCAGGGTAATAATGGTGGAGCGGTCAAAATGCGAAAGGCGATCGCCTATACTTTCTATCCCCACTTGTGGATCGTGCAACAACAGATATAAGTCGCGCTTGATACCTTCTGGGTTCAGTTCTTCCTTGCCACTCCCCCGCAGGTACGCTTCCAGATAAGCTTGGAAATTTTGCACACTTTGCTGAGTTCGGGTGGCTAGGCGACGAGGCGCACGTATCATGTCGCGAATGGAAGTTTGCACAGAATCGATGACCTGATTGACTTGCTCTTCACTCAAGTCCTGACGTTGACTCAGCAGTTTTACTAAGGTATCTCTATCAACCTGTGATAACCGACGACGCAGTGCAACAACTCCTTGTTGCGGATTTTGGAACAGTCTATTCAAATCCCGCTGAATTCCTTCGGGGTTGAGTTCGTCTTTGCCAGTGTTCCGCAGGTAGTCTGTGATCGTGGTTGTTACGGAGTCATATTGCTCCTTAGCTTTATCTGCCACGGTTCTGGGCACATGACGAATGCTACTCCAGTTTTCCTCAACACTGTCAAGGATTTGGTTAGCTTGGTCTTCGCTCAAGTCTTGCCGCTGACTCAGTAATTTTACTAAAGTATCACGGTCAAAACGAGACAAACGCGCCCTAATTGCCGTAACTCCTGCTTGCGGGTCGTCTAAAAGTCTTTTCAACTCAGCTTGGATAGCATCAGGGTTGAGTTCTTCTTTGCCTGTGTTCCGCAGATAAGATTTTAAATTCAGCCACAGCGATTCAGCTTGATATTTCGCTTGGTCTGCAATTCCTTTGGATTCGACTAAAACTTGATCCCGTTGTTTTTCCAACTGCTCAAGGATTGTGTCTGCTTCCTCAGGATTAATGTCATTGCGCTCTAGGAGGATTTCCCGCATTTCCTGGCGGTCAAACTGAGCAAGTCGCCGAGATAGAGTTTCGTAATCTGCGTCTTGATCTTCCAGCAGGGGTTTGAAATCCCGGTGTATGCCTTCCGCAGTCAAATCTGATTTAGGGGTAACGAGGAGATAGCTTTCGACTCGGCGTTGCAAGTCTTGGACGACCTCTTTTTCTTCCTCTGCGATCGCCGAGAGTAGCACTTCTTGGCGGATCACTTCCAACCGATCTGCTATACGCTGAATTTCTGTTTGGGTCAACAGACCCCTTTGTTTGAGAATATTTACAAAATCAGTCCGAGAAAGTTGCTCTAACTCTCGCCGCACTGTTCCGGGATCAGCAGCTGGATCGTAAAGAACGTCACGAAATTCTTGGGCACTTTTTTCTGAATTCAGCTGCCAAGAATGTGCGTTGAGCAGGTAGTTTTCCACATCAGCACGAATCGGGCTATAAGGCTGCTTTGGCGTGGGAAGACCTAACTTATCTGCTTGATCTGTGACTTTATCTTTAGCGTTTGTGATCGCACCTAGGATTTTTTCTACATCTATGTCTGACAAATCAGCTCGTCCCAACACAACGCCAGTCAACGAGGTTATTGCCTGCTGGACTGTCCGTTGAATTGGACCAGGAGTCGCTTCTTGGGTTGCCCTTTGGTTAGCGTCTTTTGTAGCACGCATTTCTGCCATCAGCTGATCCAGCTTGGCATTGAGTTCATCTGTCCGGGTTTGTCCGGGTGCCATTGATTTGAGATAGTTAACCAATTCTCCCAGGCGGTCTTGTGTTGGTTGTTGTTGACCGACAACTTGTTTCCAAACGCCATATAAGGTGTCAGCAATACGGTTAATTTCTTTCTTTGAAAGGTCAGTGCGACTGCTGATTAAATCGACAAACTTTTGGCGGTCTATATTGCGGATATCTGGACTGCCGGCGATCGCCTTGAGTTGTGGGTCGTTCAGTAACCTTTCAAATTCGCCCCGAATCTTGGATATATCTAGTTCTGGCGGGCGTACCATTTCTAAATAATCTTCTACCTTATCCCTGATAGTGCCGGGGTCGATCGCGCTGCCTAGTTCCCGACGCACGGCGGACGCTGCTGCTTCCGCTGTTGCTACCACTTGCTGATTAACAGCTTTTGCCCCCAACGCGGCGGTTGCTGTCCCCAGAATCGCCTGTAACCCGGAAGTTGCTGTGTTGACTAACGAGCCAATTAAGGAACCCACCGTGGTTGAACTCACCCACACCAGCAGTAAGAAGTACGCTCCCCAAATCACCAACCCTAGAATTGCTCCCTTTACTGGAGACCAATCTCCAAAAAGACTGAGTCTCACCGCTAGGAAACAAGCAATGGCAAGCGCAATAGTCACAGTGATTAATGTCCACAATCCCACCGCCGTGCCTATTTTGCGAATGGTACCGCCCACACTTCCAACTTCTCCATCATGATCTCCATCTGAATCAGATGAACGACCTAGGTAGGAAATCCCAGCAGCAACTGAGAGGTTTGTGAGAACTAATTGTAAGGCAAAAGCCAGGATCACACCTGAGACTAAAGCGAAAAAAAAGTGTGGTCCAAATCCAAAAGAGACATCTGTCTGGTTAGTCACTGGCGCTTGTGCCACCCAAAAGAGCGACTTATACAGTGCCAGTATAATATGCGTACTTTGAAACATCCTACTTATTCCTTCCTCTATACCTCAAGTCGGTGGGGATTAAAAGTTTACGTGAGAATAAATTTTGTATCTGTCATAATACCCAACTCTTGAGCTATACAATCGTGGAATCATGGTGCTTTCAGCATCTCTCCAAAGTTTGAAAATCTTCTACTGCATGGTATGAAGTTTTTCTACCTAATTCAATCAGTAACAAAAACAAGAGTGTAATGAAGGCAAAAAGAAGGCAAAAATGCGAATTATCTGTTGTGAAGTGAAAAATCGGGAATTTTATCCCTTGCTCTTTTTTTATCCTTCTTTGTTAGTTCTACATTAGATTCCTTACAAAAATTGATAAATTCCCAAGAGACTATAACTCACTGACTCACAAGCAAAGCTTACGGAGGTAGGCTTTTAAGCCTTAAGTCCAAGCCTGGGGAATTGAATTTGTCTAGCGGTGATTTTAGTGATTGGGTACCTACTATGGTGACAAATATTTTCTTTTTTATTTTTCATCGCTTTTTAACAGGAATTGATTAAGTAAAATCTAGCTTTTCGTTAACCTTGTTACATTTATTTACAAATACTTTTTTTTGCACTCTCTGTAGGTGGATTTATCCAAGAAAACACTGTTCAGATAATCGTCCACAAGAGGTGCTGATAGTTTGTGCCCATTGACAGAAAGCAGCCCAGTTGTAAATAGCTACAGTAAAGTCAAGAAACAAATTGAACTTGAACCAGGAAAAAAAATGCAAAGTCGTGAAACTCGTCCTGCTACCGATTTACCACCCGTTGCTACAGAATATAACGGCGTAGATCGCAATGCTTTTCTATTTGGCTGGAATCCTCAAGCTGAACTGTGGAACGGTCGCTTGGCAATGATTGGTTTTCTAGCTTACTTGCTTTGGGATTTGGCTGGTTTCAGCGTCCTGCGTGACGTCCTGCACTTGATTGGCTACTAAAGATTGAATTCCTAAAAACCAACTTAATCTTGGAGAAAAAACAATGGAAACTCGTCCTGCTACTGATTTACCACCCGTTGCTAAAGAATATAACGGCGTAGACCGCAATGCTTTTCTATTTGGCTGGAATCCTCAAGCTGAACTGTGGAACGGTCGCTTGGCAATGATTGGTTTTCTTGCCTACCTGCTTTGGGATTTGGCTGGTTTCAGTGTATTGCGTGACGTCCTGCACTTGATTGGCTACTAAAGATTGAATTCCTAAAAACTAAGTTAATTTTGGAGGAAAAAACAATGGAAACTCGTCCTGCTACTGATTTACCACCCGTTGCTAAAGAATATAACGGCGTAGACCGCAATGCTTTTCTATTTGGCTGGAATCCTCAAGCTGAACTGTGGAACGGTCGCTTGGCAATGATTGGTTTTCTTGCCTACCTGCTTTGGGATTTGGCTGGTTTCAGCGTCCTGCGTGACGTCCTGCACTTCATTGGTTACTAGTTATTAGTTTCTAATACAAGAACAAACGATAAAGGACAAATAACAACTTAATTTTGGAGGAAAAAACAATGCAAAGTCGTGAAACTCGTCCCGCTACTGATTTACCACGCGTTGCTACAGAATATAACGGTGTAGACCGCAATGCTTTTCTGTTTGGCTGGAATCCCCAAGCTGAACTGTGGAATGGTCGCTTGGCAATGATTGGTTTTCTTGCCTACTTGCTTTGGGATTTGGCTGGTTTCAGCGTCCTGCGTGATGTTCTGCACTTGATTGGTTATTAAAGATTAAAGTCCTAAAAACCAACTTGATATTGGAGGAAAAAAAATGCAAAGTCGTGAAACTCGTCCCGCTACTGATTTACCACCCGTTGCTACAGAATATAACGGCGTAGACCGCAATGCTTTTCTGTTTGGCTGGAATCCCCAAGCTGAACTGTGGAACGGTCGCTTGGCAATGATTGGTTTTCTTGCCTACCTGCTTTGGGATTTGGCTGGTTTCAGCGTATTACGTGATGTTCTACACTTTATTGGATACTAGTCATCAGTTAGAGTTGAGTAGCCCCCTCTTGGGGTGCTACTCATTCATTTCGTCTTGGTTTTGGCAGCCGGAACCAAAATCGGGAACCACCTTCTGGACGAGGGGAATAACCAATCTCGCCTCCCCAACGTTCAACTGTAATGCGGCAAGAATAAAGCCCTAGCCCAACTCTACCTGATTTACCTTTTCCTTGAGAGAACTTTTGAAATAAACTCTCTACATTTTCCGGAGGGACACCGGAACCTTCATCATCCACACTGACTAAAATATAATCTCCATCCTGTTCTAAACCAATTGTCACAGTAGACTCTAGTGGACTGTGACGAAAAGCGTTTTCTACCAAATTTGCAATCACCCTATCTAAACGCGATTCATCACCGATGACTCTCCAATCTGCTGTCACGTCAATATTGGCAGCTAGGCGTAACTGCATTTTGTTAAGTGCAAAAGAAGGAGATAAAAGTTGGATAATCTCCTGTGCAGATATCAGGGCACTCGGTGCCTTGTCAACATCGACTGCAAATGTCTCCAAGGATTTGACTTCAGCAGAAAATCCATCCAATATTTCCCGTATGAGCATTTCTTGCCTCTGGCATTGTATTTTACCGAGTTGTAAAATGTCTTTGACTGGTTGTGTGAAATTTTCAAACTGTAAGAGGCTAAGACAGCCATTAATACCACTTAATTGTCCTGCCATATCATGTATAATACAGTGAATCAAAACTTCTTTTTTCTGGTTTTCTTTCACAATATACTGATAATTTAATTGATTTTCTCGTGCTTTTTGAATAATATATTGCTTCTCGTTATAAGTTTCATCAAGCGATTCTATTAATAAATATTTTTTGCTATCTACATAAACGGCTATAGCTTCAAAATGATATTCTTTACCAGACAAATCAAGTTGATACCATATACCAGATTTTAATTTTTTTTCTCCTCTTAAGAGCCAAAATTCTTCAGCATCAATTAAAAAGTTTTCTAAAAATGGAAAGGCTTCTTTCAGTATAATCCCTGTTTCCAATACAACCTTTTGAGGACAAAAGTCAGTTAACCAATCTGGTACGGTTCCAGTGATGCTGAATGAATCAACATCTAGCCGTTCCAATACTAAAATATTCAATGCTGCCAAAATGTCTGCTGTCATAGAACCCTTGATGACTTAGACAAGCCGAAACCAAATTTTTTCAACCAATATCCAGTGATTCTCTATTATAGAGATTTTTTTCTACAGCAGTCTGGAAGAGTTTACTTGTTGTTGTATCATGCCTACATGAATCTCATCCCAGGTAGCATCTAACAGCAACACCCAATCTCCTTCCTGTGAGGAGAAAATATGGACATCTGCACAAATGCTGTATTCCGTTTTTATACAAGGCAAAAATAAAGGAAAATCATCTAGTGGTAAAAGACCTTCCAGAAAAAAAACTTGCTGTCCTACTTTCTTCCCTTCTTGTAAATTTGTAAGTCCGTATACTGATAGTTTACCGCCCCAACCTGACAAATAGCCATCTTTATTAACTAAAAGATAGGCAAGAGAACGTTGATCTATCATGAAATTGAGAAGATAAGCAGTAACCGGAACAGGAAAATCCAACATTATTTATCCCTCCAATATCCTATAAGCAAGAGTTTGGAAAGTTTTTTCTACACCAAAACCACTTTTTGCACTAGTTTTAATAACCGTCCAACCTTTCTGCCTCAGTTCGTCGATTTCGGAGTTACTTATTTCCCATTCATCAGCTAAATCCGATTTGTTTATTACCAAAATAAAGGGAACTTGACCAATTGTTTCTTCTACTCTGTTTTGTAAATTAAAGGCTTTTTCCAAAGTATTGTGTCGAGTTGCATCCACAACTAATAAATAACCTGAAGACCCTCGCAAGTAGGACATCCGCACTTTCTGAAAATCGTCTTCTCCATACAGATCCCAAAGAATAAGATTTAACTCTTTATCTCCAACATTAACTGTTTTTTTGTCAATTTTTACCCCGACAGTAGTCTGGTACTTATCAGAAAAAATGCTATTAACAAAACGTGATACTAAACTAGTTTTCCCCGTGGCAAATGCACCCACCATACAAATTTTCTTTTGGAGCATATAGGGATAATCCTTATTTAGCTTGGTCAGACAGTAAGATTTTAAAAGATACTCTGCGGCTCAATTTCTTATCTTCTACCAATCCCGAACGTAAAGGTTGGCTGTCAGCCACACCTATAGTAGTGAAATTGCTCGTATTGATTCCTTGGGAAGATAAATAAGAAAGGATTTTATTGGCACGGGCTTGACTGAGTGCGATGTTTCTTGTTTCTGTTCCAGTTATATCAGTGTGTCCCACTATTTGAATACCTACATTTTTATCAACGTATTTGGCAGCATCCAAAAGTTTTTGTATTTGCAGTACAAGATTGTTAAGTTTCTTATCTTCCCCTGGGAAAAACTCTGTTGTTCCTTCAGAAAAAAATAGCAATTCTTGTTCAATCTGATTTTTATATGACTCAAGATGCTTTAGTTCTATGTCAATAAGATTATTATCCTGAAATTGAGTAATTCCAGGAATAAAACGCCATAATTTCCTCGCTTCTAAAATCCACTGACGAGGTGCAGAACCACTGACATAAAGAATACCTTTTTCATCTACTTTCACGGCTACAGTTTTTGGAGGTTGAAGTAATTCCTCAGCTCTTTTGCTAATAATTGCTGGTTCAAACGACAGGAAAGGCGTCCAATGGCTGATAACTGTTTTGGGACTGAGATTTGCTTGTTTTATCAGCATCTTGGGGTCTACTGCTAATGGATCGCGCATTCCAGAAATAAAATATTTTCCACCTCGCTTGTCAGCTTTAATCACAACAATTCCAGGGTGAGTGTTCAGTTTTTCCAAGTAGGCATTCCAACGCAGATGATCTCGAATAGCAAAAAAGCTCCAAATTCCCAAACCAATAGCTACTGTGCCTAATAAAGTCCGGGCAGAGATATAATTTTTTTTTGTTGGAGCTTGATACCGAGCCTCCAAACAAGCTTCTATCTCAGGTCTACTGGCTACAAATGGCTCTGTTTCTCCTTCAAAAAAAATAAGTTCTCTGTTTAGCTTCAGATGAATTTTTTCTATTGCTTCTTGAAAAACTAATCTTAATTCTTGGGGAGCAGTTCCCCGAATTATACCTGCCAGTACTGCCTGTGGTCCTTCTTCAATCCAAATGGTGAGTTCTCCAAAGTGCAAACTTTGAAGCCCATCATTTTTTTGTGTATTGAAAGAGTCTTTGACAAAATCTTGAATAGCCGTCAACATGGCTGAAACCAAATCCGGATCTTGAGCGCTGACTTTTGGCGCTACTGTATGTTGCAGCATTAATCCGGTTTTTTTATGAATCAGGAATACCTGTTCCACCCGATAAATAAGCGTGCGAAGCAGCACAACCTCGGCAAATGTTTTACCTGTCTGTCGGGCTTCTAATCTCCACTTGAGGCTTTGTGGAGAAAAGCTTTGCTCTAAAGAAGCATCTAAAGATTGAACCATTCCTTCGAGAGCTGCGGTAATAGCCTTGCGAATGGCTGGTCCCATTATGGGAAAAATCGCAGTTGACAAAATATTTAAATCTTGTTTAACAGAGGATTGAATGGCGTGTTCAACAGTAGGCACTATTGCTTCGCCCAGTTGTTTATCTTGCATTGTTCGCAAAATAACCGCCTCTGGAAGCAATCGGCTGATATCTTCTGCTTTTATCTGTGGGTTATCTAATCGCTCGTATAATTTGTTTAGTTTAGCTGGTTCAATACCAAAAAGCAAACTACGGAGTTCACTCAGTTCATCGTTAGGCTGTACGTGATTGTTATTTGAGTAGTCATTAGTCATTAGTCATTAGTCATTAGTCATTAGTTATTAGTTATTAGTTATTAGTTATTAGTTATTAGTTATTAGTGACTTGTTAGTTCTTAGTTGTTAGTTGTCATTAAGTACGACTAACTACTAACTAATAAGCCTTATTATTGTTGAGAATTCAAGCGGATAGCTAGTTCTGAGAAGAGAGCAGCGAGTGAGGAACGGTCTGTTTTCGCAATACGAAGTTCTTGAGATTCTTGTTGCACTAAAGCCACAATTTCTTCGTATTTTTGCCGGATATCATCCTGTAGGCTTTTAGATTGGTTAAGAATTTGCTCACGAACTTCTCGCTGGCTGTTGGCAGTTTGTTCTTCAAATTGGGCAATTCTTTTTTCTAAAGACATCGTTATATTTTTGTTTCCTTCAGCAACTGCTTTTACTACTTCACCGCGTTCTATTTGCTCGTTTTTTAGCCGATCTGCTATGGACTCAACCTCTTTCTTAATGTACGTTTCTAGGGAATCTAAACGTTTTCTTGTTTCATCCCGTAAATCAGCAGATTCTTTAACCAGACGCTCTTCTAAGCGGGTAAACCTTTTTTCCACCTCCCGCATCTGATGACCAAAAAGAATATCTCTGACTTTTGCTAAACTGTGGCTTTCTCCCATATCTGTACTACTATCTGTACTATGAAAGAGAGGAATATTTGTATTTTGGTTGGACCCTGCTTGAGGTGGTTCTACCATACTATGATTGCTATGTTCTCCTTCGGGCGGGTTCATGTTATTAATCCTTTCGGGATTGCAATGAGTTGTGCATTTGCTTGTTTTCTGACATCTTATGTGATGTGTTTGTACTTCCCTAGAAATAGTTCTGGGCTATACTCCGTAGGGTAGCATCTTTGAATCATAAAGCAAGTCGTCTCCTCCGGAGAGTTTCAATGGTTATTGAAACAATTTCACTCCTTCAAAGATTTGAAGGAGTGAAAATTTTCTTTATAAAACTTAAAATTTTTCAAAAATATTTAAATTTTCATAGAAATACTTTAAATAAGAAGCATCGCCACAGAATTTATTCAGCATACACTTAATCCACTAAGAATCACGCTTAGCGTGTGCCTGTGGTACTTAGCGGGTTCCTTTAGACCCCAAAGGGGGTGCATCGGTTGGGTAGGGTAGTATCTCCCAAGATTCTTCCCTTTGCTCAGAATGACATATTATAACGCAACTTGTATTGGTAGAAATTACACCCAGATTTTTTGCAGATTAGCAAAAAAAAACCACATACATATATTATGTGGTTTTTTGTACTTTGAAGAAATAGGGATAATCATCCTATTGGTAAGGGGTTTAAGAAACCGGACTTCTATACTTAGGTGTCTTTCCACAACATTCGCAATTCTCGCCGCTAAACGCGCTTCTCATTAACAAAATTGGGTATACCCAGTACTGAACAGGGGAAGTTAGAACCGAGCTGTTGGACTATCGGATGCTTGACGGAGTTACAGCCAAGTAATAGTAAATTTGCAGATTCTGATGCAACGACTTTCCTCAGTTCCTTGGCAATACAACCAAACCGAAGATGAGCTTTAAAAGAGCTTTTCCATTCCGCAGCCAGACAACTTGCTTGCCGCAGGATACTTTCTGCTTGTGCAAATCTATCTACCAATATTTCTTGTTGGTATGCTGCGTTAGCCTGCATTTTAGTTTGAGTGATGACACCTGTGTCAAACTCTCTTAAGGAGAAGCTTGTTGAACAGTGAGGAGGATTTAGTTCAGTTGCTCTGTGAGTTGCAAATTCCTCTTTTTGCAAGACTTCTGCACCATTACTACTTTGATTTTCCTCTATCACATAAACAACTTGAACTGTCACTTGCGCCTTTGTGGCTAAACGTGTTTGATGAGCAATTAACAAGGCAATATCTAACGCAGTATGACTGTTGGGAGAACTATTATAACCAACGATTAAATTGACCGATTTTGCAGATTGAGCCTGTGTAGAAAAAGGTGTCTCTGGTGTTGAGATTAACACCATTTGCTCAATTAAATCATCTCTTCCGATAGCGTTTTGCAGACGTACCAATATGGGCTTGAGATTCATAGCTTTATCTCTGTTTAAAGAAAAATTAACAAAAGGAATGACTAATTTGTAATTCATAATCCGTAATTGACTTGCTCATTAAAAATTACGAATTATGAATTAAGAAGTTTTTCGATTACTCGTCTTGGGTGAAATAGCGATCTAGGAAATTTAGGGCGTAGTTGCGGAGATCATAGTACTCTTTTGAGTTTCTCATGGCACTGCGATCGCGTGGATGAGGAAACGGTACTTCTAATATCTCCCCAATATTAGCCGCAGGTCCATTGGTCATCATAACAATGCGATCTGACATATAAATCGCTTCATCCACGTCGTGGGTAACCATCATGACCGCCTGTCGGTGATTTTCCCAGATATCCAACACTTGCCGCTGCAATTTACCCCGAGTGAGCGCATCTAACGCCCCAAAAGGTTCGTCCATCAGCAGCATTTTCGGGCGAATTGCTAATGCTCTAGCAATACCCACGCGCTGCTTCATACCGCCAGAAATTTCCTCAGGGTACTTATCAGCTGCTGCTGTTAAATTTACCATTGCCAGGTGTTCGTTCACAATGCTAATTTTTTCAGATCTATTGGCATCTTTTAGCACTTCATCTACCGCAAGCCGGATATTTTCCCGCACAGTTAACCAAGGTAACAGCGAATAGTGTTGAAACACCATCATCCGCTCAGCCCCTGGTTTACGAATTTCTTTGCCATCTAACCGCACTGATCCAGAAGTCGCTTTTTCTAAGCCAGCGACAATCTTTAAAAGTGTGGATTTACCGCAACCAGAGTGACCAATAACAGAAATATATTCATCTTCGCCCACTGTTAAGTTGACATTATCTAGGACGACAAATTCACCCCCATCAGGTTTTGTATATGACTTGAATAAATTTTCAATCTCCAGAAATCCAGTGGTGGGAGGTGAAGCCTTATCATAGGCATCTCTTGAGAACGAGGTAGATTTCATTTGACACTCCTGCAATTAGTCATTCACAAGCATACAAAGAACAAATGGCAAAGAACGGTGAATACAATGTTATTGATTCTGCCGATGCTAGGACATAAAGAAAGATTTGGGAGCGTTGGCTCTAATCTCAAAACTCTTGAGATACCCCGCTGGATCACTGGGGTCAAAAGCTTTTTTATCGATAAATAGTTCAGCTTGTTCTAGCTTGTAATCTTCTTTTGGAGATTCAATTCCCATTTCAGCGGCAATTTCGCGGTACAAGTCAGTTCGCCAAGCTTTACGCGCCAATTCTTCAGCATTTTTGGGAATTCCTTTAATTTGTCCCCACCGAGCCGACTGAGTCATTAACCAAATACTTTGAGATTGCCACAGAAAGGTTGAATGATCATTTAGCTGTTTGACAAGATTAGCTGGTTTCTCAAAAAAGATTGTTGTATCCGTCGATTTCACAAGCCGTTTTTTGTCATCAAAACCGCCGTAATTGTATTCGCCGACAATCGCTGGTTTTGTTAATTTGAGTTTTGCTCCTGTAAACGACTTATTCGTGATAATTTTAGCCACTTCCTCCCGGTTTTTTGGGTCACCACAATATCGGCAAGCTTCTATCATTGCCTTGACTAAAGAGCGATAGGTTTTGGGATTTTCTTTGATGAAAGACTCCATGACGCCTAGAAGTCTGTCTGGGTGTCCTTCCCAGA
Organism: Scytonema sp. HK-05; assembly: GCF_002368235.1. Lineage (GTDB taxonomy): Bacteria > Cyanobacteriota > Cyanobacteriia > Cyanobacteriales > Nostocaceae > Kalymmatonema. The sequence goes on along the minus strand of NZ_AP018194.1, from coordinate 5,360,979 downwards.
TTTCCCTACCCTGAGCGAAAGTAAAGCCAATTCCATCATTGCCAGTAATTGCTCGTGTATTCCAAGGTTCTGCCACCATATAACCTTGCATCGCCCCAATCCGCATATTCACTACCATCTGTGGTGGTGGGACGATAATGATGCGAAATTCTTTGTCAGGAGCAACTCCAGCAGCAGCAGATAAGTAGCGGATAAAGTATTCATAAATTGCCGAACTGAGCACCACTGCCCAAACTCGTTGCTCGGTTGGTAATTTTTCAAAGTAATTGCGAAAATCTCGCCCAAACTCTTCCAAATTACCGTTATAGTCTCGCCAAGGACGCAACCCAGACTGCCACATTGCCTTATTCATCGTCATGGCGTTACCGTGACGGTGAATTGTCATTGCTGCACACAGGGGAGCATGACGTGCGCCTTCTGCACCTGTTCTAGCATTCGTCACCGCACCACTGACGACCGGCGAAGCATCGAGGCGACCAAAAATGATGCCGTCACGAGACGTACCCCAGCTGGCTTCACGACTGAGGGTGACATTCAAACCATACTTGCGGAAAAATCCTTTCTCCCACGCTACGGCAAAGGGAGCGCAGTCATTTACGGGGACATACCCTACTGTAATGTTAGGTTTTTCTAGTGTCTTGGGGTCTACAACTGGTTCTACCGCCAACGCCGCTTGTGATATTCCTTTAGGCGCACGGTTAGCATTAATGGCACAAGAAGAAAGTCCAGTTGCAAATGCCGTTGCTCCCAGCCCTTTGATTAAGTCTCGTCGCGTCCAGTTATTTGTGTTATTGTCACTCATGAAAAAGCTCCTGCGGCGGCGAAATCACTGAACAAATTAACCAAGAAGGCGCACAAGTTACAGCGCTTTGCATCTAAATGGAGTACACCCCTCCCCAACCCTCCCCATGAATCGGGGAGGGTGCGCGACAGCGCGGGTGGGGTATCTTTGTACTTCACCAACTTGCAATCTGCTGTATTTGTTGAAGCTGTCACACATTTGATTTGTGTACCGTTCTAGCAGGTAGGCTCCTTACTAAAAAGTGAGTTTTTTATTTGAATTTAGAATCGCTTATCCCCCTCGCCGTGGGCTATTCGCTAGCTATTCAAAAAAGTCAGATTTCCCGAAATGAAACGGCACTTTGCTCTGTAACTAACCCGGATTACAGGTGGTGAGGTGTCGCGTACACTGGGTTCATGCACTCACATCTGAATTATTGAGTGTTGACAAGCTAATTTGAAGTTGCTGGGCGACGAGTGACGAAAGCTTGTATTTTACCTATAGCGTAATCAAGGAATAGCCCTGTTAAGCCAATCACCAGCACGGCTAGAAAAACCGAATTGAGGTTCAGGCGGCTCCATTCATCCCAGACGAAAAAGCCAATTCCAACACCGCCTGTGAGCATTTCTACAGCGACGATAACTAGCCAAGCAATTCCTAAACTAATCCGCAAACCTGTAAAAATGTAAGGCAAACTTGCGGGCCAGATGATTTTTGTAATTCTTCGCCAACGGGGCATTTCCAGAACTCGTGCCACATCTATATAATCTTTGGGAACACTGGAAACTCCCAACGCTGTGTTAATGATTGTGGGCCACAAAGAGGTGATGAAAATCACAAATATTGCCGATGGATCTGCCAAATTAAAGATTGCCAAGGCAATAGGAAGCCATGCTAAAGGCGATACTGGCTTGAAGATTTGAATGACGGGATTAAGAACCATCAGTGCTGTTTTGGACATCCCAATCAGAAAACCAACAGGAATCGCAACAAGAGCGCCTAGCCCAAAGCCTATTAATACCCGTCGGATACTTGCTATTAATAGCCAGCCAATACCCAAATTACCTGGTCCTCTTTGGAAAAATGGGTTGAGGATGTAATCTAAATTTGCTGCCAGCGCCTCAGGAGGGGTGGGCATCAATTCATGGTTGGCAAGGGCAATAATCCACCATATAACAATGACGCCCAAAAAACCAACCAAAGGCAGCAAGAAAGCATCCCGTACAACAATGGGTTTAGCACGTTTCCAAGCTGTTTGACCAGCAACCGCCAAAATGGCAGCTACATTCAGTTGAAATATCATTTATGACCTCAACAGACTCAAGCTCAGGTACAAGTAATCCGAGCAGTACCAGCCAAGGATACTGATGAGATCAGAACATTATACTAATGCTGTCTCTTCAGTCTCCTCTCATTGCCTACGAAGTTAGCTGACGGGCTAGGGCTGAGAGATGCCCCTCTCTTAGAAGAAGGAAGAAACAAAAAGCAAGAAAGATACAATGATTATTTGTTCTTCACTCTTGTTCTTCTATGAGATACGCCCCATACTTTGGTTCCTCCGCTCCAACTTACGCTTCGGCGATTCATTGGATTAGGCTGACTTACTCTTAATTATTATTTTCGATCAATGTAACATCGGTACACAGTACCGTCAAGCCACCTTAGGATATACTTTTTTGGACTTAAAAACAAGTATCTTATTGAGGTCATTCATCCATATTAAGATACATAAAGATTCATTAAAAATTATATATTTTTATATTGAGTCATTACATAGTTTTAAGAAGCAAATGTAACACCCCTCTATAGAAATGATAAAACATTTTTCTCTGGTTGTATTTTTATCCACCCATAAGTGATGAAAGATTTTAGTCAATTGCTGCGAGATAAAACTCAGACGATTCTAGAACAGTGGGTGGAAGCTGTTCGTCGGGATAAAAAGATTTCCAGCACCAATAATCTATCCCACACAGCTATTGAAAATCATCTTAGCCATGTCCTCTCGGCGCTGGCAAGTGTGCTTTCTCAATATCAAGATGATGAAATCCAACCCTTAGTTCAAGCGAGTTTGCATCATGGTACTCTCAGGGCTGAGCAAGGTTTCGACGCGGCAGAAATTGCCCGAGAGTATCGTCTGTTGCGTGATGTCATATTTGTTACTTTAGAGCCGGAATTAGTGCAAGCATCAGCACTAGAAGTGATGCGAGCCGTACGTTTGATTGATATAGTTTTGGATGAGGCGATCGCCTGCTGTTTCCAAACCTACACTGAACAGCGATTAGCAGAACTAGAGCAGTTGCAAAATCAGTTGAGCCTCAACAATCAAGAACTGACTCGCTTGGTACGGGCGAATCAAGACAATTTATCGATTCTGGCACACGAACTCAAAAGCCCTTTAACTTCAATTATTGGCTACTCTGATTTGTTTTTGCGCCTCCAACGCCAACAATCGAACGAGAAAGACACTATAACTCATTTAGAACACGTTGAACGTGTGCTACGCTCTGGAAGACAATTACTCCACCTGATTAACGATGCACTGGAGATTTCCCGGTGTGATGCAGGACAGATGAAACTGCAGCCAGAACCAACCAATGTGCATGAATTAATCACAAATGTCTATGAAATGTTCCAGCCTTTAGCTGATAATAAAAATTTACAAATGGGAGTTGATTGCGATCGCGCTCCTGAAAAAGTTGTAACAGACCCGTTAAGATTGCAGCAAATCGTAACAAATCTTGTTAGCAATGCGATTCGCTACACAGAGTCAGGAACTATAAAAATTAAGTGTGAAACCTTGGGCATTGACAAGTGGACTATTATAGTTTGCGACACTGGAATTGGGATTGAGCCAGAAGACCAAGCCCTAATTTTTGAACCCTACTTTCGCATTGCTTCTGGTACTAAGTCCTTCCTTCCCGATAGTACTGGCTTGGGCTTGGCAATAGTTTCACGGCTAGTGCAACTCTTGTCAGGTGAAATTAGTTTAGTCTCCGAGATGGGAGTCGGTTCTACTTTCACGGTAACTTTGCCGTTAGAAGTGGAAATGTGAAGTGGAGTACACAACCCAAATTGCTAGTTAACATCAGTTGCGCGACATGGTAGGTGTACAAAGTTTTAGCTTAATCCGACACAAGCCCCACACCTGAGCTGTAGGGCAGTGTGGGCGAGGGTCTTACACGTAAAAAATTTGCCAGCCTTGGGTTTGTTAATCTGTCGGCTTCGCACTTGGGACAAGAAAAAGTCGAGCCTTTGTTTTGTTGATTTTTCGCGGAAGACGGGTACTCGTTGTAATAAGGCTCGACTTTTTCCCAGTCGGAACCCTCCTCGTCGGTTACTCGTAGTAATAAGGCTGGCAAATTTTCCCCTAGCTTCTAGCTATGGGGTTTGCACAACACTAGAGAACCCTGACTCTAGCCAGCGCATCTTCAGCCGCGGCTTTTTCAGCATCTTTTTTACTGCGCCCCTTGCCTTGTCCATACTCTTTGTCTCCCACAAATACTTTCGCGATGAATTCCGGCGCGTGAGAAGAACCACCTGCTTGAACTGTGACATACTTGGGGGGTGTTTGGGTGATGTTGCGTTGTACCCATTCCTGAAAACGATTTTTGGAGTCTACATTTGAGCGAAACTGCACAATACTTTCAGGTACAGAATCAAACAGCGGTTCGACAACAGCACGAACTGCTTCGATATTATAATTGTTGTCTAGGTAGTAAGCGGCAATGACTGCTTCAAAGGTGCTGCTGAGCAAATTGGGATTTTGGAAACCTCCTTCTAAAGTTGCTCCTTTACCCAAGCGCATCCTGAAGTCTAAGCCAACCTCAATTGCAAACTTTGCCAGTTGCTTTTCATCTACAAGTGCAGAACGCCGACGGGTTAATTCATCTTCTCCTTTTTCCGGGTGACGACGATAGAGGTATTCGCCACTTAAAAAAGTCAGTAAAGCATCACCAAGAAACTCTAAGCGCTCGTTGTGTTCTCCTTCTTGGGGGTTTTCGTGGACATAGGAACGATGCGTCAGCGCACGGCGTAAAAGAGAACTGTCCTGAAAGCCTTGTTGTTTAATGATTTCAGCCAATTTCTCCTTTGCAAACGGGGCTTTTTCAGCTTGTTTGGGGCTGAGAATTGCTAAAACTTCTTGCTTTTGCTGCTGTGCAACATTTACCTCTGGTGCAGAGATAGCCTTGAGAAGTCGAGCGATCGTGTCGATCGCGCGATAGGTGTCCTCTGTTAAAAAGCGAGATTGATGCGTCCAAGTCTTGCTGGTTTCAATGAGTTCAGCGACTAAAGCACGTTCGGTATAACCTAGTTTTTTGCTGAATACCTGATCCCATTGCTTAATGATTAGTGTTAATAAAACAGAAATATTATCGCCCAGAATGTCTTCCGCCTCAGGCTTGGAGGTTTCGTCATTAGACATATATGAAGTGGCGATTGTTAGCCAACCCTCACCATAGACTTTTTGCATCTCCCTTTTTACATAGGGGTATAAACCCTGATTTAAAAGAGTTAAACCCCTGCCAATTCGTTCATGGTTGCTAACAGCCATCGTAGTATTTAAAGTAACATTTTTCTAAGTAATCATTTAAGGCACTTTATTAAGATGCCAGAAATTGGTACTGTCAAAGCTTGAGCAGGACAGATTTACTATTTTAACCATTGCTAATTTCATAACAAGCTTGGTTCGGGGGGTTTGGCAGATAAGAAGATTAAGCAAGAATTTTCTAAATTTAACTTGACCTATGCTTAACATCCCACCCTATCAGCAGGTTCAAGAACGGGAATCAAGATGTTGTTAGATGGTCAGCTTTCGTTTTCTTACTCTTCCTGACCTATTTTAACGAATGAGCATGAATGACTAGCTGTACGCGGTGTAAAGCTGAAGCAGGTTACTGTAGGTGATTGAGTCATAGATGCAACGCCCCTTCCCTCGGAGACGCTGCACGCCGAAACGGCACGTCCGTAGGGCTTACGAAACGCACTCGCCTTCGGGTACAAAGAACAGGGCGGGGCTTCCTTACAATCACATGAGCAACGCTCACATGAACCGCTCAGGTGTAGAAAACACAGAGGAACAAACAAGAGAGAGGGTTGTGTGAAGCTGTATACTAGTGATAGTCGTTTTTATTTCCATATCTAATTTCATCAAACTGCTATCTTGTAAAAAGAGGCTACACCAAGTTTAAAAAAAATTAGAATGGTAAGATTATCTCAGTTTTTCTTATTAGTAATTATATATTTTTGCCTAACTTTTAATACACCTGCGTTTGCAGATAAATTTATGAATCAAGAAGATATTCGTGTATTGATTGAAAAAGCTAGAGATGCTTGGGTAGCTCAAGATGCTGATGCTCTTGCCCAGTTGTTTACGCCAGACGGTGAACTTATAGTGCCTGGGAAACGTTGGCAGGGGCAAGAGAAAATAAGGGAAGAAGTAACCCAATTTGCTGAGCAATATTCAAATGTGAAAATCAATATCCAGCGGATGATTATTGAGGGAAGCCAGGCGGTAGTGGAATGGTATTACGAAGATACTGAAAAAGCTTCAGGTCACCGCAATAAAGCAGACGATGTTATAGTTGTTGATTTCAAAGAGAGTCGAATTAGCCGTTGGCGTGAATATATTGACACAAAAACACCAGATAAGTAGGTCGGTACAAATAAAGTTAACGAGTTTCGGCAGTCCGACGTCATTAGTCATTGGGAGGCAGTGCGGTGGACGGGTTCCCCGGCATAAAGGAGCCAGCCGCGTGGGCGGCTCTGCCGACTTGAGCGGACTGGCGTCACCTGCCGTTCATTAGTAAGGGTTTTAGAGGCTTTTACATTTCTTAACATAGTTTGGTTTATTTCTACCTATCTACTTAGCATCTAGCAGTCTAAAAATAGAACTGACAAAATTCTTACTTTAGTCTGAGATTAAACTCGAACTGTGGAATGACTTGTTAGAAGCTTTCGGTTTGCTAATCTAAAAATTGAGAATAAGTAGCACTGGATGGGGGTTATATCGCTGTGACCCATTGTTGCACATAGAAGGAGAGCGGCGTCACATGTGCGAAGAGTGCAAATAGTTGACATTGACGATGTGGAGTTTTTGTCGCTTCCTCCACTTTGTTATCACCAAGGGAAGGCTAAACCCTTCTTCAAAGCGGTCTAAGGTGATAATCGTCAGATGTTCATCGCATAGTAAGTTTCTATAAGATATATAGCGCCTCAGATCAATTTTGAACTGAGGCGATTCAATTGTGAAGTATTGACCCTACAAACAAAATAATCCCTAGCTCTACTAGGGAAGGTGTAAATTGACAATCTCTGTCCTAAAGGAGCAGAGATTCTTAAGACATCGCTGTCTTAATATCCTGATTTTTCAGGTTCCCAGGCTCACCCTTCGGGTTCACCAGTCCCCTACGGCGGGAAACCCGCCTTCAGGGCTGGATTCACCACCTTTGCACACACGGTGCGTAGTGATATCTCCTCAAAGTTATTTCGGGCGTCTACTTTCACGAGCGTCCGGGAGTAGGTTTTAACGTCTTGTACTGACGCAAATATTTTAGGATATTTGACCTAAGCCTAAAGGCTTTCATCCAGCTTTCATCCTTGGGCACCCATCCACAAGGTTTTCAGCCAGCCATCCTTAGAAATCCGCAATTGATGATAATTGGTAACTAAGTTACTCGTCACAAATTACGAATTACCTTTTCTTTCTGATGGTATTGATAACTGCACCTGTTGCTGCACCTTCAGCTGCACTACCAAGCGTATCTCCACCACCGTTGATAATACCATCAGTTACTGCGCCGGCGGCGGCACCTACTCCAACATCTTGAATGATGTTGCGATTTTGTCTTTCTCTACGAGTGCCTCTAAGACCATTAGCACCATTAACAGCAGCACCAGCACCAGCACCCTTAATAGCACCCCTTATCACATTACGTCCTCTGATGACGCCTGAGACAGCACCAACACCTGCTCCAATACCTACATCCTCAAGGATCTTATCATCAGCAGAGGCAGGTTGAGCTGGAAACAAGCTCACACCAGCTAAAGAAGCAGCCAACAGGCTGGGCATAAATGCGCGTTTCAAAATTTTGTTCATAGTTTTACCTTCTCAAGACATTAAACGACTAGAGAAAAGTTGAAGTTGTTCCACTTTTTTTACCTTTTCTCTAGTCTAGACAACAGGAAAGTTTTTGTGGATGAAAACGTTTTCATGATTACCGTACCTTTTATTCAGAATGCCTGAATCCATTCTTTGATAGAGTATTCGGTCCAGATGCCATTTTGCCAGTAGGGATCAGCTTCAACTAACTGGCGCACAGTAGCTTCGTCTTCGGCTTCGTAAATACCAAAAACTTTAGTGACATCTTTGGTAGGACCAATAGTAATCAACACACCGGATTCTTTCTGTTTCGCTAATCCGTCTAGGTGCGCTTGACGGTAAGGGGCGCGTTTTTCCAGAACGTCTTCGCAGTAAGTTCCCCACAATACGTATTTAGGCATGGTTCTATGCAATTTAAAGTTCAAAATTCAAACAAAAGAAATAAGACATAAGAGAGAAGAAAGAGCAAAAAATTTCTTCATTTTTCTCTCTTCACTCTTATGTTTTAACTCCTGAGGCTAACACCAAATTTCTCCACGAGGGCTTCGCGGACTTTGTTGTGTACTGGTTCAACTTCGTTATCGGTGAGGGTGCGATCGCTTGCCCGATAAATCAAACGGAATGCTAAACTCCGCTGTCCTTGGGGCACGTTCTCACCGCGATATTCATCAAACAATTCCACAGACTCTAGCAAATCTTTGCCTGCTTTGGTAATTGCTTTTTCAATTTCAGCAACGGTCACTTTCACAGGTGCGAAGAAAGCAAGATCTCGGTCTGCCGCTGGATAAGTGGAGTAAGGCTTGAATTGCGGTACTAAAATTTCATCTTCGTCCAGATAATTCAAAAGCACATCTAGATCCAACTGGAACACGTAGACTGAATCTGGTAAGCCTTTTTCTTGTCGCAGTTGCGGGTGCAGTTGCCCAAAGATACCAAGGCTGTTACCCCGTACCCACAGGGAAGCGGTACGTCCTGGGTGCAAGCGAGAATCTCTGCGATCGCTTTGGTATTCCACTTGCAAGCCAAGTTGTTGAAAGACACTTTCTAGAATACCTTTGGCTTCAAACCAGGTCATAGGTTGCTCGCGATCGCTTCTTGTCCACTTGCTGTTGGAAGTATCGCCTCCCATAATCCCAGCAATGGCTTCTGCTTCTTGCAAACCTTCTTCATGCCAGAAAATCCGCCCAATGTCAAAGCCGTTCAGCGAACCATTGCCTTGTTCTAAATTGTATTGAAACGCATCAATCAACCCTGATATCAAATCGGTTCGCAATGCAGAATATTCGACAAACAATGGGTTTGCCAGGACGATTTGTCTGTCTTCCCCTGGTTTTACCAAGGAATAGTGTATTAATTCTGTCAATCCTTCCGCCCGTAGCGATGCTCGTAACTTGCGTATCAGTTCTTGCTCAAGGGGCAAATAACCTGCTTCTGACTTTTCTGGTAGGGTATCGTAAAATTTATCGTAGCCGTAGAGACGGGCAATTTCTTCAATTAAGTCTATTTCCCGTTCTAAGTCGCGGTAACGATACGGAGGTACAGAAACCGTCCACGTACGATCATCTATGGGAGTCACCTGACATCCGAGTGCTGTCAGGATGCGTTCAACATCTTCGCCTTGGATTTCTCCTGTTTGCTCTCCCAAATCGATTGGTCCGAGAACCTGATTCACTCGGTCTAAACGCAGTTCAATCGAATGTGTCCAAGTCGAGGGGTCAGGACGGGAGTCGCCAATTTCCTGTGTGGCTATAGTTCCAAAAGCCAGTTCGCTGATCAGTGATAAAGCGCGGCGTGTGGCGACTTCCAACTCAGCGCGGTTCACTCCCCGTTCGTATCTCCCAGACGCCTCGCTTCTTAAGCCTACGCTACGGGAAGAACGGCGAATTGCCACAGAATCAAACAGCGCAGCTTCTAATACCAAGTTTTGAGTACCATCATGCACTTCGGTTTCTTCACCACCCATGACTCCCGCTAGCGCCACAGGTTTATTATTGGCGGTGATTAAGAGATTTTGGGTAGATAGAGTGCGAGTTTGTCCATCGAGGGTTTTGAGAGTTTCCCCAGCATTGGCGAAGCGGACACCGATTGTCAGACTGTCACTACCAGCAACCGATTGTAGGCGATCGCGGTCAAAAGCGTGCAGCGGCTGTCCCCATTCCAACAAAACGTAGTTCGTGATATCCACGACATTATTTATCGGTCGCACTCCAGCAGCACGCAGGCGCTGTTGCACCCACTCAGGTGATGGTGCAATTTTTACTTCGTCAATTACTGTGCCAATGTATGCTGGGCAAGCTTGCGTATCAGAGATTTTTAAAGCTAAAGGAAACGTTTCTCGAGACGTACCAGGCGTCTGTTCACCTGGTTTGGGAAGCGTCAGCTTTGCCCCTGTCAGGGCTGCGACTTCCCGCGCTATGCCAACCATACTCAAAGCGTCAGCACGGTTAGCAGTCGCAGTCACGTCTAAAATGACATCATCTAAACCCAAGAGTGGACGGACATCACTACCAACTTGCAAGTTCTCTTGCGTAAAAATATGAATTCCGTCAACATCGCTAGGTAAACCCAGTTCCTTCAGCGAACAAATCATCCCCTGAGACGGAACACCTCGTAGTTTCGCAGGTTTGATTTTTAAATCAATGTTTGGTAAGTAAGTACCTACGGTTGCTACTGGAACATAGAGATCTGCCCGGACATTGGAAGCACCACAGACAATATTTAAAGTTTCACCCGTGGCGATATCGACTTGGCAAACACTCAACTTGTCAGCGTTGGGGTGGGGTTGGCGTTCAAGCACTTTCCCCACAACAACGCCCGCAGCCCAAGTGCGGCGATCTTCAATATCTTCCACCTCAAACCCAGCTAATGTCAGTGTTTCTGCTAGTTCTTCTGGGCTAAGTTTCAACTCTACTAGTTCTTGCAACCATTTTAGTGAGATACGCATGAAGTGTGTTGCCTTGTCTGAAATCTAAGCTAAATAATAATGCACAGACTATTCTAGAACTATTCCACCAAGTTCCTCACGCATTGGGACAAGGTCTTCATTTGCAGACACCAAGCTTGCGATGGTACTTAAGCAAAAATTCAGAACTATGAGTACCAAGGCAACAGTCACTTCTTTTAGGCACTCAAAATCCAAGAATTGTAAAGGGAGGAGCTGATGGTAAAGTTATTCTGTGCAAGTACAAGCATTTGCTTGTCCCCTGTAGGTTTTTATAGTTCACTTGAAATCATGCACACAAAAGCGGCTTTACCTATTACTCTTTTAGACGGCAAGCAAACTTTGCCTATTATTGAAGCTTATTTTGAGTTTAATCATCTTAAGCATCTGTATCGTCAAGGTTGGTTAAAGCACGGTATTGAGCCAAAGTATTGTGAAAGTGTTGCCGAACACTCGTTTTGTGTTGCGCTATTAGCTTTATTTTTAGCTGATGAATATCACCTTGAGTTAGACAGAACCAAGGTTATTCGTATGGCTTTAATACACGATTTGGGAGAAATATATGCAGGCGATTTTACTCCAAAAGATGCAATTCAACCAAATCAAAAATATCAACTAGAAAAGCAGTCTATTGTTCAAGTACTAAGTAAACTTCCTCATGGATTAGAGTGGATCGATTTATGGGAAGAATACGAAAAGGGGCAATCTGCTGAATCACAGTTTGTTCGCCAACTAGACCGATTAGAAATGGCTTTACAAGCAAGTGTATACGAACACCTTGGGCTAGGCAATTTATCAGTATTTTTTGAAAGTGCCAATCAGGCTTTGTCAGCACAACAACTCAAATCTATATCCAGAGGGCTAGAAGACTTAAGAGATTAAACTCAAGCCAGCCTGCCAAACTAGGAGAAATGTAGGCTGCTGGGTTAGTGACAAGATATTCAGTCGCATAAACTTTGATAAAGATATTGATGGTGAATGCCACGATTGTTAACGTGAAACCCTTTTAAATTAAGCTTTTTCTCGTTACAAGGCTCTGTTGTAACGCAATTCCTAGAGGCTCTGCCTCCAATATTTTAACGGGAGGCAGAGCCTCCCAAAATGCGTTAAGAGCCCGGAGGCTCTTAACGAGCCGGCACAAGAGTTTGCTCTTAACAAGCGTGCCATTCGGCTATAAGTAATTGAAATATAAAAATCAAATTGTAAATTACAAAATAGAATATATTTACGCAATAATATTAGGATAGAAAGCGTTTTCTTACATCCTAATTCAAGTTTTTTTTAACGATTGACTATTAACTAATCACTGCAATCATCAAGCCAAATGCATAAACACCATTTTCAGTAAATCTGCACGACTAAAAGGCTTAGTTAAATATCCAGATGCCCCGACAAATCTTGCTTTTACTCTGTCAATAAATCCCTTGTTTCCCGTTACCATGATTATGGGAGTTTTTTTGAACATTGAATTATTTCGGACAATCCTGCATAATTCATAACCATCTATGCCTTCCATATTCAAATCCAGTAAAATTAGGTCTGGCTTATGCCGAATAATCGACATAACTGCTTTCAGTGGATCGTTGATTGTCACTACAGAAAAATTTTCATCTTCTAAAAACCGGCTAATTTCTTTCAGGATGGTGGGGCTATCATCTACAGAAACAACTTTGTAGATTTTTCGATGAGTTGAATTAGCAGGAGTTTCTATATCATGTCCTGAGTTTCCATTATTATTAGGTTTAGATGTTGCTAATTCTTGAACTTCTTCTTTTTGAGGAGAAATCGGCGTTTTTCGCTGATGAGTAACTCTGTTCTCAACAGAAATAGTGGGCTTCTCTTTGGAGATGGTGCTACTTGATGCTACTGCAGAATCAACTAGTTTAGTATTAGCTGATTGGGCGACATAAGTAGAAGCTTGTTCTAAATCTGGAAATGTCTTTGGTAATTTATCAAAGGGAGGGTCTGGTTCATGCAATAATATTGTGCCATTTAAAATATGAGGGTATAATATTCTAGCCAGTTGGACTTCGTCTTGATTCATAATCACTGACAGATGCCGCAGACTAAAACCCTTCATCCACTCAGTTAACTTAGGGTCTATTCCTGATAAATTCTTTTGACTGTTTGTGGTTTTAATTAACAAATATGGACGCTGATAGGGAGAAGAAATTTGGGGACCTAATGACTGCCAATTCTGCAACTTTTGTTGGCAGCGTTCCACAATTTTTTCTACATCCAGCTTGCAAATGGTTGGAACTCGATAATGAGAATCTTTTAATGTAAAAGTTCCATGTTTGATTAAAAGATATGGCTCAAGCACTTCTTTGACCAATTCTTGGATCAGCACAGCTGCTTGTGTAGAATGTAGGTATCGTTCACTAACTAACCAGCAAATAGCTTGGTACTCAGGAGGGAGTGGAGGGGGAATTGACTGTTCTCTGGTATGATTTTTATATTCAACTGACTGACTTTTTGCGTCTGGTTCAAACATCAAACGTAATTGAACACGAACTTCAGCGATGATGTTAGGAACATGATGGCTCAGGCGACGCAAATGACGTTCAAGTCGGTCAAAGGGTTCGACTGAATGGGTGGCATAAGTTATTCTCCCCTGCTCTAAATAGATTGACCAGGAAACGGAGTTGCTGAGGACTTGTAAACAAGTACTCTCAGAACAATTAGATAGATGTCTCAATAAACTGAGGGGACGTAGTTTGCTGAATGTGCCAAAATTATTCATTTCTTTAGAGATTTACTGGAAAATAAGACCGATTGTTTGAATTTTCTTTCTTATCGGTAAATAAGGTATTTCGTTTACCTCGATATTTCCCTATAAAGAAATATTCTTAGAATCTGATATTGTATACATATATTACAAGCTGTAGAGGTAACATTATAGCTAGTATGTTACATTTTCCCGTAACATAGCTAACGAAAGAATTTTTCAACTTATTTCAATTTTAATTAATTAAGCAAGGTAACGAAGGCGTAGCTATCCTACTGATTTTATGAACTCTAGTTAATTGCTTTTATCTAAAATCCTACCTTTCTACATCGAATCTTTAAAATTTTGTGTTAACTGACGTACTAATTTATTGTATTCTATACGTGTTATGTATAAAATTTGCTTGTATTTCGCGGTAGGCAATGCCGACTCCTAGTTGGTTCAGTTTTACAGGGATATGTCTCTGGTAAGATTTCAGAAATTTGTAAAAAAATTAGCAGCAAAATTTTGTTTAACAAATAGTAAACTATCTAGGATTAAACAACTTACATATAGTTTCGTTAGTGCTATAAACTATATACTTTGAGGAAAAGGAAAGCTTCGCTTTGGACTATAACATAACACGAAAAGTTATGCCTGATACATTAAAACTTGATGAAGTAGTGGAGTTTGCGGAAAACCCAGAACCGCGTTGTCCTTGTGTACTTCTCCTAGATACATCTGGGTCAATGCAAGGTATGCCAATAGATTCATTGAATCAGGGGTTGCAGACTTTCAAGGAAGAATTAACGAAAAATTCCTTGGCAGCAAGGAGGGTTGAAGTAGCAATAGTTACTTTTGATAGTCATGTAAATGTAGTACAGGACTTTGTGACTGCTGACCAATTCAGTCCGCCGATACTGACAGCACAAGGACTGACTACGATGGGTGCTGGAATTCATAAAGCTTTGGATCTGCTCCAAGACCGCAAAGCTCAGTATCGCACTAACGGCATTGCTTACTATCGTCCTTGGGTGTTCATGATTACTGATGGTGAGCCGCAAGGCGAGTTTGAAGATGTTGTAGAGCAAGCAGCGCGGCGTTTGCACGCAGACGAAGCGAGTAAGCGTGTGGCATTTTTTACTGTAGGAGTAGACAATGCGAACATGACACGTTTAAGTCAAATAGCTGTACGTACGCCATTGAGGCTCGAAGGGCTGAATTTTGTTGAAATGTTTGTTTGGCTGTCAGCTAGTATGTCAGCTGTTTCTCATTCCAAGGTAGACGAACAGGTAGCACTACCACCGATTGGTTGGGGTTCTGTTTAGTAATGATATGGCGCAATGCTCATGCAAAGAGCAGCAACGGAAGACTATCATATGAACACTTATAGACAGATACCTCATTGGCGGGTAGTAGCCGCATCGGTCTGTGGTACGAGCCACTTAAAGAACAAGCAGTTGTGTCAGGATGCTCACCACTGGCAGATTTTGCCAGATAATATTTTGGTTGTTGCTGCGGCAGATGGAGCTGGATCTGCAAGCATGGGTAAGCTGGGAGCAATGGTTGCTGTGGAAACAGCGATAGAAAACATATCAATCAAAGAAATCTCAGGGCGAACCCTAGTCGATGATGATGCTGTGCGATCGCTTTTGCTTGAGGCAATAATCGCTGCCAAAAAAGCTGTTGAGGAAGAAGCTGTTGCTTGTGAAAAGCAGCCATTGGATTTAGCAAGCACTTTGATTATTGCAGTCGCGACGCCAGAAGTTGTAGCAGTGGCACAAATAGGGGATGGTGTGGCGGTAGCGAGGGATGCTCAGGGAAACCTAATTGCACTGACTATGCCTGATAGTGGAGAATATATTAATGAGACAGTTTTTTTGACCTCGCCGACAGCCTTAGATGCTGCTCAACTTAGGGTATGGCGTCAAGCGATAGTCAACGTTGGTGTCCTCACTGATGGACTACAAATGCTTGCGATGAATATGGCTGTGGGTGCGCCTCATAAACCGTTCTTCCTTCCTCTGTTCGACTTTACAGCGAATGCTGATGATAAAACAGTGGCAAAGGAACAGTTGGTGAGGTTTCTGCGTTCGGATCGGATTACCCAACGTACAGATGATGATCTCACATTAATCATTGCTGCTTTAAGCAATTGATTGGAGAATTCGTCTGTGCCAAAGTGTATACATTTATAACGTATCCATAAATTATATCATGCAGGTACTACGTTGTCTTTCTAACCAAAGAATTAATAATATCAACCTTACCGTAAGTTTGGGACGAGGCGGTGAAGCGTGTATATATACAGTGCCAACAGATGCTGGTTTAGTGGCAAAAGTTTATCACAAGCCAACACCTGCCCAAGCTCGCAAATTGCAGGTGATGCTTGCCCACCCGCCGGAAAACCCAACCGCCAGCTTGGGGCATATTTCAATAGCATGGCCCATTGAGTTGTTGCACTCAACCGATGCAAGCGCTCAGGTGATAGGGTTTTTGATGCCACGCATTCAGGGAATGCGTCCAATCATCGACTTTTATAATCCTAGAACTCGCCGCCAGCACTGTCCTTTGTTCAACTATCAGTACTTAATCCGCACAGCTCGCAATCTAGCTTCGGCTTTTGCGGCGTTGCACGCCAGTGGGTACTGTGTTGGGGATGTGAATGAGTCAAATATCCTTGTCAGTGACACAGCATTGGTGACAATAGTAGACACCGATTCATTCCAGGTACAAGATCCAAATAGTGGAGTGGTTTATCGGTGTCATGTAGGGAAACCAGAATTTACCCCACCAGAACTTCAAAACAAAACCTTTGCTCAGTGCGATCGCAATTTTACCCACGACGTGTTTGGGTTAGCAGTGCTGATCTTTCAACTGTTGATGGAAGGCACACACCCATTTTCCGGCATTTATCAAGGAGCTGGTGAACCTCCAACCTACGAAGCACGCATTGCAGCAGGACATTTTACCTACAGTCTCAAGCGGCGTGTACCATACATTCCCACACCGATTGCACCTCCTTGGGATATTCTTCCCCTAAGCTTGCAGGAACTGTTTGTACGTTGTTTTGAGGAGAGTCACAACGATCCGCAGCTACGCCCCAGCGCTCAAACTTGGCTCACGGCGCTTGCTGATGCCGAAAATTGCCTGATCACCTGTACTGTCAACCCCCAGCATCGCTATAGCAACCACTTGGACAAATGTCCTTGGTGCGAACGTACTTTGCGATTAGGTGGACGTGATCCATTCCCATCTATAAAAGCAATAGCAAATAGAGAACATTTACAACCGCGAGTACAACCCAAAAGACGCCAAGTTCAAGTTCCTCGCACACCGCAACCAGCGATTCCATTTCCCCGCACCAATTATCGCCCTCCAGTTGTTCCGCAAAATATTTCCTACTATAAACCTCCTAAAAAGCGGAAATTATACCCTATTGTTTTTTGCTTGGTTGGTCTTTTTGGCGCTTTAGGGTATTTGGATTTAATGGTTAAATTTACAAATCGCCCCTTTCTTGCCGAAAGTCCTTACGCTCAGCAAAATTTGATTTCTTTGGCAAAAGACAAGATTAAGAATAATAAAAATTTTGCCGATTACTACAAGCAGGGACATGCTTCATACAAAGTCAAAGACTACGAAAAAGCCATTGAAAATTTCAGTCAAGCAATACAAAAAGAGCCAAAACATCCAAAAGCTTATGTCAACCGTGGCAATGCTCACTACAACCTAAAAGAGTACGAAGCAGCACTTGCTGATTACAATCAAGCAATTGGCATCAGTCCTAATGAAGTGAAAGCTTATGTCAATCGCGGTAATGCCCGCTATATGCTTGCCGAATATAGCAGTGATCCAGACAGAGAATATAACTTAGCAATTGCAGACTATAACAATGCCCTGCGTCTCAATCCAAATGAAGTAGAAGCATACATCAGACGGGGTATTGTTCGCTCCCAAATTGCTAAATATAGTGGTGATTCTCAACAGGAATATAAAAAAGCAATTGATGACTTCAACCTAGCACTGAACCTTAATTCTTCAAGGGCAGAAGCATACTTTCAGCGAGGTTTGGTGCGTTATCAAGTTGCCCAATATAGCAGCGAGTTTGAGCAAGAATACAAACAAGCAATTCAAGACTTTAACCAAGCATTGAATATCAATTCAAAACTGGCAAAAGTCTATCTAAAACGAGGCGTTGTCCGTTACGAACTTGCACAATATGGAGGTGGCAAATCTAGTCAGTACCATAAGCAAGCAGTTGATGATTTACAAACAGCTGCCAAAATATCTCTCGAACAAGAGGATATGGATAATTATCAACAAGCATTAAGCAGTATCTGTGTTGTCGTTGAAAATAAATGTGATACTTTTTTGCAAACCACAAATGTATCGCAACAAAGCAACTAATACCAATTTTCTCTAAACTTGCACTTAATACTTACTCTTTAACTCAGCCGCGTACTTGGCGTCTAAAGCCCTCCGGGCATGCGCCTTCGGCGTAGGGCGGTTTATTTAAGAAATATTAAGTGGTTCTTCATGGGGAATTGGTACAAGTACAGTTTCTCGTAAATCTGTAGCGTTATAGCTTATAATTAGGGTTTCAGGGAGAGTAGGCTTGTTCCTTTCTGTCTACCACACTCTTTGATAAAAATTTTTCAAAAAACTTGTGCAATTCTGTACTAAGAACAAGTTAATTGCAGAGAAAATTAAGCTGTTCCACCACGAGGCTTAACAGTTTTGCTGTTTATTATATTTTGTATTTTGAAGAATGACAACGGTTCTCCGTAGGGTGGGCATTGCTCACCAATACTTCAAAAATCACTCACGTAATTTTTTATAGGCAATGCCCACCTTACAATTTTTAGTCTAATCATTTGAAAAAGACTATATATAGCAGGTTATTTCTTGTCATTTTGAAATAGTAAGAGTCGGTAATTTTGTATTTTTTAGAAACTGCCTAAATACTGTTATCTCTAAATTTCAGGTACTTACAAAGCTTATTCATTTTTTCATACTTAAGATAGATTTATTTATCTGAACTTCATACTAAAGTGCCAATTTGCAGTTAGATTATATACTGAGAAAATTGAGAAATCAATTTTTCTCTCTTCAGTCCTAAGATAGTTGATTACTCATCTACCTGAAAACCTAGAGATAATCCCATGAAAGCAGTGATTTTAGCTGGAGGGCTTGGTACACGCTTAAGTGAAGAAACTAGCGTTAGACCCAAGCCTATGGTGGAGATTGGCGGTAAGCCAATATTATGGCATATTATGAAGGTTTACTCCACCTACGGCATACATGACTTTATTATATGCTGTGGTTACAAAGGTTACGTCATTAAGGAGTATTTTGCCAACTACTTCTTACATATGTCAGATGTTACCTTTGATATGCGATTTAACCAGATGAATGTGCATTCGGGTTACGCAGAACCTTGGCGTGTCACCCTAGTAGATACGGGTGATAATACAATGACCGGCGGACGTTTGAAGCGAGTCCGAGAGCATATTGGCAATGAAACTTTTTGCTTCACCTACGGCGATGGTGTAAGCAATGTCAATGTTGGAGAACTCATTAATTTTCACAAAGAACAAAAGAGTTTAGCAACAATGACAGCAGTTCAACCACCAGGACGCTTTGGTGCTCTTGTCTTAGGACACGAACAAACAAAAATCACAAGCTTTCGCGAAAAACCAGAAGGGGATGGAGCTTGGATTAATGGTGGTTATTTTGTGCTAGAGCCTGAAGTCATCAATTTAATAGATGATGATTCCACTATTTGGGAGCAGACACCATTAGAAAAGCTGGCAGAAATGGAAAAGCTATCTGCTTACAAGCATAATGGCTTCTGGCAGCCAATGGATACTTTACGAGATAAAAATTACCTCGAGGATCTGTGGAAGAATGGTAAGGCTCCTTGGAAAGTATGGTGAGAAAAAAAGAAGATAGAAGATAGAAGATAGAACATACAAGATATAAAAATCACTTCATTCTTCACTCTTGTTTTTTCTCTCAGCATTTTTGATTTTTCACTCTTCATTCTTGACTCTTCACACTTCGTATTCCCAGGAGCTATAGTACTGATGTATGATTTTGCGATTATAGGTGGAGGAATCGTTGGTCTTTCCACCGGGATGGCTTTAGGTAAACGCTATCCCAATGCTCGCATTCTGGTTTTAGAAAAAGAAAGCAATTGGGCTTTTCACCAAACCGGCAACAATAGTGGCGTGATTCATTCTGGCATTTACTATAAGCCGGGAAGTTTCAAAGCTAAATTTTGTCGTGACGGTTGTCTGTCAATGGTGGAATTTTGCCAAGAACATGGAATTGACCATGAAGTTTGCGGCAAAGTGATAGTTGCTACTGATGAAAAAGAGTTGCCTCGTCTAGAAAATCTTTACAAGCGAGGTTTTGAAAATGGCATAGACGTTAAGAGAATTACTCCTGAGGAAGTCAAAGAAATTGAACCTCATGTCACCTCCGTTGGGGGAATATTCGTTTCTTCAACTGGTATTGTCAACTACAAGCAAGTTTGCCTCAAGTATGCTGAAATTATTAAACAGCAGGGAGGAGAACTGCGTCTCAATACAAAGGTTGAAAAAATAGTTACCAGTGGCAACCATCAGGTATTAGAAACTAACACTGGTACCTTTGAAACTCGCTTTGTGATCAATTGTGCTGGATTGCATAGCGATCGCGTTGCCAAAATGGGTAAAGCCGATCCGAAAGCAAAAATTGTTCCTTTCCGGGGAGAATATTACGAACTCACACCAGAAAAACGTTATCTGGTGAAAGGTTTGATTTACCCAGTTCCCAATCCTGATTTTCCGTTCCTAGGTGTCCACTTTACGCGCATGATTGATAGCAGCGTACACGCTGGACCAAATGCAGTTCTTAGTCTTAAGCGTGAAGGCTACAACAAAACCGACTTTAACTTGCGTGATTTTGCAGAAGTCATGACTTATCCTGGTTTTTGGAAACTCGCGGCAAAACACGCTGACGAAGGAATCCAGGAAATCATTCGTTCCTTTAGTAAAGCAGCCTTCACCAGAAGTTTGCAAAAACTCATTCCTGAAGTCCAACAAGAAGATTTAGTTCCCACCCATGCTGGTGTTCGCGCACAAGCACTGATGAACGATGGTAAACTGGTGGACGACTTTTTGATTGTTCAAGGTCAAAACTCCGTCCATGTTTGCAATGCTCCTTCCCCAGCAGCAACATCTTCCATCGAAATTGGCAAAGCTATTGTCGCCCAAATTCCTGAGCAATCGCATCTCAAAGCTGTAGTCAGTCAGCTCTAAATATTGTGTTTGCCTGTGCTTTTTTGCAACATTATTTATTATTTAATTTCATCTAGCACAGGCATTGTTTCATGTGAGAATACCTAAACTTAAGGAGAATAGGTATAACGAACTGCTTCACAGTTGCGGCGTTATTCACTTCACAAATTCTCCCAAAGCCTGGTATGCAGGATTGGCAGAACAATCTAAACACCCTAAAAAACATTTGTTCTTGCAATATCTTGACATGACAGACGGGTCTGGCTAGCGAGATAGCATTTGAAGACGGCTTTGGAGAAAATTTATGAAAGTAACATCGTTGACAACCTCAAAACTTTAAAAATGATGTGTTACGGTGCATAACAGATGTACACAAGGTGAGTGAGGCGATAATTTATGCTGCCATCAATACATCATAACTACATCGCCTAAACTACCCTAACCAGAGTGACGCACCGTACCTCACTAGGGTAATTCATTTACAACATGAAATCGAACTTCAATAGGAATTGAAAACAATGAAAATTCTAGTCACTGGTACTGAAGGTTATCTTGGTAGCTTATTACCTCCCTTGTTAATCGAACGGGGACATGAAGTTATCGGAGTAGATACTGGTTTTTATAAAGTGGGTTGGTTGTACAACGGTACTCAGGTCACAGCCAAAACTCTCACTAAAGATATTCGCCATATCACCGTAGAGGATTTAGAAGGTGTTGATGCCATAGTCCACATGGCTGAACTGTCGAATGACCCCACTGGACAGCTCGCACCACACATCACTTACGAAATTAACCATAAAGGTTCAGTTCGTCTTGCCGAATTGGCAAAACAAGCAGGTGTGCGTCGCTTTGTGTATATGTCTTCGTGCAGTGTCTATGGCGTCGCTACCGAGGGTGATGTCACAGAAGAATCTGCTGTCAATCCCCAAACCGCCTACGCAGAATGTAAGACTTTAGTAGAGCGAGATGTCAAGCCACTCGCTGATGATGACTTCTCTCCGACCTTTATGCGGAATGCTACTGCCTTTGGTGCTTCCCCCAGAATGCGCTTTGATATTGTTTTAAACAATTTAGCAGGTTTGGCATGGACGACCAAAGAAATCAAGATGATCAGTGACGGTACACCTTGGCGTCCGCTCGTCCACGCGCTGGATATTTGCAAAGCAATTGTTTGCACAGTGGAAGCTCCTCGTGATATCGTACACAACCAAATCTTCAACGTGGGAGATACAGCAAACAATTATCGAGTCAAAGAAATTGCCGAAATTATTGCCGGAGTTTTCCCTGATTGCAAATTGAGCTTTGGCGATCAGGGTGCAGACAATCGCAGTTACCGCGTATCTTTCGAGAAAATTAACACCGTTCTACCTGGCTTTAAGTGTGATTGGAATGCACAGCGGGGGGCGCAGCAGTTGTATGATTTGTTCTCACAAATCGATATGACTGAAGAAGTTTTCTTATCTAGAGGCTTCACTCGCTTGAAGCAGCTAGAGTATCTCATTCGTACTCAGCAAATTGACAAAGATTTCTTCTGGAGTAAGTAAAGTGCCATAATGGCTGAAAAGCCATCAAGTAGATGGTTTGACGGTGATGTTCATCAAAAAAAGTTTCTAGTTCACAGTTTGGGTTCAAAATTTATTAGCGCGCATAAGTTCTACGTATAGTGGAGAATTTGAATTATCAACTGTGGACTATAAACCCAAGGTGAACATTCCGAACAATCAAACTGTTTTAACTCCGTCTGTAGAATTAATCTACAATCAGGGTTTTCATCTTCAAGTTTTGTGTAAATGCCGATTCGACTGTATTAGAATTATCTCGTCTACCAAGTGTTTGAAACGGGGCTATATTCTATCACAACTGTGTATCTATTGATAATTTTTCCTAAATAATAAAAAACAAGACTGTTTGGAGAATTATTTTGCACCCCAAGCAGATATATAATAACCTGCTATCTGTGGTATAGCAGGTAATCACATATGCAAAATCCAGAGCTACCCAATCACTATTATGTACATTCCAGCATGAATAAATTACTCACTATTGCCATTCCTACTTATAATCGTGCCGAACGACTTGATAAGCAATTAGCATGGCTTGCTCAAGCAATCATTGGCTTTGAATCTGATTGTGAAATTTTTGTTTCAGATAATTGTTCAACTGACAAAACTCAAGAAGTCATTAAAAAGTGGCAAACCAATCTCAGTCATATCACATTTAAATCCAGCAGAAATTCTGAAAATATTGGTGTGATGCGGAATATCATTCATTGCTTAAAATCCGCAAAAACCAAATATGTTTGGACAATTGGTGATGATGACCCCATTCAAGATAGAGCAGTTCCTTATGTGATCAGCAAACTCAAACAACATGAGGATTTATCATTATTATTCCTCAATTTTTCTGGCCGTAACCAAATCACAGGTGAACCAGTACACCCACCTACAATAGTGGGTAACCGTTGGTTTGATGTTGATAGTGAAGATGGGAATGGTGACGGGAAAGCTATATTTGAACACTGTTTTGCGAAAAGTGTTGGCGCAGTCATTTTTCTAACTGCTTCGATATATCGCACTGAGTTGGTACAGCGCGGTCTTCAAATCTGGCAAGAAGCTGAGAAAAACTGGATTTCTTTAGCATATTTAGCTGGGTATTGCGCTGCTAATGGTAGGGTAATTGTTACTAAAGATACCTACGTTGAATGTATTGTTGGTGTAAGTTATTGGCAAAAAGATCCAAAATCTGCACTGTTAATGCAATATAAACACCAGTCTGAAGTTGTGATGAAACTAGGGGAGAACGGATACTCTAAGCAATTTTGCCGTAAGATGATTTGGAAGAATTTTAAAGAAGCTAACTTGAGAGTTTTCTTGGGTGCTTTAAGAAGGTGGCCGATATTCACGCTCCAAATAATTGTTCCCTTTTTGACTTTAGTAGGTATGTCTGTTTTTGAGGCAGCAACTACTAGAGAATTCAAAATGGTAGAAACAAGCGAACAGCCTGCTCAAAACCTAGGAAAATATCCAGGGTAAGCAGGAAATCAATGACTAAGAAAAAACCAAATTTACTAGAAGGTGTTATTCCATGCTTAAAACTATTATAAACAGAATATCTGAACTGAAATCTGAGTTAGGTTATAGATCTGCACTTTTGAACCATGCAGGAAAATTGCCTGCTCTGGAAGAAGGCGATCGCGTCATTGTTGATGCTCTCAAACGCGATGGAGTTTACGTGACAACTCTGGAGAAGTTGGGGTTAGGTTCTACATCTGATCTTCTCCAAGCATCTCACACTCAATTATCTAGAATGAAGGATGCAAATAACAGCAACCTAACGCAAAGACTGCCACAAATTTACACAGTGACAGACTTACCAGAATTTTCCTACTGGGGTCGGGAACAAAAGCTGCTTAACATCATCGAAAATTACATCGGTCTTCCTACTGCCTTTCAAGGCGTACATTTACGCAAAGACTTTCCCAACGAAAATCAGTTTGGCACACTGCTATGGCATAAAGACTCAGAAGACCGCCGGATGGTCAAAATAATTATTTATTTGACCGACGTAGAAGAGAAACACGGTCCTTTTGAATATGTTCCCTTATCTTTGACCTCCTTGTCCACCTTAAATTATTATCGGATTTACTACAAGCTTTGGCGCTCAGGCTACATAGGTATCACTGATGAACAGCTTAAAGAAGTCATCCCAGAACACAAATGGAAATCATGTCCCGGACCTGCAGGTACAGTCATTTTTACAGATCCAAAAACTGCTTTACACCACGGAACCCTAAGGACAGAAGAAAGGTCAGCACTGTTTTTTGTTTACACTGCAAACCCACCGAAACGACCAGAGCTTTGCACCCAGTACTGGGATGATACTTTTGCCAAACCAGATTTATCTCAAGAACTTGATTCAGTGAGAGTTCTTAGATAGTGTGCTTGTCCCGCCCTTAGAATTTCTTCGTGTTGTTTGCGCCTACCCAAGAGGTAGGCGCAAACAACACGAAGGTAAATCAGGAATTACCTAGTGCCACTGTGTAGTCATAATTCAAAGAGAGTTTCCCCATGATTTTTACCGAAACCGAACTTAAAGGCGCGTACATCATTGACCTAGAAGAGAAGCACGACCATCGTGGTTTCTTTGCCCGTACCTTCTGCGCTCAAGAATTTGAGGCGCATGGTTTAAAGCCAACGGTTGCCCAATGCAATCTGTCTTTTAACCACAAAAAAGGAACCCTGCGGGGAATGCATTATCAAATTCCGCCAGCAGCAGAAACGAAATTAATTCGCTGTACCCAAGGCGCTATCTATGACGTGATTATTGATATGCGTCCTGAATCTCCTACTTATCTTCAACATGTCGGTGTGGAATTAACAGCAGAAAACCGTCGCGCCTTCTATGTTCCAGAGATGTTCGCTCACGGCTATCAAGCACTCACAGATGGGGCAGAAGTTGTGTATCAGGTTGGTGAGTTTTATACACCAGGATATGAGCGGGGATTACGCTATAATGACCCATTTTTCAATATTCAATGGCCTGTGGAAGTGACTGAAATTTCCGAAAAAGATCAAAATTGGCCTTTGATGACAATGATGACCGTTGGGGGAAATGTTTAATTCTTAGTGATCAGTGGGCAAACTACTAATAATTCACGACTAACAACTAACAAGCAAATATCAACACAGGAGTTTCACCAAATGATTATTGTAGATCGCGCCTTACAAGCCCGCGCCGAAGCAGGTAACCCCATCAAAGTTGGAATGATTGGTGCTGGCTTTATGGGACGGGGAATTGCCAATCAAATTAAAAATTCCGTGCCTGGTATGGAGTTAGTTGCTATCTCCAACCGGAGTGTTGATGCAGCCAAGCGAGCATATTCGGAAGCAGGGATTGAAGATTACAAAGTCGTTTCTACCGTCGCTGAATTAGAAGACGCGATCGCCCACAATCAGTACGCAGTCACTGAAGATGCAATGTTACTGTGCCGTGCCGAAGGTATCGATGCACTGATTGAAGTCACAGGTGCGGTAGAATTTGGCGCTCATGTCGTGCTTGAGGCGATCGCTCATCACAAGCATGTCATCATGATGAACGCGGAACTCGATGGTACCATCGGTCCGATTCTCAAAGTTTACGCCGACAAAGCAGGAGTCATCCTGACCGCTTGCGATGGCGATCAGCCAGGGGTGCAATTGAACCTTTATCGTTTTGTAAAAAGTATCGGCTTAACTCCGTTGTTGTGTGGTAACATCAAAGGCTTACAAGATCCCTATCGCAATCCCACCACACAGGAAGCATTTGCCAAACGTTGGGGTCAAAAAGCTCACATGGTCACCAGCTTTGCCGATGGCACAAAAATCTCCTTTGAGCAGGCGATCGTTGCCAATGCTACAGGTATGACAGTTGCCAAACGGGGAATGCTGGGATACGACTTTAACGGTCATGTCGATGAAATGACCAAAATGTATGATGTCGAACAACTCAAAGAACTGGGCGGCATCGTTGATTACGTAGTTGGCGCAAAACCAGGTCCAGGGGTATTTGTATTTGGAACTCACGACGATCCAAAGCAACAACACTACCTCAACCTGTACAAGTTAGGTGAAGGACCGCTCTACAGCTTTTATACTCCTTACCACCTCTGTCACTTTGAGGTGCCATTGTCTGTTGCTCGCGCTGTCCTCTTCCAAGATTACGTCTTAAGTCCTTTAGGAGGTCCCTTAGTAGATGTTGTCACTACCGCCAAAATCGACCTAAAAGCTGGCGAAACCCTAGATGGTATTGGTTATTACATGACCTACGGACAATGCGAAAATTCCAACATTGTCCAAGAGCAAAACCTCTTGCCGATTGGTTTAGCGGAAGGATGTCGCCTCAAGCGAGATATTCCAAAAGACCAAGTCCTCACCTATGACGACGTAGAACTGCCTGAAGGTAGACTGTGCGACAAACTGCGATCTGAGCAGAACGCTTATTTCGCTCAATCAAAAACCTTGGCAGCAGTTTAGATAACTAGGTTAACCGAAGTCAACCCATACTTGATGTTATGGTGTTGACTTTGGTAGCAAAAAAGCCATAGGTTGAGTAGTAAAGAATCTCTTATTTGACGCAAAAGTTATGCAAAGGTTATGAGATTCTTATTTCGACAAGTTGATGGCATCCCAAGCATTAACAATGGTTCACTACTCTTCCAACTCAGTATATTTATGCCAACTAAATTAGCTCAGCGTACAGTCAATATCGTTAATCGCCTAACACACAAAATTCAAATCCGTCAACAAATCCGCCGGAAGGTTTCACTCCAGCCAGATAAGCCAGCCATTGGTAACGTACTGATCTCATACGTTGTTGAACCATTTCTTTTAAAACCTGGCGAACCTATTCGGAATTCCCACACCCATTTTTGGGAATGTTACCAAATGGCACAAACTTTCTTGGACATAGGCTACTGTGTTGATGTTATCCAATATAACAACGATATATTCTTACCTCAAAAAGAATATGCATTCTTTATAGAAACTCGTTCCAACCTGCAAAGGTGTGCACCATTCCTCAATAAAGATTGTGTAAAAATATTCCATGCTGACACCGCTCATCTTTTATTCCATAATGCAGCAGAAGCCAACAGACTGTTAGCACTACAGCAAAGGCGAGGCATAACTCTGGGTCCTCGGAGATTTGAACCACCTAATCAAGCTCTAGAACACGCCGATTGTGCCACAGTTCTGGGGAATGAGTTTACCATGAGTACCCTGAAATATGCAAAAAAACCGCTTTACCGCGTTCCCATTTCTACACAAGTAGTTTATTCATGGTCAGAAGAAAAAAATTTTGACGCTTGCCGCAAGAATTTTCTCTGGTTTGGTAGTGGCGGTCTAGTTCACAAGGGATTAGACTTAGTATTGGAAGCCTTTGCTCAAATGCCTGATTGCCATTTAACTATTTGCGGACCAATAAGTAAAGAACAAGATTTTGTAAAAGCTTTTTATAAGGAACTTTATCAAACCCCTAATATTGACACTATAGGATGGATTGATATAAACAGTCAGAAGTTTAGAAATATCCTTAACAACTGCGTTGGCATTGTCTATCCTTCCTGTTCTGAAGGTGGTGGTGGCAGCGTAATTAATTGTATGCATGCAGGGTTAATACCAATTGTTAGCTATGAAGCTAGTGTAGATGTGGAAAAAGATTACGGTGTCATCCTAAAAGACAGTTCGATACAAGAAATTAAGCAAGAAGTCCAAAAAATTTCCACTCTGCCTAAACAAGAGTTAAAACAGATGGCAAGAAGAGCTTGGGAAGTTGCCAGAGAAAATCATACCAAAGAAAAGTTTGCAGAAACTTATAGAAATACTATAGAAAAAATTCTGAAAAATCATTCTCATAAAAACCAGGTATTGATTCATGCCTAAGATTCCATTATTAGAACAACTTAGCTTACGTGTCAACTTTCAAGTTCAAGAACTCAATAGTAAAGTTGGTCACTGGATTTTACGAGTAAAAAGCAAACCACTCACAGTCAGCCAAAAACCAGCTACTATCCTTACGAAATATTTATGAAAAATTAATATTATAAAAATAACCTTTTAGTATCTTGGAAACAAATAGGGTCATAAATCAGATTTGGAAAATAATCTCTTAGCTGTGGGTGCAGTGTTCAGAGCCAACCTATCATTTGTAGATAATTGTATAAAGTAAATCCACAAAAAATATATGAAAATTGCCTTAGTGCATGATTATTTAACCCAAAAAGGAGGGGCAGAGCGCGTTTTTGAATTGCTCTGCAAGCGCTACCCCGAAGCAGACGTTTTTACTTCCTTATACGATCCTGAACAAACCATTGATTTAGGAGAGCGTATTGTTAAGACAACTTTTCTGCAAAATATTCCCAGAGCAGCAAAGTATTTCCGGTTGATGGCTCCTTTCTATTTTCCAGCCTTTCGCGCCTTAGATTTGCAAGAATACGACCTCATTATCAGCAGTAGCACCAGCTTTGCCAAAGCAGTGCGAAAGAACCGAGACGCACGCCACATCTGCTTTTGCCATAATGTTACCCGTTTTTTGTGGGATACAGAAACTTATTTACGGGAGTACGGAGACTATCGATATTTTGCTCCATTAATCGAACAAGTCTTTCAAGTGATGAGAAAGGTAGACCTTGCCTGTGCACAGGAACCTGACCTTTACATTGCTAACTCCAGCATTGTCGCTCGTCGTATTCAAAATACCTACGGCAAAAAAGCCATTGTTATTAACTATCCTATAGACACGAGTAAATTTGTTTTTTCAGATACAAAAGAAGACTTTTATCTTGCCTCAGCTCGGATGATCAGCTACAAGCGTCTTGATATAATAGTCGAAGCTTTTAACTGGCTGGGATGGCGGTTACTGATATCAGGAAATGGTCCAGAAAAAGAGAGATTAAAGTCCAAAGCATTAGGCAATATTGAGTTTTTAGGACACGTAACTGATACACAACGCACTCAGTTGTTTTCTAAAGCCAACTCTGTTATAGTTGCTGCCCTAGAAGATTATGGATTAGTTCCTGTAGAGGCAAATGCCAGTGGAACACCTGTTATTGCTTTTGGAGCAGGTGGGGTGTTAGATACCCAGATACCTGGTAAAACAGGGGTCTTTTTTAAGAGGCAAACACCCGAATCACTGCAAGCTGCACTACTAGAAGGCAGGGAAATCTATTGGGATTACGAAAACATTCGTAATCATGCTGTAGCCAACTTTTCAGAGGAGGCTTTCTTTAATAAGGTCGAGCAAGTTATTGAACAAGCTTGTACCGTAAATACATTATTCAATTAATTTGTTAGCTGAGGGATAGTAAAGGTGGTTCAGAGCAGCCTAAGTCCATATGTGAATCCAGTTACTGAGTCAGAACAGGGTTACGGACAACTGTTTGCGGTTTTAATACGTAGATTTCCTTGGTTTTTAGCAGCGTTTGTGGCTTGTATTGCAGTAGCAGGTGTGATGACAAAAAGGACACCTGCTACCTACAGAAGCTCAATGCAGCTGTTGGTAGAACCTAACTATCAAGGAAGGAAAGAAGGTGGTAGTGGTGTAGACAGTCAATTTACCGACCCTACTGTTCAAGTAGACGCTGCAACCCAACTGAGCTTAATGCAAAGTTCTGGTCTGCTTCAAAAAGCAGTTAATCAACTCAAGCCCCAGTATCCAGACATGACCGTAGGTCAGTTGAAAAGCGCTTTAGTTTTAAGTCAAATCAAAAATAAGGAAGATAATGTTGCTACTAAAATATTTGAGGTGCAATATACCGATAAAGATCCAATTAAAACACATGAAGTTTTGGATGCAATTCAAAAAGTTTATCTAGAATACAACATCGAACAGCAGGACAAGCGCTTAAAAGATGGTCTGAAAATTATCAGCGCTCAGTTAAAGAAAGTAAGCGATGAAGTGAGAAAGGCTGAGACTAACTTGCAAAGGTTTCGCACATCTCAGAAATTAATAGATCCAGAGACACAGGCGAAAGCCAAACAGGACGAATTGACCAGGATTGAGCAAGAGCGCGGCACAACTCGTTCTCTGTATCAAGAAGCGTCTGCTACGTATAAAAAATTACAAGAACAACTTCAAAGTACTCCACAGAATGCCCTCGTCGAAGCTCGTCTGAGCCAGTCTAGTCGCTACCAAGCATTACTGAACGAATACCAAAAAACAGAACTATCTTTAGCACAAGAACGCTTGCGCTTTACAGACGAGGCTCCGAACGTGCAGAAGTTGGTAGATCAACTTCAAAGCCAAAAAGCATTATTGCAGCAAGAGCAAAAACGAACCTTAGGGGGAGAGTCTGCTCCATCTAGTAGCCAAGCACCGTCTCTCTTACAAAAAGGACAGAAGAGCGCAATTGACCTCAACCTCGCTGCGAAATTGGTGGACACACAAACCACAATCGTGTCTTTAAGCGCTAAAGACCAAGTTCTGGCGAAGAAAGAGCAACAACTACGTGAGGAACTCACAAAATTTCCCGCGATTTTAGCTCGCTATGGTAGCTTACAGCCCCAGATACAACTTAGCCGCGAAAGATTGCAGGAGCTTTTGAAAGCAGAACAGCAATTGCGACAAGAAATTGCCAAGGGAGGATTTAACTGGGAAGTTGTGGAAGAACCCCAACCCGGTGCACAGTTAGGTCCAAACCTGCAGCAGAACCTGATGCTGGGTGCGGTAGTTGGGTTGATGTTGGGAGGTATTGCTGCCTTTGTCCGTGAAGCGGCGGATGATTCAGTTCACACCACAGCTGAGTTGGAGAAGCAGGTTGCCCTACCGATATTGGGAACAACTCCCAAGTTGCCACCTGCTAAAAATAGAGAATCAGTTATTAAGTTACCTTTAGGGAAGCCACAAGTCCCTGCTCCTTGGACAATTCAGGTATTGCAATCTCCACCACGTTGGGAATCGCTAGATCTAATTTATAAAAACATTGAACTTTTGAACTCTGTTTCTTCGTTCAAATCTTTGATGATTACCTCAGCTTTATCAGATGAGGGGAAATCAGCTCTAGCATTGGGTCTAGCAATGAGTGCTGCTCGTTTACATAAACGGGTACTGCTGATTGATGCCAACTTACGCGATCCCAGTTTACACAAACAACTCAATCTTCCCAACGAACAGGGGCTTTCTACTTTACTAACAAGTGACGTCTCTATACCCAACCAAATTAGTATCCAGTCCTCAGGCTCATCTTACATCGATATTTTAACCGCTGGACCAACGCCTGCTGACCCAGCTAATCTGTTGAGTTCCCCTCGGATGCAGCAACTCATGGCAACATTTGAGGAGAACTATGACTTGGTACTTATAGATGGCACTCCAGTTCTTGGCTTAGTGGATGCTATGCTTACGGCATCATCGTGTCGTGGCGTGGTTATGGTAGCCAGCATTGGTAGGGTGACTAGAACCCAACTTACGCAAGCGACAGCCATGCTGAGCAGGTTAAACTTACTAGGAGTTGTGGCAAATGGGGTATCAAACTCTACTAGTACATACGTTCCATATGCACAGCAACACCGCTTTGCACTGCAACAAGCTATGGAGAAATAAAGGGTACAAAGGTATAGGGACAGGGCAAACGCATCTAAATTTGGTGTCTAGGTACTTGACGAAAACTCTGATTTATGTAAAAAACGATAAAATCAGATTTCTCGCTCTCCGGCATTGTGCTTACTTATAAAACTTAAGTCAGAAATAGAACTCAAGATGATGTTAGTAAGCATTGCTTAATGCGATTATTTCAGGCTCTATTGAGAACAGAGTCTTGTTAATGACAAGATGCATTTGCCCTGGGTATAGGGAGGAGGCGTCTGCAACGACGCAGTAATGCTCTGTAAGACCAAAGGTGACTAATGCCTTTCCTCAGCCCAAAAATCCCATCGCATAAACGGCGTGGGAGTGTCAATAAACAACAAAAATGCAATCCTCAATGCGGTATATGCCCCTCAGCGTTGGCATAAGCCGTATTTTTTTATAGGGGCAAGAGTGTCAGCATAATTCGTAATTGATAACATGTCCATCAATGAAGCAAGACAAGGACCACAAGGACCACAAGGACCACAAGGACCACAAGGACCACAAGGGAGAATTTGCT
Source organism: Scytonema sp. HK-05 (assembly GCF_002368235.1). Lineage (GTDB taxonomy): Bacteria > Cyanobacteriota > Cyanobacteriia > Cyanobacteriales > Nostocaceae > Kalymmatonema. The sequence goes on along the minus strand of NZ_AP018194.1, from coordinate 5,328,548 downwards.
TCCTTGTCTCCCCATCTCCCAAGTCTTGGCTTGTCTGATAAATCATTGCAAAAGATCTAAGAATGAAAGCGCACTAGGGAAGCTAGCTGTCCCTTGATAAAATCTAGGTAAAACTGTGGAAATCTATCAGAAAACTTACCATAAAGCGCTCACGTTTTCGCAATTTCGGCCCTTTCTTACAAATAAAGAGTACAAAAGCGATAGTGGCACCCAAGCCGAAATTGCGACGGTGAACCAGTTTGATTCAGGGTTTTCATAAGGCACTGTCTAACGAGTGAGTCATGGTTTATGACAAAAAAATAGTCACAATTACGATTGGCTTTCACTAATGTAGTAAGTTAGCGTACCATAAATAACATAATTATTTCTTTCTAGGTATCATCTTTTCTTATGTAGGTAAAAAATATAGCGGTTCGGGGGTTGAGTGCAATACATCAGGAAATAAGAACCACAGATGGACACTCATGGAACACAGATAAATTTGTACTTCATTCAATTGAGTTGCGCTATAGATACACACGGCTGTTATTTTAGCTTTTAGCCATTCTATATAGCAGGGAAATGACAGTGAGGGATAGAAGAAACATACTGAATCAAACGCTATAAATTTCGTGTTATCTCAACAATAATTCTCTTCCTGGTTAGAATTATCTAAACTTAAATTTAGATAAGTGTATAAAGTTTGTGCCACAAATATTATTGAATTTGTGTAATTTTATTACTTTTGATAATAAAGCCTTTTTTAAGTGCAATCATCTGATTGTGTTAAAATCACATGGGATGATCAGCAAAAGGGTTATTACGTAGTTCTACAACCGATGTTATTCATAATAGCTTAATAATTGCCGGAAAAAGGCACAAAATGTTTAAAGAGTAAATAAAGAATCTATTTACGTAACCGTTATTCCTACGCCGTCTTATATCCTAGATATTAAATACCCCTTAAACAATACAAGAGAGAAGTTTCTTAGATTTATCTAAAGGCTACTATTTTTGTATCTTGTACATCTTTTATAAAGATAAATTCTCCGAAGATGTGCAATATCTATGAGGGATAGCTGTACTATCATTTTTTCCACTCACTGACCTCCAGGTTTGGAGTGAAGACTAAGATACAGGTCGGGCTATTTGGCTTTAATAGCTTTCGATATCAGGTTGGCGATCTACTGTACTATAAGTGTAAATACATATGACAACCTCAATAAAACCAACATTACAGAATTCCTATACTGTGAAGCAGCAACAACAAGATAATCCCTCACAGTACTGCACACTTCAATGGCGACGAGATCAGTTGCTGGTTATGCCTTCTGCAGTAGCGAAACAGCCGTATATGCCTCCACTGGATAAAAACGGATTGTTAGTGGAGTGTTTAAAGCGTTCTCCAGTAAATTTGGTACGCATAGATCCAAAACTCGGTGAAGCAAGGTTGAGATTTTGGGCAGATGCGTGCCTTGCAGCCGGCAAGCCTATATTCCTACGCATACCTTCTAGCGATAAACAGCCGAAACCAGTTGGCTCAGTATTATGGTGGTTAAAGCGGCTCACTGAGTGGCTCACAGCGTTGGTTTTTCTGCTTGCTGTCAGCCCAATCATGCTGGGATTAGTTTTGTTAATGCGCGTTTCCTCCCCAGAACCAGGATCACTTTTTTCTTGCCAATGGCATATTGGAGAACGGGGTAAACTGTTCAAGGTTTTTAAGTTTCGCACAACGACAGTCAGCCAGAAAGTCAGTGGGGATGCGATCGCCTACGGTGGGGCTTTGCCAATCGCGCGGAGTATAGTGCCTTCGGCGATGCTCGCAAACGGAGCCGCCCAGAGGACGATGGCGCAGAACGGGGGCTTCGCGATCGCATATCAAAGCGGTTTATGCGATGGGGAAGATGAGCAGAATCTGACAACTCTAGGACTTTGGATGCGTAAGTACGGACTGGATAATCTACCCCAATTGTTGAATGTGCTGCGTGGTGAAATGAGTTTGACAGGATCTCGTTGCTGGACTTTGGAAGATGCAGTACGGCTGAGTCCAGAAGCACAACGAAATCTCAATAGATTACCAGGAATCATGGGGTCATGGGAAGTTGAGGCAGAGTCGAACTTATTACATTTGGATAGTCCCACTTTGTGATTTGTTCGTTACCTCATGGCTTGAACGCCCGATCCTTACCATATGCTAGTGATACTTACACAGGTTCAAGCCTTGCAAAGTGACTCTCGCTCTTCTTGATTCTGACAAAATAGCAACTAGTGCTTTGTACAGTAGTGAGCTCATTTGCCGCACGTAAACGCGTTGCGGCTTTTCGTAAGACATAGCACTTGGAGCGCTCTATCTTCTCTGGAAAACTATAGTTCAATATTGACCATGCAGCTAAAAATTTCCAAACCAGTCCAAAATCTGCTTAAGAATTTAGTAAAGACTACTAAGTTCTGGCAGAACAACTACCTGATACTGCGAGAATTTAAACACTTTCCGCGAATTACCGTTATGGCATTGATGTTTTCATTGCTGGCGGCAATTTTTGAGGGCTTTAATGTTAGTCTTTTGCTTTCTCTTCTGCAAAGCTTAACTAGTGATGCCAACACCCAACCATTTCATACCGGAATTGGCTGGGTTGATACTGTGTTTTTGGGAGTGAACGCATCTCCTACCAGTCGGCTGTATCGCGTCTCGTTATTGATTTTAATTAGCACTTGGATACGTTCCGGCTTAAATTATGTAGCACAACTTTACACCGAAATCACTCAGCTTACTTTAATTGATAGGCTGCGTAAACAAATATTTGAAAAACTACAATCTGTCAAAATTAGTTATTTTAGCAATACTAAATCTGGCGAACTGATAAATACTTTAACGACGGAAATAGAAAAGCTTAAACAAGCTTTTGGCGATGCAGCTTTCTTATTTTCAAGAACAATAAACGCTGTAGTTTACCTACTATCAATGTTCTTGATATCTTGGCAGCTATCTGTCATTTCATTGATGCTTTTCACTTTGTTAGCCGTAGGGTTATCTACATTGAATGGTCGCGTGCGGGAGGCGAGCTTTGAAGTATCAAAAGCCAGCAATAGATTTACTTCAATCGCCATAGAATTCATCAATGGAATTCGTACAGTTCACGCATTTTCCACTGAAGATTTTGAACGTCAACGTTATTATAATGCCAGCTTGAATCTGGTCAGTGCTTCCAAGAAAATTGCCTTGGTATGGATGATTGTCAAGCCATTTGCCGAGGCGTTAGCGACCACAATACTCGTGGGAATGATTGTTCTGGCATATACGGGTTTGGTAACTAACGGCTCACTACAAGTAGCTTCTCTATTAACGTTTTTCTTCGTTCTCTTTCGTTTCGTGCCAATTATTCAAGATATTAATGGTGTCGCGACGCATATCAGTACAATGTACGGCTCGTCGGAAGTCGTTAAAAAACTTTTGGATATTGATGAAAAACAGTATTTCCGCAACGGACATATCGAATTTCCTGGCTTAAAACGTTCAATCGACTTCGTGTCTGTTGATTTTGGCTACGACAGCGAAAATTTAGTACTTAGTAACATCACGCTGATGATTGAACGAGGCAGAATGACAGCACTAGTGGGTGCTTCAGGGGCTGGTAAAACAACATTGGCGGATTTGATTCCGCGATTTCACGATCCAACACAAGGTCATGTTTTTATTGATGGCGTTGATTTGCGGGATATTGAAATCCACTCGCTGCGCCGGAAGATTGCCGTTGTCAGCCAAGATACCTTTATTTTCAACACTTCTGTCCGTAATAATATTGCCTATGGATCGGAAGGAGCAACAGATGAGGAAATTTACGCAGCAGCTCGACTCGCGAATGCTTTGGAATTTGTCCAAGAAATGCCCGAAGGTTTCGACACTCAACTTGGAGATAGAGGTGTAAGACTTTCTGGTGGTCAGCGTCAGCGAATTGCAATTGCTCGCGCTTTGCTGCGAGATCCGGAAATTTTGATTTTGGATGAAGCAACAAGTGCTCTTGATACTGTGTCAGAACGACTTATTCAAGAGTCTATAGAAAAGCTTTCTGTAGGACGAACGGTGGTTGTGATCGCCCACCGCCTATCGACAATAGTCCGAGCAGATAAAGTTGTCGTACTCGAACAGGGACAGATTGTAGAACAGGGCGGCTATCAAGAGTTGCTTGATCTTAAGGGCAAGCTTTGGAAATATCACCAGATGCAGCATCAACTCAATTAAAGATTGATAACGATGAGCGCACCTGCAACCGTGTAGAAAATCTGCGTCAAACCTTAAAATCTTTGGCGCTGGTGAACAGACAGCAATACTTATCTTGTAAATTGATTGTGGTGGATAACCCTTCCACTAAGCACACCAAAGAGCGATCGCAAAGGTGCCAGTGCCCGCGCATGGCAATCGCTTGCTCTAGTCTCTCAACAGCTATAAAAACCGCATCTAGAACAAAGATGCACAAGTCCAGTCTTAGCAAATTGAGAATTTGTTTTCTCAAGAAAAATCTACTCATGAACTTTGGAAAATAAGGTGGAGGAGCCATGCCAAACTTAATAACTGATGCGGAGGTAAGAGCGGAAAACTTGCAGCAGCCCCAGTTTGATCATAACTTGATGTATCACTGCTCTAGCTTTAGAGTAAATGGGAACGGAGGAGCTGAAACTTATCTCACTTCTTTGATTCAATCTCGGCAACCTGGTGTGAGTGACTTTGTTATTAAATCTCTCAAAGAACTTGACCAGAGTCAGTTCAAATTGCTCCACATTCATAGCCCAGACTTACTATTGCAAATTAAAGGAGAATGTCCCACTGTCTTTACCGTTCACAATCACTCACTTTACTGTGCTAGTGGCACAAAATATCTACCAGGACAGGGCGTCATTTGTGATCGTAATCTCTCTTATTTAGGATGTCTCTGGGGCAAACTTGTAGATGGCTGTGGTAGCCGCAAACCAGCAAGAGTGATAGAGGAATTACTAGGAACTAATCATCTCAGCAAGTTTATAAAAAATCTTAAAGCGACTTTTATTGCCAATAGTGATTACGTGAGGAGTCAGTTGATTAAAAACGGTTTACCACCTCAACAAGCTGTAACGCTACGCTGTGGTATTTCCGCACCGCAAATGGTGACTGCACCTTTGAGTTTAGAAACACACAAGAATCATCGAATTTTATTTGTTGGGCGAATCGTTCCTGATAAAGGACTGGAATGGCTGCTTAAAACCTTAGTACATACAGATCCGCAAATTCAACTTGATATTGCAGGTGAGGGTTGGGATCAACCCCGATTGGAACAGTTAGCTCATAAGCTAGGGATAAACAACCGTATCACTTGGCATGGCTGGTGTAATAGCGAGAAATTAAATCAACTTTACGAACAGTGTTTTGCTGTTATCTTCCCCAGTATCTGGCCTGAACCGGCTGGTCTTGTTACTCTGGAAGCTTATACTCACTATCGACCTGTCATTGCTGCCGCAGTCGGAGGCATCCCAGAATATTTACGAGATGGGGAAACAGGTATTCTTGCGCCAGCCAATGATATTAAGATGCTGGCTGAAGCGATTACTGATTTGTCTAGTGATTATGAAAAATGCCGACACATGGGCGAACAAGGTTATGCTTTGTTTCTGCAAGAATTCACAATGGATATCCACGTCAAACATTTACAAAAAATTTATGAAAACACAATATCTAAATTTTCCCTTTGAAAACATTTAGTTAGATAATATTATCAAGCCAATTAGGCTGTTTCTGTCTCCAACCATAGATTGGACACTATTTCTATTATAAAATTAAAGGATTTTTTAGATATGTTACACAGTAATAGCTCACAAGAGCCTTTAGTGAGCGTTATAATCCCAACTTATAACAGACCAGAGTATCTCAAGCAAGCAATTGATAGTGCTGTTAAACAAACTTATCAAAATATTGAAATTATTGTTTCAGATAATTGCAGTCCAGAAAGTTCCCAAAAGGAAGTTGAATCTTTTGGTGATTCATGCATCAGACCAAAAAGCCCCCGAGAGGTAGTTGAATCTTTTGGTGATTCACGCATCCGATTTTTCAGACATGAAGAAAATGTCGGGATGTTTGCCAATCAGATGAACGCCTTTAAGATGGCACAGGGCAAATACGTTGCCAGTCTGCATGATGATGATATATGGAACGAGGATTTTTTAGAAAAACTTGTTCCACCATTGGAAGAAAATCCAGATGTTATTTTAGCTTTTTGTGACCAATACGTTATAGATGCACAAGGTAAAATAAATTATTTATCTTCAGATGAATATACAAAGGCTTACAAACGTAACTCCCTAAACAAAGGAGTTCATCAACCTTTTTATGAAATTGCCGTAGTACATAAGTCTATACCCACCGCAGCAGCTTGTGTCATTCGCAACGAGTTTGTTGACTGGGATAGTATTCCACCAGAAGTAGGTGGTATGTGGGATTTATATTTAGCATACCTATGTTCTCGTTCCGGTCATGGAGCTTACTATCATCCAGAAAGATTGACACGGTATCGCGCCCATGAGCAAACAGATACAAATCTCAGTGGTGGTGGAGATGCTCAGGCAAAAATCCGCAAAGGGGAAGCGGAAATATTTTGCTACGAAAAGTTTATGGCAGATGAAAACCTTAAGAACTATAAGCCGTATTTCAAGCAGAAATGGTTAGAGGCTCATACAACTTTAGCTCTAGGTTACCTGCGTTCTCAAGAAACAATTCAAGCTCAAGCACGTCCTTATCTTTGGCGAGCGCTTTGGGAACAAAAGTTTAATTTAAGAACTATAGCAGCATTGACTTTGAGTTTCACCCCACGACCACTAGTCAATAAATTGCTCAAAGTATGAATGAAATAATCAAAGTAGAAAGCGCAACAAAGAACATAACATTTAAGTGCTCAATAAACTCAAAAGAAAAGGAAGGTGATGCGTGAAACTATGTATTGTTACCCATAAGGTAAAAAAGGGTGATGGACAGGGACGAGTGAATTATGAGGTTGCGAAAGAAGCAATTCGCCGAGGTCATCACCTTACCTTATTGGCAAGTGAAATAGCACCAGAATTGCAACAAAGTAGCCAAGTAGAGTGGGTTTCTATTCCAGTTAACAGTTTACCAACCGAATTTTTGCGGAATTTCATATTTTCGCAAAAAAGTGCAGATTGGTTGCGGAAAAATCGCTCCCAAGTTGATTTGGTCAAAGTTAACGGAGCAATTACAAAAGCAGCATCTGATGTGAATGCTGTACATTTTGTCCACAGTTCTTGGCTGCGATCGCCCGCCCACATTTCTCGCATCCGCCGAGATTTGTATGGTTTTTATCAGTGGCTGTATACAGGCGTGAATGCTTTTTGGGAAAAACGAGCCTTCCAAAAAGCACAAGTTATTGTCGCGGTCTCCCAGAAAGTCGCCCAAGAATTGGAAAGCATTGGCGTAGGGCGATCTCAAATTCAGGTGATTGTCAATGGAGTCGATTTAGAAGAGTTTTCTCCAGGTGTCGCTTGTCGCCAAACACTAGGTTTACCTGAAAATGTGACTTTGGCGCTGTTTGCAGGAGACATCCGCACCCCCAGAAAAAACTTAGATACCGTGCTGCGTGCCTTGGTGAAAGTGCCTGATTTACATCTAGCGGTTGTGGGAAGTACTGAAGGTAGCCCCTTCCCAGCGATGGCAGAATCCTTAGGATTGAATCAGCGAGTGCATTTTTTGGGGTATCGGCGTGATATAGCCCAGCTGATGCGGGCGGTGGATTTATTTGTGTTTCCCTCTCGTTATGAAGCTTGTACTCTGGTGCTGTTGGAAGCCCTCGCCTCTGGACTTCCCGTAATTACTGCAACAGCAACAGGAGGTGCAGAATTGGTAACACCAGAATGCGGAGTTGTTTTACCAGACTCGGACGACACCGATGCCTTGGCAGATGCACTATCATCAATGATGAGCGATCGCACCCGAATGCAGCAGATGGGAAAAGCTGCTCGTGCTGTTGCCGAGCAGCATAGCTGGAGTATCATGGCACAAACCTATATGGATTTATTTGAGGAGTTAAGCAAGAATGAGGAACACCGTTCTCATACCAACTTATCGCCGTCCTCAAGACCTATTACGCTGCCTTCTGGCGCTACAAGCGCAAACTAAACCACCATATCAGGTGATAGTGACAGTAAGGGATACGGACACCGAAACTTGGCAATTCCTCGAAGAATTCAAAGACTGTAAACTGCCACTACAGACTGTAAAAGTCACCGTTGGGGGGGTAGTTGCAGCTATGAACGCTGGATTGGAAGTGGTTGAAGGCGATACAGTTTCAATTACTGACGATGATGCCGCACCCTACCCAAATTGGTTAGAACGGATCAGTGCATATTTTCTATCAGATGACAGCATTGGCGGAGTTGGGGGACGTGATTGGGTTCACCAGGGAAACCAATTACTCGATGACTCCCGGGAGATCGTCGGTCAATTGCAGTGGTTTGGGCGAGTGATTGGCAACCATCACCTAGGAGTGGGACAACCTCGTGAGGTCGATGTTCTTAAGGGCGTAAATATGAGTTTTCGTACCAGTGCGATCGCAGGATTGCGCTTTGATGAACGGATGCAAGGCACTGGGGCGCAGGTACACTTTGAATTAGCATTCTGTCTCACCTTAAAACGGGCTGGATGGAAGCTTATTTATGACCCAGAGGTAGCAGTCAATCACTATCCAGCACAGCGTTTCGACGAAGACCAACGCCAGAAATTTAATAATATCGCGTTTACCAATGCAGTCCACAACGAAACTTTAGCTTTACTGGAACACTTCTCCTTTTTACAAAAGCTTGTGTTTGCATTCTGGGGAATATTCGTCGGCACACGAGAGGCGTTAGGTTTGCTACAGTGGTGGCGGTTGCACAAAAGTGAAGGAACTTTAGCCAGACAAAAGTGGTTGGCTTCGATGCAAGGACGTTGGCAAGGCTTCCGTACTTGGAACAAAACTCATCATCAAGCATCAAAAATGGGTAGTAGAGTGCTTTCTACACCTGACAACTGCTTCCAGATGGACAAGCCTTCATAGCATTGATAGATAATTTGAAAAAACCACGACTGTTAGACAGGGAGAGGCTGAGTGACCTACAGGCAATTTCATCAAGTTCCGACGCCAGAATTATCAGAAAAAGAACAACCAACAACTCTAGCTTGGCTAGCGATCGGTGCGCTCATACTGTTTACTCTCGCCTGCTATGTGGCAGGTGCTGGAGGTATACTGCGTCTAGCATTTCCAGCAGGGTCTTTTTTGGTAGGGGTGTTCCTCTATGTGCGATATCCGGTGCTTTACATTGGTTACACCTGGTGGATATGGTTTCTGATTGCGCTGATCCGCCGTCTTATAGATTTTAGGAGCGGTTGGGTAGAGCCAAGTCCAATCTTACTCGCGCCGTTCTTAGTAACACTGATTACTGCTGCTACATTCTTCCGCTACCTACCCAAAGCATCGCGCATGGGCGGCTTACCGTTTGTCATGGCGATTTTTGCTGTATTGTACGGCTTTTTGATAGGGAGCGTTAACTACCAACCACTTGTCGTCTTCCGTACAATGCTGGACTGGATTTCTCCCCTATTTTTTGGGTTCCACATACTTGTTAACTGGCGATACTATCCACAATATCGCAAAAACATGGAGACTGTATTTGTTTGGTCTGTACTCTTAACAGGTCTTTATGGGGTAGTGCAATACCTCATAGCACCGGAGTGGGATAGGTATTGGTTAACCCAAACAAAATTGACAAGCTTTGGACAACCTGCACCAATGCAGATGCGGGTGTGGAGTACGATGCACTCGCCCGGACCATTTGCAGTGAGTATGATGGCGGGGCTATTGTTGTTATTTAGTAGCAAAAATCCATTGCGTATCCCTGCTTCTGTAGCGGGCTACTTAGCATTCTTACTAAGTATGGCACGCGGAGCTTGGGGAGGCTGGGTGGTGGGATTGCTCAGCTTGCTCACTAATCTCAAACCAAAGCTACAGATGCGCTTAATATTGACCATCCTGATCATGGCAACATGTGTTGTGCCACTCGTGACAATTGAGCCATTCGGCAGTATGGTCAGCGAGCGGTTTGGAACTATTTCAAATCTAGAGAATGACCAAAGCTATCAAGACCGTACAGCAAATTACGATAGAAACATTGGTATAGCACTTTCTAATGTTTTAGGCAACGGGATCGGCGGTACGTGGGTTGTTGATAAAGACGGCAAACTCATACAAATTGTTCTTGACAGCGGCATCCTAGATACGTTTTTCGCTCTCGGTTGGTTTGGAGGTCTCCCTTATTTGGGAGGATTATTGCTGCTGTTGTATGACGTATACCAAACTTCTGAAGCTCGCAGCGATCCGTTTGCCAATGCTGCCCGTTCGATTAGTCTTGCGATCGTCTTCCAGTTAGTTTTTAGTAGCTTGATGATTTCGCTTGGTGGTGTCGTTATGTGGGGCTTCCTTGGTGTGGCTATGGCAGCTAAAAGGTATTATCAACATCAACGTCTTTCTGCTGGAATCATCAACGGCTACCCGCTTCCCACCCAAAAACTACCTCTCACTTGACGAATCAGTTATCAGTTATCAGTTATCAGTTAACAGTTATCAGTTAAGAATAAGCTGTTATTTCATCTAAAAAGTTATATGAGCGAAGAACACAACACCAGGCGAAATTTTGCCAACTTGAACACTGCTAATTTGCTTTGCTGTGCGCTGCTAACTGTTTTGTAGGTTCAACCAAGTTGGTAGTTAACTCTCCATACACCAACAGGGTTTGCTCATGGACACGCATAACACTCAATCGGTCTAAGTTTTGTTGTGCTAAGTACTGCCACTGGTGCATCAGCTTGCGGCTACTTAGCAATTGCCTGAGAGCGTCTGCTAAGGCTTGGCTATTTGCCGGGGGTACCAGGATACCCGCCTGTCCACCATCTAAAGCTTCTGGTATGCCATCGACATTGCTAGCTATGATCGCGCAGCCAGCTTCACGGGCTTCTGGAATCACAAGCGGAGAAGGGTCACGGTGCGAAGCCAGCACAAATATGTCACACCCCAGCATATAAGATTGTGGCTCTTTTTGAAAGCCCAGAAAATGAATCCTGTCAGCAAAGAGTGTAGTTTGCGCCTGCTGTTCAAACAAAGTTCGGTCAGGACCGTCTCCCACTAAGTAGAGATGCGCGTTTGGAAAATCAGCAGCAATTTGTGCGAAAGCATCGATTAACTCCCCAATACCCTTGCGCTTGTACATTCCGGCTACAGTAGCAATTGCCGGTCTTTGCAGTTCCATCGCTACGTACTCTTGAAGTTTTCGCATACGAAGGCTCCCCAGAGTCCCGTTAGATACCACCCTTAACTTGTTTTGTGCAATACCACGCCGTGCCATAGACTCAGCAACCGCATGGCTGACTGCTATAACGCGATCGCCTAAACCCATCAGCACTGCACTGCGCTGAAATTCGTTGTGTACTGTGGAAACGAGACCATATGTAGAGAAAGCCTTCCAAATCTTTGCCAGCACAATCCCAGTCATCATATGGGCATGGACGATGTCTGGTTGAAACTCTTCGATGATTTTCCAATAACGCCAAGCGGCTTTCATGATATTAATTGGTGTTCTTGTTTGATCCAAATTGAAGTGCTTTACATTGTATGTGGTAAGTAATGCCTCATATTGTCCACCAGCGGATGCTACGCTCACATTATGACCATTTTGAGCTTGCAGACAAGCTAAATCCACGGCTACATTGACAATACCATTACCAACTTCTTGGACGTGGTTCAAAATATGTAGAATTCGCATCTAGCTTTAATTTTCTACTAATTTATTTTTATAGATAATAAATCAAACAACAGTTCCAACAATCCGGATAGTTTTTGCCAATTTGGCAAAGGTATTTGCAAGAGATAATAGAATTAATTTTTACGAATTTATGTAAATTTTAAGAATTGAATCTGGTCTAGGCAAATACAGACAACCATTGATTTTTTGGTTGAGCATATATGCTGCTGATAAAAAAAAGCCTGTACAATCAGGCTTTTTTTGTCCTCCAAGAATCGCTACCTGTAGGCGATAAGGTGCAGGTCTTTAAATTTTAATTAAATATTAAAATTTACCCCCTTCCATCAACACAAGCAATCCATCGCTCTTCATAGATAAAGTGAGGATCGATATGGTGCATACCAGCACCGTTCCAACCAACACCAGTGGGTTTAAGCACTAAGTTTTGGTCAATTTCTCGTTCTTGATAACTTGTCGTTGTCAACTCAGTAATTTCAAATGCTCTTAACTGTGTGCCGTAGTCTGGCTGACAGTCTTGAGTGTAGCGAATAATCTTATCATTCATCACTACAACTCTACCGCCTGGTCTGGCAATGTGTGCATTACCACTAATAATTGGACTTTTTGGGTGTTCTATCCAAGAACCAAGCAACTCATCAGCATAATAGAGACGGAGAGTGTCAAAATGATGCTGAGGATTTGTTTCCGTAAATAACCACCATTTATCAGCGTGACGGAAGATAGAAGCGTCTAAAAATGACGCACCGCTTTTGATATTTCCAACAAAACTCCATTCTGTAGGAAACTTGGATGCTTTGTACAATCGAATCGAGTTTGCCTGATGGCTCTCCGGAATCATGTAATATTCATTCATCCACTCGAAAACGTAGGGATAAGATAAGTGAAATGGTTCAGCAAGTACAATTTGTTCATACTTCCAATTCACTGTATCCTCACTCGTTGCTAGCCCAATTTCTCCTCTACGTGTCTGTTGGTTCAACACTTCAAAGAACATGAACCAGGTGCTATCAGCTTTAATCATAAAAGGGTCTGCAACAAACCCAGCCCTGACATCTGATACGTTCCGGCGTGTCAAGACAGGATTTTTTATCCCTTTAGGAGCATCGAAATCAACAGGGGATTTGCCAGTATAGATTCCAATAGACCATCTTTCCTTTTTTGTCAGCGCACCTAATGGCAGCTTATTAGCTATAGGAACTGGGAAACTATTCACTACAGAAAAATGTAGTTCTTTTACAATCTTTTTGAGGTAATTCATCAGAATTAATTGTGAAAATTATAGAAATAATCCTATGATTTATGTTCTTGACAATATTCTACTAAAACTTTTAAACCAGATTCTACAGACCACTGAGGTACAAAATTTAAAACTGATGACGCTTTGGATATATCCGCTTGGGAGTCTTGAATATCTCCAGGACGAGAAGGTGCAAAGCCAGGTTCTAATTCCCATTTGGGGAAATAAGTTCTCATAATATTTACAAGCTGAAGAATTGAAGTTGATTTACTTGTGCCAATGTTACAACTCAATGCTGAACCAGGAGGTAGTGGAGTCGTTAAGGCTTTAGCAAAGGCAGTCGCTACGTCTTTCACAAACACAAAATCTCTTGTCTGACTACCATCGCCATAAATTTTGATAGGTAAACCTTTGAGCATTGCATCAACAAATATGGAAATCACTCCAGAGTATTGAGAACCAGGTACTTGTCGAGGTCCAAATACATTAAATAAGCGTAACCCAATAAATGAAAAGTTAAATTGTTTGGTAAAAAGGGCAGCGTATTGCTCGCTTACCAATTTTTGCAAACCATAAGGAGAAATGGGATCGGGAGGCTGTTGTTCTGAAATTGATAGAGGTGTTTTATTACCATATACAGCAGCAGAGCTAGCAAAGACTAGCTTGGAAATCTTTAAAGCCTGACACAGTTCAATTACAGCTAGAGTTGCAGACAGATTATTATCGTGCGCTTCCAGTGGCTTGATCCATGATTCAGTAACGGATGGGGTAGCTGCTAAATGAGCAATGCCATCAATCTGTGTGGAAAAATCTTCTGGGTGACAGTCTAATATGTTTTTGTGCAGAAATTTTAACCCAGAATGTTCAGGCAAGTTTTGTAAGTTACCTGTCGTCAAATTGTCAATTACAGTCACAGAGTGACCTTCTGATAACAACTGCTCAGTCAGATGAGAACCAATAAAGCCTGCTCCGCCAGTGACAATAAAATGCATAAATTTAATTTAGGAAAAATAGTGTGATTTTCATTCATAATTCGTAATTTAAATCATAATTGTAAATTACGAATTACGAGTCATCAACAATAAATTAATCTCTAGCTCAATTTGTTAATTATGAATTAGCTTGGCTTTAGCATATTCATAATTATTGGGCGTATTATCTGGAATTAACTCTTTATAGACAGCTAGTGTTTCTTTATGAACGCGACTAGCACTGAGCCTTTCTAGGTTCTGAGATGCTTGAGTCCTCCACCATTGCAGGCGATCGCGATCGCTCAACAACTGCCTTAAATTTACGGCTAACGTATGGCTGTCTTTTGCTGGTACGAGAATGCCTGCTTTCCCAGCGTCCAAGGCTTCAGGTATACCATCTACGTTTGAGCCAATGATCGCGCAACCAGCTTCTCGTGCTTCTGGAATCACAAGGGGTGAGGAATCTTTGTGAGAAACAAGTACGAAGATATCAGTAGCTAGTAGATATCTCTTTGGTTCTGGTTGGAAACCCTCAAAATGAATGCGCGAAGCTGCTTGAGTGTTCCGCGCTTGTTCTTCCAATGACTCGCGATCAGGTCCGTTACCTACCAAGTACAAATGGGCATCAGGAAAATCGCCGGCAATTTCAACAAAAGCATCTATTAATTCCCCGATTCCCTTACGCCGATACATCCCCGATACTGTTGCAATCGCAGGGTGGTGTAGGGGGAGCGGTTGGTATTCTTTAATGCTGCGCTGACGGGGACTCCCTAATGTGCCGTTAGATACAACCCGCATTTTTTGTTTTGGGATACCACGCCGTGCCATAGATTCTCCCACCGCTTGACTGACGACAATCACTCGCTCACCCAAGCCCATCAGTACCGCACTAGGTTGGAATTCGTTGTGCACTGTCGCAATTAAACTATATTTATAGCCGAACCTGAGAGTCCCTGCCAGCACTGCTCCCGTCATCATATGCACGTGGACGATATCCGGTTTAAACTCATCCACGATTTTCCGATATCGCCATACCGCTTTGATAATATTTAGCGGTGTTCTTGACTGGTCTAGATCAAAGTGCCTGATTCCATAAGATTCTAGTAATGCCTCATATTCTCCTCCAGACGATGCTATAGCAACATCGTGACCATCTTTTGCTTGCATACAGGTGAGGTCTATCGCCACATTAACGATACCGTTACCAATCTCTTGTACGTGGTTTGTCAGATGTAGTATACGCATTTATATGATCTCCACAGTGGTCGCTTATTGCAAATGGTTGATCTTGATTCAGTACCGATAGAAGCAACCTCTGATAAATGCAGGATCTTAAACTAGAGGTAGTTATTAGGATTCTGCTTTAAAAAGGATTTCATCAGACCGCAAAAATCGCTTGACAAAGCCACGGCTCAGGCTTTCAAGTTGAGAATAGTAGGAGGCGATATCGCTCTGTTTTTTTGTCTTAAACCGATTGAATTAAGACTCGGTAAGCAGCCACAAAATTCTGTATCTTGAGCAGAATACACAGCGGTTTTCATTTTTGGAAAAATTTGAGGGGTTATTTTGTATTCATATTTTTTTCATTGACTCATAAAAATATAAAAAAACATTTTATAATCTCGATTCAGTCATTGCAGTCGTAACGATAAAATGAGGTTTGTAGGCTCCATTCTCAACCATTTGCTGGTTGAACACGACCGATTTTGTATTTCTTAATTAGTGTTCTAGTGTCATTATCTCTTATGTTTACCAGCTTCTTATTTAAGACATATTCATGTTTAGTTTAAGAAATATAAAATTATCGCTAATTTTGTTATAAATATTACAATTTTCTATATTTTTTCCTCCATCAGATAAGAAATTAAAGCCAGACAAACTTTGCAATCCAACTATTGTGTCATGACACAAAATCATGACCTAACTGAAAAGTGAGATTAATTTTTCAAATCACCGGAATGCAGCCGCTACATTTTTCCTAGACAAAACCGGACAACCTTGGCAAAAAAGGCGGGTTGATTTGTCAACAAGTACGAGTAATTGAGAATTACCGCCTATGCATGCCCCCACCACAGATATCTGAGGAACCATTAGGAGTACTCGTGGGGGAAGGTTGTCCGGTTTTGTCATGGTTTCACCCAACCCTCCCCTCCCTCTGCCGAAGTTTGGAGCCTCGCTCCGCTCTTGAGCTTGCGCTAACGGCGGAAGCCCCTGCGAAGAGCGGGCAGAAAATAAGGGTTTTAAAGCGGGCGTGCATTCCGGTGAATAAACCAACTTGAGGCTGCTTAGACACACAAAATTGCTCCACTCAGCACTTGACGTACTCTATAAGAACGCTCCTGAGTTCTGAATGGATCTCCTGGTATTTCTTTATTTCACTGTCAAATGATTTCGGTTCATTTCAACGCAATGATTTGGCTGCTACTTAACGAAATTTAGTTTAATAAGAAGTATAAGATGTGAACCAAATCATTCTTGAAATTTTGTTGCTATACAGAATTTACAATATCATTAATTGAAAAAGGTCTTTTCAACTAATATCGTTTCTTTAAACTCTGTTTACCTCCCTTTCTCATAATTTTCTAAATTGTAAAAAAATATTGCAAAATGATACTACACTGCCTATAAGTTGATAACAACTATCAATATATAATTTTTACAATAACTTTAAAAATTCCAGATTTTTGGTGTGAAAACTGAAAATTTAGGTTTAAGCCTTTGACTGTTGGAGCGGTTTTATCTGGGTAGCTGATACACAATCACCTTTCCTTTCCAATCTTCCTCAACAAATACCAGGTACTCTCCATTTGAGCGGCGAAAAGCACGAATACCGTAGGGTATATCAATCCACCCACTTTCACCAGCCACTTCTGGACCAGGTTTTAACTTTTGTACTAGCTTTCCTGTTGCGGCGTTATAAACAGAGACCTCTGGCTTTTTCACTGTTACAGAGAATACATAATCTCCCGCCACACTCATCGCTATTGTAACCACTTCACGCTTTCCAGTAGTGTCATGAGGAATGACAGTGCGCCAACGGGGAGTGCGATTTCCTTGACTCCAGTTGTCAAAACGTACAATTTCAGACCCCGCTGCCCCAGCATCATCGTCAGGCGCAGGATGGTCTTTGGTAAAGCCTGATAAATACATGGTGTCTGTTTTGGGGAAATACTCAATCCGTCGCACATCCGTGAAAAGGCTAGGAGTTTTATCCTTTTTCATCGAACTGTACGAGTAAATGGGGTTGCCCTTGGCATCTAGTCCCTGTAAAGGATAATGGCGAATACCCTCTTGAGTTCGCAAAGATTTCCATAAATCGCCTTTGCTATCTACCCACCATCCCCCAAGGTAGGGATAATCTCTATTACTGGCATCATACTCACCTTTATCAAAGGCACCGTTACCGTTATTATCTCGCCAGATCCACTCCTTATCTTCCTGCGGTTGATTTGGCGGCCAACTTTCAACTGGCTTACCATCCTTTATAGATGTGCCAGAAAACATTGCAGAGGGTATGGCAAGTTTACCGTCCGTGGTTGGATTGAAACGATAAATTTGCATAAAGCTTTGATACATATCTGTGAGAAACATGAAGGGTTTCCCCTGGATGCGCCGGAAGAACACTGAAGTCGGCGCTGTATGCAGGCGTGGATCTTGAGGGTATTTAAAAGGATTTACAGTGTAAGATTTGTAAGTCCATTGCTTACCAGCTGGTTTTTTGTAATCCATGTGGAAGTATTCGTGCTTAGTGTATACGTCCACTCCATCACTTTGAGGATCTGTATCAGCGTTATCCACAAAATGCAAACCCAGTAAGCGCCACTGCAGCTTTCCTGATGGCGAAAACTTTCTTAAGTCGGTTCCAGCATTATGAAAACCATTACTATTCACATAGATATTACCTGCTGCATCTGTACCCACGCCGCTTATGCCGTAAAATTTCAAATCTCCAACTTCACCAGGAACACCCGCAAAAATGCCACGCTCAATACCGAATGTTCCCACCTGTTTCGGTTTGCCTGCAATGTTGTAAATTAAGACTTGCTGACGAGGTCCATTTTCTGCTACCAGAAGTCTGCCTTGATTATCGATCGCGATCGCACTCGGGTCAACAACATCTGCAATTACCTTAGGCAGGCGCTTACCTTCTGCTGAATAATGCAAAATTTGAGGAGGAGTACTGCCATCTTTGGCTTGTATTATCCATAGATTTCCCTGTTTATCAATTGTTATCTGCCCTGGGTTGGAAACAGAAAAATTGCGTACTTCCGTCATTGTGTCAGTGTTGTAGACACTAACGCGGTTTGCCTTAGCAATACTCACATACAACTGATTTCCTACAGTAGCTAATCCCGTAACTGGGTTTTTCGTGCTGACAATCAACATACTTTGGTCATAGCCACGCCCTCCAGCAAAACCCGCAGCCTTTCCAGACAAAGTATAGCGTCTTACACAGTACCAAGATGTTCCTTCTGGCGGGTAATCCTCTTTTATCTTGCCCATTGATCCCTGGAACATAGCCAGGTAAATGTACTTGCTATTTGCTGTTATGGCTTTGCCACCCACACGACTCCAACCATGAAGCTGAAAGTCAGGACCAACAACATCACCGTTTTTATATATTCCTGCTTCTCTTCCTGCTTCATCCCAAGTGCTGTTGGTGTAGACCGTACCATCAGGACCAACATACATTGCCTCTACATAATTCTGCACCCATTTGCTACCGCCACCATAAGTATTACCTATCCAAGATGTTGTGTAGGCGTTTGTGGCAGGTGCAGATCTCATAGCAAAGTACAATGCAAGAGTTATTACAGCAATCATAACGAGGAAAAATTTTGCAGTTTTTCCTCGTAGTAAATGACCACTATTTCGTTGCTTATGGTAGAACTTACCCAACTTTGAAATTAATCTATTTTTCATAAACTGACAAAATTTTTGATTGCTTCTCCAACCTCATTTTTCATGAAAAAACTATTTCATTAAATTTTCTTATCTTTGATATAATAAACCAGACTATAGCTCTCTTAATTGAACTCCTAAAATTATGGGTTTTCGGTGGTAGAGTTTAGATATAAACAATTCAAAGTCCCACTTATACTGGAATGGCAAATTCTTTAAAGGTTTGAGAGTCAAACAAAAAATCTAAATTAGATATTATTTCTAGCTTTGAGCATTTTAAAATATATTTTAACATTTTGTAAACTAATTATGATTATGACTTGTTGTACTAGACTAACTTGTTTGACTTCAAGCTATGTCAAAATATTTTTCATATCTTTATTTCTCCTACCTTATCTACAATTAAGGAATTTCATAGAGATGTTTACCAAAACTTTATCATAACTACACTAACTTTTTAATTTCATACAGTTACTTTTGGTAATACATATTCTAGATTATATTTGCAACCTCTATTTTCAATAAAAAGTAAAAATTAATACGCAATAACCTTTGTCCAACTATTTTTTTATCTCATCTGCATTCCTAAACTATCGAAGATTGATCGTTGATAGTTAAAGGAAGTTATAGCCAATAGTCACATTTAAGAGTCAGCGGTGTCGAGGAGTCTTTCATTCCAACCTAAATAGCAGGGTTTTCCCGACGCCATTTAAAAAAATCTTTAGCCTTAACCCTAGAGGTCGTTACTTCTTGTTGAAAGATGGATACTTGGCAATGGAAATGTGGAAGATTAGACGTAGAAGTCTTCTTTGCAAAGGGGGTGTAATTCATTCAAAATTCAGCTTAAAATAAAACTTAGTGTTGGCAAACAGCTTACTTACTAGTACACTGGGCGCGGAAATAAAGCTACCATACCCGAAGGGAAGCCCTTCTGTGCAGGAGATACGTGTTGGCGCAGCCTGTCCTTTTGGACTTACAAAGCAGCGTGTCCCCTTGGGACGAGAGCGGTACTAGCTGTATGCACCCTTAAAAGTTTAAGAAGAACACAGAACGCACCAACGCAGAACATCTCCACAGATAAATCCCCTGGATTTAACTCGCTAAAGAATTCTTTTTTTCGACTTAATCAAATTTAGGGGCTAACGCCAAAGCACTCAAGGAACAGAACCACGCAGCTAGGAAAGCGAACTCCTAGAGTTTAACTTTCATTGCCCATATCTATCTGTACAAGAGCGTTCCTAGCAACGGAGTACTTACACGTTTATACTGACCTTACAAATTGCCCTTCAAATATTTTGTTTTAATAAATGTATAATTAAGTATTTTATAAAAATACGAGAATTCTATCTTTATATCATAATTTATTTACGTTGAGATAGAAGATGATAACAAACATCTATCTAGAGTTATAGTAAAAAGTTCTGATTATATATTCATTAACAGAATATATCTATTGTGGGCATCAATAAATAATCGTGCTGAAATCAAAAAAAGGCGTTAAAAAGTAAATTACAACGAGACAGACAGACAAGCATTACTTGGAGAAACATAAGTGGAAGGGAACACAAAAAATGCTGCTTCAAAATCTGCGTCTATTCTCTGTTTGGGACTAGGCTGGTTTCCTAAAACCCCTGGAGGATTGGAACGGTATATTTATGAATTGACCCAGAAATTGGCAGCAAATCAAGACCAAGTTGAATTATGTGGAGTTGGTTTACCAGAAGCTGAACCAAATTTGCCGATAAAACTAACTAACTTGGCATCGCCAGATAGTGCTATTTGGAAACGGTTGTGGGACATCCGCACTAACTTTCAGAAAACAAGAGGTGCCAAACCTGATGCCATTAATTTACATTTTGCATTATACAGCTTTCCAATTTTGGATCTTTTGCCAAAAGGAGTGCCTATTACCTTTAACTTTCATGGTCCTTGGGCATATGAAAGTCAAGAGGAAGCCGTTGAGAGGAAACTAAGTCTTTGGCTCAAAGCTAAGCTGATAGAACAAAGAACATATAACCGCTGCGATCGCTTGATTGTTCTAAGCAAAGCATTTGGTAATGTATTGCATGAACAATATCAGATTCCTTGGAACAAAATTCACATAATTCCAGGTGGAGTTGATATTACTCAGTTTCAACCTAATTTATCACTTCACGAGGCTCGCGCAAAACTAAATTGGCCCCAAGACCGCCCAATTTTATTCACAGCCCGCCGCTTGGTCAATCGAGTGGGACTTGACCAATTGTTGTCAGCCTTAGCTATGATTAAACCAAGAATTCCGGATGTTTTGCTTATGATTGCAGGACGCGGACGACTACAAGCTACACTACAACAGCAGGCAACTGAATTAGGACTGAGCAATCATGTTAAATTTTTAGGGTTCCTACCAGACGATTTGTTACCTGTTGCTTACCAAGCGGCTGACTTGAGTGTTATGCCCAGTCAGTCTTTTGAAGGATTTGGATTGGCAATAGTAGAATCTTTAGCTTGCGGTACTCCTGTTGTGTGTACTCCCGTTGGAGGAATGCCAGAAATTTTAGAACCATTCTCACCGGGTTTAATTACGTCCTCAATAGAAGTCCCAGCCATTGCAGAAAGATTAGAACAGGTGCTCCTGGGAAAAATTCCAGCACCTACACAACAAGCCTGTCGTCAGTATGCTGTCGCCAACTTCGACTGGAACAAAATAGCGCAGGATGTACGGAGTGTTTTATTTGCCTAAGATAATATTTTTGTAATGCTAGTTTAGCAGCCGTAAGCAACCCCCGAATTGAATTCGGGGGCTTCTCCTAACGGAGACGCTGCGCGAACAGCAAACGTTGAAGCCCTAGCTTACCAGACTCAGTACGCGCGTGTACTACGTTCAGAGCAAGAGTTGAAGTTCCTACCTACAAATGCGTAGCTAGTTCTGCGCTTGAGACCAAAAGATTAAATAGGTGTATGGGTTAAGCCAGTGTATGAATGGATAGTACCGACTCTGAACATTGTCGCAGCTAACTTTACCCGAAAGGAGGGGCTTATGTCCAAAGTATTTGTAATCGATTCTGAAAAACGTCCATTAAATCTAATTCATCCAGCACAAGCGAGGCAATTATTACGAAACAAAAAAGCAGCCGTTTATAGACAATTTCCTTTCACATTGATTCTCTTTGAATCACGTCCAGAAACATCAAATCAACCGCTGCGATTAAAAATTGACCCTGGTGCCAAACATACAGGAATTGCATTAGTAAACGATTCAACAGGTGAAGTTGTCTTTGCCGCTGAATTAAAGCATAGAGGTTTTGCAATTCGAGATGCTTTAACTTTAAGAAGACAACTTCGTAGAAGTAGAAGAAATCGCAAAACCAGATATCGTAAACCTCGGTTCTTAAACAGGACTAGACCAAAAGGATGGTTAGCTCCAAGCGTATGCATTGCCGGATTGATAATATCAAAACCTGGATTAACAGGTTGCGCCGATTTGCGCCGAATGAAGCCATCAGTCAAGAACTTGTGCGCTTTGATATGCAGTTAATGCGTAATCCTGATATTCAAGGAAAAGAATACCAGCAAGGGACTTTGACTGGTTACGAAACCAGAGAATTTCTATTAGAGAAGTGGGACAGGCAGTGTGCATATTGTGGAATCAAAGATGTCCCATTACAAATAGAACACATTCACCCAAGAGCCCAAGGGGGATCTAACTCAATTACAAACCTTACTTTAAGTTGCTCTAAATGTAATACCAAAAAAGGAACAAAAGACATTAAAGAATTTCTTAAAAAAGAACCATTAAGATTAGAGCGAATTCTTAAACAAGCGAAAAGACCATTGGCAGATGCAGCAGCAGTCAATACAACTAGATTTGCATTGTTGGAGGTTTTAAAAGCAACTGGATTGCCAGTAGAAACTGGTTCAGGAGGATTAACTAAATTTAATCGTAACCAACAGAACTTAGAAAAAACCCATTGGCTCGATGCTGCTTGTGTTGGCAAGTCAACGCCTATTCTTAATATTGAAGGTGTAAAACCTCTTTTGATTACAGCTAATGGTCATGGAACAAGACAGTTATGTCGTACAGATAAGTTTGGCATCCCAAATCGTCACTGTTCTAGAACTAAGTTTCACTTTGGTTTTCAGACTGGCGATATTGTTAAGGCTGTTGTTACCACTGGAAAGAAGATTGGTGAATATATCGGTAGGATTGCCGTGCGTTCAACAGGTAGTTTCAATATCTCAACCAGCAACGGATTGATTCAGGGGATTTCGTATAAATATTGTAAATCTATTCACAAAAAGGATGGTTACTCGTATGCATAGTTTGGAGAATTGGACGGCTAAAAATAACGCCGTGTCGTGCTTCCTCCTTGAGCTAAAGGTGCAAGGTTTCCGCACTCCCGGAGGTTTTTAGATGAACTTAAGTGTGATTGTTCCCTCTTTTAATGCAGCAGATACAATTTCCGGACAACTGGAAGCACTGGCAAACCAGCAGTGGAACCAGCCTTGGGAGGTGATTGTTGCCGACAATGGTTCTAGTGATGAAACAGTGGCGATCGCCCAAAAATATAGTACAAAAATACCATCACTTCGCGTGATCGATGCGTCTGATAAGAAAGGAGCCGCTCACGCCCGTAATGTTGGTGCAAGTGTTGCCAAAGGTGAAGCCCTAGCTTTTTGCGACGCCGACGACGAAGTTGCACCTGGTTGGGTAGCAGCAATGGGTGAGGCGCTGTCTAAGTATGACTTTGTTGCTGGTCGCAATCAACACTGGAAACTAAATGAACCTTGGTTGGTCAAAAGCTACAGAGTTGAAAACGGTGATGGAATTGCTTTCGATCACCCATATTTGCCAGTGGTAGGTGGTAATAACATCGGCATCAAACGTTCAGTACATGAAGCTGTAGGTGGCTTTGATGAAACCTTTCTGGCGATTGAAGACATTGATTACTGCTGGAGGGTTCAACAAACAGGAGCAAAACTGCATGAAGTCCCTGACGCAATCCTTAATTACCGATTTCGCACAAGCATAATGGGCGGGTGCAGCCGCTCGTGGAGTGTTGGTTTTTACGAACCATTACTGTATCAAAAGCATCACTCATTCGGTTTACCTAAACTCATGTCATGGAAGATCTGGGTCAAAACACCTTTAAACTTGTGTTTGGATGTTTTGCGTTTGAAAATCCGTGACAAAGCAAGCTTAGCTGGAGCCTTAAGATATCTGGCATGGCATATCGGTCAAATCCAGGGTTGTATTAAATACAGATATTTCCCTGTCTAATTCCTGTTTCGTAATTCGTAATTGAAATTTTGATTCCGAATTACAAGAAAAAAAAGCTGAAAGCCCCGTGTCTTTGACCGGGGATGAAAGCTAATTGCAGGCTTCTTATGCAATCCTGTACTTGGTATTAATTATTATCTGAAACCTCTTAAGCCCTTATGAAAATTTTCTTCCTAGATCAAAGCGGTAAACCAGGCGGGGCTGAACTATGTTTAATAGATATTGCCAAACCCTATAAAGATAGGTGTTTAGTGGGATTATTTGCTGAAGGTTCTTTTAGAAATTTACTACAACAGAACCACATTCCAGTTCAAGTTCTCACCACTCAAGCAATAGAAGTTCGCAAAGAAAGCAGCTTGGCACAAGGATTAGGCAGCTTAGGTCAGCTTATACCTTTAATTGCTAAAGTCGTGCAACAAGCAAGAGAATTCGATTTAATTTACGCCAACACCCAAAAAGCATTAGTTGTTGGCGCACTGGCGAGTTTTTTCAGCCGTCGTCCTTTGGTCTATCATTTGCATGATATTCTTTCCCCAGAACACTTTAGCAAAACCAACCGTTCGATTGCCGTAACTTGCGCCAATCGCTTTGCATCATTAGTCATTGCCAATTCCCAAGCAAGCCAAGCAGCCTTTTTAGCAGCGGGAGGACGCCCAGACATCACGAAAGTGGTTTACAACGGCTTTGATGCGAAAAATTATCAAAGCCAAGAGTCCGATGTCAAGCAAATTAGACAACAACTAGGGATAGACGGACAATTTGTTGTCGGACATTTTAGCCGTCTCGCACCTTGGAAAGGACAGCACATACTCATAGAAGCACTGGCAAAATCTCCTCTTGATGTCACAGCAATCTTAGTTGGTGATGCACTTTTTGGAGAACAAGAATATGTCCAGCATTTACATCAACAGGTGACAGCCTTGGGACTGGAAAATCGAGTCAAATTTTTAGGGTTTCGTTCAGATATTCCATTGCTGATGTCAGCTTGTGACTTAGTTGCACATACCTCAACTGCTGCAGAGCCGTTTGGTAGAGTGATTGTAGAGGGTATGCTTTGCGGAAGACCGGTGGTTGCGGCGAAAGCTGGCGGTGCGATCGAATTAGTAGAACATGGTGTCAATGGTTTTTTAGTGACACCAGCAAAGCCTGATGAATTGGCGCAAGTGATTACCACCTGTCTCCAAGAACCAGAAAAAACAGCAAATATAGCTGAGAATGCACAGGCGATCGCCCGCCAGCGTTTTGATGTCACAGCTATTAATCAGCAAATTGCTGAACTCTTAGACAAGCTATGACTTAGTGGTTTTTGACATCCTACTACAAACCGACTAATTCACGCGATTCAAAATCTGTGAGTTGTTGAGCTATTGCTAGTCTTGCTTGCAGCTTAGCCACACTAAACTGGTTACGCAGATATTCTACATGAGCAACAGCATTTGCCTTTTCGGTAGTTAATTGTATCAGGGTGTCCATCGCTTTTTGATATTCTTGATTCACAAGTAGCACTTCAAAGCGACGAGCTTTGCGTTGAGCATCATTTTTCAGATCGATATCAAAGGCAGCGCTGCGATCCGCATTGCCTTCAAATCGGTTAATCTGGTGCTGAACTGCCATTAACTGGGAGTCTATTTCATTTACTCTTTGGGCAGCTTGAGCGATCGCAGCTGGATAATGATTAAGTTGCGTCATCAAAATAACTTATTCCTCTTAAATAAAATGACATATTCTAGTACGGGAGTGAGAGATGAGGGTAGAGAGCCTAAGCGCAGCGTGTCGCTTTGCGACGAGCGCGAGTATTGAGGAAGTCAAAATTCTCCCTTGTCCTCCTTCTCCTCCATTTCCTCGTTGTTCTCTTGTCCTGTTCTAAGGGACTTCCAAATAAAAAAATATCCAACTTTTTCTTGTGGGATGGGCATCTTGCCCGTCCTATAAACTGGGCGGGCGGGGACGCCCACCCCACAAGATGGATAATTTATTTCTTGGAAATCCCTAAGCCACTTCCCTGAGTTGAGCAGGTTGGATCGTCACCTCGCCAATATTTAAGGAAAGCTGTTCGGCTTGTGGTACCGCAGCTTCTTCCAACACTTGGACTTCAATATTTACACTGACTAAATAACTGCCTGTATCCGCACCAACCGCTTCGGCAACTAATTTGGCAATCTCTGGGCGTTTAGCGGTCAGTGGGTCACGTAGAATACACCGATCCCATTCATGCTTGGCAGTCGGATTGAGGCTGAGAATATAGTGCTTAATCATAGGACAAACCGTTAAACGCATCTCCGGAACGCTGTCACCCACCTGTTTTGCACTAACTTAGGCTTCGTGAACGCTATATCTATTATAGTACATATGTACCGCATTTGGGAGATGAGGAGTAGGGAGTACAGGCGCAGGGTACTGCTCAGAAATAACACTTATATATGATGTACCGTCACGGGTTACGGGTATCGGAGTTGATCAATATGAAGTGGGCTAATGTTGATTGGGACACGTCATATTCAGCACACGGTCAAGTACACCGAACTCCATAGGTGTCAACTTAAAGTGAAAACCAGTATAGAACAAGCTTTAAGAGATTGCCTCGTTCCCAGCCTCAGGCTGGGAATGCCTGTTAAGAGGCTCTGCCTGCCTTAACAGCGTTACTAGCCGCTTCAATTGCATTTACAGGTGGAACCTGGAAACGAGATTTTATAAGGGTTCTAGCTTAAGTTGGCACCAATGACCGAACTCCCCCCGATCGCTTTGATGGGCTTTGGGATTAAAGGTTTTTTCGTAATTGACTCTACTTGGGTTGTATCTAACCCACAATAGCTTTACAAATTAGAGGTCATTTGTTGTGAGCCATCCCGATTCATCCTTGGTTAAGCTCCGCAACCCTTATTTTCTTTCAGTTGTTATGGGGGCTACAGGTAGTTTTCTTTCCTGTATGCTAGACTCTGTTAGTCTAGAGACTACAGTGACCGCATGTATCATCGGTGGTCTCAGCCTTAGTACTGCTGAACTTGTCAGTCTCCTAGGCAAGA
Source organism: Scytonema sp. HK-05 (assembly GCF_002368235.1). Classification (GTDB taxonomy): domain Bacteria; phylum Cyanobacteriota; class Cyanobacteriia; order Cyanobacteriales; family Nostocaceae; genus Kalymmatonema. The sequence continues at coordinate 5,301,350 of NZ_AP018194.1, read as the reverse complement.
CTTGGTGGTTGAAAGCACTACTGTGGGGAACAACGATGGGAATTATTGGCAGTGCTCTCATTCGTTTGCTGCTACCATTGCCTCACAAAAGCCGTGCTTGAGTTCATCTGCTTGTGCTAAATTTTCTAGTTTGACGCGCAACAATTCCCGAATTCGTTCATGAATTTGATAAGTGTCTTCTGCTAAATGCTGTACGAGGTATCGTTGAATTAAGATAGTGCAGCTAGCTTTGATGTCAAACTCCAAATTGCTAGCACTCGCTGCTGATTCTACCAAAGACCAAGAAATAGGAGCTAAAGCAAACAAACTTAACAGACCAGCTAACTTTTGCTCCTGGGGTTCTAAACATTCCCAGTTGAGTTCAAAGGCTGCTGTTACACCTGACTCGCCTTAATATCAGGACGTTGTGCGTAAATGTTTTTCTCAATTGTTTTAAAAGTTTCCTCGTATTCGCGCTTCCGTACTCCTGTACCATGTACAAATATTACGGTCGTCATTGCCTTTTACGCATAGGTCAGTGATTAAATATCTGCGACTATTCTAGTATCTCATTGACACTCCCCTGCCGTCCATGCGAGGGGATTCTTGGTTCATCGACTCGCCGTTAGACAGCAGGTTTGCACCAACCGCCCAAGAGGGCAAATCACGCCTGCGCGACGTTCCTGGGGGCAACACGGTACTGAGTCCTAATTTCAAGATGTTGATGGAGGTTTTAAACTTCCAAATAAAAAAATATCCAGCTACCTCTTGTGGAGGCAGACATCTTGTTGGCAACTGACTTAGGGCAAGCAGTCCGGCACAACGCCCTTCTCCGGCAGGAGAAGGGCGCTGCCTCTGCTATAAAATGGATAATTTATTTGTTGGAAATCCCTTAATGTGTAGACGCCCTATGATCCGTCTGTTTGACTATTGACGAATTGCCGTTGCCATCAAGTGGAGGTGTCTGCAGTTGAAAATCGTTTACCCAAATCGATTGTTGAGGCAAAGGAATGGAAATTCCGGCGTCGTCGAAGGCGACTTTCAGACGACGGCGATACTCCCGTGCGACTTCCCATTGCTTTAGGGGCTGTGTCTTAATCCAGACGCGGATAATCAAACCTCTGTCGCCAAAATTATCTATTCCTAAAACTTGGGGGGTTTCCAAAATTGGATTTTGCCATTTTGGGTCTTGGTCCATCTCTAAAGCGACAGTTTCAATCAACTTTAAAGCTTGGTCAATATTGGTTTGATAAGCGACTGGGATAGTTAGATCAGCGCGTGACCAGCGACTAGAAAGATTGGCAACTATTTTGATTTCGCTGTTGGGGATCGTGATCAGCCGTCCTTCGGAATCGCGCAGTTGAGTCATCCGCAGATTCAGATTTTCTACCAAACCTCCCACATCTCCCACGTTAATGACATCACCCAAAGCGTACTGGTCTTCGACGATGATCAGAAAGCCGTTGATCGCATCTTTAATCAGGTTTTGCGACGCAAGGGATACGGCAACACCAACCAAACCGGCACCAGCTAGCAACGGACCAATATTTATACCCAGCGTCGTCAGGGATACCAGGATACCAACCCCTACCCAGACAACGGTCACAATACCTTTGGAAACGCCAGAAATCGTAGAAACTCGCAACTGTAGCCGTTCAGAAGTTTGAGGAGTGAGTAATGCACCACTGTTGATAAAAGCTGTGGTAAAGCGCTCAATCAGGGCATACGAGAGACGTACTGCCACATAAGTTCCCAGTACCACAACACCCAAGCTCAAAGGAATTTGCGCGGCAGTAATAATGAGGATCTGAAGCGGTCGCGTATAGGGAAACAAACCCAGTATGAAGAAAGTTCCACCGCCCCAAATTGTTGCTTGTCCTAGCTGAGAAAGTCGCCGTTTGACTTCTTTAAGATGTTGATGTTGCTGTTGAGTCAGCTGTGTCGTAATAGGTTTAGCTTCTGCTGAAGTTGGAAGCGGCGGCTGTAGTGGGTACTTTCTTGAGCGCCGCTGCCAGCTATAGACTCCCCAACTCAATACAATCATCCCCAAACCAGTTGCGCCAGCAATTGCACCCTGGCGGATTAAAGATTCGGATCGTCGCTCGTTTCTTGCCTCATTGAATTCGTCGTCCAACGTTTGGGCGATTAAATCTGCCGCCGCTGAGGGGGTATTTACCTGTAGCTGGTTCGCGTCCTGGGAAGTAACGGTCATCAGGTAATAACCATTAACGCGAATGACTGGTGGTGAACCAGCAGAACGCTCAACCTGCACATCAAGCTTTGAGTCAGGTTTTTTCAAGAAATCTTCGGTAATTTGATTCAAATTTCGTTGAACTTGTTGTGAACGTTCTGAAACGTTTGTCCTTGGTGCCGCTATCTGTATCACCCGACGACCATCCAAATACACCCACCGAGAAACGACTCTATTGTCTGATTCTTGAGTGCGATGGGTGGGAAGTTGCACCGTAGGCAAAAAAGGAATCTGCGCTGTTACTGGAGGCATCGCCCCTACTGTTATCACTGTGGAAGAAAGAGCTATCGCCAAAAATTCAAAGCGCACTTTTACACCTCCTTGAGCAAAATGTACAGTTCAGTACTCTTAGAGCCATACTCCAAACTCAAACTGTGTAATTGTATCCGTCTTCAGTCAAGTTTTAACAAATCTTAAGGTCATACTTTCTGGTTTTTTTTGCTTTTTCCCTATCTTTCGGTAGATGACACAAGAAAAAATAAAGATTTTGGGCAAAAGTATAAAATTAACAAATTAATCACACATTATATTTCACACTTGAAGCAGGCATTTTGCTAATTGTGGAATAATCTAGTAGTGTGCGTAAGAATTTACGCCAATTTCTTTCTAATTGAGGAACTATTTAATGACCGCAACTTCTCCCCGATTAAAGCACGAGGTTAAAGACCTCGCCCTAGCTTCCTTGGGAAGACAGCGCATTGAATGGGCTGGACGCGAAATGCCAGTTTTACGGCAAATCCGCGATCGCTTTGCCCAAGAAAAACCCTTTGCGGGTATTCGCCTTGTGGCTTGCTGCCATGTGACGACAGAAACAGCACACCTAGCAATTGCACTGAAAGCTGGTGGTGCAGACGCTCTGCTGATTGCGAGCAATCCCCTATCAACTCAAGACGACGTAGCTGCTAGCCTCGTCGCCGATCATGAAATTCCTGTCTTTGCCATCAAAGGTGAAGATAACGAAACCTACAGCCGCCACGTACAAATCGCTCTAGACCATCGCCCCAACATCATCATTGATGACGGTTGTGATGTCGTCGCTACCTTGGTACAACAACGCCAGCACCAACTTGCTGACATCATTGGTACCACAGAAGAAACCACAACAGGAATTGTGCGGTTACGCGCCATGTTTAGAGATGGCGTTCTCACCTTCCCCGCAGTCAACGTCAACGACGCTGACACCAAACATTTCTTTGATAACCGCTACGGTACCGGACAATCAACCCTCGACGGCATTATCCGCGCTACAAATATCCTACTTGCTGGTAAAAACATCGTTGTTGTTGGTTACGGCTGGTGCGGTAAAGGTACAGCTTTGCGGGCACGGGGACTCGGTGCTAACGTCATTGTTACTGAAATTGACCCAATTAGAGCAATTGAAGCTGTGATGGATGGTTTCCGCGTCCTACCAATGGCGGAAGCTGCACCCCAGGGTGATTTGTTTATCACTGTGACTGGTAACAAGCACGTCATTCGCGGTGAGCATTTCGATGTGATGAAAGACGGTGCAATTGTTTGTAACTCCGGTCACTTTGACATTGAATTGGATCTCGTCGCTTTGGGCGAGAAAGCGAAGGAAGTCAAGACAGTACGTCCTTTCACCCAAGAATATCGCCTGCAAAGTGGCAAATCCGTTGTCGTTCTTGGTGAAGGACGCTTGATTAACCTTGCCGCAGCAGAAGGACATCCCAGTGCGGTGATGGATATGAGCTTCGCCAACCAGGCTTTGGGTTGCGAATACCTTGTGAAGAATAAAGGTCACCTCGAACCCGGTATTCACTCAATTCCAACAGATGTCGATCAAGAAATTGCGCGGCTGAAGTTGGAGGCTATGGGAATTCAGATTGATACCCTCACCTCAGACCAAATTGAGTACACAAACTCTTGGACTTCTGGAACTTAAGCGTTACCTAAGCGCTTAAGCCAAAGCTCAATGTTCTAAATTTTTGTTGTGGGATAGGCAAGTTGCTTATCCCATTTTTTTTCGTCATTGATCACGATGGGCGGCGATGGCGCAGAGCGCAGCCCCAAAGGGGCATCGCACGTTCGCCTATGCCTGAAAAACACTTCGCGCTTACGGGCGATGGTAAGGGCAGTTGCCCCGAATCGCGATTGCCCTCGTGCTTCCCACTGCGCTCCGCGCAATCGCTCTTGGAAGTGAGAACAGGTAGAATTGAAACTAGCTAGTTGTCGCAGAGGTGGCGATCGCTTTGGTTAACATTGGGGTTATTTTTCAGATAGTCACGCGCCCATTGACAACCACGATCAAGCAAAATTTCTAAATCCAGAAATTTCAAATTCCACAAAGGAACAGTTTTATCAGCACCACCAGAAATTAGGTACTTACCGTCGTGGCTAAAGCTTAGGCTGTAGACGGGAGCAGTATGTGCTTTAAGGGTGATGAGTTCTTTACCATCTCTGTTCCAAAGTTTGATGGTATTATCTTCACTTCCCGAAGCCAGTATCTGACCATCTGGGCTAAAACGCACATCACGCACTGCTTCTGTATGCCGTCTGGAATACTCCAGAATCTTACTGTGTTATCAAAGCTTGCTGAAGCTAGTATCTTACCTTTTGGGCTAAACACGACACCAATCACTTCACCTTCATGTCCCCACCAAGTTTTGCGAAGCTTAGCATCCTGCTTTTTGTCATCCCAATTCCACAAATGTATTGTTCCATCCTCAGTGGAAGCAACAATGAGTTTACCATCTTCGCTAAAGTTGACTACGTTAACAGGGTTGTTTTGTTTATCTTTATTTTTCTGCTTCTGTTGATGCTGTGTAAGTGTTGTTTGTTGGGGGCGTACAGTTGTGATGATGATTTGACTGGTTACCCAGTCGTCATAAAGTTCTTCTGATTCTGGTGTGGCTATAAGGTTGCGGCATTGAACTTTTTTCATCAAACGGTTCAGCGTTCCTCCACCGCGACTGAGTTTTCTCGTTGCGCGAAATGGCAAATCAAGTTCTTCTTGTTCTAGTAATGTGGCATCAAATTCAGCAGTGCTAACAATCAGTTTGAGAATATCTTTAACTTCTGTAATTCCTTGTTCCCGCCACAGTTTTTCTGGAACGGTGGGATAAATCGGTTTACCGCCTAATACCCAAGCTTCATTTCCTATCTTTCCACTTGGCTGTGTCATAACACACCAAAGTTTCATCCAGTCGCTCCGGCTCTAAAGTCCAAAACTCTTCCGGGGCATGTTCTTGACTTCCATGCCCTGCAAAATAAAATAAGACGATATCCTCACTTTTAGCTTGGCACAAATGTTGCCGAAAACCTTGAATAATTGCCTGACGCGAGGCATCTTGGTTTAAGAGTGTGCGAAGATGTAGCTGATATCCATCCGTCGCAACTCGCCCTTCTAAATATTCTTTGACAGCAATAATGTCATTCACACAGCCCTGCAACCGAGGGACAGGAGGAAGGTATTGATCAATACCAACCAGCAGCGCATATATATTATGAGCCATACCGATGATGCAACCCCTCTTCTGAAGATAAAACTATTACTACTCGAGAGTTTCCGGCTCAATCCGTGCCCCAAGCTGAAGAACCCGCCCCAGATCATCAGCGTTTCGCCAGGTTTCAATGATCTTCCCGTCAGCAATCGAATGAATGAAAATAGCCGTGAAGGTTTGCCGGCGACCACGACCGGGTATCCCAAAGAAACTCTCCTGGACGCAGGTGTTGGTGGCGCGCACGACAACTTTGTCACCCTCAGCAATGACATCTTCAATCGTCCATTTCTGATCGATAGGTCCGATTGCCCCAAAGAGTTCGCGAACGCCGTCCGATCCAGGGGAAAGCCCCGGCGCACCACCATGCATCCTCCAACTCGGGGCGGTCATCGAGCAGATATCCTCGATCCTGTGCTCGTTTATAAGTTCCAGCCACCGTCGAGCAATTATTTTGTTGTCCTCAATGGAAGACATTGCTGCTCCTCCTAAAGCTGAGATTAGAAACCGAATGCCACGTACCCACGCGAGCCCTAATTCTTTATTAGACAGACAATGTCAGGTATTGTCAATTGACCCTGTCCCCGCGCTCAAGCGACGGGGGTTCTAAAAGGTAGCGCATAAGTTCTTGCGATTGTCACCTATGAAGTTATAAGGCATATAACTATGGCAAGCACCAGAAAAAAGGTATTTGATTGAAGACACCATATATAGGAAGCAAAAAAGATGGCTAAGCAGGCAAATTCTACTTCAAAATTCTTTGCATTATTGATAGGGATTGATTGCTATCTGCCGAATACATTGCCTGGTGGTTCTTCCTACAAGAGTCTCCAAGGATGCGTGCGCGATATTAATCATGTAGAAGCTTTCCTGAAAAATAACCTGCAAGTCCCTCCAGGACAAATTATTAAGTTAACGGCTTCTCATTCTGACAATTCCAAGCAGCCAAAAGAGCCTTTGGAGCAGTTGCCTACCTACGAAAATATCGTAGCCAAATTTAAGGAACTTAGCGAACTGGCTCAACCTCAAGACCAGGTATATATTCATTATTCTGGTCACGGCGGACGTGCGACAACAATTTATCCAGAACTCAAGGGAAAGAACGGAGTTGATGAAACACTCGTTCCCACAGATATTGGCAATTCAGAAGCCCGCTATCTTCGTGACTTGGAATTAGCAAAAATTCTACAAAATATGGTAGATAAAGGGTTAATTGTCACAGTGGTGCTAGATAGCTGCCATTCTGGAGGTGCAACGCGAGGCGGAGTCGATGATTCGGATATTCGTGGTCTTAACAGCGATGCTGTAGATACAACGTCGCGACCTACAGATAGTTTAGTGGCATCGGCTGACGAATTGATCCAAACCTGGCAAAAGTTAACAGGAGAACAAAAAAATACTCGTAACCTTACCGCCAGCAGTGGTTGGTTGCCAGAACCTAAAGGTTATGTTTTATTGGCTGCTTGTCGGGATAATGAGTATGCTTATGAGTATGCTTTTAATGGCAAAGAGCGCAATGGTGCGCTGACTTATTGGCTATTAGACTCTCTACAGAAGCTGGGAAATGAAGTCACTTACAAGACCATTCACGATCGCATTCTAGCAAAGGTAAATAGTCAGTTTGAGCGACAAATACCCATGCTCCAAGGCGAAGGCTCGCGCGTTGTCTTCAGCGGTCAATCAACGTCTTCCCAGTCGGCTGTGATCGTTAAGAAAGTAGATTTGCCCAAAAATCGGGTTCTGTTACAAGCAGGCGAAGCACAAGGTGTGCGTAAAGGCGCGGAGTTTGCTATCTATCAATTAGGCACAACCGATTTCACTCAGAATCACAAGCGAGTCGCACTGGCTAAGATTGTAGAAGTTCTTGCCGAAGAATCTTGGGCTGAGGTTACGGCAATTTTTGAACAAAAAAATACCAATGTAGACAATTATCGCACTACACGAGACACTTCCTCTAATCCTGTACGCTCTATTTCTGCCGTAACTTCACCACAACCACAGGATACCCTGCGTCTTTACACTCCTCCCGCAACCCCAACTCAAGCCATCATTGAAGATGGCGCTCCTGCTTTACTGCTGTCGCCAGGTGTCAAGCTTGTTCGGAAGGTACGTTTGTTGCCACCAGAGGAGCATCAGCAAGCTTTAGGAATAAATCCTCAAGAAGCATTAGCAGCAGTCAAAGCCGCCAAAGCAAAAGTAGAAGGCAATGGCTGGGTAGAATTCTTGTCTTTTGATGAAAAAAGCGATGAACCTGTCACCTATCAAGTATCTGTCAACGCCCAAGGTGAGTATGAAATCCTTGATGCAGGCGGAGAACCAATTATTAATTTGCGACCGACATTAAAAGTAGGTGATCCAGATGCTGCTGCTAGTGTCGTCAACCGGTTGGTACATTTATCTAAATACCACGCAACTTTACAGTTGGACAACAACGACCCACTGTCACCTTTAGCAGGAAAGCTCAAGGTTGAGCTATGCACCGCCGGAGAAAATCGTGAATTAAAACCCATCAATGCTCCTGGCAATGTACCAACGCTCGATGTTGATGAATATGCATTCCTGCGTATCCGCAATGAATCTAACCAAGTTCTCAACATTACCGTACTCGCGATTCAGCCAGATTGGAGTATTGCCCAACTCCACCCAGGTGGTGCAGCTGCCTTTGAACCCTTAGATCCTGGAAAGGAAAAAGCGATCCGTTTCCAGACAAGTCTTCCAGAAGGTTATAAACAAGGTGCTGACGTTCTCAAAGTTTTTGCAACAATTGGTGCAACTAACTTCCGTTCATTAGAACTACCAGCATTAGACAAACCTCGCAAGGGAACACAGGCAACGCGAGCAACTAACCCCCTAGAAGAATTATTAGCAGCTGTTGCAAGTGAACAACCCCCAAATAGAAATATCAATGCTGCTGCTTATCCCAGTGAGAAATGGACAACAGAACAAGTGAAACTTGTTGTGAAGATGTAGAGACGCGATCGCGCCGCACATACGGGCGATCGCTCTTTTAGTATGACTTAGGTGGGATAGGCAACTTGCTTATCCCGCTTTTTTTGCAAGGTAGCGATCGCCCAGAAGCAAAAACACCTGGCGAATAGAATTCGCAGCTACACAAGCGAAGTCCGCCTGCGCGGACTACTCCCTTCCCGCCAGAAGATTACCTATTAAAAACCGCCAAGACGAGCCAGCGCCGTGGTGAGGCAGCGCGGTCTTGGGGGTTTCCCCCATGAGCGACCTCCGTTAGGGTTCCCCGACTTGAGGCGACTGGCGTCGCCAAGAACGCCAAGGTTCAGAATCGGTAATTTTGTACCGGGAAGGGAGTAATTACAGCCTGCGTAGGCAGGCTTTGTTTGTATAGCCCCAGACTTCCAGTCTGCGGGCAATTTGCATATTTGGGATGCTCCCCTTATTCTCCGCCTTGTGTCTCCCGCTTGGGCGTACCGTTACTCTTTTGTTCATTACTACCAGCACCTCTATCTTTGTCATCAAGTTTCCTCTTCTAGCCGCTGTTCCACATACTTCTGAACTAAAGGCACTTGGAACTCAACACTTTCTTTATACAAAATTTCTTTGCGCACGAGTTTTCGCACAGATGCTTTGTCTTGTGTTGTGGGCGTTTCTCCTTGAAGGAGACGCTGGAGTAAATTGCGATCGCTCTCCGTAAAACCTGTCCACAATTCACGAAAATACTGATCTCCCCGTTCCAGCACTGTGGGAATAACTGTCTCCACATCGTGTACAGTCGCTTTGATGGTAGCGGCGTCTCGCTGATTTTGCCTGATACCACGGTTGAGCAACTCCATCACTTCGTAACACATCAACTGCACGAGATAAGGTTGACAGCGAGTCAGACGGATAATAGCATCTACTGCCTCTGGTGCGTAGATTTTGGGGAAGTCTTCTACAGGTTTCTCAATCAACTCACGCGCTTCTGATTCGTGCAAATATGTCAACCGTAAAGCTCTGGTATTAATTAGGTAGTCACTCCAGTATGTGGGAAGTTCCGACAATTCGTGAGAGCCACTGAAAAGTAAAGTCCAAGAGGTGCGGTGTTGCAGAATATAGCGGAGAAAGTTGAGGGGAACTCGGCTACTTGTCGCTTCCACCACCTCACTTAAGCGCTCATATTCATCCAAACACAGAAGAAATCGCTTATCAGGCAAAGTGCGTTCAATTTGTCCCAGCCAATTTTGGAGGGCGATGAATGGATCTGTTCTGCCTAAATCTGGGTAAGGCAAGTCTAGACGACGGGGTAATCGCCGTGCTGCTTCCGTTATTTGTGACACCAGATTATTTGCCAATCCTTGAAGTGTTGTTGCTGATGCTGCGCCTTGTAAATCCACCAACAAAGGTATCAAACTTGCTCCGACTTTGTCGGGCAGATATTTCAAAGAAGAAGTTTTGCCCGTGCGACGCCCGCCATAGAGTAGCAAAACAGGCGGTGATTCGGAAAGCGCCAAAGTTTCGATTTCCCGAAACAAGTCCATCCGCCCTTTAAAACGATTCTCTGCTGTTTGGGGATCTAGGGCGTTACCAGCAATATAGACTTGCCGGATTTCTTTTGACAACCGTCCTTGTTCTTCCAAATTACGCTGTGCAGTTTCCAGGATACTCTGCCAACGCTGTATAATACTGCCAAAAGTCGTAGCAACTTCAGCATTCTTGCCTAAAGCTAGACTGTTCTTTAGTCGGCGCAATGCACTGATGGGACGGTTAAGTAACTCAGACTGACGATGAGCTGCAGTGGCTTGCCTCGCTGCCGAAACATCTTGACTCATATCTAATAGTTGAGGTAGAACCAAACCGAGTTCTTTTGGCGGAGGTGAGGGAATCCAAGCGAGTTCTTCAGTCATATCTGCGATATCGCTAAGAGTTTGACAACTGTTGAGACGAGTAACAGCGATACTAGCCATTGCCTGAAGTACAACCGGCTGCTGGTTAGTAGAATTTATTAAGTAATCAATTGTTTCACGGGCAGCAGTTGGGTTTTCTCGATAAGCCTCAACAATCATCTCACCCATAAAAGGTAGGGGTAAACGGATGAGTTCGTCAAAGCGAGGTGGTAAGTAGCGCAGTGCTAGCACTGAATTCTTTTGCAGTGTGAGCAAACCCAGGATAAGCATCCACAGTAACTCTGGCACCCAAAAATAAACACGCAAAACCCCAAGAATCCACCCCACGCCAATCGCCACGCCAAACCCCACACCAAACCCCACACCAACCGCCACGCCAAACCCCACACCAAACCCCACACCAACCGCCACGCCTAACGCCACGCCTCCCACTACGTCTCCCGCCACGCCTAACGCCACGCCTAACACCACGCCTCCCACCACGCCGCTCGCCACGCCAAATGCCACA
>NZ_AP018194.1:5181736-5289630 GCF_002368235.1 Scytonema sp. HK-05 | reverse complement strand
CGCCACGCCGCTCGCCACGCCGCCCACTACCCCTAACGCCACGCCTCCCGCCACGCCTCCCACCAAGGGCCAAAATTGAGTTAACGTAGGCAGCAGGTTAACTAAAAAGGGTAAAGCTTGCAGCAGTGAGCGTATTATCTGTGGTGCGAAGCGAAGGGTAGTATTCCAAATCAAGATGACGCCGAGGGAAATCCATATAAATCGGTAAAACCATCTTTGCAGGTTTTGATTGTCACCACGCGCTACCATCAAACCGATTAACCAACCAAGCCAAACTAGACTACTGCGAAGCCAGTTAAACGGCTCACCACTAACCAAGATATAAACTGGCGCTACTACCAGCACAGCCACCACAGGCGTGACAGCAGTTAGCCACCAAACCTGCCCAGCATAACGACGCAGACGTGGGTTAGTGGGAAATTCAGCTCGTTTTGCAAAGAGATTCGTGTCTGGCTCCAATTCTGGGTGGATATCCTGCAACCAGTTGGCAAAGGTGTAGGGCTTGAAGTAAATCCAGTAAAGGAGGCGAATACATTCAGCGATGTAAGTCCACAAATCTGATGCTGGGCGCTGTCGAGTCATGGCTATCCCCCTAATACTTTATTCACCCTAATACTTTATTCACCAACTTCTGTATCCACTGCCACGCTTGAGAATGAGTCACAAGACCGAACACAACCAAGATAATGACACAAACTATACCAAACCCTAAAATCCAATTGCTCATATCGTCCATACTCACGCCGATGGATTTTACTACGCTACCTATACGAATTGGGACATTCCAAACTAACCAATGTAGAGAACGCCACCACCTGCGGGAACCCAATCCAGGACGGGGTAAACGGCGAGACTGCTCTTCAAACTGAGTTTTTACCCAGTTTTCATCTTTCCCTTGCTGACGGGCTTGATACACCAGCATACCTGCTAATTGCAGCAAAAAAGGATGACGCCCACCCAGTTGCCGAGTTAAGTTCTGCTCATGCATACCCAAGACTGGTTGGGCATGAGCAACAGTGCTACTAGGGAGGAGGACTAATTCTGTGACTTCTTCTTCAGTGAGTTCCCTCAGCTTGAGCACATGACCTAAATTAAAGAAGGAAGAAGTCAGTTGATGGTCACGCGCATAAAAATCGAGTTCCTTTTCGGAAGCTACCACCAGCATTAAACTATTACTATTCATCAAATAGCGCAAGTTGTCATAAAATCCATTATTGAATTCGCTCTTGTTCTTAAGTAATGTCTTAAAATCATCCAAGCAAAGAACAGGCAATAACTTTTGATTTTTAAATTGTGCGATCGCTGCTGAAAATGCTATGCGGTTAAGAGGGTTGAGTTGCAAAGCAGTCATTAAAGTTGGTTTTGCTCGCACACTTGGACGACTGAGCAACTCCTGCGCCACAGCGAGATAGAAATCCTCTTCTCGTTGACACTGAACACTTTGAAGCGACAGATAAATCACTACATAACGGCTGGGATCTTGCACTTGCTGCTCCCAAGTCTGGAAAAAGTGATACAGCAACGAAGATTTGCCAATTCGTTTTTCACCAACAACATTAACACTTGTTGGCTGCACACCACTCATGCGTGATGCGATCGCGTGTAATTCATCTTTTCGACCAACAAATAGCTGAGGATTATCTAACATCCCGCCAGCTACGAAGGGATTGGAAGGAACCGCTCCAGGATTCATAAAAAAATTTTCTAGTGACTAGATTCTAACACTAGAGAAATAATCCTAAAAAAGTAATACCCGCGTTGCGGCTCAATTCCTCACCCCTACACCCTTACACCCTTACACCCTTACACCCGCCCCTAGTGGTGGATCAATTCTGCTCACCAGTTTTGAATACACCGACAGACTTTTGCAATTGCTGCGCTATCTCTAAAGTTTTTTGTAGAGATCCAGACACAATGCCAGAGGAATCTGAAGTGCGTTCTGAAACTTTGGCAATCTCCTTCATCAAAATAGCAACAGTACCAGAAGTCTGAGCTTGAGACACTGTCGCACTTGAAATCGACTGCACTAACTGGTCAATCTGGCGAGACAACTCTAAAATTTGCTCTAGGCTGAGCTTGGCATTTTTGACAAGATTAGCTCCCTCCACCACTTGAGCGCTTCCCGTTTGCATAGCTTTAACCACGTCGCTGGTTCCCAATTGAATATTCTCGAGGATTTGTTGTATTTCTGTCGTCGCTTGGGCAGACTGCGCGGCTAATTCACCAATTTCTTCCACCACTACAACAAAGCCCCGACCTTCATCACCCACCCGTGTCATCTCCAGAGTGGCATTGATAGATAACAAGTTGGTTTGCAGGGCGATTTTGTTAATCAATGACACAACCACCGAAATTTCTTGGGAAGATTCACCTAAACGGTTCACCTTGTTAGCTGTTTCTGTGACTGTCTGTTTCAAATTCAAGATACTAGAGACAGTGCTATCCATTGCTTCGGCGCTTGCTCTGGCTATGTCAAAGGCAGTGCGGGCTACTGCTTTCGCTTGGTGGGCGCTATCGGCTACAGCTTGAATTGAAAGCGTCATTTGATTGACGTCTTCAAGAGTACGAGTAATCTGTTCGGTCTGTTTGAGCGCTTCAAAAGCCAGTAGCTGGACTGCACCTGAGTTTTCCCCAACGGCAACATTTACTTGCTGGGCAGCTTTTTTGACAACAGTGACAATTTGTCGCAAGCTTTCAATGATGGAATTGAAAAAGTCAGCAATTATACCGATTTCACCTGCTGCCACTTCAGCCTTCACAGTTAAATCGCCCTCGGATACCGCCTCGATACTACTTACCAATTCGACCAGTTTTTGCTGGAGCGCTTCTTTTTGTTGACGTTGCTCTTGGGAAACAACTTCAAGCTGTTCCAAAAGAGCTGCTTGGTCTAGAGCAAATCCAACTTGGATTGCTAACTGTGCGAATAAATTAATTTCCCACTCTTGCCAAGTACGAGGTTGGCTACACTGATGAGCAATCAGTAAGCCGACGAGCTGTTTTTCTTGAAGAATTGGCGCGACCAAATTTGCCTGGACTGCAAATTCTTCCAAAGTTTTGATGTGACAATTTGTAAGATTTGCCTGGTAGATATTATTAATCGCACGCACCCGACCATTTTTGTACTGTTGTACATAACGCTCCCTAAAACAGGGGTCATCTATTTGTTTATCGATAGTTTTTGGGAAATCAGCAGCAACAGATTCTGCTATGACAGTTCCACCACCGTCTTGATGAAAGCGATATACGACGACTCGCTCGGTTGCAAGTGAGTTTCGGATCGCATCAACTGTTGTTTGGAGGATATCTTTCTGGTTTAAAAATTGACGAATGTGCAGGGTAATGTCCGTAAATATCTGTGTTCGCTTGGCTTCAGCTTCTAGGCGACGGGATTGTTCTGCTTGTTCGGTAACTAAAACCTTCAGTTGGTCTGCCATCAAGTTGATTTTAGACCCTAACGCGCCGACGTCTTCTCCTTGATCAATGTCGCTATCAACTTCTCCTTGACCCAGTTTTCCTTCCGCGTTAGTCTTATTTAGAATCGGACGGATGCCCCACTTATACAAGAAAGCAGCGATCGCAATCACTACCAACGCTGTCAGCACTGTCCGAATGAGCAGAGTCAGGAGTAAATCTTGTTGGGGAGCAAATGCAGTTGCGCCCTTGACAGCAAAAATTTCCTCCCTATTAAAAGAAGGCAAACTATTTGGTGTTTTCCAAGGCAGGTCGGTTACCAACTGGTATCGATTGTTGCTTTTGACGACAATGTTGTCAAAATCTGCTAGAGCAGAGGCTCTGGTTTGTTGAACTTGGTTAATTTCCTGGCTAGTTGATTGGTGAGCCAATGGATAAGCCGTTGTCCCAGTTGCCAGTGATAAGACCGTGCCAATAGCAGTAGCTAGTGTGACTTTAGTTTTTAAGCTCAGCGGCTGCAACAGTCGAACACCAAATCTTCGATTTCGATGACCAGTGGAAGCAGTCATCGGTTGGTGCAGTGTGGTATTCTCATCTCTTGGGCACGATTTTTGATGAGAAGCCTGTGAATTCTGATGAAATTGATAGCTCATAAATCTTTTCAAGTCTGGTAAATTGCCAAAGATGAGTTATGAAATTTTGGCTTTTTCCAAAAATTTACTGAGCTAGCACGTAGTCTTTGGTACGGGAACAAATTTGGGGCTTTGGGTAAAATGCGTCCCTAAGTGAAAAAACAATTCTAGGCTGTTGAGTGAGTGGGATGTATAAGGAATACTTCTCGGTTAACCTCTCCAGGTGCCCCTCTCCTGCAGGGAGAGGGGAGGTAGTTCCCCCCATTCCCTTGGAGGGAAGGGGGGCTAGGGGGGTTAGGTCTGCCTTATCCTTTAAAGTATTGGATGTATAAGGAATTGCCAATCATACTGCCACTACTTCACATATCCCAGAATATACTGAGTTAAGCTACTTATAAGTTAAGCGAAATACCTCAGAAATTTCTATGAAAAAAACTAGGATTCCTGTTCAATTGGTTTGGGCAGTGGTCGGTATATGTGTGTTGCCTAGCTTGCTGAATCTACTGGGAGTAGATTTTGGCTCGCCGTCGCAGACCTTAGATGCCCCACTGGGGAATACGACTAAGGGCGAAATCATCGATGTGATGCACTACACTCTCTCAGGCAGCTTTACACACACCATTTTAGAGTGGAGTGCCTTCTGTACAGCAATCTTCACAGTAATTTTGTCTTTAATACATTTCTACCTTAAGGGTGATGTCGTCACTCTGATCATTGGCGTAGCACTTTTTAGCGCCGGGTGCATGGATGCATTTCACACTCTGGCGGCTGATAGATTAATTCAGGGTGTGGCAGATAACCATAATCTCATCCCCTTCACTTGGGCAATCTGCCGACTTTTCAATGCTTTGATTCTGCTTGGTGGTACAAGCTTTTTTCTGATCGTTCAGCCAAGAAAGTGGAAGGGGGGTATCGGTTTGGTAGTGGTTGCGAGTCTACTTTGTGGAATAATTGCTTTTTGGTTTGTATCTATCTGCGCCCACAGCGCGACTCTGCCCAAAACCATATTTCCTAACTCTATAGTGACTCGTCCCTGGGATCTTGCTCCGCTGTTACTATTTATCTTTGCAGGTCTTGTTGTTTTCCCTCGCTTTTACTACAAATATCCAAGTCTGTTCTCTCATGCCCTCGTCATCAGCATTATTCCCCAAGTAGCCACTCAACTGCATATGGCTTTTGGTTCAAAAGAGCTGTTTGACAACCATTTCAACATCGGTCATTTTCTCAAGATTATTACCTACTTAGTACCGTTTCTCGGATTGAGTTTGGACTACATCCGAACTTATCGAGAACAGGCAGATACAGCCAAGCAGTTAAAACAAGCTATGGGGGTGTTTAGTTCTATTTTGACTGAGTCCCGTTGACATTGCCCCCTGTCGTTACCAGACAAAATTAATAGAACAATTAAGAAGAACGCAGAACACAGAACACAGTAATCAGAATATCCAAAACGAGTGAATCCGGGGGATTTAAGTACGGAAAAAGTTTGTTGGTCTCCTTCATGATTTATCCGGGGGCACGCCTACCAATACTCAGTACAGACGCCCATAGAGGGCGTCTGTACTCTTAATTCACGGCGAGAAAAGCGCGTTTAATATTCTGACGAATGATTCCTATTCTGTGGTCTTTTTTGGTGAAACTTGTTGTGAAGGTGTAGAGACGCGATCGCTCCTTGGCGGGCACTCCGTGCCATCGCGCAAAGCACCGCGTCCTAAGTACATCGCCTCATAAAAGCAGGGCTATTTCATCCCCCAAAAGACGTAAAATTACAAGCGTCGAAGGGATGAAAAACAATGAGTGCAAACGGAATTGAACAAATGCGGGATAATCAATTAACTTTTGGGTTAAAGACGGACACAAACATCCTGTTTTGCATTCAAGATATACTCCAGCAAAAACATTGTTCTCCGTGAAAGTACAGTAAGAACCGCTTGTTATGCTGTATCTGGCATACCGTTTAAGTCATAATCTTGGTGAGTCTTCATGGTTGAGCAAGCAAACCAGTCACATTTTAGTCATCAACCTATTGCAGACGAGAAATTAGAGTTATGTTTTGCACAAAAACAGTTTCAAACCCTCATAGAAGGGGCGATCGCCCTCTGTCATAGACGTGTTGGATAAACAGAACCATAGATGCACATCGATGAACACTAGTTATTTATCTGTGTCCATCTGTGTCCATCTGTGGTTTCATTTTCATAAATTTGATGACTGCAAGAGATTTACCAGAGAAAAGAGCGATCGCCCTCTACCAACATTTAAGCCGCACAACAAATAGGGGCAGGTTTGAAACCCGCCCCAATGTCTTGCGATATACTCCGTCCAACAGATGCTGCTACAAGCCTTAAGCTATCAACTAAATTCACCATATCTTCCAAAGACAGCGCTTGACGTGCATCAGAAACAGATTTTTCTGGTTCTGGGTGACACTCAATAATTAACCCATCTGCCCCACAAGCAACAGCTGCCTTTGCAACAGGTGCCACGAGTTCCCGTTTACCTACCGCATGGGATGGATCTACAATCACAGGCAAGTGAGTGATTTGCTTAAGAGCCGCCACAGCTCCTAAATCAAGGACATTACGGGTGTAATTATCAAAGCTGCGGATACCTCGTTCGCACAGCACCACATCGGGATTTCCATGGCTTAAGATATATTCTGCTGCCATCACGAATTCTTCAATTGTCGCTGATAAGCCGCGTTTGAGGAGTATCGGCTTACCCGCTTGTCCTAAAGCTTTCAGCAAATCGAAGTTTTGCATATTGCGGCTACCCACTTGCAGCATATCAACATGAGCGGCGACGACTTCAATTTGAGAAATTGACATAACTTCGGTGATGACTGGGATATTGTAGTGCGATCGCACGCCTGCCAAAATTTCTAGTCCTTCCTCTCCCATTCCCTGGAAAGCGTAGGGAGAAGTGCGGGGTTTGTAGACACCGCCACGCAACGCCTGCACGGGCGCGGCGGATAGGCTTTCGGCGACTGTTTCCATTTGTTGGGCGCTTTCAACAGTGCAAGGTCCGCCAATAATCACCAGTTCCGTACCACCAAAAGCGACTTTTTCCGAGAGGTTGATGATTGTCTGATGGTGAGGATGAGATTTGGCGGCTAGTTTAGCATTATTCATGGTTGGATTCTCCTAAAAAACAAAAATGAGAGGTTGACACTAAAAAAGCCCAGAACCTTTGTCAGTTCCGGGCTTTAACGATTCATCGACATGACGCGACTTACCCGGAACTTATTCTGGGGTAAAAGTAAAAGCCATAAAACCAGCTACTGAAATAGGTCATCACGATGAAATTTCACTCCTTAAAAAACAAAAACCGCAGAGTTCGCTCTGCGGTTCACCGGGCGGTTTCCATAAGGAAACTTGACTCACTCCCGGTGAACCACCCTAAACCAAAAATAAAAATAGGAATTGCTGCTGATCATTTGTCAGGCGTTTGGTTGAATAATTTAATTTACACTTATGTTTTCTGACGTTAGCATAGGAAACGAGTCGCGTCAAGACCACCATAACTAAAAAAAAAGCGTTAAACTCAGTACAATTCTGGCAATCAAAACTTATTGCTGGCTGGCTATCATCTCATTTACAGAACTTTAAAAATATTTTATTTCACAGAGCATGGAGAAACAATGAATGTATGAATGCTGAATGAGAAATTGGTGTGGACTGCTCATTTCATAATTCATAATTCATCATTTTGACCGAAGAAAGAACTCAGAACTCAGAACTCAGTAGTCAGCTTGGAGGAATAAGTAAAAGGATGCAAGCTCCCAACTCCGTTATGGAAAGAAGAAAAAGAATTGTTTCAAGACACGTAGTGCGTAAGCGCAAAGCGCAATCTCCGCCAACGCGCAGTGTGCCCGCTTTCTCTTAGAAACAAAGCGTCCGCACTTTAAATACCCGCGCATTTATTCATGGGGATGTCCGGTTCTGTGTTCTGCGTTCTGACAACTGAGTTCTTCTTAACTCACAATTGACTGTATTAACACTTGAAGACGACCAAGTATTATTATGCCCAGTACCAAAGTTTTAACCACATCTTTCAATTATCAAGGAGTTTACCCCTGCCCTGTCTGTCGTGTGGGTAAGATTAGTCATATGCCACTCATGGAGGCTATGTCTTGTGACTTCTGTCAACAAATTTTTACTGTCAACGTAGAACAACAGCTTCTTAAAATGCCATCCAGACAACCGCCCCTCATTTGGCATTGGAATGGCTTTAATTGGACAGAAGCGCAAATAGAAGGTGTAGAATTTGGTTGGGGCTATGTGATAGCTGCTGCTGCTTTTGTACTTTTGCCAACAACTTTAATTGGGGTAGTGGCTTATAATTTCCCACCCCATCCAGCAACTCCCCTATCTTGGCTACCATATATCTGGACGATATTAACTCTGTTGTCGCATCTTACAATTATTGTTTGGCTTTTTATTGAAATTTATCAAATTCCACTTATGGCATACTGGCGAGCCATACAACAGCGTTTTCTAGGTCTTTGAAAATTAAGAAAGACTTGGTGTTAAGCCGCAGGTCATAATCACTTCAATGGCTTAAAGCTTATGACTTAACAATAGATATTGGAAAATCTCGGGCGTTGCTTAATTTTCCAGGCTGAAGCGCGGTGGTGATGTTTCTATCCTAGAAATGTTAGCAGCTATCTAAAGATTCGAGAAACTGCGGCAACTTAATAAAATTTACAAAACAAAAAAATAAATTACACAATATTAAGGAGTATGTCATTTTTAACAGTTTTAAAAAGCAATTTCAATTCAAACTTATGTAAAGTATAGAGTATGAGACGTGGGTACAAGATGCTTGTTGCATTTTCTTGAAAAACTGCATCTGTTAACATACTCGTATGGCGTAGTAAAACAGAAAGTTACTGTTGCTCAAGTGTAATCTCAAGCTTTGCAAATAATACTGAGAAGTCTCGGGTTTTCGCTAAAATTACCCAATAGCAAAAAAGTTTGACAAATAATTCAGCCGCTAATCGGTTGCATCACTCATAATTAAGATAATTTCCACTGAAACGTCTTATGAGCGAGTTGGAGCAGTATTATAGAGTGTTGGAATTAGAGCCTGGGGCAACATTTGACGAAGTGACCCAAGCTTATAAAGATTTGGCTTTTGTATGGCATCCCGATCGCCTCCCAAAAGACAATACGCGCTTACAAGAGAAAGCGCAAAAAAAGCTACAAGACATTAATGAGGCTCGTGAACAATTGCGCTTATCAAAAATGAAGTATCAAAAATTACATCATCATGCGCCACCTGCACACAAACAGCCAACCCAAAAAACCCATCAACCACCAAAGCAAAACCCAGACTTAAGTGGAAAAGACTTTAGTCGCGCAAACTTACAAGGCAGAGATTTATCTGGTAGAAACCTGAGTTATGCGAACTTATGTGGTGCAAACCTCAGTGATACGTTTATGCACAAAGCAAATCTTACAGGTGCAAATTTGTCTGAAGCAAATTTATTTAGAGCTAACCTACTTTTAGCCGACTTGAGAGAAGCCAATTTACGTGGTGCTAACTTAATTGGAGCAGATTTGAGCGGAGCAGATTTGCGGGGAGCAAATTTAACAGGAGCGCGTATTCGTTCTGGTGACAGACTTCTTGTTAAACTGATTGGAGCTAACTTGGTTGGCGCAATCATGCCTGATGGCAAAATTTACGAATAACTACGACAATGAACGTTGCGATTATTGGTTGCGGATATGTCGGTTGTGCAGTTGCTCAATATTGGCAACAAAATATGAGTTTTGTCGTCACCGCTACCACAACCACTCCTGAACGTGTCCCAGAATTACAAACAGTAGCCCAACAAGTCGTAGTAGTACAAGGAAACGACTCAGACTTGCTCAAATCAGTATTGAGAAATCAAGATGTTGTGCTTTTGAGTGTCGGTGCAAAAAGTGCCGATGTTTACGAAGAAACTTATCTACACACTGCTCAAACTTTAGCCTCTGTCTTGAAGCAGATTCCCAGCGTGCAGCAACTGATATATACAGGGAGTTACGCTGTTTACGGCGACAAAAGCGGAGAGTGGGTAAATGAAGAATCATCGGTTGCACCCGTTAACCAAAATGGGCAAATTCTTAGCGATACCGAGCAAGTTTTACTCTCAGCATCAAGTGAAAACCTCCGTGTTTGTATTTTGCGATTAGGAGGAATTTATGGTCCAGGGCGAGAATTGGTAAAAATATTTGGTCGGTATGCTGGTACAACCCGACCTGGCAATGGCAAGGATACAACAAATTGGATTCACCTTGATGACATTATTGGTGGTATTAGGTTTGCCCGCCGGAATCGACTGCAAGGCATCTATAACTTAGTTGATGATGCCCATCTCACAACTGGAGAATTACTTGATCGTGTGTGTGAAACACACAATCTACCTAAAGTTAAATGGGATTCTTCCCAAGAGAGTAAGCGCCCATATAACGCCAAGGTGTCTAATAAAAAGATAAAAGACGCAGGATACAAATTGATTCATCCACAGATGATATTTTAAAAGAGTTCTTGCTCTGCGTCCTCAGCACCTCAGCGGTTCCTTACTCTTAAACATATGATTACTCAAGATAAAACAACATCTCCAACCCAGTTTTACACCTGGAAAAATTATCGCTGCGCCTATGAAATTCATAACCCAACCAATTCAACCGCTGAAGGTATTCCCCTGCTTTTAATTCACCCAATTGGCGTTGGGTTGTCGCGGCAATTTTGGCAGAGGTTTTGCCAAGAATCGTATAAACAAGGTCACCGTAATCCGATTTACAACCCCGATTTGTTGGGATGCGGTGAAAGCGATATGCCTCATGTGGCTTACACTCCCAAAGATTGGGCGCAACAGCTGCAACACTTTTTACAAACAGTCGTCCAGAAACCTGTCATTTTGGTAGTACAAGGTGCTTTATTTCCGGTTGCAATAGAATTAGTTAAAAAGGAACCAAATTTAATCGCCGGACTTGTACTAGCCGTTCCTCCAGCTTGGGCAATCATTACGAAAGAAACGTCCCAATGGCAAGATAAACTCATTTGGAATCTATTAGATTCACCATTGGGTAATGCTTTTTATCGCTATGCCCGAAGAGAAAAGTTTTTGCGTGATTTCTCAACACGTCAATTGTTTGACTCATCTGATGCTGTTGATGCTGAATGGTTAAAGACCTTGGAACAAGGTGCAGAAAATCCCGAAAGTCGTCATGCAGTGTTTTCTTTCTTGGCTGGTTTTTGGCGCAAAGATTATAGTCAAGCTATTGCTTCTATCAAACAACCTACTTTGGTAGTTGTGGGGGAAACAGCATCAAGTATTAGCCAAGAAGGTAAAAAAGAATCACCAGATGAACGCTTGGCAGATTATCTCGCCTGTTTACCCCAAGGACGTGGAATTAAAATGCCTGGTCGGAATGTTTTACCGTATGAATCAACTGCTGAGTTTGTTCGGGGAATTGCACCATTTATTAATGAAGTTTCTTAAAGTGACTTCCTAAAATGGCTCTCAATGTGCTATAATTATTCTTCGCAATCAGTCTTACACCTTCAGTGGCTTTTGTAAACTGAGGTTCGGTTCTACAATTTCAGGCCAAGTGTCAAAATTGCGCCTTACCCAATCCATACCAACTTCGTTGTTGAGCTTAATTTTTTGGGGTGTATTCGGGTAAATCTTCCGCAAGATATCACTATCTTGCTCAACCACAACTTTTGCCAAGTTGAGAGCCGTCTTCCCTAGAGCCTTAAATGCTGGATTTTTCGCTATGCCATACATCAGTATATAAGTTCGTGTCCGATTTTTCGACTCTGGTACAAACAAGTGGATTTGAGTTATTTTGCCCATTCCGATTTCTGTATGTAATATCACCAAGGACGGAAAGTGATTTTCCAGATGAGCCTTAATAACTTTTGGTAGCAGCAACATACTTGGATTTGTCAGTTTTTCACCCAAGGTAGTTTGTGCTGTGGGCATACTGTAAAATGCATGCGAATGATGACCCTTATCCTGAAAAGTCTCAAAATGCACTTCCTCAATCCTAAATAAAGGTCGATGGGTACCGTTTTGGTGATTGTAGTCGTGCATAACCAGCAGCATACTCAGCAAATCAGTCTCCACGCTAGTATCAGCTGTATGACCGATAAACTCGTATTGCGAGGCAATTTCATTAAGAATATTGGGAATCGGTATTTTGGGTTCAAAGCCGCCGTATGACCAAATAAAATCATCTTGAATAATCAGTTCTAGCGGCTCTAGTTGCGGTAGAGTTTTCTTTTTGGAACCTGGCAAAATCGTGCAGCCTTCACCATCAAACTCAAGTGCATGAAAAGGACAGACTACTACACTCGTTTTATCTTCACGTTCTTGACACCACCCTTCAGACAACATAGCTCCCATATGGGGACACGCGTTGGGTAGGGCATTCACGTTACCAGTTTTATCTTGCCAAAGTACATAATCAGTTCCGTAAAGGGATACTTTTTTTGGCTTGTTGATTTCCAACATAGACTTGTGTGCTAATAGCCAGGGCGCACCAGCAAGCATAGACATCGGTATTACTCTCCTGATTTACTAGTAGTTTGTCAATTTTGATTTGAGGAGTTCGTAGTTGCAAACCACGCCTTTGCCAGTCCAATTTGACGCAAACAAAATCTGCTTGCGGTGGATGTAGCATATATGGCGCTTCTTGTTTGGATGAAGTAATTATTTATCTGTGTCCATCTGTGTCCATCTGTGTCCATCTGTGGTTCTCCTAACTTGATGTATTGCACTCAACACCAGAACCGCTATATCTGAGTTGTGTTGAAATGCCTGCTAGGGCAACTCAACTACGCTCAGGTGCGATCGCAAAATAAAATGTGACTAATTATTCGCTTTTATTATAATTAATGAGTAACAATTCATGTTTGTCAAGAGGATTGGTGACGAGCGAAGGGGTGCAAGGGTGAATTCAAACAAAAAGGCATCCATGCGCCGTCAGCCCAAGCAAAAGCGCAGTCAAGAGCGTATCGAACGCATTCTAGATGCAGCAGCTGAGGTCTTTGATGAAGTGGGTTTCGAGGCGGCGACAACTCATGCGATCGCCGCTCGTGCTGACACAGCCATAGGTTCGCTTTACCAGTTTTTTCCAGATAAATTGGCAATTTTCCACGCTTTGGAATTGCGTCACGTCGAGCGAGTACACGCCGTATGGACAAAGCTGAATCAGCCAGAAATCATTCAACTGCCTTTGGAGGGATTTATCCGAACTTTGGCAGGAGCATTCCAGAAACTTTTTGAGCAGCCCACTTGTCGGATGGTCTTTGTGCAGTACTTCACATCCCGAACCATCTTTCAAAACATTGATGATAGCTTTACCGAGGAAGCCATCAATTTTATCGCAAAACTGCTGCGAGGGCGCAATCCAGCATTGAGTCCCGAACATTGCCATTTACTGGCTCAAGTCTGCACCCATGCCTATAATACTTTGTTACTACTGGCACTACGCAGCGATGAAACTCAGCGCCAGCAGATTTTTGAGCAAATCGAGGCGCTGCTGATTGCATACTTACAGCCTCATGTAGGGGATGAAGATTTGCACAATAAAGTAATGAAGGTAATGATGTGCCCGCACTGTGGTGGAGAGCGCATTTCTAAAAATGGGCATCGTCATGGCAAGCAGCGTTACATCTGCAAAGACTGTGGTAAGCAATTCCCTGAGGCGTACTCATTGCAAGGATACGGCGATGAAGTGAAGCAGCAATGCTTGGAACTGTATCGCGATGGTGTTGGTTTTCGCGAAATTGAAAGAAGAACTGGAGTCTCTCATAACACAGTCATTTATTGGGTAAAGCAGACTGGCACAAACGAATAGAACAGGACTTACACACCTAGTCTGAACGAACAAACTTTGTGCGTAAGTCCTGCCTACTCCCTGTACCTAGCTGTTAAGTTAGACTTGCAGCGGGTTTTTAACTTTCAATATTCGCCTCTAACCCGATTATTGTCTTCTGCCAAAATAGAAGCTGTAACTGGAGAGTCCATAGGATGAATAGATTCAGATAATTGATCTGGCGTAAGTAATTTATTTCTCATAGAGAGACGACGTTCAGGATCAATGCCGCTGAAGGTTGGTGGTAACCAAACTCGAACGACTAGTAATACCGCCATAACAAGCAAAAAGGCACAAGAGGCTAAAATCTGGCTCCAGTGTGCTTCCAGCACTCCCCGCACAATCACTTCTCGCAGAACGGATACGATGGATACTTCTACTGCTACGCCAATAGATATTCGTTGCTCTTGTAAGTAAATAATCAGCAGTCGAAATAACTCAACTAAAATCAACAAAAATAGAATATCTGAGGTGACAACTTGAAAATTCAGGGGAGGTAGCAGCGAATAGAACATGGCTCGCAACTGAATTGTCATGAAGCTGAACAGACCAATACACAAAGAAATCACAAGTAAGTCTTGGACAGCTTCAAGACATCGCACAAGGCTATTCCGATTCAACCATGCGTATCGATTTGTGGATGGCTTCTCAAGGGACTTTTGCATTTAAGCTCCTACTGGATTATGAAAAGTATTGTTGAAAAATTTAGCGCTCACGCCAAAAGAAGTGCACATAGTCAACAGGCAAGATGCCTGCCAGAAGTGAGTTTCTTCTTTTTGAATACCGTACCTTATGAATTGCTTAGTACTGGCTGCCCGATTTGCGCTGATGTATTGCAGTCATCCCCATAGACTGTAATATTTGACCACTGTTGACTATGGCATAAACAACCCAGTGATCACCGCAGTCCATCCGGCTGTGGACTGTACATTCTAAATAAGTGAGAGCATCGTTGAGGATGGAACAGCCATTTTGGGCTGTTTGAGTTGCCAAGCCAACAAAGCGATCTTGTCCAGGTGCAAAGGGTTGGAGGAAGTGCCGTCTGAGGTTCATGCCTTCTTTCAAGATATTCAGGACAAAATTGTCTCCTGTATGCATTAAAGATTCAATAGCTCTGTCTTTAGCAACTGCGACTGTCAAACCAGGGGGATTAAAGCTAGACTGAGTCACCCAAGAGGCGAGCATCGCGCTGCTGATCTCTCCACGTTTGGCAGAAACCACACACAGAGGTCCAATAATTCGCCCCACCGCTTGTTCAGTTCGGTCAATTTGGGAATCACTCACGGGTTGTCGGGGAGCGCGAATTTTCTTCGCCTTTTTTAAGGCTTGAGCAAAGTCAGTTCCGGCTTCTTTACACTGTTGCAGGATGGCATCAGTGGGTTTGAACTTAACCCGCATCGTGTCAAAGCCAAAGTGATACCCTGCATCTTGTAATTTGTTTTCAATCTCATCAACTGCTTCGCCACTCCAGCCATAGGAACCAAACACACCTGCTAACTTGCTTTTAGTAGCAGTTGAAAGCACAATACCCAAGGCTGTTTGTACTTGTGTGGGCATATGTCCCCCTAATGTGGGCGAACCGATGATAAATCCATCGCATTTTTCAACAACTGCTTGAATTTCAGTAGGATCAGTGAACTCACAGTTAATGAGTTCTACTGCCACACCCGCTTTGGTAATGCCCTTGGCGATCGCTTGTGCCAAAGTCGCTGTGTTTCCATAGGCTGATGCATAAATCATTGCTACTGTCAAGTCTTTATCCTTCTGCTGCTGACTCCACTGGCGATAGTCATGGCTGAGTCGGCTTTTGCTGAAGCGTACAAGAGGACCGTGACCAGGAGCATAGAAATTGACTGATAAAGGAGCAAACTTGTCAAGTGCTATTTCTACCTGGCGAAATTGAGCAGCATGAAGGCAATCATAGTAGTGTCGTCTGTCTTCGTCTAGGCGTTTCCAACCTTCATCAAAAACTTCATCCCCACAAATATGAGTACCAAATAGTTTATCGGTAAACAAAATGCGAGTTTCAGGGTCATAGGTATAAAGTTCGTCTGGCCAACGTGGCGTGGGGACAGCAATAAATTGTAGTTTGTGACCTTGACCCAAATCCAGAACTTCTTCCCCTCTGACAACACTTATTTTTAGGTCTCGTTTTGGAAATGCTGTACGTAGAGCAACTGCACCAGCTTTGGAGCAGATAAAGGTAATTTGAGGAGCTAACTCTAGCAAAGCCTTCAACGTCACGCAACGATTTGGGTTGATATGACCTAAAATTACGTAATCGAGATGTTTTAAATCAACGTGTTGCTGTAGTTCATGCAGGTAAATCTCTGTAAACGATTCTCCAGGAGGGTCCAAAACAGCGCTTTTCTCAGCTTGAATCAGGTAAGAGTTGGCTGTCGTTCCTTTTTGTAGCGAGTATTCGACTTCAAATTTGAGTCTATCCCAAGTGCGCGATCGCAGCACAGTCGTGTCAGCACCAATCGAGGCAACCTGAACATCGCGTAGTTTTATGTCTGGCATAGATTTATTGAGTTGAGTAAATTTGTTATTTGTCACTAACCAGTGACTGGTATATCCTATTCAAAATCAAGCGACATCAAGAGTAAGCGCAAAAACAGACCAGAGCGCAAGCATTTTTCTCACAACTTCTGCCTCAATACCCAGCACCTAGGGGCTTAGTACAGCATTTCATTCATTAAATTTAGCGACACTCTGCGTCCCTTTGTCTTGAAAAGTTTCCTAGGTCGGGAAACCCCTATGGCTAACGCCACGCCTTACGGCGAACGGGTATGCGCGGAGCGCACGCCTTAGGGCGAACGCCAGGGGCGCTGCTCCGGGAAACCCTCCGTAAGAAACTGCGGTACTGGTCTCATCTCCTGCAGAACTTTTCGCTGCGCTACCAAGCGCGTTCCTCTGCGTTTAAAAAAGTTACGAACTTATGCAACGCCTATACTTAATAGTGATTGCCAACTTTGCGATGGTGAACCGCAGTCAGAGCATCAGGTTTAGAGACACGACCTATAGAGACAGTGCTGTAAATATTCCAGTGATCACCGCACTCCATACGGCTTTTGACTTCGCACTCTAAATAGGCAAGGGCGTCTGCCAAAATGGGACAACCATTGTTTGCTGAGTAAGTTTTGACTCCTTCAAAACGATCAGCACCAGGAGCAAAGCGCTGGAGGAAGTGCTTCATTAGTCTCTGAGAATTACCTTCTTCCAAAACGTTCAGAACGAAGTGGTCACCTGGATGCAACAAAGATTCAATGGCACGGTCTTTAGCTACCAAAACTGTTATGCCTAAGGGTTTAAAACTAGCTTGCGCTACCCAGGAAGCCAACATAGCACTACTGAAACTGCCTTTTTGAGTCGTGAGGATGTACAGCCCAGAGCTTAACCGTCCCAAGGCTTTCTCTAGCTCAGAATTTATGGCTTTGATTTGCTTGATATTGCGATCGCGGGACAACCACTGCCCCATGTCTGTTCCAGCTTCTTCACACAAATGGTATGTGGCATCAGTTGGTGTTTCCTTAACGACAATTGGTGAGAAGACAGGATTGAGCCCTAAGTCACGGAACTGGTTGAACAGTAAATACACTGATTCACTATCCCGACCTCCGGATTCAAATACACCAATGGACTGCTTGGCTTTGGCAGCCGCTAGAACAGTGCTCATGGCAGTTTGAGCAGAAGCAGCGATAGGTCCTGTCGTTGGTGGAGTACCAATCACCAATCCACTGGCAATGCTGACCAATTCTCTGACATCTTGAGGATCAGCCGACTTCAAATCCATCATTTCCACTGCCACACCCGTTTTCGTGATACCGTGGGCAATAGCTTGAGAAAGACGATCGCTATACCCATAATCTGAGACATAAAAGACGGCAACTGTTGTTTCTGCCTTTGCTTGCTCTTGGCTCCACTGACGATAGCGACCTACCAGTTCGGTAACATTGTGATGGAGTAGAGGACCGTGACCTGTGGCTATGGTTGCAATTTCTGGCAACTCACTCATCCGCTTGAGAGCAGACAACACTGAGCGAGCATTTGGTCTCATCAAGCAGTCGTAATAGTACTGGTAATCTTCTTCGATCAGGTCTAAATCTTCATCAAAAGTATGGTCGTCACAATAGTGCATACCAAACGCATCACAGGTATATAGAATTTGCGTTTTGGTATCATAAGTGAATATTGTGTCAGGCCAGTGCAGATTAGGCGCAATCACAAATTCCAGGACGTGTCCGTTACCTAAATCTAGGCGATCGCCATTTTTCACAATCTGTTGCTTAAATGGAGCGTGTACCCAATTTTCTAGAAACTGGATTGCCACCTTAGAACCAACAACGGTTACCTGAGGAGCCAGTGCTAGTATATCTTTGACCAATCCACTGTGGTCTGGTTCAGTATGGCTAACAATCAAGTAATCCAGCTTTTGTGGGTCAATCAGTCCCAACACAGTATCTAAGTACAGCTGGCGAAACTTTTCATGGGAAGTATCAATTAAAGCTGTTTTTTCGCTTTGTATTAAAAAAGAGTTGTAAGTTGTGCCATTTTGGAGTCCGAATTCAATATCGAAGCGATCGCGATCCCAATCCAAGCAGCGGATTGCTGTAGTACCAGGAATCATTTCAATAGACTGCATCGTTAATCTGCGTTGACGTTGTTCAACAAGTGCTATCATTCGGCTCCTCCTGTGCTACTCTATGGTTTTTTTGATTTTTATAGTAACTTTTCTATGCTTATGTAAAAAACTATATTGATAAAGTTTAAAAATTACAAGAGAAAAATCATATAATTTTTTTTTATTACTCATAGAGCCAGCTTAACTATAAAGCAATGAAAATACCTTAGATAAACATTAGTTTTCAGGTGCAGAGTATTGCTACGACTTTGCACCCAGGTTAGGGCAATATAAGTACGTGGGCGAAATTAAACGTAAATAGGACTTACGCATTGACGGAAGAGACAGGATGTGAATACCATCGAAACGGCTGGATCAGATTTTAAGTTACTGCTAAAAAGGACTATCTTGCCTAGTCAAACCAGAGAATTTGATAGAAGCTAAACAAGGAAAGCTTTCACTCGCTCAACTGGTCTTCAGCAAATAAGGTATGAACATCATATGCAGCAAACTTCTGTCAATGCTTAAGTTTAACGAGCTATGATCAATCCATATGTAGATGTATTTGTATAGTCCGTAAGGGAGTTCCAAATAAAAAAATATCCCAAATTTTCTTGTGGGATGGGTGTCCCCACCCGTCCCAGTATTCAGGGCGGGCAGGATGCCCCGAAGTTCCGATTGCCCAGAGGGCACTGCGCTCCGCGCAATCAGAGGAAACCTCCGCTCGGACTTCTCTCCACCCCACAAGATGGAGAATTTATTTCTTGGAAATCCCTAAGTCTAACAAAATGAGTGAAGAATAAAGAAAATGAATGACTCAGTGTTTGTTATCTTCATTGCCTTTGGGTGTCTTTGGATATTGATGGGAGTTGGTGGCTGGATTGCACTCCTAAAATCTGAAGGTGAAGAGATTAAGTTTGGCAAATGGGGACTGATAGTTGCTATCCCCATTCTTATTCCGATCATCATTGCCCTGCTCATTGGCGCACTTTACCATTAGTTGCACTCTCGCTGCCTATCCCCTCTGATCCGACAAAAGTTTATCTATCAGGCTTATTTTCAACTACGGTGATTGTCTATTAACTCGAAAGTCCCGCCGAAGGTTGCTCCTCTCGTATTGACTAAGAAGTCGTGGGGGAAGCCAAGCTCAAGGAAGCTAACTTCATCCAGTTTCTGTATGTGTTCTGGAGATAATTGGAAATCTAGACAAGCGAGGTTGTCTTGAATTTGGGATAGCTTAGTTGCTCCCAAAATGGGAATGACGCCTTTGCTGCGTACCCAGTTAATAGCAACTTGTGAGGGTTTACGTCCTATTTCCTCTGCGACTTGAACAACAGTGTCGGCGATCGCCAACTTTCGCTCATCAATCTCAGTCCACTGCACTTTTTCCAGTCGCTTGGACTCCGTTGATTCTTGACTCTGATTCTTCTTGCTATACTTACCTGTCAAAATACCGCTTGCTAAAGGCGACCAACCTGTGATACCAATATCTAAAGCACGCGCCATTGGTAGCAGTTCCCGTTCTGGTGTGCGCTCAATCAAGCTATATTCTATCTGCAAGCCGATAAACGGTGTCCAACCCCGGAGTTGTGCCAGCATATTCGCTTGCGACACCACCCAAGCAGGCGCGTCGGAAACACCGATGTAAAGCACCTTCCCTGCACGCACCAAATCATCAAAGGCACGCATGACTTCTTCTACAGGAGTCATAAAATCCCAGGAATGCAGCCACAGCAAGTCAATATAATCAGTTTTTAGGCGCTTCAAGCTGCGCTCAACCGACTGCACCATGCTTTTGCGTTGATTTCCACCTCGGTTAGGATCTGTGGTAGGCGGAGTGTCGGTGTATTTTGTCGCGAGTACAATTTTTTCTCTGTCAGCAGCGATGAACTCACCCAAATACTTCTCGCTGTTACCGCCAGTATAAATTTCGTTGGCAGTATCAATAAAATTACCGCCTGCCTCAAGGAATGTGTCGAAGATTTTCCGACTTTCTTCGTAGGATGCGCCCCAGTTAACGTTTTCGCCAAAGGTCATCGTTCCCAAGCAAAGTTCCGAAACTCGCAATCCGCTTTTGCCAAGTAATTTATATCGCATAGTCGTTGTTAAGTGATTTGTAAAATAATGTCTGTAGTGCTTATTTGGAGAAGGGGCTACTTCCTTCTTGCCAAAGGGCAGTCATTTTCATCTTGGTAACTTTCCAGCCTTTAGCTTCTTCGCCGTAAGCCCCGCGCTATAACGGTACTCCGTTTAGCGTCGGGATATAAGGCGGACAAAAACTTGGTGCACCCTTGACCTATGCTGGCTGTCAGTCAGCGCGGGACAGGGTGCCCGAGTTTTTGTCACTCTCTGTGTTGGGTAACCTGTCAACCCAATCTTCAACAATTTGAGTAATCGTCTTATCTCTATTTGCAGCATATAACCGTAGTTTATTTAATCTGCGAGTCGATATTCTTAAACTTAATCGTGCTTCTTTCATAATGGATAGCCAATCACCACCCATAATGCTACCATAAAGAAGTGTTGACAAAGACTAAAATGCTGGTCAACCATCTGTACCTAGACAACTGAAGATATAGGGTTTTGCCAGGAAGTGGGGTTTTAAATATGCTATATGCGCGCCTCCTGCCTCTGGTATGTAAAATCTTCAAGGAACGTAGGGGAATGGTTTTCAATCATTCAAGTCGGGAGGGACACGTGCCTGACTGTAAACTGCGGTAGTGGGAAACGCTCTGGAGTACCACGAACGAATTTCTGCTCCGGATATTTTCCGGCAGAAGCCTACACCGTACCGCGACTGTCGGTGTAGGAGTGTCACTAGTCCGAGATAACTCGTGATGGTAAGTTCCCCCCAAAGTCCAAGTTTTACCTTCACTAGTATCTAGGAAAACGTGATGTGCTTGAAAATGAGAAATGCAGGTGGCAGTATCTCCCTTGAGGGTGAGTGTATGGCTACCAATGAGATGCTGAGTCGTTTTGAAGGTGCTGGCAAAAAAGTCTTTCCACTGCTGGATTTGGGTATCTGCGCTGACAGTGGTAGGTTGACCGCCTAACATGGAAGTATAATCGAATTCAACTTGATCGCTAAAGGAAGCACGGCACTCAGCCCAGTTACGCAAATCTGCCATCAAGCCAATTTTGTTAACTGTTTCGATAATTTCCTGGCGATCCAATGCTTGTTGAGCAACATCATGATTCATAGTTTGATTCCTGCGATTCCTTATTTGAGCTTGGGCAGTAGTCATCTGTGTTATCAGAAAAGCAACTCCGGCACTAGCTGTGAAAACTATGTTTCTGCGGGATATTATCATCAATAATTTATTTTTGGGCAGTTTTCGTGTCTTTTAGCGTGTTTTTGAAGTGAACAGCAGCAACTTGCACCGCCTTAGTTACATATGGCTCTTGATCGTAGAAGTCAGTGTGCTGACCTTGTGTCCAGAACAACTTCTTCTGTCCAGGCATGGTATTGTAAAATTTACGCACGCTATTTGGTAAAGCTGAATTGTCACTGTGAATAAAAAGCGTCGGAACATTGACTTTGGGAGCTGCGGCAAGAGCATTAAACTGCAACCATTCTACCCACGACATCTCTGCAAACTGGTTCTTCCACTGGGCGATCGCACCGCGAGAAGAACTGCCATAATAACTTAACGGACTCGACATGGCAGCTTTTGGGTCATTTTGCTTGTAAGCTGGCACATACTCCACTAAACCCGTTTGAGCGAATTTCTTTTGTGCAGCTATCCCAGCTTGCATCTTGCGACGCACTCCTTCTTCACCAAAGACTGAACGCAGAGATTCAGGGTCGTGCAACCATGCAGCGACGGTTACGAATGATTTGAATCTGGTATCTTCAGCTACTGCCTCTGCCATATAACCAGCACTAGCACACACGCCCAAGCCACCGATTTGGTTGGCATTAATCATGGGTAGCGATCGCAAGTAGCTTACTGCATTCTTGATATCCTGAATTTTCTTTTGTGGCGATTCATACTGACGTGGTTCACCGCCGCTTTCACCCCAGAAGCGAAAATCAAATGTGAAAGCCGCCAACCCTTGTTCTGCAAGCTTTTTAGCATACAAATCAGGCATTTGCTCCTTCACCGTTGTCCACGCGCCCGTAACTACAACCGCTGGAAGTTTATCGCCTGGTTTGTAATCAGCAGGCAAATGCAAGTTGCCCACCATCTTGACGCCTTCACTTTGGAAAGTTACTCTATTTAAGCCTGGTTTGTAGTCAGCAGGCTGTTGCAAGTCGCCTGCCATTTTTACATCGTGACTAAGTGTTATTACTTGATTCACAGCAGGCTCAATAGCTCTTGTTTTGGCGAAAGCAACGCCACCTACCAAAGCAAGGGCAAGTGCTGCTCCGATAGTTAGAAGTTTTTTAGGAGCATTGTTGTTTGTGGAAGATGGTGTCTCTGCATTACTAGCCATGTTTAAACCTCCTAACCGTTTGTTGATTCAGTAATAAATTCATATTGAGGTGGGAAAGTAAAAACATTTTTTTGTAATAATCCTGCTCGAATTAGACCAGAAGGAACTAGGTCAGAACTTATAAAGTAATTTTTGGAGCCATACTCTTGCCAGAGTAGTTTCAATTGCTTTAAATCCTTTCCTGATAAATGAATGTTGAAGTTGTCATAGAGTGGTAGAACTGGAAAATCACCAGTTGATACCGGACGGCAGGTTTCTTCTGTATGGGCGAAATGATGTTCTTTTATCTTGCCTTTTTTGGCAGTCAGCCTGCAATTGCAATAAGGACACTTAAGTGAGGTTTTTCCCTTGGTCACATCTGAGATACTTACCAGTGTCCCATCTTCATCTACGCCAAATTTTAGCCACATTGAAAAATCTTTGTTGGTATTGCTGTATGGTTGTATAAGTTCGTAGTAAGGAATGCGCGTCCTAAACTCCGAGAGCGCAAAGAGCGCTCACTACGAATCCCTCAAAACTAATGAGACAGACAAAGAGTGGTTCATCGCATTAATTCTAATGCAATACGGTTCAGATAAGACCATAACCCTTATCAGGAACACAATGTAGAGACGCGCCATGGCGCGTCTCTACACACATGATTTTTACACATCAACCTTAAGTGAACCGTATTGAATTCTAATGGGTTACAAGATCCCTGACTTCTTAAAGAAGTCGGGGATCTGACTCCTACGACATATCAAAATTAATGAGACAGACAAAGAGTCTAAACTACAGTTATTCAAAAACTGCAAAATATATTGGGCTGTGATTTCAGGCTGTTCAACTTGGGGAGCATGACCGCAATTCTTGAGCTTTATGAGTTGAGAATTGGCAATATCTTGATGAAATTTTTCTGCATCTAAATATGGGAGCATATCATCAGCTTCTCCCCATAAAATCAGCGTTCGTTTGTCAATTTGGGGAATAGAATTCGCCAAGTCGTTATAACCACCAGTTTTAACATAAGAAATCATGGCATCATGCCAAAGCGGCATTTCTTGGTGTAGCATCGCGCACTGAATAGCCAAAAGCATTTTCGCATCTAAATTAGCTAAAATACTGCCAAAATTTAATGCCACTCGCAGGCGTTGACGTAGGTATTCTACAGCAAAGAAGTCAAAAGGAGGAAACAAGTATTTACTAAAGGCGGGGGCGCAAGTGTAACCCAAACTATTAATCAGTACTAGCGATTCCACAGCTAATGGATAAGTGAGAGTAAAGTCAATTGCAGTTGCGCCTCCCATAGACGCACCTACTAGTATGACCGGTTGGTTGATTAAAGTTTTCCAAAACTCGTAAAGGTGAATTTTGATTGCAGTTGGGCTGTAGTTTATTTCTTTTTGCCTTTGTGTAAAGCCAAAACCTAACAAATCTACTGCCCATGTTTCATTTTGAGCCGCAAGTAATGGTAACAGAAGACGGAACTCTAGGATGGAACTGTCGAAGCCGTGCAACAGCAGAATTGGTGTTCTTCCCCTACCTTTGTGGATATAGGTTGTGAGAATTGGTTGTTGACTGAGGGAGGTGGCTAGGGCAATTCTCTCAATATTTTGAACGAAAGCGCGAGCTTTAGCGTCTGTTAGTTGATTAACTTGTGTTGGGAGATAATTGGTCAACATTGCGCCATAATGCTTACTTCTTTACGTTCGGGTGCATAAGAATGCGTGATGCAAAAAAATCGGAATCGATATCATCTAGGCTAACATTTGCCCTGCTGTTCATACCCAGATGGACAAAAAATGCACTTCTGGAGAAAAAGGAAGGTTAAGATGCGATCGCTGGTATTGACAAGAGATTTCTCTAGAAGCGATCGCTGGTATTGACAAGGGGTTTCTCCAGAAGCGATCGCTGCGAAGGCGGGCACTCCGTGCCATCGCACAAGCCTTGAACTCATTATTCATTCATCCCAGTTCATTGACTGGGATGAAATCAAAGATTTAAACACACAAATAATGAATCTAGCAAAGCCGCTGAATAAGTTGCTCGTCCATCTAAAACTTTGAAATATAAGCCTCGGAAACAGGGTTGAAATCTATATGTATTGTGCTTTTTAGTTATATAAGCATGGTAAGATACAATAACCAAAGCGTTCAAAGTTTAGAGACCGACGGCGCTTTTGTTTAGTTATTATTCATTAACTAAAATTATGAAATCCATTTTTTCCGAGATTCAGCGCGTTCACAGGAATAATCTTCTAAAAAATCTTTCAATCCAGGAACTGCTTAAACTGGAGACGCTTGCAAGGCAGCAGATAGCAGAGCAATTAGCCCAGAAGAAGCAAGAAGAACCGCAAGTGACAAGAGGATTTGCAAAAGGATTTGACAAAAAGCGACGCAAATAAACGATAAAGCAAGTCTTGTTGCTATTGATGTTATGCCAGGCTGGTAGTATCCAGCTGTTTTGTTTTGAAGTTGGGGAAATCACGCGCTAAGAATGTGCAGCTAAATATGGGGGGTTTTGTAACAAAAATAAACCTAGGAAATAGGATAGAAATTTATATTTTTTGTGCTTTTTAATTAAAAAAGCATGGTACAATACAAAAAACAAAAGCGCCCGCTGTCTCGCAAACTTAGAGCGCTTTTGTTTAGTAGTTTATCAATTTAACTTAAAGTCATGATATCAAATTTTGACTCGACTGCGATCGCTTCTGAAGAAAATTTACAAAAAAATCCTACAATTCAGGAACTGCTTAAGAGAGAGGCGGATGCAAGTCGGCAGATAGCACAGCAATTGGCGGATAAGAAGCAAGAATGTGGCAAGAACAAGCGCAAGTGGCAAGAGTATTTGCAGGAAAACGGTATTACAGAACGCGACGCGAATAAACGGATAAAGCTTGTCCGGTTGCCATTGGTGTTATGGCAGGTTGGGACTATCATGGCGCTTCAGTTAGTTACACCCATGATGGAGCCTGTACGAGATTACTTTACCGCGACTGGTGATAAGGTGACTCAAGAGGCTGTGGAAGCCAAGATGGACGACGCGAAGCTGATGCGGAAAATGGAGCGGGAACTTCTGGCGGAAGAGGAAGAGGTAAGTATCTGGAAAATGGATAAGAATGGGCGACGTTATTGGCAGAGTGGGAAAAGCTATGACCAAGAGGCGGGAGTTGTATTGGAGGAATTGGTCAAAGAAACTGGGAAACTTCCTCAAACAATCATTTCTGAGGCGCTTTTGCAGATGGTAAATGGTGGCGCGAGTGTCTCGCGCCCCAGTGGTAGATGACAAAATTTGGTGCTTTTGATGTTCCGCCACGGGCTTAGGGTAACAGAAGCTTGTGAAATGAGATGGGACGCTATCTCACTTCTAGATAAGGAAATTTTCATTACTCGTAAAAAAGGTAGTGACAATGGAGTGCATCCACTTCCAGCAGATGAGGTGGAAGCTTTGACAAAGCTTTGACAGTGTAATTCTAAGAATTCTTACGTTTTTGTTGGGGAACGAGAGGAACCGCTAACGCCCGCTGCTGTGCAAAGGCTTTTGACAAGACTGGGTGCTGCGGCTGGGTTAAACATCAAACTGTATCCACACCAACTACGACATGCTTGCGGTTACTATCTTGTCAACGCTGGCTATTCAACTAGATTTATTCAAGATTTTTAGGACATCGAGACGGGATACAAAACGATACACCAAGCTCAACTCTCGGCGCTTCGTGACTATTGACTGGAACCGAGAAGAGGATTAACACTCTTGACGACAAAGGGTTACTTCGTTCCACCAACCATTAATTAAGTTTTTAGGGTAATGCTATCCACCAGGTTTGGCTCAGTGCTTATTAGTCACCATATAAACTGCTAACGACCATTTCCTTGCCTTTTGGCTTAACCTATTAACCAATGTGGGCTATTACTGTTAACGATTCTAGCCAACGAATCGCACTATATGCTAAAGTTCACAAGTCGCAGCGCGAAAGAAAATCTCTGTACGATTTGTTGGAAAAGTGTAGATTATATCGGAGATTCGCGATATTCCAGGGCTTTGATATGCTCGTGTTGGAAGGTGTCCCCTCGGGGCTTTGTCTTTATTGTAAGTCAGAGCCTCGTAATCCAACCAACGCTCTTTTTCACCAAGCCATCCCACGTTACGGGCAAAACGCAAGTAAGTTTCCTCGTTGTAAGACCTAAGATTATTTCCCGTTTCTTCGTAAATACGCTTTTGCACGCTGAAACCAAAATGTCCATTTGAGTATTTTAGCCAAAGACTGTCTAAAACGCGGAGATCTGGACAGGAAATATTATTAATGGATTCTTTATCGATATAACGTTCTTTTTCTCTCATAGTAATATAGAGAATGAAATTTGCTGTTTTCTTGTCGGCTTCCAGCCACTTCTCGTTTGCCAGTAAGTTGTCTAGTTCATCTAGATAGTATTTTTTCAGAGATTTTCTTACCTCATTCTTGAGCTTTTCTTCATTAGGGTTTGAGAGTAAGTCTATAAGTTCTTTATAGACAGTTTCAACACTTCCCTTGGAAATAATATTTCCTTTAAGGTTTTTATTAAATGGACTTATTTGCTGTTCATTAATAATGTTGAATGCTTCTTTATAAAACTTTTTTGCATCATTGTTAGCTCCAGCTTCTTTCAATAAATCTCCTTGAGTTTTCAATATAAGGCTACGGATTTGCATATTGTCCTTAGAAGTGTCTACTTTTTCTGGAGTAATCTTGTGAATATCTAGATATTTCAATGCTGTTTTTAGATAATTCTGTGATTTTGTTAAACCTTGTTTTTTTTCAAGCTGAAAATATGCAACAGCTACTCCAAGATTTAGTAAAGCTTTATTAAGGTTCTTGTCTAATCTTTTTACTGATTCATTTGCTTGCCCTAATCGTTCTTTTTCTTCATTGCAGTAACCTTTCTCTTTGAGTTTTGTGTCTAAATTGGCTATTTTACGAGCTGTTTTAATAAATTCTTGGCTGTCATCAACCTGATTTTTAAAGTCACTCGCCAGAATTCCTAAAATTCCGGTAAATGATAAAGTCAATATTAAAACAAAAGTTCCAATATGAATCCGTCGTTGAGCTTTCTGATTAGCTTCAGTCAATACCTGATTTCTTTTTTCTGCAGCTTCCCTATCCTTTCTCTCTCTTACTAATTGAGCTTCTTGTTCCTTAGTAGCTATTTGCTCTTCTGTTTCCTGGGCTTGGCTAGCTGCTAAAAACTGCCTATCCTGGTAACTTAAACTTTTATCTTTCGCCCATTCCAAAGCATCCTGCAACGCCTTTCCCCGCAACAACCGAGATTTATCTTTACATTCAGAAGCCAACCAAAACTTGAAATTTTCGGAATAGGGGCGCAGATTCCGTAATTGAGTTTCAATCCAATAGCAGTCAAAAACCTCTTTATAAATAGGGTTGTAAACTCTTAACTTACTCT
The DNA here is from genome assembly GCF_002368235.1 of Scytonema sp. HK-05. Classification (GTDB taxonomy): domain Bacteria; phylum Cyanobacteriota; class Cyanobacteriia; order Cyanobacteriales; family Nostocaceae; genus Kalymmatonema. The sequence goes on along the minus strand of NZ_AP018194.1, from coordinate 5,261,234 downwards.
GCTGCTTAAAAAGTAACCCTGAAAGCTGTAATTCGCTTTGTTCCAAAGTATCATCTGCCGTAATTTCAGATTGCTCGTCTGCAAGCCGAATTTTTTGAAACAACTCGAGTAGATAAGGTGCGCGTTGCTCATCCCTTAGAATCCTATCGCGAATAGTTCGCAAATGTTCTGGTTCATCTTGGGATTCCCAATTTTCTATGATACGTGTACGCACGACCTGTTCAACAGTACGGGGATTGTCTGTTTTGGACTCTTCCACCATAAATTGACACAGCTTTTGCGTCAGAAACGGTTGTCCTCCCGTCCAGTGTAAGATTTCTTTCATCACTGCTTGAGAATCAGAATACCTTCCGTGCAACCCCTTCTCTAACGGTTCAATTTCATGCAGTTGGAATCCTTTGAGAGAAATGGCTTTCCCAATATTAAACGGGGTGCGCTTCTTATCTTCTATCAAATTGCTTGGTGATGCGACTCCCAACAAACAAAAGGTGAGGCGATTATATTCAGGATTATCAACACGCTGATTGTAACAGGCACGGATAAATGCAAAGAAGTCATCTGTGGGGAAATTGAGGCTGAGAACACTATCAATCTCATCAATAAAAATGACAATATTTTCTTTAACTTCAGCAAGCAGTATCTCTTCAAGAAACTTCCGAAATCGCGTGACAAGCGAATTTAACTGATTTTGTAACCACCAATCCCCAAATTCTACATCCAATCCAAAACTCTCAATCAGCGTATCAATCAAATCTGCATACCATTGTTCTGGTGGGACATTCTGAATACCTCCAGCAGAAAGGTCAATAGCTGCACATTCCACGCCAGACTCTCGTAATCGGCGCATGGTTCGTACTCGCAAGCTGGACTTTCCACTTTGTCTGGAGTTCAGCACATAACAAAATTTACCCGCCTTGAGTCCTTCATACAATTCGCCATCAGCTTCTCGCGTCACATAAGTGGTGGCTTCTTCGGGTAGACTTCCAGAAAAGATGTACTGGTCAACCATAGCTTATATCATGTTGGTTCTATTACCCATGACAAATTTACCCCACCCGCCTATCGGCACCCTCCCCTTGCCAAGGGGAGGGTTAGGGAGGGGTAACATCAGGATTATGGTTAATTCGTTGGACATCATATTACCCCAAACGCATTGAGAAGTACTGACGATATAAATCGCAACTGGGAACGCAATCATTACCAGAGAGTTTCACTAACCCCAAGCTGTGCAGTTTAAACCCAACTTCCGCATCAAGTCTCATAGGTTCATCTGCCATCACCACTTTTTTATACGCTGATTCTAACTGAGGATTGTGTTGTAAATTCCATAGTTGCTGTCGCAGATGGTCGCTAAAAATTCCCTGTTCCGTCGGCGCAAGGCTTAAAAGTTGTTCTAGAGTGATTTGCTGACTCTTGAGATTGGCTAAAGCCTGCTGTATGAGATATGGGTGTCCTCCTACCAACCCCATCAACTGACGAAATCCATCTTCTCCCAACTGTCTATCTAATTCATACTGGTTGGCAAGAGTTATGACCTGAGAAAGGTTAAACTCAGGTAACTCTATCGCTAATCCAACATTAAACGGTGAATGATTGGTATCCAAGGATGGATAAACTTCGGTGGAATGAACGACAACTAACCGCAGTTTCTTCCAAATATTACCAACTCTGTCCCCTTGTTTCGCTGTTTCATACCAACTCCGCAGAAGCAAGCAAAATGGGGAGAAAATATCAGGATATTCAAACAACCGTTCAAAATTATCTATAGCAAAGACCAGAGGCGTTTTGATATCTGAGAGTAAATACTTTTGAAAGTAACGAGTACAGTTTTTATTCAGCCCGTAGATATCTTGCCAGTATTCGTCTACTTTGGGTTGAAGTTCTAAACCGTCAGAAACATCAACGCATAACCACTGCAAGAAGGTTTTTAAGCTAGTTAAGGTATCAGTATCAGCAAGTTTCAAATCTAATTTAGCTGTTTGATAACCCTGCTCTCTCGCATAGTTGAGTGCTTTCTCCAATAGTAAAGTTTTTCCCATTCTCTGGGGAGCTTTCAGGCGAATCAGCGCCCCTGGTTGTACAATCGCACCAAAGCTTTTCTCTTCAATGGGCGGTCGTTCAATATATATGATTTTATCTGGTTCTGGTGTATAATTACCAGGTAGTGTTTCTTTTGAACGTTGGGATTGTAAATTATTCTGAGTCATAAGTTGAGGGATGAGCTGTTGTGGTATCCCTGCTACCTGAATGAGACTACAACCTAGTTTATAAGCAAACTCATAACTCTTATCTGCTCCGAGTGCATCATAAAAACCCACAGCAAATTCAATGGCTGCTCTATCTTGGATTGCCTGACTCATGCCTATGACATAATGAATGTGTTGTGCGATCGCTCTTGCCTGATACTCTGAATAACAAGCATTAAGGACAACACACTCAACTTGGTCAGCGAACAGTTGAAACAATCCTGCCAAAGCTTCTGCATCAACGAGCTTTATTTGACCCGCTTCATCTTCAAATACCAAACCATCTTCAGAAGAACCGTGTCCAGAAAAGTGAATGATGTGCGGTTGGTAATCCAGAATAGCTCTGTGTATATCTCTGTAGCGTACTGCTTCTGCCCTATCTATTGAAAAGCTAGAGCGCATATGTGCCCGTCTTAACCCTTCCTTTATTTCGCGCATCTCCTTATCCAGACGCAATTGACTTGTCCCAGAGGGATTTGCTGACATCAGCAGGATTTTTCGGTTTTGACTGGGATTATCACTCATGAGAAACTTAAGGTGTTCAAGAGTTATGACCTCGCATGACACAGACTCTCTTGTATAAGTGCAAGCACTCATTGCTTATGCACTTAATAATAAAGGATGGTGTCTGTACCGCAGTACTTGTGGATTGAATAAAAAATGCACATTATAAGACCACACTGCTGGAAAACAGTGTGGTTTGGTTAGTTATAGTGATTTTAAAAGTTAAGAAATTAAATCATTGATTAGCTTGGAGGCGTCACTGTTTTTTGTGACATACCAAACTACAAAACCAGATTCCAGGATTCCGGATTCCACTCAAATATTTTTTTCTTGCGATTAGCCCAAGCCACTGCCCTAAATCGCGACTAGGCTGTCTGAATACTGGAAAGGTTGCGATTCGGGGCAGTGCGCGGAGTGCGATTGCCTTTATGCACTGCGCTTTGCGCGATGGCACGGAGTGCCCGCCTGCGGCGATCGCCCGTTTCCGTTCGCGCAGCGTGTCCCTCCGGGACTCAGGGCACTGCGCTTTGCGCAATCGCCTACGGTGCTGCCAAGGCGATGGCACAGAGTGCCTGCCCAACGGGCGATCGCTAGAATCAAAGTAGCGAAAATCAGGCACTTGCCAGTAATAAAATGCACAAGCGCAAGCTCGCACCCAAACTGCTACGCTAGGGGAGAGGTCTATCAATCACTGTCCCGGTAAGCTTTTGGTGTTGTGCTAGTCGCTTTGCGGAACTGTGCGGTGAAATGGCTAGTGTTGTAAAAACCTACTCGATAAGCGACTTCAGCAACAGAAAGCCGTGTCACAGACAGCAGCACCTTTGCTTGTTCCATCCGCCGTTGGGTGAGATAGCGATGGGGAGATTGACCTGTGGCAGTTTTGAAAGCACGGGCGAAGTGAAACTGACTCATATGCACAACAGCAGCCATGTCAGCAATGCTTAAATCTTCTGCCAGTCGTTGTTCAATAAAATCTTTAACTTGATTTAGTTTGAGGGTATCTAGTGGTGAGTCATCCAACGTAGGCTTTTCTACTGCCCCAGTATAGTTTCGCAGCAAATGAACAGCTAACAAATTCCTGAGAGACTCGGTGTAGAGTTTTCCAGCTAACCCACCGCTGTTGACTTCTGACTTCAACAATTGCGCTACATGCAGAATGGTAGGATCTGGAAAAATAACGCGGTGTTCGATTTTTACCGGAGTAGACAAACCGTTTTCCGATGCTACTTGGTTGAGAACTTGGGGATCGAGCATCATGTTAATGTATTCACTCTCACGCTCTCGCTGATGCCAAACAAAATCACGGGATGAGTATATGAACACACTTCCTGCTGGCAAAGCAGTTGTTTGCGTCGTACCTCCATCAACTGACCAAGTGACGCGATCGTGAGGCGCAAAGGCAACGCTGATGGCGTGCTTGGGCATGGCAAAATCAAATTGACCGATCGCACTTAAGCAACCATACTCAACAGTAATGCCGTCCCATTCGGCTTTTAGGTGTAACGAAGAAGGTTGGGTGCTGACATGCATAAGCATCGAATGATATTCCCAAGAGAAATCACCTCAAATCTATTAAACTACACTTTCTCTAAACCAAGGCTTTGTCCATAAAGATAGTACCTGTGTGTCCTTCAATAGACTTCAAAACTTGCTGCCCCTGATAGGTAAACTGCTTGTACAGCATCTCATGGCGAGCAACAAAGCAGGCGATCGCACCCATAATATTCATAGCTCTGGTAAAGGCGATCGCACTCTTGATATAGGATAAATATTCAAATAAATGGATTCAATGTAGATATACCACAACCCTCAAAATCTTTAATATTTCTAGTAACAAGGGTCAAGGAATGTATTTTAGCTGTTGCTGCAATAATTATATCAGCTTGCGATCGCGGTTTACCTTGAGTCCTCAAAAAGCCTCTCAATTCACCCGAACACTTTGCAATTTCTGAGGTTATAGGGAAAATTTGACAGTGAGTTGTAAGAAAGTTTTCAAACCAGTTTTGAATTCTAGCATTAGGCTTCGCTGTTAAACCATAATAAATTTCCTCAATTGTAATAACACTTAAGTTAATAGATGTTACAGTACCGCTCCATGCTATCACCCCTGGATTCGGAATCGGTCGAGTTAATTCACTAATGATATTAGTATCGCAAAGATTATTCATCCTCATCTTCAGTAAAAGGATTGTCGCGGTCGCTTCGTAGTGGTATCTCTAAGCTATAATTTTCTTCGGTACATAACTGCTGAAGTTCTTTAAAGACTTGAGCTAGAGATGTTTTCGCAGCTTTTTGTCGCCAGTTTAAAAATTCACTGAAAAGTTCAGGGTCTACAATTGCAGCTACTAATTCCTCTTCGGTATAGATTAGCTGAGGTTCAAGACTTGTCGCATTAATTACTGAGGCTAGCTGTTTTTGGGCTTCTTCAAGTGTCCATTTCATTCTAAAAATCTCCAAGGTTTGGAAGCATTTCATATAAAGACTTTTCTCAAGTTAGCTTATTTCCCCAAATACAAAAACAAGATTCCCGACTTATTTAAGCCAATATTGCTTAACAATGCTTTGCTGCCGTCAGTTTCCCCGTTGGTGCTAACCACTTCCACACCAGTTGACGCGATCGCCTCAGCGTAATTATGGGTTCTTGCTGCCAAAATTGGCATACATAACTTCCTCCTCTGTATTTTCTCTAAGTTTAACCAAACGTATTTGATACCTTAAACTTCCTCTAGCCATGCCAGAATTTTGTCTCGACTCTCCTGCAAGCCTTTGTATACCAAAGACTCCGGTGTCATAGACTGAAGACCAGCAGATAGCTTAGACCGCAATCTTGTGTCTTTTTTTATCTCTGTACAATCCCTAAAATAGGTGCGGATAGTGAATAGCGCTGCATCGTATTCTGGCAGCCCCCAAATGACCTGTCGCTCAATTCTAAGAAACAGCCGGGGGTTGTCGCGGTCAAATTGTCTGCCCTGCCACTCGTTAATTGATACATCTGCGGGTGGTTCGGGGTGATGGTTTAGGCGGCTATCGGTACTCAAACCCCAGGCAAAGCGCACCATTGGTTCGCGCACAATCATCGTGTTGACAATTGCACTCGCTCGTCGATTAATTTTCTCCATACCTGCTACGGGTGCATGAATTGTGGTAAAGTCGTAGCCAACTTTCTCCTCGGCTGACCAATGGTTGGGATAGCACAGATGAACCGCACTCAGCCAGTTGCTACCATCAGCACAACGGCAAATGACTGTTATGTCTTCCTGCACCTGGGCAGCTATTGCATCAAGGGTGGAGGCGTAAGGTGGAAAGAGTTCGTTACCCTGAGTCTCGACTTGTCGTAACTCGTAGTTTGCATCTAAGTAGAGAATTTCTCCGGTAAGCTGACAGTGAAATGCTAAGTCGCCGTTGGCTAGCTGTTGGCTGTGAAAGTAGTGGGGGTGTTCTTGGGTCAGGCGATCGATAATTAGGCGGGCGATGCCTGACGGCAAGCCGCTCCGCGTCAACGCACTTGCTACACCATCAGAATAATTGCACGTCTGGTAGTACTTGCTCAACCTTTCACCACGAGCTAAGAGCTTGGTTTGACGATAGTGAGCAAAGTTACCATCAATTTGAAAGACCTGCTTGTCAGCCTCACCGTTACCCAAGGATGAGCCGAAAGGAATAAAACCAGGCTTAACCTCGTACCGTCCGTTATCAAGGGGAAAGTAACAAGCCGAAGCGCTAGATGCTTCGACTGTCTTGGCTTCTTGGAAAAAACTGTCTGCAAACGTTTGCATAACCATTTTCGGTATGCTTGTTTCTTTAATATATTATCAAGCCAGTCGTTGCGGAATCGGCTTTAATTGATACACTCTCCAAAAGAAAGCATCTGCTAGGTGTTGATTGCCAGGGAAATTGACCGCTTCCACAATTCGACCATTCTGAATACGAAACAGAAATCCCCAAAGCTCATCAATGTCATCCTTTCCTAAATTGCTCCATCCACGATGGATATCAACCACGTAGTTATCATTGCCCCCTAAAAACAATACTTCCGCCTTAAACTTTGCTTTTCCCAACTGCTGAAAAAACGCGAGGACTTCATCGACTCCGCGTTTCTCACCTGCTAAAGGGTGATGTCCGGGTATTCGCCAAACAATATTGGGAGCAAAAATTTCTCGGACAGTCGCTATATCCCCTTTACCGTAGGCGTCGTAGTAACGCTTGATAATTGCCACATTTGGATGGTCTTGTGTTGCATTCGGCGCTGCTTTTGCGGTTTTCTGCTCAAACAAGTTTTGACAACCCATAAGAAACGAGAAACCTGCAACAGAAGTGAACTTCAAAAATTCTTTGCGATTTTGTTGAGTAGACATTATTTCTTTCCTCCCTGGAATTTGAAATTGAGGGCGTTAAGCACTCCAGCGTGTATTTGCTCCAGCAGCAATATCCAGTGCTTCACCAGTAATCGTAGAAGCTTCTGGCATTGCGAAGAAAATCATAGCCGCTGCAACCTCTTCGGGTTTAAGAAAATCGCGATCCTGAGCGTTGAGTTGTGTCCTCAAAAATTTGGAGAACTGGTCACGATACTTTGGCTGTAGTGACATAGCAGTGGCGACTCCAGTCGGATTGACGCAGTTGACGGTGACTCCATCTTTTGCCACTTCAGAAGCTACCGACTTAACTAAACCCAACGCTCCCCATTTGGAGGCGTTGTAGCTTGGAGAACCAGGCGCTCCCCACCGACTGTTGCATGAGACGGTGACAATGATTCGTCCATATTTGCGATCGCGCATATGCGGCAGTACCGCCATCATGGTATACGCCACACCCGTGAGATTAACATCAATGACATCATTCCAGGCAGCTTCGTTCATGTCAACAAGGTTTCCCATCGTCAAGATGCCTGCATTGGGAACGGCAATGTCAATTTTGCCAAACGTTTGGATTGTGTTAGCAACTGCAGAACGCAATTGTTGAAGATTACGAACATCGGCTTGGATGGCGATCGCCCTACGCCCTTCTGCCTCAACCTGCCGCTTTGTTTCCATCAAATCCGATTCACTGGCGAGTTTGTAGCCAGTGCTGGGAATGTCTGCTGCAATGTCAACTAGAGCAATATCTGCTCCTTCTTTTGCCAACGCCACTGCACAGGCGCGTCCAATTCCTCGCGCTGCACCTGTAATAAAGGCAATTTGTCCTTGGAGTCTGCCCATTGCAGCCTTCTGATTCTGGTTGTTTGTTTGAGGTTGCTGTGCTGATAGCTGACTCAAGCTATTGCTACCAACTGCTGCTAGTCCAGCCACGGTACTACCACCAATGATTATTCTGCGCCGTGTGAGGAAGTTTATCTTCCTAGGGTATTTCTTCTGACTCATGCTGTTTTGTCTTGAGAATTTGGAGAAAATCTAAAAAAAGATATTTCATACTTAAGTAAGTCTGTCTAGGAAATTATTGCTCTTGCCCAGATAATTACCTGGTGTAACGCCAACTAGGCGCTTGAAATGCCAGCCGAAATGACTCTGGTCGTAGAAACCCGTTTTGAATGCAACTTCAGCGATCGCCATACCTTTCGCAAGCAGCCTTTTCGCATGGGCAATACGGACTTGCATTTGATAGACGTGTGGAGTCATCCCAATTTCCTTGCTAAATGCCCGACACAGATAAAAACGGCTTAATCCTGCAACGTTTGCCAGTTCTTCCAAAGACACGTTACGAGCATAGTGTTCTTGCAGAAAATCACAGACATTCATAATGGCTGGACGTACTGATTTAAGCGGACGCATCGACGGAGAATCTTGGGCATAACGTACAATTAAATGAGTCAGCAAAAGCAAAAGAGCAGTGTCTTGTTCAAGCTGGAAGAAATTTTTTTCTGAAGCAATGTGCAAGTGTACAAACAAATCAGTTAGTTCTTCATCTTGGAGAAACGCTGTAGGAAAAAAGGGTAAACTTGTGGGTCTTTCAGCAATTTCCGCAGCTGCAGTTTGTAGTAAATCCGGATTGATATGCATCATCCAAAACTTGGCTGGTTCTGGTAGGTATGTTCTCTCACTAGGTGAATGAACTTCACCAGAGTGAATGATGCTAAAATTGCCAATAGGTATCTGATGCAACTCACCCCGGTAGTAGTATTCACCTTGACAATCAAAGCTGAGACCAAATTGATATTCGATGTGCGAATGTCTGGGGAGCGGTTCTACAGAACCTGAAGTGTATGTGTACTGCTCTAAAAGCATATTGTCAGATTCGCTCGCCCTGACGGTAATTTTTGCTGGTGTAATGTTCATCAATGTCTCTCAAGCTTAGTTTGCTCAGCCGATTATTGCCCAACATACAGTAGCTTAAAGATTAATACGCTTGGTAATAAACCTTTTTTCTCTCCCCCTGCTATCCCTGCTACCTCTTAACCGGTGCCTGCTTCAACAGATAAATTTCCTTAACAGTATTGCGAAAGTCCCCACCTTCAATGTACTCATAAGGTGGGGATGGCGTGCTGTGAGACGACGAAGCACCCCTAAACGACAATAACCGCAGGCTACTTAGTGTAAGGGGTGGTAGAGGAGTCTCCAATCTCTGGGGTCGGTAGTCGGTCAATCCAGTCTTCTACCAGTTGAGTCATCGTCTTTTCTTTGCTAGCTGCGTATAACCTAAGCTTATTTAAACGACGTTCAGTTATCCGTAGATTCAATCCTTTTTTATTCATAATCATCTACACAAAATCTACATACATGATAGTATATAGATGGTTGCTGACCAGAAAGAAAAAGGTACAAGCCCCTAAATTTATTTATGGAAAAAGAAAAAACGTATTTCATCGAGTAGGCGCAAGAAATACGGCGTCCGCTGACTCAAGCCCCTAAATTTATTTATGGGGTTCTTACTTTTGACTTTTGAATGCGTGAATGCGTGACTTCCCCGTTCGCGGAGCGTGTCCGTAAGGACTCAGGGGCTGACCCACCCACTCGACTCACAACAAACGGTCACAGTAGCAGAAAGGATGCGAACCCGCGAATAAGAGCGAGAGAAAAGGGGAAAGATTCCGGTCACTGGTTCGCCCTACTACTACGGCGGTAAAAAGATAAGCCATACAGGAATGTACGTAAAGTTATACACCTGCGGGAGGCGGGTGTCTGCCTGTGGACGCGGAGTAAGACCAAATCAAACACGGGTTTGAGGAGGCGTCGGCGGTTGAGACGGGAAACCCAATCATACGAATAATACCGTCGTTGCGGAACTGAAATTGGAAGCCCCTTTTTCAGCGAAGCACTCATGGGGTACTTCACGTGAGCCTTATTAACTTAGTGATGGTTTTTAGTGGACTCAACGTCTACTTGAAAATATAAAGCCGGACAGGTCATCTACGTCAATGACTTGCCCGCGCCTAAACAAAACTGAAAATATGTATGCAATTTGAATGTGTTTTACCTTACTGCCTCAGAACTTCTTCCTGTGTCGGTAATACATTGAGGTTATCAACCACGAATGAATTTCTGGTATTTTCAGCACGCGAAGGCAATTGATATCCTGAGTCGTGCAAAGTCATGCCAGCTGTTGAGAACAGAAGCTTTTTGCCAGCATGTTCTTCAAAAAAGCGCGGATTGTAGACCTTAAAATAGATACCTCCTGGAAATTCTGAATACTTGCTGATGCGGTAGTCACCTAGGTAGATGCTAAATCCTCGTGATGTGATGGGCGGTTTACTGCTCAGGTTAATTTTGACAATATATGTCACTCTGTCTAATGTGGTGTTTTCCGCCGTTTGCATAAACTCAATGTTTCTCAAGTCTGCTGCTTTTGGCACAGTAGCAATGACTTGGAGATTTGCCACTTCCGGATATGTAATGTTGACCATATCTTGCTCCTTTTGTCAATTTGTTAGCTGTAACTCATCGAGGTAAAGAGTTCCAGATGGAACAATGTTGAATGACAGCTTAATTTCCGTCAGATTGTTAATGTCAATACCATCCTCTTGAAGACCCTTTAAGGGAATGCGGAGGGTTTGCATGACGGTACGAGAAAATGTGCTTTCTTCCTCTCCTTCATTTGGAAAGCCCAACGCAACTTTATCTGGATAGATGAGCCTGTTTATGGAACTAGCAGGAAAACAGCTTCCCTTGGCTTTGTCGTGTACCTCGATGGTAAAGTCCTGATCCTCTCCTATTTGATTATTTGGTTCCGTTGATTGCCCAACTCGCAACGCCAGGAATTTAAACGCTTTAGTATCTAACGTCTGGGGATCTAATTTGATGCGATAGCTACCGTCACCACCAGTCCATCTTAACCGTAGACCTTGAGTCTCCTGGTAAAGATGATCTGTCGGTTGCTGTCCTTCAAACGATAACTTCTTCGCGTTGATTTCTAAAGTTTTGACTGTACCTACAACTGGCTTTGATACCTCAAGACTGGTTTGGGATTCCTCAAAATGTTGCACAAACAAACGATGAGAATCTTGAAATTGTGAAACCAGATTGACATTGTTTGGAAGCCAAGCAGCCTCAATGCCAACCGCATAGTTTCTTAACAATTCTAGAAATTCTTGTTTGTCTTGAAGTACAGACATCCCCAAAGCTGAAATGTAAACTTTAGCAATCTGTTCCTGGTCTTCACGCTCAATTGTTTTGACAGATTCTTGCTGCCATACACTGTTAAAGTGATTATGATTTGCACCATGAATCCACAACAGCGATTTGAATCCACGTGCTGGTTGTGTAGGGTTAGCAAGGTCAACTGTATGTGACCTGTCATACGTCTTATAGCCTTCAAACGTGAAGACATCACCATCACGGCTACCATGAATGATCAGGTAGTTGTCCCGCACTTTGGTAGGTCCCGTTACAGGCACATATTGACCGTCCGTAGGGGCGATCGCAACGGCTGCACGAATGTCAAAACCATAGGGTCCTAGACCAAGAGAACCATCAAGTGGAACAGGTGCTAATTCGGGGTCAAATTGGACGCTTTCCATTGAGTTGAAAAGACTGGCGTGTCCTACTGCTTCTCCCCCACGGGAATGACCGACAATCATCACCCGCGACATATCGACTTTGCCTTCTAGGGGATGTCCAGCCTGTGCATTCCAAAGCCGGAATTGCTTAAGGTGTTCTAGATGGACAATCGCTCGTGCATCGTTTTCGCCGAAATTACCGCCGTTAAGAAAGTTAACATCTATCGTTGCGGCAATCATTCCATGAGATGCCAGCAGTTCGCACAAATAAATATATCCTGGTGTTGAGTTTTCTAGGGGATCGTGGTTACCGTGGGCAAAAACTACCAATGGGAAAGGTTCATCTCCCACAGGTATTCTGATGTGTCCGTTAATGGGAACCTGAGTACTATCAAAAGACCAATCGACACCAAAGCCCAATTCAGCAATGTTCGATATATCAATCCGTCGCGTAGCAAACCCCTCAGTTGGGTTGTGGTACACATAATATTGATTCAAATCCGGATTTGAGCTGTAATCCAAGTTTGGTGCGGCATAGACCACTTTACTGAAAGTATAAGCACCTGGTTTTCCTGGATTGCTGAGATTAGTACATAAATCAGTTATTTTCTGCATAGAAGTCTCACTTAGGGGTGCAGCGTTACAATACTGCCCCAGTATTGGCTTCGGTTGTTTACAAACTTATCTACAAGTTCTTAACTTGAGTTTCCACAATCTAGGCACCGCCTGCTGTGAAAATAAGAAGGACGCGCGAAGAGGTGAGGACACCCGCCCCCACATCCTACAAAACCTCTTATTTCACTCCCGCCTATGTGCAACGCGACAGCTTGACTAAAAACCACACATCCAGTTAAGCTTAATCAGACCAATTGGTCGGAAAAGCGCAGATGTCAAAAGGCGAAGAAACAAAAGAAAAAATTCTCCAACAAGCAGCCGAACTGTTTAACCAACAGGGGTATGCTGGCTCGTCTATTTCAGACATCATGCGTGTTACAGGATTGCAGAAAGGAGGAATCTACAATCACTTCAAAAGTAAAGATGATTTGGCGTTACAGGCTTTTGACTTTGCGATCGCCCAACTTAGACAGCATTATTTAGCCGCAATCCACAGCAAGCGTCATGCAATTGAGCGCCTGCAAGCAATTATTGGTGTATTTCGTAGCTACGTTGATAATCCACCTATTAAGGGGGGGTGTCCACTGCTGAATACTGCGATTGAGAGTGATGATGCTCATCCTGCTTTGCGCCAACGCGCTCAACAGGCGATGAACTCTTGGCGCAAACTGTTTTATCGAATTATCCAAAAAGGAATCGAAAAGGGTGAAATTCGGTCAACAGTTGATGCTGATGAAGTTACAACTATCCTGATTGCAACACTGGAAGGGGCGATGATGATGAGCAAGCTTTATGGAGATTCGATTCATCTTGAACGAGCAATCAATCATTTGACTCATTACATCGAAAGCCAATTACGCATTTAACCCAAGTGGACTTTCTTTTTCGTTTAATAAAAAAAAGACCGTTTGGTCTGAAAAAAGAAAAATTGAGAAATCACAGTTCAACAAAAGGAAAGCAATGAGTGATTTTTGTGGTCAGGTAGCACTGGTGACGGGAGCATCGCGAGGCATAGGCGCAAGCGTCGCCCGTATTTTAGCCGAACGTGGTGCTGACATAGTAATTAACTACCGCAGTAAGAGTTCACGTGCTATTGAAGTAGCCGATGCAGTACGTGCCACTGGTCGTCAAGCCCTCCTTGCTCAGGCTGACATCACAAGTGAGAGCGAAATGAGAGAGATGATGAAGCTCGTAGAGAACGAGTTTACACGCCTTGACCTCCTCATCCTCAACGCAAGTGGTGGAATGGAGAAGGATAAGGCAGCCGACTATGCAATGCAACTCAACCTTACCGCCCAGATACGTGCGGTTGACCTATCGTTACCACTGATGCAAGCAGGTGGACGCATAGTTTTCATCACCAGCCATCTGGCTCATTTTTATGGACATAAGCCAGTTACTCCCATTTACGAGCTAGTGGCACAAAGCAAAAAAGCTGGCGAAGAGGCTCTGCGATCTCGTATACCTGAACTGACGAATAAAGGCATTAAACTGCTGGTAGTCAGTGGCGACTTGATTGAGGGTACTATCACCCCTAAGCTTATGCAGCGCCAGAACCCAGGTTTCATTGAATCTCGCCGTAAACAGACAGGTTTTCTGCCTAGCGTTGAAGACTTCGCCCACGCCATTGTCGATGCTGCAGCAAACACTCAATTAAAAAGTGGAGCAACTATTTTCGTGGGAAGTACTGAATGGGAAACTGCCTAGGCACACTGACAACTCCTAAGCAGCCGTTAGCAAAAAGCTGACGATTGTAGATTGTTAACCAATATCTAATCCAAAATCTAAAATCCAAAATTGATATGATTCATTCTTTCAATAGTCAGGAAAAACCCTTACGTCTAATTACAATTCCTATCAGTCATTACTGCGAAAAGGCACGATGGGCGCTGACAAAGGTGAAACTTCCTTACGTTGAAGAACCTCATATGCCACCATTTCATCGATTGGCAACTGGTCGAGTTGGTGGAAAATTAACTCCTGTTCTCATAAGTGAAACTAGTGCTTTCACTGATTCAACTGATATTTTACGATACCTGAACGAAATAGCTCCTGATAACGCTAAGCTATACCCCATAAATCCCGAGTTACGCCAACAAGTTGAAAAACTGGAAGATTTATTTGACGATCAGCTTGGATCTGCAACACGGCATTGGGGTTACTTTTATGTGATAGATGACTACAAGTTTATGCAACGTAGATGGTGTCAAAGTGTTCCTTTTATTGAGGGGGCATTATTTCCAGTAGTTTTTCCCTGGATGCGCTCAGTGGTTCGGCGAGGCTTCAACATAACCCCAGAGTCTGCTGCACAAGCATATGAACAAATCAAGAGCATTTTTGACCAAGTGAGTGAATTATTATCTGATGGACGCACCTACTTGGTTGGAGATAGCTTTTCCGCTGCTGACATCACTTTTGCTGCACTTGCTGCTCCTGCTGTGTTACCGCCAGAACATCCAATGAAGCCTGTTAGTTTGCAAGAATTGCCACCCAAGATGGCATCTGAGATTAGCGCCTTTCGAGAAACCCCAGCAGGAGCTTATGTGCTGCGTTTGTATCGTCATAGACACAATTGAATCCAGGTATTTAATATAGATAAAATACTAAAGTTTTTTACCGAATGTTTAGGAAATAGTTCTTATTTTGGTGGCGCTCAGTTAACTCTAGCAGATATCGTTGCTGGAACAGATATGTCTTTCTTACCTATGTTGGGAGTCAGTCTCACTAATTACCCGAAGCTAAATGACTGGTTTGAGCGGTTGATGCAGCGAGAAGCATGGCGAAAAACGGAACTGAGTACAGAAGATTTTGAAAAATTCAAGCGAGTTTTGGTAAAGCTACGTAGGCGTCAGATGAGCCGAGGAAATAATGCTTAGTAGGAGAGGAAAATCTATGTTGAGAGAAAATAAGTCATTAGCGATCGCCTGTGCATCAGGCAGTTTCAAAGGTGCTTTTGCTCATGGTGTGTTGAGTGCTTTGGAAGCTGCTGGAGTCCGTGCTGATGCTTATGCTGCTGCGTCTTCCTCAGTTATTCCCACAGCTTGGGCTGCCATTGGCAAAGCAACAGAATTGGGTGTGGATTACTGGTTAGCAGGCTTACAAGTCCTCAAACAACCAAATGTGGGAATGAGTCAAATAGTACTTGGGGGAATTGCACATTTCAGTCCAAATAAACAACTGTTTGAACCAGAAACACCAGAATATTTCGTTGCTACCAGTGCGGTGAGCACTCCAGAAGCTGCTAGTGAGACTCAAGGAGAAAAAGCAAGACGCTTAGGGCGACGCTTGTTGGTATCAGCAGGGAAAAAAGACCGCAGTTGGGTGGATGAACACTTGCAATTAGCTGTATTTGGCACAAAACTAGGAGGTGAACTGCATCTTGATGCCAGTAGCTTTGATGAAGTCGCGTACGCATCTTCTCGGATGCTTCACGCTTGGGATATCCCTGCTTGGATAGGCACAAAGCCTTACATAGATGCTTCCTACACTTGTTTGTGTCCGGCGATAGAGATGATTGAGCAAGGATATCAGGAAGTGGTGGCGATCGCCAACGAACCAGGCACACTCTATCGGGATATGTTCCAGTTAGAGGCAATCTCTACCCATTATCAAGGAGTCCCAATTCATATTATTCGACCGGATGTTGATCTAAAAGAGCTTGGGGTTAACTTTACCAGCGCGACAGAAGAGGGGTTGTTTGCAGTGTATCGGCACGGAGAGGAAAAGGGCAGAGAATTTATCAATCGGTGAGGAAAGGATTTAGTGCCTTCTCATATCATGTCCGGTTGAAGACTTATCATTAAGGCACCAGAGGGGCAGGGGGGCAGGGGAGAAGATTTTAACAGTTACCAGTTATCAGTTATCAGTTATCAGTGAGCCAGCGCTATGCAGGAGGGTCTCCCGCTCTCACGGCGACTGGCGTTCGTCGTTCGCTTCGCGTGTCCGTTCGCCCTTGGCGTGCCGCAGGCATAGGACATAGACGTGCCGAAGGCATACCCGAAGGGTTATCAGTTTCATCGTTGGGGGAAACACCACACTCCTGTGCACCGTTCGTCAAGAGACGTGCCGTAGGCATAAGCGTTGGTGGTGAGCCACTGCGGTCTTGGGGTTTCCCCAAGTAGAGCAAGTGGCGTTCGCGTTCGCGGAGCGTGCGCTTTGTGCTCAGCGTCTCCGTTCGGCCTCAAGCCGTGCCCGAAGGGCTCAGGAGATACCCGGAGGGCGGGTTTAAATCCCCCACCATAGCAGGCGTCACTGCGGCTGGTAGCTGTTCACTGTTCACTGTTTTAAGGTTTTTGCACAGATCCACGAAATAATAACTAATTAACCGGACTTGATATCAATACATTAACATTGCGACTTTTCAAAATAAAAAATCACTCCATTGTCAGGCTAGACTGTAAAAAATATCGACAAACCACTTACCCATATTGGATAAACGTTAGCCAGGGAGCCGCCCGCCTGACTTAGGTTAACCATCTAGTCTTAGTGAAGTACCCACCACCAAATCGGAATACCTCTAACTGGTGGGGGCTTCGAGTTTCATCCGTCGATGCCACGGCGCGGAATCTCCCAAGAGATCGCCAACCAAATCCCGTGATGGTCTTACGGGCGCGTCCGGAGGTTTGGGACTCGCCCCAGAAATTAGATTTCACAGCCAACGGCATAAGGGTTTGCGACTCATTTTCGGACAGGTCTAAAGGCTTCGAGGTGATTAGATACAGAACTGGGGCTCTTTCCATCAGGCATGATTGCCCCATGCAGGTAAGCCTGGTTCAGATTCACATCACTTAGATCGACTTCAGTCAAATTTGCCTGAGTGAGGTTGGCTTGAGCCAAGTTTATTTTAGTTAATTTTGCCCCTTTCAAAATGGCACCAGTGAGATTTGCCCGACTCAAATTTGCCTGAGTCAGGTTTGCACCACTCAAGTCGGCACCACTAAAGTCGGCACCACTCAAATTGGCACTCTTGAGATTAAACGCAATCAACTTCAGGTTTCTAAAGTCTCTTTGCCCAGCTGCATATCGGCTTAAAAGTTCATTGGCATCCATATTGGCTGCCTCGCAACGAGTAGCGTTGTCGCTGTTTACCGATCTTAATCATAATTCACAATCAACAGTTTTTACCAAATTACAGATAAGTATAAGCTGACTGCCCCAATATGCGCCTTTCTTGCCTGCGTTCTCTGTGCCTCGAGCGGTTCGTTAGTATTATATAGATATACACTCCCAGCCAATTGTCTAAGTTTGAGTAAAGTATGGAAAAACAAACGATTCATGTTATCGGAGGTGGACTCGCTGGGACAGAAGCAGCGTGGCAAATTGCTTCTGCTGGAGTGTCGGTTATTCTTTGGGAAATGCGCCCAAATCGCTACAGTGGTGCGCATCATACGGAACATTTGGCGGAATTGGTGTGTAGTAATTCTTTTGGCGCAATGGCAAGCGATCGCGCTGCTGGTCTATTGCATGAAGAATTGCGTCAACTCGGTTCTGTTGTGATTTCAAAAGCTGATGAACATGCCGTCCCTGCTGGCGGGGCGCTAGCAGTAGATAGAGGACGATTTAGCCAGGACTTGACGGAAACTCTCTCTCGCCATCCTCTTATTGAACTGCGCCGGGAAGAACTGCGTGTTATCCCGGAGGGTATTGTCGTTTTGGCAACTGGACCATTAACCAGCCCGGAATTGGCGGAAGATTTACGCCGCTTTACCGGGATGGAATACCTCAGCTTTTTCGATGCCGCAAGCCCTATTATCGTGGGAGAATCGATTAACCGCGACATCGCCTTCATGGCATCGCGCTACGACAAAGGTGAAGCTGCTTATCTCAACTGCCCGATGAATAAAGAGCAGTACTTGCAGTTTTGGCAAGAACTACGTGCAGCCGAACAGGTGGAATTGAAAGATTTTGAACGGGAAACAGCGAAATTTTTTGAAGCCTGTTTGCCAATTGAAGAACTCGCACGGCGCGGGGAAGACACCATGCGCTACGGTCCCCTCAAGCCAGTGGGTTTATCGGATAGTCGGACTGGAGAACGCCCCTACGCCGTGATACAGTTGCGGCAAGAAGACAAAGCAGGTCAACTTTGGAATATGGTAGGATTCCAAACAAATCTGCGTTGGGGCGAGCAAAAGCGAGTCTTCCAGATGATTCCTGGTTTAGAAAATGCAGAATTTGTGCGGCTGGGGGTGATGCACCGCAACACTTTTATCAACGCGCCTCAGCTTATGCTGCCTAGTTTGCAATTTAAGGAGCGTCCAACGCTGTTAGGTGCTGGACAGTTGATTGGGACTGAAGGGTACACCGCAGCCGCCGCAGGTGGTTGGTTGGCGGGAACGAATGCAGCAAGGCTAGCTTTGGGGAAAGAAGCCTTGACGATTTCAAATACAACGATGATGGGGGCGCTGTTTGAGTTTATCAGTTCCGCTTCGCCCAAGCATTTCCAGCCAATGCCTCCTAACTTTGGGATTTTCCCAGAACTGGGTGAGAAAATCAAAAACAAACAGGAACGTTACGGACGTTATCGCGATCGCGCTTTAGCTGAGGTTAGGGAATTCGTAACTCGTAATTTCTAACTCGTAATACAGGGAGAATAATTACGAATTACGAATGACGAATTATTTTGATGCCTTGCGTTGGTCTTCAATTGTCTCGTCTTTAGTTGTTGCGATTCCATGTACACCGATCGCGGCGATCGTTGCACCTATGAAGCCCCAAGTCCCGTTGGCAAATGCATTCATCCGATGACTGAGACTACGATGATAGGCAAGATCTAACTGTCTATTATTAACTCTTCCGTCCCTGACTAACTTGTCCACATACCTTTCGGTTCTTCCTAGCGCTTCGTAGTCAGTGTTGAAGGAGTAAAGTGATGACCCCGCCACCAACAAACCAGGAATAACCAAGGCAATAAAGAGAATGACTCTGCCTATGCTCATACAACCTCGTTAGGCAACATATTTGAGTTAATGCTGACATAGCGGGAATTTGCTGAGAGTATCTGGCGAACAAATTAGAAAAATCGTGCCTATCACAGGTTCAGGCATATTTTGGGAATAATATTCATGATGTTTGCAACGATACCTTAGGGACTTCCAAATAAAAAAGTATCCAAAAATCTCTTGTGGAACGGGCGTCTCGCCCGTTCAGATTGAGGGCGGGCAGGAGGGATGCCATACGTGTCAACTTAAGCTAAAACCCTTTTAAAATCTCGTTTCCAGGTGGAACCTGGAAATGCCCTTGAAGCGGCTAGTAACGCTCAATTGGCAGCCTCAGGCTGCTAAGGCTGCATTCCCAGCCTCAGGCTGGGAACGAGGCAATCTCTAAAAGCTGGTTCTATTATCTGTGTCCATCTGTGTCCATCTGTGGTTCATTATTTCTTTGGTGTACCTTACTCAATTGCAAAGCGCTATAAAATCTCGTTTCCAGGTGGAACCTGGAAATGCCCTTGAAGCGGCTAGTAACGCTCAATTGGCAGCCTCAGGCTGGGAACGAGGCAATCTCTTAAAGCTTGTTCTATACTGGTTTTGACCTTAAGTTGACACCAATCGCTAGAAGCCGATTCCACAATCCAAGGTTGTATTGCACTCAATCAAGAACCGTTATATAACCATCGCTAGCGAACCCTACGGTCCTTTAACAGGAATATCAGCAACCCTAATCTTGGGCAAAGTGCTGTAACTTTGGTCGCTACCAGACATATTATTCGTCGCTAAGGAAAATGAGGTTGCTGATGGAGACATTCTTCCCAAAAAAACAAATTCCCCTTTCAGAGTCGTCCCAGGTTGAATTTCAATTTCAGAGTTGTCTGGTGGTGCAACCAAGTTGTACTGATTACCCAGGTTATCTATCAGTACCATGTCCTTACTATTGTTCAACTTGATAGGGTCTTTATGACCATTCGTCACCGCAAGGTTGACCTTAGTACTATCCTCAGCAAAGGATATCTCTGTTAAACGTACCACAGTACCGTTGGCATGATTCACCTGGAGATTGAGAGTTTGAGGAGGTGGTAGTAATGGTGAGGTATCTGTAGAGGTCGTTTGGGTATCGGTCGTTTCGGTATTGGTTGTTTCGAGTGGCGATGCAGTAGGTGCCACAGCAGGTGTTGCGGCTGTGTTGGCGGTGGGTGAACTGGTAGCAACATTAGGATTGGTTTGTCCCAATAGCATCTGTTGCAATCGTGGGTTTTTGATAACTAACCAAATACCAGCACCTAGTACGAGTAGTAAAGTAAACAGAACTCCCATCAGAAAGCCACTAAAGGCATTACTGCCACGACGGTTGGTTTTTGGTTCTTGTTGAAAGCGGTTTTCCGTCATTTGAAGTAAGATTGCTACTTTACATAACAAAGGATATCTGTTTTGCACCCACCTTTGGATCTATCTTATTAATTATTAGAAATTCTTATCCATAAAGATTCCATAGACACTTGCGCCCAAGCACCAAATTACAGCAGTTTTCACCTATTTGAACGACACTGTAAGGGCACAGCATTGCTATGCCCCTACGGCAAATATGGTCTATTTACCTGAAAATAGTTGTAACTAGATTTGGGATGAGGTTTCTAGCCAATGGTAGTCACCAAGGCAAATCAAGGCTATAATAATGTTTATTGCCGTGACAAACTTTCGGGGTTTGCGGCTTTAAGGGCGCGTAGCTCAGTGGATAGAGCAACAGATTCCGGTTCTGTTGGCCGGGGGTTCAAATCCCTCCGCGCTCGTCTTTTGTACCACATTACTTGTCTGCGTTGACACATTGATGTAATTGACTGTCGCGATCGCCTGAAGGGTACTGCGCTGAGTCCTGTTCGCGTAGCGTGCCCGCAGGGCATACGGACACGCTACGCGTTGGTGGAGCCTGTACTCGTATAAAACCGCCGTGGTTGACCAATAAAACGTGGGTCATTTTTGAGCGCTTCACACATTTGTTTAATTTGAAAAATCGGTACAAGCAACTCAAGGACAACAGTCTGCAATTCCTGTAAAGTTGACACCAAAAACATATGTATGAAGGCTTTCAGAATTTTCCAGAGAAGCTAAAGCTTCTTTTTCTCTAGTCTACGTGTAATTTCTGAGGTCTATATTACATTTATGAATTAAATTTGATATGGATTTTAGTAATTAAATATACTAATGATTCGCTAAAACTTCAGATTAATTCAGTTAATAGTAGGATTTTGCTTATGTATAGCAGTTTAAAATAAATAACCATTGTTTAAAATTTACTTTTACTCCTCTGTACAAACCAGCACAATTTACGTAAATATATTATACTGAGGAAAAATGGACAAGGTCGCATCTCAGTTCATAGGCAACGCTTATTTACTTATCAACGCTCAAGACGACATCTACCGTGCAGATGCTTGGTTAATCCTATAGGAACCACGAGACTGCTTTATTTCATCTCTAATATTTTTAAATGCATTTCTCTGCAACGACGAATATGCATTGTTTTGTAGTGAAAAATTCCCTATTAACAAGTTAACAATTACTGCTTTTCTGTACAAAATCAGGCTAGAGATTGACGGTTTATCAGCGATTTATTATTGCCCCGTTAACTGATGGCATCATAACTGTTTAGCAGACTTCTTGATTTCTCTAAGCGCAGCAGATTTATATCTGGCTAGTGCCAAGTTGTCATGCTTTCAATTTTTGAGAACTGCTACGAGGTTTAAGCTTCGGAGTCAGAGTTATGCTGCGCGGTTGTTAAGAAAAACACACTTCTGGAATAGCATCTGTAATATATGCTCGCATTAGAACTACAACAGTCAATCTTAAATTCACTCCAAAATTTGAAAAGTCTTGATGTACTTAAAAGATTATTTTGGAGCCAATTGAATTACGAACGAGTAAATCAAGAACTTTCTCATCGGAAATTGACTGATGCAGTTGCTTATGAAGTTAAAGGCTCCCCCTTGTTATTAGCTTCAGGGGGAGCTAACAATGCTTTCCATGTTATTTATACTTGTTTGAAATCAGAAGAATTATCAAGGCAAGGGGAAAGAAATGTTGTTAATCATCTTCTAAAAGACCACCCGTATGCTTTATTCGTCTTTTCCAATAAATCACAATCGCGGTGGCACTTTCTTAATGTTAAATATGATAATTCGCCACAAAAAAGAAAGTTATTTCGCCGCATTACCGTTGGAGAAGGCGAACAATTACGCACAGCGACAGAAAGGATAAGTCTGTTGGATTTGGAGCAAATAAGCCCAAATGCATCACCCTTAGATATTCAAACACGCCACGACGAAGCATTTGATGTTGAAGCTGTCACTCAAGAATTTTTCAGAGAGTATCGTAAAACTTTTGAAAAAGTTGAAGGACTCATTCAAGGGATTGAAGGTGATGAAAGTAAGCGGTTATTTATTCAAAAGCTATTTAACCGTTTAATGTTCGTCACTTTTATCCAGAAAAAAGGATGGCTGAAGTTTCAACAAAGAACTGATTATCTATCAGCTTTGTGGAAAGCTTACCAGGATGACGATGGCATATCCAACAAAAACTTTTATAGAGATAGGCTTGCCCATTTATTCTTTCGAGGACTAAATAACCCTCAAGAACAGGACATCATAGGAATTAATAATGGTGGTTTTCTCAAAGAATTAATTGGTATTGTTCCTTACCTAAATGGCGGTCTTTTTGAAGAGGGCGAAGATGATCAAAATCCTAAGATTATTATTCCAGATGATTGTATAGATAGTATTCTTCATGACCTATTTCAACGCTTCGCTTTCACGGTTACAGAAAGCACACCCTTAGATGTAGAGGTAGCAGTAGATCCAGAAATGCTAGGAAAGGTGTTCGAGGAACTAGTAACAGGAAGACATGAATCTGGAAGTTACTATACTCCCAAACCGATTGTTTCTTTTATGTGTCGTGAGGCGCTAAAGGGATATTTAAAAACACAAGTTGCAACCGAGTCACATGATGCAGTAGCCCAATTTGTTGATGAACATAATCCAGATAGTCTGGTGAATCCAGAAGCAATATTAGCAGCATTACGTAAAGTTAGGTGCTGCGATTTGGCTGCTGGAAGTGGAGCTTATTTATTAGGTATGCTCCACGAGTTATTAGATTTACGTCAATGTTTATTTGCAACTAAAGGTTTAGATTCAAATACGGTTTATCAACGCAAGTTAGAAATTATTGAAAATAATATTTACGGTATTGATAAAGATGTATTTGCAGTCAATATTGCACGGTTAAGGTTATGGCTATCGCTAGCTGTTGAGTACCAAGGTGAGAAGCCGAACCCATTACCAAACCTGAAATATAAAATTGAAGTGGGAGATAGTCTCACGGCTCCTAGTCCTACAACTACAGGAGCGATTAGGCATGAATTAATCAGCCAATACAGCCAAAAAAAAGCTGAATATATGCGAACCCATGAAGGCGGTAAAAAGCAGAATTTAGAACGGGAGATTAATGAGTTAAAAACTCAAATTAGGTTAATAACTAATGGAAGCACTAAAGCACCAGAAGGTTTTGATTGGGCGGTAGACTTTGCTGAAGTTTTTGCTGATGGAGGGTTTGATATTCAGGTAGCAAATCCGCCATATGTGAGACAGGAATTAATTAAAGATTTAAAGCCGACATTACAAAAGGTTTATCCTGCTGTTTATACTGGAACATCTGATTTGTATTGTTTCTTTTATGCCCGTGCTTTGCAACTTTTAAAACCAGGCGGAATGTTGGCGTTTATTTCTTCTAATAAGTGGTTTTATACGAAGTATGGGGAAAAATTGCGAAAGCATATTGCAGAAAATTGTCAGATTAATAGCATTACAGATTTTGGTGAATTACCAGTTTTTAAAAGCGCCGCTGTTTTAACAATGGTCTTTATAGCACAAATGGGTAAAGCAGTTCAAAAATCAACTATTTTTACACAGGTAGAGACTCTAAATCCACCTTATCCAAATGTACTTGAGATTATTCAAGCAAAAGGCAAAATTTTACCTAATACTGCGCTAAAAAGTGTTAACTGGAGGTTAACTGACAGTACTTCTACAAATCGGCTAGCAAAGATGGAATCAGCAGGTGTTATTTTAAGTGAGTATATTGATAATCGGATTTTTTATGGTATTAAAACAGGCTTTAATAAAGCTTTTGTGATTGACAACATTAAAAGAGCAGAGTTAATTGCTCAAGATCCGAAGAGTGTAGAGCTTATTAAGGCGCTAGTTGTAGGTAAAGATATTCGGAAGTGGTTGATAAAATCTCAGCAAAGATGGTTAATTGTTACAAAAAATGGAATTGATATTAATAAATATCCAGCGGTTTTTAATCATTTAAATCAATGGAAAAATGAGCTAGAAAAGCGTAGCGATCAAGGTGAATATTGGTGGCAGCTTAGGGCTTGTGCTTACTACGGTGAATTTGATAAGCCCAAAATTATTTTTCCTGATATTGCTCAAGAACCACGTTTCGTTTTAGATACACAAAAAGTTTATCTGAATGACACAACATTTATGATTCCTATATATGACCTTTACCTACTCGGTGTACTTAATTCATCAAGTGTAAAAAATTTTTATTCAGAAATTAGTCCGACTATTTTAGGTAAAAATTTACGTTTTAAGCGACAATATGTTGAAAAAATTCCTATTCCTAATGCTTCAACTACCGAACGAGAAGCGATATCTAAACTAGTCCAAAAATGCCTAGATGCAAAAGGCGTTAACTGTGAAGCATGGGAGAAAGAAATAAGCGATCGCGTCGCCGCCCTCTATGGACTGTAGGACAATATAGAAGAGAACAATCTCGCCTACAGTATTAAGAAATTTTGAGGGAAAAACCATGCAATCAGCTTTACGTATCACAACCAAAGTTTTACCGGGAAACAAAATAGAAATTGAAATTCCCGAAGCTGAAATAGGCGATAGTGTTGATGTCTTTGTAATTTTACCAGAGAAAGCTGAACCAAAACGCCGTTCAGCAGTAGATATTCTTAACGAGCTACCAGGGAGACAGCTTTTCAAAACTACCGAAGAAGTAGATAAGTATCTGAAAGAGGAACGGGAATCATGGGAACGCTAAACATTCCCGCTTCTAGTTTAGTATATGTAGATACATCAACTGTGATCTATAGCGTTGAGAAGTTTCCTGAGTATGTTCCACTGCTTGCACCTCTATGGTTAAAACTACAAGCAGGAGAAATTGAAATTGTTAGCAGTGAATTAATTTTGATGGAAACTTTGGTTCTACCTCTGCGAAATTCTAACTCAATTTTAATTAACGCTTATGAACAGCTTTTGATTTCATCTGAAATGCGACTAATTCCTATAAGTCAATCAATACTGCGACAAGCTGCTAATCTTCGGGCTACAAGTAACCTCAAAACACCCGATGCTATTCATGCTGCAACAGGTTTATCTGTTAGTTGTAACCAATTTATTACCAACGATAAAGGCTTTCGTAATGTTCCTGGCTTACCTGTTGTTATCCTCAGTGAAGTTTTAGCATCTTGAATTTAATACAAACCTAACCCCCAACCCATTTCCTACAAGGGAAAGGGAGTAAGAATTAAAGCCTCTCTCAGTATAAAAGCTGCTCCTCTTCCCTCCCCTAAAAGGGGAGGGTTAGGGAGAGGTGGAGAGAGGAATGGAAGTAAGGTTTTCTTATTTAATAAAAAAATAATGCCTACCCACGATATTATAGACAACCGTAATCAAAAGTTAGTAGACCAAATTAAACGCATTCTCGATTCAACAGAAGCGGCACATTTTGCGGTAGGTTATTTTTTCCTTTCCGGCTTCACCGCCATTGCAGAACGCCTAACGAGTATTAAAGAATTACGCTTGCTCATTGGCAATACTAGCAACCGCGAAACCATCGAACAAATCGCCCAAGGATACCGCAGATTAGAATTAATTGAAGATAAAATCGAAGCGCAAAAATATCCCAAGCGCAGTGAAGAAAAACAGATGACGAATGAAACAGCAGCCAATGTCCGTTCCAGTATTGAATTAATGGATCAGACGGATGAAGCCGAGACGCTGGTTAAAAACCTAGTGCAAATGATAGAAGAAAAACGGCTTCACGTCCGCGTTTACACCAAAGGAACTTTACACGCTAAAGCCTATATTTTTGACTACGGTACTGTTTATGATAACAAAGGTAGAGCTTTAGAGCGTCAAGAAAAAGGCATTGCGATAGTAGGTTCATCTAATCTTACCCTTTCCGGCATTAACCATAATACCGAACTGAATGTAACCATCCACGGAAACGATAACCATACCGAATTAACTCATTGGTTTAATGAATTATGGAACGAAGCAGAAGATTTTAATGAAGCGTTAATGAGAGAAATGAAACAATCTTGGGCGGGTTTACCTGTCCGTCCTTATGATGTTTACTATAAAACTCTCTACGCTCTAGTCAAAGATAGATTAGAAGATACTGCACCAAAAGATTTAATTATAGAAGACGAAATTAGTAAAAAATTAGCAGAATTTCAAACAGTAGCTGTTAATAATGCTGTACAAAATATCAGAGATTATGGTGGTGCTTTTGTCAGTGATGTCGTAGGGCTTGGTAAGAGTTTTATTGGTGCTGCAATTGTTAAAAGATTTGAACAAGTAGAACGCGCACGTCCTTTAATTATTTGCCCTGCACCACTAAAAGAAATGTGGGATAGATATGATGAAGTTTACCAGCTAAATGCTCGCATTCTTTCAATGGGAATGTTAAAAGAAGATGACGATGGAAATGTAAAAACATTATTAAATGATTTTAGATTTAAAGATAGAGATTTTGTACTTATAGATGAAAGCCATAACCTACGGAATAATAGCACTCAAAGATACAAAGTAATCGAAGCCTTTTTAGGTGCTGGGAAACGTTGTTGTTTTTTAACAGCTACTCCTCGGAATAAAACTGCTTGGGATATTTATCACCAACTAAAATTATTCCATCAAGATGATAAAACTGATTTACCAATAGACCCACCTAATTTAAAAGAATATTTTCAATTAGTAGAAAAGGGTGAGAAAAAATTACCAGAATTACTATCCCACATCCTCATTCGTCGTACCCGCAACCACATCTTGCGTTTTTACGGTTTTGACTCAAAAACTCATCAACAAGTTGATCCAGCTAACTTTAAAGAGTACCTAGACGGAACCCGACGCGCTTATGTCATCGTTGGTGGTAAGCATCGGTTTTTCCCTAAACGCGAATTAGAAACCATCGAGTACAGCATTGAGGACACATACCAAGGGCTGTATCAGGATTTACGTCAATACATGGGTAAATCTCGCAAGCGTCAACTGGTTAAACCACCCACAAACGAACTTAGCTATGCGCGTTATGGACTATGGAATTATGTTTTGAAAGACAAACAAAAGCAAGAACCTTACAACACTCTGCAACGTGCAGGTGCTAATCTACGGGGTTTAATGCGAGTGCTATTGTTTAAGCGCTTTGAGTCAAGTGTTTACGCTTTTCAAGAAACTCTCAAAAAATTATTGATAGTGCATGAAAGATTTTTAAAAGCACTGTCTCAAGGATTTGTTCCCGCAGGAGAAGAAGCACAAACTCTGCTATCGGAAGATTATAACCAAGCAGAAGAACAAGACTTGATGGATGCATTGCAGAAGGTATCTAATAAATATGATCTAGCTGATTTTAACGCAGAAAAATTACAACAGCATATTGATCATGATATTAAACTGCTAAAAAAAATTTTGGCATTAGTTGAACCAATTACTCCTGATAAAGACGCCAAATTACAGACTCTTATCAATTGGTTATCTAAACCAAATTTAAAAAATAAAAAACGGCTTATTTTTACACAGTACGCCGATACAGCAAAGTATTTATACGAGAATTTAAACCCAGACGGTAAGAATAATGACATTGATGTAATTTATAGCGGTAACAACAAAAATAAAGCACGTGTAGTCGGAAGATTTGCACCTAACGCTAATAAAGAATATAAATTTAAACCAGGAGAATCAGAGCTTAATACGTTGATTGCTACCGATGTTTTGGCAGAAGGTTTAAACCTGCAAGATGGCGACTTAATAATTAATTATGACTTACACTGGAACCCAGTTAAACTCATTCAGCGCTTTGGTCGTATTGACCGTATTGGTAGTGATAAAGATGTAATTTATGGATATAACTTTTTACCGGAACTAGGTATTGAGCGCAATTTAGGTTTGAAACAAAAGCTTAAAAACAGAATACAAGAAATTCACGATACTATCGGTGAAGATGCTGCCATTCTTGATAAAACAGAACAACTGAACGAAGAAGCAATGTATGCCATTTACGAACAAAATGGTAAACAGTTGAGTCTATTTTCTATTGAGGATGAAGATAATTTTTTAGATTTAAATGAGGCAGAAGAAATCCTCAGAAAATTACAAAAAGAAGACCCTGGTGAATTCGATCGCATCGCCAATTTACCACATGGTATTCGCACTGCTAAATTCTCCATGCTGAAGGGCACATACATTTTCTGCGAAGCTTCTGATCCTAATCGACCTGATATTAAAGGCTACCAGCAATTATTTTTATTAGATGACAAGGGGAATATAGTCTCTAGGGACATTCCCCGTATCCTGGGTGCAATTAAAGCTGACGATACCACGCCCACTTTGACACTCCCCAAAGATCATAATTCTGCTGTAATGCGCATCAAGCGTCAATTTGCGGAGGAAGTAAAGCATCGCCAAGCGGAAAGGGAATTTAACCAGCGCTTGACTCAAGGACAAAAGTATATTATGCGGGAACTAAGGATATTTTTTAAATCAACTACAGATGAGGAAATAAAAGGTCAGATCAATATTTTAGAAAAAGCGTTTCGCGCTTCAGTGAACCAAGCAATTAACCGAGAGTTAAATAAATTACGGCGTGATGGTTTCACTAGTCAGGAATTATTCAATCAACTGAGACAGATTTATCGTCAACATAATATGCACGAGTGGCAAGATAATAGTTTGCCTACACTATCTCAACCAATACCCGTAATTGTTTGTAGTGAGGCTTTAGTATGACTTCATCAAATCAGGAGTTGCTTGTAACGCATTCCCCACGGCTAGAAGCCTGGGGCAATTCGAGTGCCCTGTACGGCAGCGGCTTAGTTCCTGTTCAGGTTCTGAAGCACAAATGCCGAGCCTCCAGGCGTGGTTACGATTGAAAGAGGGTGTACTCACCCCCACGCCCCTGAAACACATTGGATTGCCGTCTGGGGCAAGCAATATGTTTCTACCCCTAGCCGAGACATGTCGCCGTCTCTTGCCTACTAGAGAGCCGTTCCTGTCGGGTCAACAGTGCGTTTCCAATTTCGGCATATATACATTGTCGCAGATTTTTGGTGTTGTTCGGTGGATATTGGACGGGGATTAAAATCCCCTACGGACTTCCTCCCCATGTCTAAAGCCAGGGGCTTCCGCCCTCCGACTTTCGGTGATACTTCACCATTTGCGCAAAACTAAACCATAGTTTTCCCCATTCCTAACCACTCTTTAATCTCCTCAATCAACCAATGGCGTTCCACCGTAGCCAAAGGACTGGAAGTGAATTTCCGTTGACCAGAATATTCAATTGTCACTCCTCGCGGTGCGGAACCCTGCTGAACTATCTCTTCGTGGACTCTAGTAATCAGTGAAGTTTTTCCCCGACGCCACCAATAGCATAAACCAAATAACTTCCAGCGGATTTCAAAATTTTCCTGGTCAAAGTACAAGTCCGTGTGCCTAAAAGCAGGTAGCACTGTTGCTTGGAATAGCACAAGCAGCAAAGCTAAAAAAGGGAAAATATACAATATTGCAGAATAGCTGAGTCCTGTTGTCGCCAGATTCAGCCACTGGGGCAGTTGCCAGACAAAAGGAGTCACCAGCCCGATGAGATAAAATAATTTGAAGGCTTTCGCTCCGCGTCTGGGAATTTTAATTTCTATCTTATGAGCAGACTTTTTGATTTGAATCCGACTACCTGTAGGCTTGGGGCTAGTCTGCGGTGGGCTGAGTGCGTGTCTGTTCTTGAGTGCGTCTAGTGCTTGGCGAGCAGTACTGAGCCGTTCTGTGACATTTGGTTCTGTAAGTTTACCAATCCAATTCACAAAACCCACATCGATACTCACTCTGTCACCAAATTGGATGCGGGAATCTCGATACGGTAAATCAGCAGGCGGCGTTCCTGTCAGGAGATGAATCAAGGTTGCGCCGACAGCATACAAGTCAGAAGCGGGAACAGCACGACCTCCGAACTGTTCCATTGGCACATAGCCGTAAGTTCCCACAACTGTGAAGGTAGCACCTTCTAATACCGCTTGGTCTTGCACTGCGCCAAAGTCTACCAGGTAAACCCGCTCATCCTGACCCCAAATTAAATTGCTGGGTTTGATATCTCGATGCAGTACAGGAGGGTCGAGTTCGTGCAGGTAGACGAGAATGCTCAAAATTTCCACCGCTATCTTTTCTACCTGTGACTCCCAAAAGCGATGACCCTTATCCAGCAGTTCCTGGAATGATCTTCCGGGAATGTAACTCTGCACCAACCCAAACCAGGGAAATCTCGAATCTGGCTGCTCTTCCAAGACAAAGTAATCTCGATACTTGGGAATTCGGGGATGATCAAGATTTTTTAGCACTTGAGCCTCACGCTCAAACAGCTTGCTTTCATCCCAATGCATCTGCGGGCTGAGAGTGAGCAGCTTGACAACAACTTGTTCTTGGGGTTGTGTAGCCAAATCTACTGCTAACCAAGTTTGACGACTAGCATCTTGCCCTAATTTTTCTTGAAGTTGATAGCGCTTGCAGAGTAACTGTCCCGCTTCTGCCATAACCTTTGAGCCTAAAACCTAAAGTCCCAACCAATGCTTGATTTCATTCACCAGCCAACGGCATGCGTCGTGAGAAAGAGGTGGATTCAATCTACCAAACGAATACTCTTCGACACCAACTGCAAGAGTGACTTCAGCAATTTTATTCTTGCCAAAGCCGCCAGAGTCACTTTTGAAAACTTTGTCAATCTCTAAAACATTTCCTCGCTGCTGTTTGATGCGAAAACCCAGTACTTTCACCTGAATTTCAAATTGCTGATGGTCAAAGTAGACATTTGTCTCCACCAAGACAGGTAAGATAAACCAAGCCGCTAATACGAGACTACCTGTCAACCAAAGCCAATACATCCACGAACTATTGGTCAAAACCGACAACCAAAACAACCAAAATCCGAACCCTGCTACCACAAGCCAATTTCTCGGGCTAGTGACCACCTTACGCCAAGGGACAGGAAGTTTTATTTGCAAGCGGCTAGGTGATTTTTTCAGCCAAACACAGCTTTCTGGAAGGCGTGGACTAGCAACTTTGATAGCATTTTGATTAGCTTTGAGAGCCTCAAGCGCCTGTTGAGCGCTCTTGAAACGTCTTTCTAGATTCGGCTGGGTGAGTTGCTCCAACCAACGAGCAAACCCAGGATTGAGCCTGACAAGGTGAGCAAACTGCAAGCGAGAATCCTTTTGAGGTAAATCCGCTGGAGAAATACCTGTTACTAGATGAATTAACGTTGCTCCCAAAGCATAAAGGTCAGATGCTGGAGTCGCCCTTCCGCCAAACTGTTCCAAGGGTGCATATCCATAAGTTCCCACGACTGTAAAAGTGGCTCCTTCTTTAGCAGCGCGATCTTGTACTGCACCAAAATCAACCAAATAAATCCGAGAATCTTTACCCAATAACAAATTGCTAGGCTTAATATCCCGATGCAATACAGGAGGACTCAAACCATGCAGGTAAATGAGAATTTTTAGGATGTGAGCAGCAATTTTGCGAACTTCTGGCTCTGGGAACACTTTACCCTGAGCAAGTAATTGCTTGAGTGATGTGCCAGGAATGTACTCCTGAACTAACCCAAAGTAAAATAACTGGTCATCAAGGCAAAAATAATTGCGATACTCGGGAATGCGAGGATGGTAGAGATGTTTCAAGACCTGTGCTTCTCGCTCAAACAGTCTTAAATTCTCCCACTGCATTTGGTCGCTAAAAGTGAGCAGTTTCACCACAACATCCTCTTGTGTTGACAAATCCTGTGCTAACCAGGTTTGACGACCTGCATTTTCAGCCAGTTTTTCTTTAAGTTGATAGCGATTATCTAAGACCTGTTGCGTTTGCAGCATCGTGTCGCTATTCCTTAACACTTTTGTCCCAAAATGGCACTATGGATCGCCCAGAAATCAACTTCTTGGCTAATGTAGAGACTTACCATACTACATATATAATATTTTGAACTACGCATCTAGTCCTTGACTTTTCAAGAACGCTCGACATATAGAGGAATTTTGCTACTCGAAGATTGATAATCAATGGTTAGCCGCCAAGGAAAAGAAACGATGCCATCATAGGGAGACATTTTTTAACTTATGTGGTAATACAAATTATCTACTGAGTGAAACAACTCTATTCCGGATTTTCTGTCAAATATTTAGCAAAACTGAGAGATTTAACAGGAAGGAGAGGAAAGGCGAGATAAAATCTGTTGGTAGAATTAAGGTCCATTGATTATACGCTTTCTTAGTATATTTACTTAGCAAAGTGCTAGATAAGTTTTCTATCCTAGTAAATATTATAATTTTTATACAGCTTGCTGTGTTAATTCTGTTGACTAACAACTCATGAAAAGTAGGGTGGGCATTGCTCACCCTAGCGTAAATATGTATTTCAGTTAATTGACAAAAGCTATGCTTTGGCAAGTGAAAGTTGCATGAAATATTCTGACTTAATTGAGTTGGCTGCTGTAAGCACTATAACCATAAGCCAAAGTTTCTTTCATAGTAGATGACGGCTTAAGACTTCTGTTAATCAATTTAGCAAACGGTATTTTGACCCCTTTGATTGTTTCCGGTAGAATGGCGTATTCTTGTGTTGGTTCTACAGTGTACTGCGGGCACTTTTCTTTCATTCCAGAAGCAGTTAACATTGCTTCTATTTCAGATCCAGAGTATTGCTTGAGATAAACTGAATTCTGTTTGGGACTGAGTCTTCTCACCAAATTATGAATTTTATGAGAAGGACAAGACTTGTTGTGGAAAGAATGATTGAAAACGAACGTTCCACCTGGTTTAAGTACACGAGATATCTCAACCAGTAGGTTTCTAATTTGTGCCTCTGGTATATGCATAAAAACGCAGTTAGAAATTACCAAGTCTACAGAATTATCTTCTAAAGCTAATAATTCAGCAGAAGCACAAATAATGTAAAACTCGGCTTCCGGAAAAAAATCATATTCTTGCTTACACTTGAGTAACCGTCGCAATAAAGATTCAGAAATATCAATACCGTAATATTTCTGACATTTTAAATTTTTCTCCTTTGAAAGGAACAAAGGAATCCGACCGTAACCACAGCCAATTTCCAGAATAGAATCTACAGACTTGTTGATAGGAAACTTATTCCAAGTTCCTCCAGGTCTTCCGGTAAGAAGAGTGTAATCTTGTTTAATCGGCGATGTTTCTTCTGCTTGTTCAATTTTTTGGGAACCATAGTATGTCTTACCAATTTTGTCCCATCTTTGTTTTTGTTCAGTACTATTCAACTGTTCGTAGTCTTTAGGGAAATAAATGCCATCTCGAAGTTGAAAGTCATTTAAGCTGATTTTACTGTTTACTGATTGACTCATTCGATTATTCCTCATCAGAAAAATGGGTTAGAAACCCCGTCCTTCGTTTGACGGCTTTACAGGTTAATTTGCAATGCGCCACGAGTTGTAAGACAAGAACTTACAATCACAAGGCACAGCGTTTTGACACAACCGCTTGCCAGTATTCAAACTGTGCAAGCTAATTGTTTTTCTTTGTGGGTCTTTCTTTGTTGGTGACAATGCCCATCCGCCAACAAAACAGAATCCATATTTCGGATGTTTAACGATTGAGCCTCGCTTAAAACCCGCGCTTAATGTTCCACCGTACCGAGGACGAACGTTCTGGGGTGCGTGTTGTAACCGATGTAACTGTCTACGGTGAAACTCAAGTGGAATAACCTCAATCAATTGCGTGTTATCTGGCTGGGAATGCCCTTCGACATACCAGTTAGCTAACGCCCATGAGTCAACGCAATGAGCTTCAAACTTATTAGAGAGTTTTTGTTTAGACTTTTTGAGTCCCAAACTCTGCCGCAGTTCGTAAGTATCATTGCCCGATCTAGTTTCCAGGTGGGCAATTTTCTTAAGTTCAGAGTAGAACCATTGTTTCCCCACCTCTAGGGGGCTAAACGAAGCATTCCACTTGCGTCCGTTTTTCCAAGTACGTGCCTTGATGTCCTCTACGATAAAAGCCGATATGGGGAACATCTTGGTTAACCAATTGGCTATCCTTAACTTCCACTGCCACCGCGCTTTAGTAGATGGAGGAATACGGTTTTTGTTAACCAACCTGTTAGCTCGATTTTGACGACAGGGTGTATTGCGAAAGCGCCTTGCCCGTCGCATATTCCGCCTGACCTCAACATGGTCTTTCACCCAGTCAACGGCATGAGTTTGGATGTTGAGATAAGTATGTGCTTGAGACTTGACGGTAAATGCTTCTCGCTTTGAACCTGGGTCGATTCCTGCTACTATTGGCTGACGGTCGGTATTAGAAGGTTCTACGTTAAGTCGAACACAGAATACTCCTTTCTTCCAAAATGGTGTGGCTTTGCCTAATTTAATCCAACGCTTTGCGCGGCTTGGCGTAGTCGGCATTAACGGTCTGTTTTCACTGCTTACAACTGGAACAAACATTTACGATAAGTCCTATTGCTAGGTATGTCTTTCCCTTCGCCGCTGGCACATCAGAGTGGTTAAAAACTAGGGAGGCATTCTTAACGTCTTGTGGGATACCACTCCCAGATGGCTCAGCAATTGGCTAGACACTGGTTTAACCTGAATTAAGAAGGTGGTGAATCTTCCGCTTTCAAGCCCCACGCCGCGATAGCTGGGGTTAGTGACACATAGTTAAATATGTTGTCGGTTCTACTCTGAAGTCCATGTTAACCGCAAGTAGTCTTAGTAAGCTCACCGGAATGCACCCCACCCCCCAACCCCCTCCCCCTTCGGGTATGCGCAAAGCGCACGCCAAAGGCGAACGCCAGTTGCCTGCGGAGGGAAACCCTCCTGCAGCACTGGTCTCACCGCAAGCGAGGAGGGGGCAGAAAATAAGGGTTTTAAAGCGGGCGCGCATTCCGGTGAATAAACTCACCTACCTTTGCACATCAACGCTAGATATAAGGGAATACGGTTCAGTTAAGGATAATTGTAGGTTGGGTAGAGCGATCGCTCTACCCAACAAAGCCGTGATAATGTTGGGTTTCGTTCCTCAAACGCCAGTCGCCTGCTGTCGGGAAAGCCGTCATTCGCGCTGGCTCCCCAATCTACGCATGCCTTGCTGTTTTTAGCTCTAACTGAACCGTATTGAGATATAAGGGTGTGGCTGAATTATTCTCCCCTACAGCCTTACCTGAGATCTTGCACCATTCTCAACAAGAGCCAGAGGCTCTAATATCTCGTTACCAGGTTGAACCTGGTAACGAGGGTTTGGAGGCTGAGCCTCCTCAGGCGTTGCAAAAGCATGCAAGATCTCAGTTACCCTCCTAGTAAAATTTTCATCTCTGGGTGCCTTTATGGTTAAATAGTATCTTTACACCAAATGTTTTAAATTTGATGGTGGAATAAACATTGGAGGCTGGTATGTCAGAAGTGTCACAAGGCAAGCGAGTGGTGGTTGTTGGTGCTGGTTGGGCTGGTTTAGGTGCAACCTACCACTTGGCAAAACAAGGGTACGACGTGACACTTCTAGAAGCTGGTTCCTATCCTGGTGGACTGGTGGCTGGTTGGAAAACAGCCGCAGGACGTTCAGTAGAAGCGGGTATTCATGGCTTCTGGTATCCTTACACCAATATCTTTTCGCTGATCAATGAACTGGGAATTAATCCGTTTACAACTTGGACTCGTTCATCGCAATATTCTCCCGCGGGGTTAGAAGTTGAATCACCGATTTTTCAGAACTTACCGCAACTCCCGACGCCTCTAGGAACTTTTCTGTATACGCAGTTTAAGCGTTTGCCATTAATTGATCGCCTCAGCGCCCTGCCTTTACTTTACGCCGTTATTGATTTTGATAATTCCGATGAAGCTTGGCGACGTTATGATTTTGTCACCGCCCGTGAATTGTTCAAAGATTTTGGCGTTTCTGCACGACTTTACCGCGAATCTTTTGAACCAATGCTGTTGGTGGGCTTGTTTGCCCCTGGGGAACAGTGTTCGGCTGCGGCAGCTTTAGGAATGCTTTACTATTTTATTCTGGCGCATCAACCTGATTTTGATGTGGTTTGGTGTCGCGGAACTGTAGGAGAAAAAATCTTTCGCCCTTGGGTGGAACATATTGAAAAAGCTGGGGCAAAGGTGCTAGCAAACCGCCGAGTCACTGACTTAATTGTTGATAGCGATAATCGGGCAACAGGGGTTGTTTGTGGTGATGAAGTGTTTGATGCTGATGCAGTAATTTTTGCTGTTGGTATCACTGGCATGAAAAAGATTTTATCAAGTAGCCCTAGCTTGCAAAGCCGTCAGGAATTTCGCAATCTGAGCAATTTGGGAGCGATTGATGTTTTAGCAACTCGGCTATGGTTTGACCGGAAGATTCATATTCCCCTTCCTTCTAATGCTTGCTTTGGGTTTGATACAACCACAGGCTGGACATTTTTTGATTTGAATACATTACATGATGAATACCGTAACGAAGCTGGGACAGTTGTTGAAGCTGATTTTTATCACGCTAATCAGTTTCTTTCCTTAGAAAATGAGGAAATTGTTCCGATAGTTCAGCGTTATTTAGCAACTTGCGTACCCGAATTTCGGCAAGCTAAGGTCATTGACAGCAGTGTCATTCGTCTACCCCAAGCTGTGTCTCACTTTGCTCCTGGTAGCTATCGTTCTATGTTACCAGCAAAAACAAGTTTTAAGAATGTATTTATGAGTGGTGATTGGATTGTAAACCGTCACGGTTCATGGTCACAAGAAAAGGCTTATGTTACTGGTTTGGAAGCAGCGAATTTAGTGATTTCTTCTTTTGGAGAGGGTACGCCAGTCAATATTCTACCTGTGCAAGCAGATGAGGCACACATTCAATTGGGAAGAGTTGTTAACAAAACTGCGCGTCAAATTGGCAAATCTATCTTGCCTCAATTTTGGTTACCATAGCATTTCACGTTCAAAACGTGTTAGCTTTCTTTGTAATGTATTAACCTTTTTTCAAAGAATTTTTGTCTCTTATAAATGGTGCTCATTAACTTTGTCCAACTCTAGCAATACCTTCTGTTCTGAATTTTGAAATCCTCAGAATTTCTTCATTTTTTGCAGCTAATTTAGTAGGTGTGTTTCCATTAGGGACGGCTAAAGTTGTTGCTGACGCTTAATAAGGCGTCAGCACTTTTCCATTGTGGACGGCTAAAGTTGTTGCTGACGCTAGATTAGGCGTCAGCAATATTTCTTGTTCACTATGCAACCAAACCTGTTGATAGAAATGATGGTGGCGATCGCATGAGCAGCACTGCGATCCGTGCGATTGGCAATGCCTGTGCCCCTCTGCGGCGATCGCATGAGCGGCACTGCGATCCGTGCGATTGGCAATGCCTGTGCCCGTCTGCGGCGATCGCCCAAAGAACACTGCCCTTTAAGCGATCGTCAGTCCAAAAAAGTGCAAGCGTGTAGCCTCTACGCAGACAAAACACTAAAAAGTTGAGACGGGTTTCTTGCAACGTTGTGTTTTAACGCTTGTTGTGATTTCGCATTGCTTTATGGATCTTCTTCCATCGTTCTTTCTCAGCTAGATTCGCACTCTGGTCTTGTTTGCGAGCAAGGTAGTTGAGTTCTTTTTGCAGTTTTTGGTAGCTCAAAAACCTTGAGTAGTCGAGTCTTCCCTCTTCCAACGCCTGCTGCACTGCACAATCCGGTTCATTGCTGTGCTGACAATTTCGGAAGCGACACTGCTGTGTCAGGATTTCGATGTCTGCAAACGTTTCCTGCAAACCTTCATCACCTGCCCAAATTTGGATCTCTCGCATTCCTGGAGTATCTATAATTAAGCCGCCAGTCGGAAGTAAAATTAACTCTCGATGAGTCGTCGTGTGTCTGCCTCGGTTATCGCCCTGTCGCACTGGTTGAACGGCTTGAACGGTTGCTCCCTTGATTTGGTTGGTGATGGTGGATTTACCAACGCCAGACGACCCCAACAAAGCAACCGTTTGCTTTGGTTGGAGGTAGGGCTTTAAGCCATCCAATCCTTGATGAGTGGTGGCACTTAAGACTACGATTGGTACACCAAGGGCAACTGCTTCCACTTCAGTTAAACGCTGTTCAACGCTGTCACACAAGTCTGCCTTGTTTAAGACGATAACTGGATTAGCACCGCTCTCCCAAGCTAGAATGAGATAGCGTTCAATTCTTCTGGCATTAAAGTCTCTATCCAGTCCTGAGACTAAGAAGACTGTATCAACGTTGGTTGCAACAATTTGTTCTTCTGTTTTAGCGCCTGCTGTCTGGCGGGAAAATTTAGTTTTCCTAGGCAAAATTTTGTGGATAGTTGCTCGTTCTTCAGAATCTCTAACACGGATGACAACCCAATCTCCTACTGCAGGAAAATCTTTAGTTTCAGCAGCCTGATACCGTAGTTTGCCTGTAACTTCTGCTGATAGTTCTCCCTGTTCGCTGTAAAGGATATATGTATTTCTGTGTTCAATGGCTACCCTACCGACAGTAAATCCTTGTTTACGATAGGGTTCAAAGCTGTGAGCAAAAAAGTCGCTCCAGCCTAAGCAATCTAAATTCACTTCTGTTTCCTCAATGTGTGCTACTTGTTTTGCACAAGGCTCACAGAGGAATTCTGGGTTTCATTCCTGTAAGACGGAGGACTGAAAGAGAATCTCTGCGCCTTGTGTCCGTTGAGTTGGGATACTCAAGGTGACCCGGACAGCTAGAAACTCAGTCATAATTCTTCCTCCTTTCGTGATTGATAGAGTGTGATAGAGTGATCAACACTTTCACGTTAGCCAATTCCGGAAAAATAGGTGCTGGCTGTTGAATGGTGGGTTTGGGTATGGCGGCGATGCTTCGCAAGAGCGGCTCGTTGGGCTCACGCACTTAACGGTATCGCGGAAGTCCCCACCCCGGCTTTGGCTTACCCCAAAACCGCCCCTCCCCGATTCATGGGGAGGGGTTAGGGGTGGGGTGCTACGGACGTTGGTAATGATGATTATTTAAACGGACTTAATATTACAGCCTCAAATTGGCTGCATCTTTAACGAACGCTAACCTCAGTGTTGTAAACTTCAGACGCAACTTCTTCGAGTTCTGGTTCAACTGCCATGAGATGTTTCTCTAAAATAGCCAAATTGCGGATGTTGGACTTATAGAAAGCATCAAATAAATCACCCACTAAAGGCACTGTGCCAACGACTGATTCTAAAGCAACGTTGAAAATCATTTCGGTTAAGTCTTGACGTGGTATGCCAAAGCGAGTTGCTAAGAAGATGATATAAGCCGAAAACGCTGTACTGATTAAATCACCAGCGCCTGGAATTAAACCAATAATTGGATCTAGTCCAATGCGAAACCCTGTCCCTGGAACACGTAAAGATGTATCCATGAGACGGCTGAGTTGACGAATCCGGTTGAGAGTAGCTAGGCGTTTAATAGTGTTCATAATTTATGATATTTGCACTCGTGTTTCATATTCGTCTTGTACCGTTAGAAAGAATATAACGGTTCTCAATTGAAAAGAACACAGTTCTTGTCTTGATTCTTGTGGAATGCGCCGGACAGCCCGGTCCTATATCCGGGCGGACACCAATCCATACGTGTTAACTTAAGGTGAAAGCGCCCTTTTTGGGACAATGCTTTGAGAGATTCCCTTGTTCCCAGTCAGAAACTGGGAATATAATTGGCAGGCTCTCTGTGCCTGCCGATTGAGCGGCAGAGCCGCCCCAATCGCATTTCCAGGTTCCACCTGGAAACGAGATTTTAGAAGGGTTTTGGCTTAAGTTGACACCAATGGTACCAATCCCACCCCACAAAATTTGTATTCCACTCAAGCAAGAACCGCTATAAATATGGAAAAAATCTCGTGATAAGCGCGTTTATTCTTTCTGGCAGCAAGCATGAGGGTTTCTTTGAAATAAGCAGAGGTTCAATTTATTTGTGTCGTATATGCAACCCATCCATCCCTTGTTTAATCCAACGCAAGCACTCGTATTCTGAATGGAATAACTTTGGGGCTGCAATATTGTTTAATGAATCCGGCGGATAATGGTCGTAAAAATATTTATCAGCCTCTAGGAAGATGATAATCAGATTATCGCGGTAAGTATAGCGAGACTTGAAATGATCTCCATGACTAATAAACTCTAAATGTTGGTCAATATGTTCTTTGGCAATATCAATAATATTATCTATAGTACTGCCATAGATTCCCCCTGGATTTTCTACTTTGTGAAATTTGCTTTTATGACCGATTTGTGATAATAATTTGTACGAATAAATTTCGTAATTATCAGCCTTACCGAAAACAAATGGAATGATGAGATATCCTTTGTATGAAACCGAGTGTTCATAAAGAAGACGGCTCATCACTTGAAAAGATGCCATGAAAAGTCAGGTAAATAACTGGATTTAATGTTTAATGTTCAAATTCAGGATGTAATTTCCCACTTGGAGTTCTCCCACCCACAATTCATATTCTACCCGCAAATGCTCTGGTAAAGGATGCCCGCTGAGTGTTAAGCTCCGAGTAAAATTACGCAAGCGAATAGGTTTGGTCTGTTGTTGTGAATCAGTTGGCAACCAGTAGCAAGTTGTACCAGAAACGCCCTGTTCCCACAAGTGACGGTAACTCAATTGAGCATTACCTTGCATAGTCATGATGACTCGGTAAGGAGAAATCTCTAACCATAATACTCGCGGACTGCTGGGAACATCAGCATGACCTTGCTCTTGGGAAGATATATTCTCTGGAGTGAAAAAGTTCCCTACTTCACAATTTTTTAAAGACGGTGTCGTCAATACTAAAAGGAAGCGATCGCGGTCTTTTTGATACAATACCACGGGGGTTTCGACAACAGACCAAACTGGTAGGTCTGTGGAAACAAGTGATAGATCAACCGACTTGCAATGATGAGTGATCATGGTAGAAGCGATAAGGGCTAGAAAGCAAAAAAAATTTACTTACCTCTGAAGGAAAACTAAGTGTGATTTATACAAGAATCGGTACTAATGCCTAAAGGGATCAATACCAAAACCTTAACCTGATAGCGATGGAAAACTATATAACGTAGATGACACCTACTTAAGTTATAGGTACTAAGGCTAAGAACTTATGCAGCCATCCCTAATGAGGATTTGTATTGAAGTATCTGTTATTTTGTCTGTTTAGGGAATCGTGTATAAAAAATGACTATAAATAAATGTGCAGAGAAACTCCTTGCATGGTACGACCATAATCACAGACCACTGCCTTGGCGTCAGAAAGTAAACATTTATCACACCTGGGTGTGTGAGGTGATGAGTCAACAAACGACTCTGGCTGTGGTTGTGCCTAAATTCTCAGAATTTGTCAAGCACCTTCCCACTGTGTACGACCTTGCAGCTTGTGATGAGGAAAAACTTCGCCAACTCTGGTCAGGTTTGGGCTATTACGCTCGTGCCCGTAACTTAAAGAATGGTGCTAAGTTCATTGTTGAACAGCTTAATGGTTCTTTTCCTCAATTATACCATGAGTGGCTGAAAATTCCCGGCTGCGGTCCTTACACAGCGTCTGTCATTGCAAGTATTTGCTTCAACGAAAAAGTCGCCTGCGTCGATGGCAATGTTGTGCGGGTTGTCAGTCGTTTGCTAGCCTTATCTGATGATGTCTGGAGTTCTTCCGGACAATCAGCTATTCAAACTCATGTTGCTCAAATGATTCCGGACGTTCGTCCTGGGGATTTCAACCAGGCTATGATGGAGTTGGGGGCTACTGTCTGTCGTAAATCAAAACCTCTATGCCTTTTGTGTCCATTACAGGAACAGTGCCAAGCTTTTGCACACAATTGCATTGAAATTTGTCCTCCCAAAAAACCACGGCACGATGCGGTGGATGTCGAGTTATTTGCTTTGCTGTTTTGGAGAAAGACAGCAGATACACTTGCTGTCGCCAACAGAACAAAAGGATTTCTGTCCAACACTTTCGGCTTCCCATTAATTCCGGCAATTGAAGCATCCCAAGTCAAAAAAGTTCTTCAATCTCTGCAACATCTTCAATTTGAACTACCAAGCAAATTTTCACATCGTATTACCCATCATCGTATTTCTGGAAAGGTTCTCGTCGCGCAAGAGGTTGAAAACCTAAGCATCACAACAGAGAGTGTTGCTTGGCAGAAACTTGGTTTGCCACAAGATTTTTACTGGGTTTCAAGAAGTGTTATTGCTTCAAAACTCTCCACTGCATTGGACAGCAAGGTTTTTAAGCTTTTTCAGAACTATCAGGACAAAGCAAGCTGAGATTGTTTAATAAGCATAAGAACGCAGAACACAGTTGTCAGAACTCAGAATTTCATGAGAATAAGACAACCAGAATTCCGTATGAGTTTTGTACAACTGGGTACGAAGGCGCGTGGGTTTAACAGTTACCAGTTACCAGTTATCAGTTATCAGTTATCAGTTTCATCGTTGGGGGAAACACCACACCAATTGGACCGAAAGCGTTGGTGGTGAGCCACTGCGGTCTTGGGGTTTCCCCAAGTAGAGCAAGTGGCGTTCGTCGAAGACGTGCCGAAGGCATACCCGGAGGGCGGGTTTAAATCCCCCACCAGCCCGCAGGCGTCACTGCGTAGGTAGCTGTTCACTGTTTTAAGTCCCCGAGAGGCAACCTGTGCTTTAACCAATTCAAAACTGCTGTAAGACTGCAAGCTGTTGTATTTTAAAATACTAAATATCTTAATACAAAAATATTCCTCAAGCGTAGGGTAAGCAAGCCTTTAGGATGAGACTATAATTTTTAAAATTTAAAATTATATAAATAAAGCAATAAATTAAATTGAATGATTGAATAATATTTGCTCAAGCTTATGTAAGAGCCATGCTCGTCATTAAAGAACGATATGCTACTGCAAGATTTACTATTTTTTTTCAAGTCACAGTTGATTTCTAGAAAGCCACAAAGCCTTATGTTTTTTAAATCCCCCCTGTGGATGTCCTAACGTAGGTAAAGAACTTTAGTGTGAACATTGCCAACATCTTGAGGCTTCTCTATCTCTTTTCCTACGTCCTCAACCCTAGAAAATTCGTATTTAATAACTCGTAATTTGTGATTCTCAACTGGATGAAGAATGACTAATTACTAATGACTAATTACTAATGACTAGTTATGACTCACTTTGGTGTCATTTGCCCGCCTTTTTCTGGTCACTTAAATCCCATGGCAGCTTTGGGAAGAGAGTTGCGATCGCCCTCGGGCGGGCGCTCCGCGCCATCGCGTGGACATCGCGTTACCTTCCTGCAAATCCCTGATCTAGAACAGAATGTCCTCTCAGAAGGGCTAAACTTTTACCCGATAGGGCAATCTACCTATCGACCAGGCGAACTTGCTGAAATTTTAGCGCAGTTAGGTCAATTAAGCGGTATAGAAGCGCTACGTTATTCAGTTAAGTTTTGCCAACGTATCACCGCTATGATCTGCCAATATGCACCCGCTGCTATTGAAGCGGCAGGAATTGAAGCATTGCTGGTAGATCAAATGGAACCAGCCGGTGAAGCGGTAGCCGAACTCCTCAATATGCCATTCATCTGTGTATGCAATGCGCAAGCTATCCACCGCAGCGCAGACGTTCCTCCCTTCTTCACTCCTTGGAGTTACCAGAATACCTGGTGGGCGCGTCTTCGCAATCAGGCTACCTATTACATATTAGACCGCAGTAGTCAACCAATTCTGCAAGTCCTCAATGAGTATCGCCAAAAGTGGAAGTTGCCAGTCAACCGCAGGTTGTATGCCTCCCGTTCTCGACTTGCCCAAATCAGCCAACAGTCTGCTGCGTTTGATTTCCCCTGCGCCAATCTGCCAAAGCACTTCCATTACACTGGACCATTACGCAATACATCACCGCGCCAGGTTGCCTTTCCCTTTGAACAATTAACTGGGCAACCCTTAATCTACGC
The DNA here is from genome assembly GCF_002368235.1 of Scytonema sp. HK-05. Taxonomy (GTDB): domain Bacteria; phylum Cyanobacteriota; class Cyanobacteriia; order Cyanobacteriales; family Nostocaceae; genus Kalymmatonema. The sequence continues at coordinate 5,216,781 of NZ_AP018194.1, read as the reverse complement.
TTCCCTTGGAAGTATGCAAAACACCAAGCTGGAAATTTTTGAGTGCATCGCCGCCGCTTGCCAAGGACTAGACGTGCAATTAGTCATTCCTCTTGGGAGTAAGATTAATCCAGAAGCAGTTCAAAGACTGCCTGGTTCTCCACTGGTGGTCGAGTATGCTCCTCAGGTGGAAGTGATTGCCAAAGCTAGCTTAACTATTACCCACGGGGGTCTCAACACTGTACTTGATTCTCTCAGTCATGGAGTCCCTCTAATTGCTATCCCCATCACTTATGAACAGCCAGGAAACGCAGCACGAATCAAATGGACGGGTACTGGGGAAGTTATTCCTTTATCTAGCCTAAGCATCCCAAGGCTGCGAGCAACGATTGAGCAGGTACTCACAGAAGATTTTTACTTAAATAATGCATTGAGGGTCAAGCGATCGCTTCACTCAGCAGGCGGAGTGAAACGAGCCGCGGACATTGTTGAGCAGTCCATCAAGCAGGAGTTAGCCGTCTCAAATCTTGCAGTTGCCCGATAAGGTGTCAAGCCAAAAAAGGCGACAGCTGTCCAGGCATTAGCCTGGACAGCTTATCCGAACCATATTGGGGTCGCTGAAATGCCTTAACTAATAGGTGTGGGTTGCGATGACCCCCAGGCACCTTGACAAAGATCCGATGATGCAGATTTATGCTACTGAATAGGTCTGGGTTAGCTACCATTTCACTCTTGCCCAGAAAGAGAAAACCCTTATCCTTAAGGCTAAAGTGAAAGCGGAGCAAGACTTTAGTTTGCGCTTCTAAGTTGAAATAAATCAGCGTGTTCCGACACAGCAGTAGGTCAATCCGAGGTAGGGGAGGATCTTCAATCATATTGTGACGGCGGAAGAAGATGGAGCTGCGTAAGTCACGACGAAAAACGTAGCGGTCATCAGCTCGTTCAAAATACTTGTTTAGTAAAGAGCCAGGAACATTACTGACCTGATCACTAAGGTAACTGCCTTGGCGAGCTTGATTCAACGCCTCTTGGTCTATATCTGTGCCGTAGATTTGTACCCGTTGGCGAAACTGTTCTAAGCCAAGGAGTTCAGCCAGCATCATCGCCAAAGTATAGGTTTCTTGTCCAGAGGAACATCCAGCACTCCACGTTCGGATCGGTTCCTCTGATCGCTTGCTGGCAATTATTTGCGGAATAATCTGATTGCTGAGATAATGCCAATCACCTATATCCCTGAAAAAGTAGGTGAAATTATTTTCAATGATGTTAAAAAGGTTAATAAATTCTTCGCAATCAACTTCTAAATAGTCGTTATACTTGCTAAAGTCGGTGATGGAAAGCTGTTGCATACGGTTACTAATTCGACGCATTAAGCTCTCACGCTTATAGTTAGTGAAATCAAAATGGTGTTTTTGCCTTAGGTAATTTAGTAATGTCTCAAAATTTAAGTCCTGTGAACACATCTGACTCCCTCCTTGAGTTATGCGTTACTGTTTACTGACTGGCTAATTCTTGGCTTGATCGCGACTAGATTCATATAACGAGAAGCTCAGCCTACTGGACACGAACAACGCTTATAGATTTTACAAATGTAACAAATTTACTTTTCCTGTTTTCATCGTTGCTTGAGCAACTCGAAAAACTTACAGGTGATCTTTCTCAGGGTAGTTGACCTTGCTGCCTATTTTATGAATCAGCTTGAGTGCGTATTCCTGGGCGATCGCACCACTATTATCAGTTTTAATAAAGACTATATAATTTACGTTTTCGGTTTGAATTAGCCCCTATTCATCTATCAAATTTATCGGTTTAACTGAACAAAAACAAGGGCAAATAAGCAAAATAATTTAATAGTTAATATTTAAAATTGCTTAAACTTTTTCTAAGAAAACATGTTATTTAGGTAATAATATTTAGAAATAACAGTATATTGTGTTGTGTGTAACAGATTTTTTTGGAACTTATGAATGAGTGGCAAAGTTTTTCCATTACCGGGATGCTCCTCTGGAGCCGCCCAAAGGGCACCGCACGACAATTCTTTTTGGCATCAAAGATAAATATGTTGAAGACGATTATGTATCCGCACTCAAACTGGTGTATAACCGCAACATAAAGATGAAGACCTGCATTGCGAACGTAGGAACCCGAGTTCCCTATTCCCCAATCTAAAATCTAAAATTCCACCGTTATGTCCAAAGAATTTGCTATTGGTAGTAAAGTCCGCGTCGTAGCGCTACCACCCTACGTGAAAACTGCTGAACCCATGCCTATGCTGCGCCCCCCTGATGTGATTTACCTTGGAGAAGAAGGTATAGTTCTTGACCGCCGTCCCGGTGGGTATTGGGGTATTCGCTTTTCAAAGGGAGCCTTTCTCCTTGACAGCCAATATATCGAAAGCGTAGAAACGGCTTCCTGAATCTCAAGAATCTGAGAATGGCAACGAGAAATTGTAAACTTATTTTAAGTAGTGTTTCTGTCTATACATAATGATTTCCCGTCGCACTTTTTTGAGCATGTTATTTGCCTGCTGTTTGGCTGTCATCAGTTGGCTAAACTTTGCCCCAACAGCTAATGCGCTTGGTGGCAAACTTCCTGCAATCAATCAACCCGCGCCAGATTTTACTTTGCCAACAAATACTGGTGACGGTAAACTTTCCCTCTCCAACTTACGCGGTAAGTGGGTCGTCCTCTACTTTTATCCCAAAGACTTTACCTCTGGTTGTACCATCGAAGCCCGTCGCTTTCAGCAGGACTTGCCCAAATACTTAGAAAAAAAAGCTCAAATTGTTGGCGTCAGCGTTGACGATGTGGATTCCCACGCGGAATTTTGCGATTCCGAGGGGCTAAAATTCCCCTTGTTAGCTGATACCACTGGGGCAGTGAGCAAGGCTTACGGTTCTTGGATGAGCTTTATATCTATGCGCCATACTTTTATCATTGACCCACAAGGTATGTTGCGTGAGACTTTTGTCAAAGTCAATCCAGCGATTCATAGTAAAGAAGTTCTAGCGCGACTCGACGAGTTGCAAAAAGCAGCGACTTGATAGCGTTTATCTGTCAGCTATTATCTGTCAGCTATCAACCACTCAGATTTGTGAAACTCCATCCGCTTGTGGGTGGAGTTCCAAGCTCAATTCAACATTAGTTAAACAAGAGTACACAAGTCCCTAGAACCCCACCCTAACCCTCCCCGTAAACGAGGAGGGAACTGGATTTTTATTGCTTCCCCCCGCTTGCGGGGGGACTGAGGGGGGTGCTTCTTTTTAATTTTGCAAGAGGTCTATTGTGGTTTCTGATTCTGGTAGCGCTCTGTAAAATAAAGTAAAAAGGCAAATTTTTTTCTATTTGCCTTAATGCCTGCTAGCTGCACAGAAACACCGTGTGATTTGACTTGAATAGATTTTAGGTTACAGTTCCATGCCCCAAACTTCCGCCCGAACTGCTTCACGAAAGGTAGAATTTGCTCAACCACCAGATCCTCGTAAGCCTCTGGAATTGCTGCGAGATACAGAAGCTTTGCTGCGCCGTCCCGCAGTAGCAGCCATTGTGCCGATTTTGTCCCCAAAGGTGGCTAGGCGCGTGAAAGCAGCTTCGTCTGTCGCAGAGGACTCTTTGAAGGATTTAGCAGAGATTGATCTACAGAAGATTAGCGACTGGGAACTGCAACCTGCACGCATTCGGGTTGGGTTGAGCTTTGTAGGGTTTGGGGCTTTGATGATAGTTGTGCTGTTGCTGTACGTGAATACGTTGCATCCAGAACTCAGTACAGTTCAGCAGATTGGGAAATATTGGTATCAATATGTTTGGTTTGTTTGTTTGGGTGTAGCAGGGATGTTTCTACTTGGTAGAGAAGCAATGCGTTCTGCTCAAAAGTAGCAATCAAACCAACGGTAATGCTTATCAACTCCAGCCTAATGCATTCTTCACTTGACCAGCAAGTTCCAAAGGATTAAACGGTTTGGCGATCGCCGCTTTTATTCCCATTTGAGCATAGCGGCGTCGGTCAGAAGCTTGTATCTTTGCTGTTAATAAAATCACTGGAATAGTTTGAGTTGCAGGATTAGCTTGTAGCTTTTGAAACGTTGTCAAACCATCCATATCCGGCATCATCACATCCAACAGAATCGCATCCGGCTGAAACTTTTCGGCTTTTGTCATGCCTTCTTTGCCAGAACCTGCTGTGAGTACTTCCCAATTTGCCACTGTCTCCAGGCAAATCTTGGTCACTTCTTGAATGTACTCCTCGTTATCAACTACCAAAATTCGCTTTGTTGTCATTGCTACCATCCTGTTGGGAATTGTGAGTCATCCGCTGAAGTAAATCCATCACCCGGTGTTCAAATTCTTGAGCCGTGACTTGCCCTTTCTTGAGAAATTCTGTATACCCTAAGTTGAGCCGCTGTCTTTCAGATTCATCCAATTCCTTTGCTGAGTAAACCATCAAAGGAATTTTACAAAGTCGATTATGCTGCTGCAACCATTCCACAACAGTAAACCCATCACATTCAGGTAAAACTAAGTCGAGGATGAGTAAATCAGGATTCACGTCTTGACTGAGGCGAATTGCCTCTTTTCCAGTTTTCGCAAGGAAGGTTTCAATGCCATGCTGCTCAAACAGCATCATAAGAACTTCTGCCAAATTGGTGTCGTCCTCAACAAGCAGAACGCGTCGTTTTGAGGTATTTGTCAGCGCTTGGCCCAGAGACTGAAACAGCAAGCTTTCCTCCAGTGGCTTGCTCACCCAATCAACAAAGTCCGTATTTTTTTGGCTGGCATAAGTGGGTGAGCAAATACTACAAATGATAATCGGAATGTGTTGAGTATCTGCCCGTTCCTTCAAAACTGCCATAGTTTCCCAACCATTCATACCGGGCATGAGGAGATCGAGGAAAATCACATCTGGTTGTTGATCAGCAGCAACGGCGATCGCTGCTTCTCCAGAAGCCACCGCGATCACACGATAGCCTCGTTTTTCTAATAAATTTTGAAGTTTGCTACGAATTTCATCATCGTCGTCACAAACTAGCACCGAAGGAAGATGCGGAGGTGCATAGATGGGGGAATGGGGAGATGAAAACTGTACCTGTCGGGGAGTAGGGAAGTAGGGAAGAGTAAAGTAAAAAGTACTGCCTTCTCCAAGCACACTTTCAACCCAAATGCATCCATTATGCTGTTGCACAATGCTCTTGCAAATTGCCAAGCCTAAACCAGTACCCTCATGATTACGGGAATCTGAGGAATCAACCTGTTGAAAGCGTTCAAAAATACTATCGAGCTTATCAGCTGGAATACCACGCCCGCGATCGCGAATTGTGAATAATATGGCAGAGAATGGGGAACATGAGGGACATACTTGCTCATGCTCCCGACTCGTTGCTTCGGCACTTAACCAAACTGTAGAACCAACAGGCGAAAATTTGATCGCATTACTCAGAAGATTAGTTAAGGTTTGGACAATACGATCCATATCTGCCCATAGCTCTTGGGATATGCTAGAAACTGATAGGGTAATTCCGGCTTTGTCGGCGAGAGGCTGCACTACATTCACTGCTTCTTCTATCACTTCAGCGACGTTGCAGCTTTGTTTTTCCATCTTCACTTTGCCGGACTCAATGCGCTCAATGTCAAGGATGTCGTTGATCAACCTGACTAAGCGTTCAGTACTGTCCACAGCTATCTGTAACAGACGTTTCCCCTGATCTGAGTCTGGCTTAAGTAAACCACTTGCCAGCATTCCCAGAGAACCATGAATCGAAGTTAAGGGCGTGCGTAGTTCGTGGCTAACGACAGAAACGAACTCGTCTTTCATCCGTTCCACTTGCCTGCGATCGCTAATGTCGTGTAAGTAAACTGTGTATACAATTTCTTCCCCTAACTTTAACTTAGAGATAGAAGCCTCTGCGGGAAATTCTGTACCGTCTTTGCGACGACCATAAATTTCGCGACGTTCTCCCATCCTGCGAGCAACGTTTGCGGATTGACCAAAATCAGCGACGTGCTGGCGATGTGCCTGGGTGGATCGCAATGGCAATAGTATGTCTAAAGGTTGTCCAAGAACTTCAGCAGCGAAGTAGCCAAAAATTTTCTCGGCTCCCTGATTAAACATGGTAATGCATTGGTTGCCATCAATGGAAATAATGGCGTCATCTGCAATTGATACAATACCAGAAAACCGAGCTTGAGAGTTTCGCAGTTCTTCCTGTGTCCGCTGGTACTCATCCAGTTCTGATTTCGCCTGGTGGGTTATACGCTGTCGCAGTTTAATCCTCTCAAGACGATTAATAATCCGCGTCACCAATTCCGGACCAATGATTGGCTTGCTGACAAAGTCATCTGCACCCGCTGCAAACACCTGATTCACTATGTTAGCATCGCTGTGAACTGTTAAAAATAGAATTGGCAACTCACTCCAGCGTGGATCATTACGTACCACTTGGCAAATTTCTATACCATTTATCTCATTAATTTCTACATCTAAGATTAGAAAATCTGGCTTTAAAGCTTCTAAAGTTTCCCAGAAGTGTTGCGGGTCTTGGAGGTTTGTCACTTTGATTCCCCAAGGACTTAGTAAGGTTTGCAACACTGCACCGATTTTAGGATCATCGTCAACAGCCAAAACGTGAGCCTCTGCATGCGGAGCATCTTGTAATACTTGTGTCACTGCCTCTAGTACCTGTGAAATAGGCATGGGTTTTTGTAAAAAGAAGTGCCTACCACTGCGAGCAACTTGCAATCGATTCGTAAAATCGCTTTGTTCAGTAAAAACAAGCACTGGTACGGGAGGTTTGCGTTGGTTTAATTCTGCCAATAAGCTCAAGCTGTCGTCATGATTGGGGAAAGCGCTGGGGTCAATCAGTACAACACTGGGATGTTCATGATAAAGTTGATGCCTTGCCTGTTCAATATCAGTAGCAATGGCAACTTTTAACCCCCTGTTTGCAGATTCTTTTTCGATTTGTTCAGCAAAGGTGCATAAATTCGGGGCATCTTGGTGATAGGCATTGCGGTCAACCACCAACAGTAAGGGATGCTCATCACCAGTTGGTGAAGGTAAAGTTTCGTTGTGGTTTTGCTCAATTTCTTGACGCAATTGCTTTACCAAACTAGAAAATTCTTTCGTTTCATCTAGAGTTAATGCTTTACTAGATTTGAGCAAATGCTCAATTTTTCTTGCTACTTTTGACCCAACAGAAAAGCCAAAAGTACCCAATGACCCAGCTAGTGTATGAGCTTCTTTTTGCGCTTGCTTGCGGAGTTTTTGAGTCAAACTTTTTCGGACTGAAGCACTTGCAGCATCCTCCAGCAAAGTCACCTGTTCATCAACCCGCCCTTTGAATTTGTTCCAAACTCCAGCGACTCCTGAAAGTATTTGCCGTTGAGTTTCATCAACAGAGGAAGAAGTGAGGGGATGAGGAGGCGAAGCTTCTCCCTTATCTCCCTTATCTTCTCTATCTCTTGGCTGTTTCGCTGGCGCTTGTTGGTTGAGCCGATAGCCAATACCATAGACTGTTTCAATGAGATCAGCGGACGCTCCTTGTGATTTTAGTTTCTGTCGTAACCCTTTAATATGAGTGCGAACGGCTTCTTCACCAGGAGTGTCCTCATAAGACCAGAGATGTTCTAAAATCATGCCACAGCTAAATACGCGGCGACTGTTTCTCAAAAAAAGTTCTAGCAGCCCATATTCCTTTGGCGTCAATGACAGAAGCTTTCCTGCATAAGTTGCTTCACAGCTTTTAGGATCAAGCTGCAAATCACCCCAAGTGAGCACTGGTTGTGATGCTACACTACCGCGACGCAATAGCGCTCGTATACGAGCAACTAATTCCTCTTCATCAAAAGGTTTAACCAGATAATCATCTGCGCCTGCATCTAATCCAGTGGCTTTCTCGTGACTACTATCGCACCCAGTCAATAGCATGATTGGCATCCCCAAACCTTTAGACCGGATTTGACGGCAAAGGCTGATACCATCTATCTTTGGTAGGATGACATCAAGAAGTATTAAATCGTAGTCAAAGGTGTCAATTAAATCCCATGCTGCCTGACCATCGCAGGCAACTTCGACGGCATAGTTTTGGTTGGTGAGGACAGCAGCGAGAGCATGGGCAACAAGCTGATCATCTTCTACAACTAATATCTTCATTGTAAAAATTTAATTTATAAAGATGGAACCTAATAGTTATCAACCTTAGGAATGTTAATACAAGTATAAACAACTATAAAAAAACCGTATCAATGTTCATTTTAGAAGAGCTATCGTAGATGTTAACCTTTCTTCACAAATATCACAGATAAATTTACAAAACTTAAAATAAAAAACCCTCGAATCAAATCGAGGGTGTCATGCAAGGAACAATTAGAAACTTATTTTTTAGAGAGAGAAACTGGCAAATTAGCAAAAATGCGTCGTTTTTACAACTTTATACCAAGCGATTTATAGGCACTTCACTCGTGAAGTGCTTGGTATCAGGTAAGTTTTGTTTACACTCCTATCCACCCAGTTCTAGCTCCGCGCTCATTCAAACAAAGGACATTGCTCTTTTCTCTTTTCTCAAGCTTGGTAGGAAATTCTCTGACATAAACCTCTGGTAACGAAGTACACTTTTCCTGACTAAATACTGGCATTGCTTGCCAGCAGCTACGGCAAAACCAGTAAACTTCCTGATGACGTATATGGCGTAAAAGTGGGCTGGAGCAGCAAGGACAGTTATTCATGGTGTATTAAAATTTTTCTACTAAATGTGTTTTTCGCCAAAGGGACAGTCAGCTGAGAACTAAACCTTTTCATGCTTTAAGAGTAATTTGCAATTGTGAGGAACTTGTGAGCTATACCGAAAAATTTCTGATTCTCGTAACACAAGTACACAATTTATGAGTTATACCTCCGCAGAAATATCAGATTAAAGAAGTTTTCGTTGACCAGTATCCTCACAAGATTCTCAACTTTTCTTCTTATAAACATTAAATGTGGGACAAGCGAAGCATTTGCTTACTGCATGATCCTTTCAGGTTGATGTGTCATAAGGAAGCAAAACAATGGTAGAAGTAGAAACAGCAGTTGATCAAAAAAGCGATCGCGAAGTCTCTAAAGAAAAAGCTTTTGTATTGCCTTTAGGTAAAGTTGGCATCGCAGACATTCCCTTAGTAGGTGGAAAGAATGCTTCTTTGGGAGAAATGATTCAGCAACTGCGGCGCAGAAGCGTAAAAGTCCCCAATGGATTTGCGACGACAGCATATGCATTTCGCTACTTTATGCAAGCAGCAGGGTTAGAACCAAAATTACGCCAGATTTTTGCTTCTTTAGATGTGGAGGATGTCCAAAATCTCCAGCAACGAGGTAAGCTTGCTAGGTCTTTATTGCTCCAAACTCCTTTTCCTATGGAATTACAGGAGGCGATCGCCTCTGCTTACCAAGCACTAGAACCGCAGTACGGAGTCGCCCCCGATGTAGCCGTTCGCTCCAGTGCGACTGCTGAAGATTTACCCGATGCTAGTTTTGCCGGACAGCAAGAAACTTACTTAAACATTCACGGGTTACAAGCAGTACTGGAAGCCTGTCACAAATGCTTTGCCTCAATTTTCACAGATCGTGCGATTTCTTACCGACAAATCAAAGGTTTCGACCACTTCAACATTGCCCTCTCAGTAGGCGTGCAAAAAATGGTACGTTCTGACTTAGCAGCGTCTGGTGTTATGTTCTCCATCGACACTGAGACTGGTTTCAAAGATGCGGTATTACTGACTGCGGCTTATGGTTTGGGTGAGAACGTAGTGCAGGGAGCAGTTAACCCAGATGAATATTTAGTATTTAAACCTACTCTAAAACAAGGTTACCGCCCAGTTCTAGACAAGCGGCTAGGTACAAAAGAAATCAAGATGGTCTATGATGTGGGCGGCTTGAAACAGATAAAGAACATCCCGGTTCCACCTGCTGATCGCTCCTCATTTGCTCTCAATAATGAGGAAATTTTGCAACTTGCTTACTGGGCGTGCCTTATTGAAGAACACTATTCCCAAGTTCATGGTGTGTATACACCAATGGATATTGAATGGGCAAAAGATGGCATCACGAATGAATTGTTTATTGTTCAAGCACGCCCAGAAACAGTGCAATCTCAGAAAGCACGCAATGTCTTGCGCAGTTATCGCCTGGTATTGGGGGCTGGGGAGTTGGGAGTTGGGACTGGGGAACAGTCTGCCCAATCCCCAATCCCTAATCCCCAATCCCTAGTTTCCTTAGTTACGGGACGCGCTGTTGGTAATGCAATCGGGCAGGGCAAAGCCAGAGTCATTTTGGACACGCATCATATTCACTTGTTTCAACCAGGAGAAGTGCTGGTCACTAACCGTACAGATCCAGACTGGGAACCTATTATGAAAAAAGCCAGTGCGATTGTTACCAACTCTGGCGGACGTACCTGTCACGCGGCGATTATTGCCAGAGAAATGGGAATTCCAGCAATCGTTGGTTGCGGCAATGCTACTACTGTGTTAAAAACTGGGCAAGAAATCACTGTTTCTTGTGCAGAAGGCGAAACCGGAAAGGTTTACCAGGGTCTATTGCCTTACGAAGTCCAAGAAGTACCACTCGAGAAATTGCCCCGCCCCCGTACTAAAATTATGATGAATGTGGGCAATCCTGAAGAAGCTTTCGGCTTAAGTGCCATCCCAAATGATGGAGTCGGGTTAGCGCGGATGGAATTCATCATTGCCAACTACATCAAGGCTCACCCATTGGCATTAATTCATTTTGACGAATTAGAAGATGAGCTTGCTAGGTATAAAATTGCAGAGTTAACTGTTCAGTATGAAGACAAAGCGCAATTCTTTGTCGATAAGCTGGCGCAGGGGATTGGTACAATTGCCGCCGCTTTTTACCCCAAACCTGTCATCGTCCGCCTGTCAGACTTTAAGAGCAATGAATACGCTAATTTGTTGGGTGGCAGACAGTTTGAACCAATAGAAGAAAACCCGATGATGGGCTTTAGGGGTGCTTGTCGCTACTATGATCAGCGCTACCGCGAAGGTTTTGCTTTGGAATGTCAGGCGATGAAGCGAGTTCGTGACGCGATGGGCTTAACCAACGTGATTTTGATGGTTCCATTCTGCCGTACCCCAGAAGAAGGTCAGCGAGTGCTGACGGAGATGGCAAAGCATGGTCTTGTGCGTGGCAAAAACGGCTTGGAAGTCTACGTGATGTGCGAGTTACCCAGCAACGTGCTATTGGCTGATGAGTTTAGCCAAGTCTTTGATGGATTTTCCATTGGGTCGAATGATCTGACACAATTGACTTTAGGACTCGATAGAGATTCTGAGTTGGTAGCGCATTTATTTGATGAACGCAACAAGGCTGTGCAGCAGATGATAGCTAATGCGATCGCAACTGTTAAACAGTACGGACGCAAAATTGGTATCTGCGGTCAAGCCCCCAGCGACTATCCCGAATTCGTCCACTTTTTAGTGGAACAGGGAATAGACACCATTAGTCTCAACCCAGACTCTGTGTTAAAGACGTTGTTGGAAGTCGCTGCTGCGGAACAACAGAGTTAGGAGTAGGGGCACAATATTGCGCCCGTAGAGTGATAAGTTATTCATTCAAAATTTATAACTGATAACTGAAAACTTCTGACTCATAACTAAAAACTAATGAATAAGGACTAATAATTATGTTTCAAAAAATTCTCGTTGCAATAGACAATTCTGAAATTGGTGAGCACGTTTTCAATGAAGCTATATCTTTGGCAAAAGCAGTTCATGCAAATGTCATGTTGCTGCACGTTCTCTCTCCTTTTGATGGGGGATACTTAAACCCTGTTTTACTACAACCGAATGGTGTTTACCCAACTTTACATACAGAAGCTGTCAATAAATATATGCAGCAATGGGAACAACTCAAGCAAGAGAAACTAGATATGCTGCTCTCTTTTGCCGAGAAAGCAAAGCAAGCAGGTATCATAAGTGAATTTTCTCAAAATCTTGGCGATCCAGGTCGAGCAATTTGTGAAGTAGCTCGTAGTTGGCAAGCTGACTTGATTGTAGTCGGTCGTCGTGGTCGCAAGGGGTTAAGTGAGTTTTTCCTAGGTAGTGTCAGCAATTACGTATTGCATAATGCTTCTTGCTCAGTTTTAACGGTACAAGGACCAATTCAAGATCATACGGAAGTTCCTGAAGCTACCAACGCAGCATCAGCTTAGCTCTACTTGCAGTTTGAGAAATAGGGGAAGGCAAGCCTTCCCCTTATTTGCAAGGAGGGCAAGGAGCGATCGCTCTTAACATGAGAAACTTTGGTGGAAGAGGGCAATTCCACTAAAACTGAATCAGCTTTGCGGAATTACTCCTCCTATGAACAACGTTTCATCGATGAGTGCAAGTCTATATATGCATCAGAAACACACTAAATACTCAGCACCTAGCCTACGTTCATACAAGACTTGCCTGATCCCTTAACGTTGCTTCAATCATCAACAACAGCGGTATTCTCAACCACAACTTCAAGACTCATAAGCACCTATATCAACGCCAGCACCTTGAGGTCGTTGTGCACCGTCCTTATCGCGCTGTGCATACTGACCAATTTGTGAGGAACCAGTATCAATTGCTGGCGAACCAGATGTGAGATGGTAGTCATTGCCACCTGAGTTGACAAATCCAACTGACTTAACCTTAGTGTTGTTGTTAGCGTTCAGGTTGTCAATTCCAGTCCCACCTTCGTAGAGCTTCTCAAACTTGTCGGTGAACAAGTTGTTATCCAAAGTCACCTTGCCCGCATCTTCAATCAACCCATTCCGGTAGGTGCTATCAGCAAAGATATTGTTGCGAACCTGAATGTCAGTTGGTTTATAACCGCCAGCGAAATAACCACTACCATCGATGCCAAGGGCTTGGACATTATTAGCAACGGTATTGTTGGCAATTTCAACGTTACGAACATTACTGGTAACGGCAATTCCTTGACCAGGGTTGATTCCTTGCTGTCCATTCCCATAAACAAGGTTGTTGTAGACTCGGACATTAGAGACATCGCCTTTATCTTTCACTTCATCTCCAACGACAATTCCATCAGCAACGTTGCCAGTGACAACATTGTTGTAAACATCAATGTTAAACGAATTAGCACGGTTACCCTCTATGTAGAGAGCAGGACCACCTTGATAGCCTTGATATGTACCAGAGATCGAGGCTTGACCAGTTATATAGTTGTCATGGACGGAGCCATTGCGAGAACCAGTTTTAATGTCGATGCCTTCGCGTGTGCCATCTTTAACGATATTATTAGCCACCTCAAAACCATCGACACCCCAGATGCTTAGCGACTCTTGCGTATTCACACCTGGATCAGAGATAGAATTGTCGCCTGTGCCACCTTTCCATCTCGCATTGGCTTTTTCGACGGTGTTGTTGAGCACCTTGATATTTTTACTGGTGACCTCGGCTTCTCCACCCTCAAAATAGCTGTCAGGCATAGCAATGATACCTGAGGAACCAGTATTGTAGGTATGGTTGTTTTGAACAGTTATATCGTTGGCATCACGCAGAGAGATTCCAGCCCAGGAGCTGTTCTCTATGCGGAAGCCATCAATGACCCAATGGCCCTTGCCAACTGACTGGATAACCCCTTCCCGGAAGCCTCCATTGATAGCGTCAGGGTCGCGCACTGTGACATTACCATTGGCTTTGAGTGTGATATTACCTGACTCACTATTACCAGATTTCCCAAGGGTGACTAGCTCTGTGTAAGTACCTGGTTGAACTAGAATAGTGTCACCTGCTTTGATAGCGGAGTTCTCACCGACCGCGTAGTTAATGCTTTTCCAAGGTTTATCACTTGTACCTGGATTGCTATCACTACCATTTGGTGAAACATAGTACACAGTACCAGAGTTATTGCCTGTTGCAGTTGGTGCAGCTCTGAGTGCTGGTGAACCGCTACCAGGATTGCGGTCGTCCTGAGTGAACTGGTCTACATCAGAGTCACCAACGAGGGTGTCTTTGCCTTGGTCTCCAATCAGAAGGTCTGCATTGCTGCCACCCTCAAGCTTGTCGTTGGCATTGTTGGCGAGGATCTGATCGTTACCACAGCGACCAAACAGAGTGCCGCTTCCATTGTTGCCATCAATCTGGATGTCTTTCCCGCTAAAGCCGTCGTTGGTCCAAGTATTGATGATATCTTGTACACCTGTGGAAACCGTTGTACCTTGTCCATTCACACTCTGAGTGGAATTTTGAAGGTTGCTGCGATTAGTGATGACATCGGGAATTTGAGTCAAGGGATTGGTTTGAAACGCTTGAGGTTCTGCTGTAAAAGTCATTATTTTGCCTCCATCAAGTTCTTCGTTAACGTCGTAACTGCAGATGACCCGAACAAAGGCAGGACCCTGAACGTTAGAGCAGTTAAGTAAAGCCTTAAAAGCTCGTACGTAGAGATTCCGTGATTATTGGAGCAGAGCACGTGAAACTTTAAGCTTTAACATCAGAAGCATTTCTTCTGGTGCTAAAGTTTCTTATAGTCAGATGACTATGCGGCAAGAATTAGGTAAATGCTTTTTGGAGTTCTGGGTTATAGCCGTTGTTTGTGAATCGATAAAAATAACTTGGCTCAAGCACCCCAAAACTTTAAAGGAATTTTTCCTCTTTGAGATAGTATATCACGACTAAGGAATTTTTCCTCCTTGAATACTATATCACGACTAAGGAATTTTTCCTCCTTGAATACTATATCACGACTTACGCAAAGGTCAGAGCCACTGAAAAATTTTTTATTTTGCACTGGCTGAATCAGGCTATCCGACCGCAGACCATCGATTTTGCACAGTTAGTTCGCACTCATGGGGCAATAGAGAAAAAGATAACGCGCCGCAGAATTTTGCACTCTAGCACCTGAGCGTGAATCTTTTTGTAGACCCAAAGTATTCTAATCACAAAATTTCAGTTAAAATGGCAAGCCAGGGAATGACTCTGTGGATTTTGCTTGCCTCCTATCAGTATGGACATTCTAATCGTTGAAGATGAACCTGAAATTGCCCAGTTAATCCAAATGTCTCTGGAAAAAGAAGGTTTTTCCTGTCGCAGTAGCAGCGACGGTTTGAATGCCTTGCGAATGTTTCAGGAGCAATCAGCAGATTTAATCATTCTAGATTTAATGATTTCTGGCTTAGATGGTTTGGAAGTCTGTGCAAGAATTCGGCAGAAACCAGGTGCCAAAGATCCATATATTTTGATGCTTACGGCTAAGGGTGAAGAAATTGATCGCGTTATTGGCTTGTCTACAGGCGCTGACGATTACATGGTCAAGCCGTTTAGCCCCAGAGAGTTGATTGCTAGGGTGCGGGCGCTATTGCGGCGTAGTCTCCGCCACGGAGGACAAAATCAAGTATTTCGTACCAAACACTTTATCGTGGATGTAGAGCAGCGGACGATAAGTCGCCAAATGAATTCTCAGGAGCCAGAAATGCTAGATTTAACTACCCTGGAATTCAACTTGTTAAGCACCTTTATTAGCAATCCTGGTCGAGTTTGGAACCGCGCTCAACTCATCGACAAACTTTGGGGCGATAACTTTTTTGGTGATGAGCGCGTGGTGGATACTCATGTAGCTCGGTTGCGAAAAAAAATTGAGCCAGATCCTACTAATCCCGCTTTTGTGAAAACTGTT
Source organism: Scytonema sp. HK-05 (assembly GCF_002368235.1). Taxonomy (GTDB): domain Bacteria; phylum Cyanobacteriota; class Cyanobacteriia; order Cyanobacteriales; family Nostocaceae; genus Kalymmatonema. The sequence continues at coordinate 5,201,147 of NZ_AP018194.1, read as the reverse complement.
GTTGGGGTCGGCTATAAATTTGAAGACACTCCTGTTGTGTTATGAAGAAGATGCGCTGGCTTTGGGCAAAGTCATTACCTTTGGCATCACGCCTATTTTTCTCCCACTTGGTGGTGATGATCGTCGGGGTACTGAGTCTGGTGATTATCAGCAAAGTCTCTTCCCCCCGCTTTTTTGTTCTGCATTTGGAACGCTTGGAACAACGAGGATACAACTTATTCGATGTTCGTGCTGAGTTAGTTGACGGATTTGAAATTGCCTGGAGACGAAGCACTGTATGGTCGGTATTGGTAGGTGCAACGGCTGCTGGAGGATTGAGTTATTGGGTGTCCAAACTGCTCATGCAGCGGTTGATAGAGATGGAACAAATTACGCAAAAGTTTGCTGCTGGTCAATTTGATGCAAGAGTGCCTTTATCAGATATTCCAGAACTGAATCGATTAGGTGTGAGTTTCAACCGCATGGCAACAAGTATAGAGGGGGTGGAAGCGCGACGTCGGGAACTGATTGGAGACATGACCCATGAGCTGCGGACCCCACTAACAGTTGTGCGCGGTTACTTGGAAGAACTGGCTGATGGAAGCATTGAACCTTCTCCAGAAATTTATCTACGCCTGACAAAAGAAACTAAGCGTTTAGAGCGGTTGGTCAACGATTTGCAAGAACTCTCTAAGGCAGAAGCTGGTTATTTACCAATAAATATACAGTCAGTCAATCTGCGTCCTTTATTAGAGTCTTTAGTGGAGAAATTTGCCGATCAACTGCTTGATGATGGACCAGTTCTGCGCTTAGAGTGTCCATCCAAACTCCCCTCGGTATTGGCAGACATTGACCGTATAGAACAGGTGCTGGTCAATCTACTTGGTAATGCAGTCCATCATACCACTAAAGGCTCAATTACTATCTGTACTTGGACTGAAGCTTCTCATCTATGGATTGCAGTCATTGATACAGGTGTGGGTATTGCCAAGGAAGATTTACCTTATATATTTGAGCGCTTCTGGCGATCTGACAAATCTCGCGATCGCCATTCCGGAGGAACAGGCATTGGTTTAACTATCTCGCGCCGTTTAGTGGAACTGCAAGGCGGTCAGATTCAAGTGGAAAGCGAGCTAGGATTGGGCAGCACTTTCCGTTTTTTCCTGCCTTTAGCTTAAGTTTAGCTGTGAGAATTCACCTGCACTAAATATACAAGCTATTGACACAACGGGGTCACACTTGTGTCATATCCACTTGGTAGTTTAAAAGTAGCTAAAATTAAGGTTTTCTGAAGGATATTGAATTTTCATTTAAGAATTTTAATTTTTCTCACAAGCTTTAGTGAATAACACTGAGATTTGGTTACATAATTATGTTTACTTTTTTCTTTGCTGCCTTTTTGGTGAGTTTACTAACTTTATTTGGTGGAGCTGCAATTGCCTACCTGTTCCCACAGAATCATTCCCAAGATTAAGGAACACTCCCAATGCGGTTCGGATAAGATTCCCCCGCTTGCGGCAACCCCCGATCCTCGGGGGTAAATGGGTAAAATAGCCCCCCTTTTTTAAGGGGGGTTTGGGGGATCTCCCTTGAGATAAACAAGCTAACCGAACCGTATTGGGAACACTGCATAATCAATTCAAAATTCAAAAATGGAAAACCTTAAACTAGCAAGCACCTACCTGTTAGTATCTAGCAATTAAATGCCTAACTCCCGATTTCTCTATAAGTTTAACTTCAGCACAATTGACTCATAGTCCAACTCCTTGTGTAGCATAGATACCAGTTTTCCTGCGTTATTCACATAGCGCAGGGTTTCTTTTTTCTTGTAAATGTAGCATTAGTATCAAAGAGTATTTGACTTTTGAATAATTAAATTTTGGTATAAAAATAAATGCAAAACCACTAATTATGGTAAATAAAGCTAAAAAATATATACTTTCGTTTATTCTGTACCTATGTAATTGCCTTTATACTTATAACGATTGGTTTAGTTCAACAGTAGTAGGAGTTTGGCTCAATTTAACTTATGATACATAAATTTTATCTTTAAAATGTTGAAACTTCAGGCTATACAAAGGGTAGGATAGTTATGATTAGTCAGTAAAATTCCTATTTTCTTAAGTGTACAAAGATAGAATAATTATGATGAGTCAGTAAAATTCCTGTTTCCTTCAAAAATAGCTGAAATTAAGTGTATGTACTGATTTGGAGATTTTTCGGGTTAGATTAACATTTAGCTAACTAATAGATGAATCGTTTGTACCAGCTTCAATATATAGCAGTTGTTTTGCAAACCTCTAGCTCATACTGATAAATTTCTGAATCTTAGATAACTCAAGGAGTCGCTACAGTGAACAAGATGCTATTGGCTTTGGTTATTAATTACCTACTGATGACCAGTTATTTTTTTATTAATTGGTTAAGATTTAGCCTTCGTCACCCTAATTCTTCTCCAGAAGACAAATTTTTGTCTTTTGTCATGCTTATCATGACTACTGTGTTATGGCCTATCGTTGTTCCTCTGTCTTTTGTAAAAATCTTGAGGACACGAAAAGTTGAGTTTAGTGCTGTGATCCCTGTTCTTGTTGTGATCTGTGCGTTCAGTCTTGCATTTTACATAGGTTAGCTACTTGAACGCGTGCTTTTTGCTATTAGTACTGGGTGTGCCTTACGCGCCATATATAATAGTTGTATGATCAAACCGACTGCCGCATCTACCACTACACCTCAATCTACACAAGCAAAATTCTTGCGTTTTACTTGTTAATATGTGTCAAAGTTTGCTTTCTTCTTGCTATATTGTGTGTTAAATATTCTTTTCTACTCATGCGGGGTTGCTGGCATTCTCAAGACTTATGAACCCCTGTCACAGGTAAAAATAATTTGTAGCTGTAATGAGCCTAAATTGGTAAAACAGATGAAAAATAAGGATGAGCCGGACAGCTCATCCCAGAAATCAGGTCTACATTGAGGCAAAAGGCTTATTGCAATTGACTTGGTTGAGTTGGAAAAGCACCTGGGCGCACAGCTAAGTTGAGATTTTGCCCATTGCGACGCAACTCCATGCGTACGTCTCCCCCAACTTGGCTATTTTCCACTGCCTTTTGGACAGAACCAGCGTCAGCCACTGCTTCACCGTTGAGTTTTTGGATAACATCACCAGCACGTATCCCTGCTTTGGCTGCTGGTGAATTGGGCATAACTTTGACAACCAAGACGCCACGATCTTCATCAACACTCAAACCGCTGTTGGGATCGGAGTTGATGTTTTGTTTCAACTCAGGCGTTAATCCTACCATCTGAATTCCTAGATAAGGATGTTGTACTTTACCTGTCGCTATCAGTTGACTGGAAATTCGTTGCGCTGTGTTGATAGGAATAGCAAAGCCCAATCCTTGTGCTCCTTGGATTATAGCTGTATTCATCCCAATGACCTCTCCTTGAGCATTAAGCAGAGGTCCGCCGGAGTTACCAGGATTGATCGCTGCGTCTGTTTGAAGATACTCCACTCGCTTATCGGGAGCACCAATCAGATTGCTGGCGCGTCCGGTAGCACTGATAATCCCAGTAGTGACAGTGTTATCTAAACCAAGGGGGTTGCCGATCGCGATCGCCGCTTCTCCAGGTTGTAGCTTTTCTGAGTTACCCAACTTTACTGTAGGCAGCTTATCTGCTTGAATTTTGACAACAGCCACATCTGTCAATTCATCTTTCCCCAGCACTTTACCTACAAAAGTGCGCCCGTCCTTGAGTGTCACTTTCACCGTATCCGCACCAGCGACGACGTGGGCGTTGGTGAGAATGCGACCATCAGCACTCATGATGAAGCCCGAACCAGTACCGCGTTCCACCCGGTTTTCTGGAATTGGCATTTGAGATCCAAAGAATTGGCGGAAAAATGGATCCTTAAATTGCTCTGGTAACTGAGTTTTGACTGTTCGGGAAGCATCAATCCGCACTACAGCAGGTCCAACTTGTTGCACAACCCCAATGACAAAGTTAGGATTAGTCCCAGCTGCTATTGGCAAAGCAGCATTTACCGGGCTCACCGCCAGGTTAGACGCGCTTTTAGACACCTGTTGATAATGAGAAGCTAGATAGCCGCCTGCGAAGGTCATTCCAGATCCTAGCAATACCAGCGATAAATGAAATGCTGGTTTTTTCCAAGAAGAACTGTTTAAGATTTTGTTGTATGTTCCTGACTGGTTATCACCATCACGCGGTATTTTATACATAGTGTTTCTATAAGTGTCGATACATTTCCAATCTAAAGAGGCTTTGTGTCAATGCTGTGACACAGAGATGACGGACTTGTGAAAACCCTGACTGCGTAAGTCCTATATCTATATCTATATATATCTATTAAAGTTGTGTTTGTGTTGCAAAGGCGAGATACTTTCTGGAAAAACCCTTGAATAAAAAGTAGAAGCAATAGTAAGACATTCAAAGGAAAAGTCACCAAACAGGAACAATAGAATTGGTGCCAACAGTCTAGACAACACTGAAATTATATCTATTGAAGTTGTGTTTGTGTTGCTGGGCGATCGCCTTTGTGGAAAAACTGCTAAGGAACGCGGATTTAATAAAGTACAAAACCTCACCCCGCCTTTAACTGTCGTTAAAGTCTCCCCTCTCCGCGAGTTCGGAGAGGGGGTTGGGGGTGAGGTCAAAGGAGTGATTTGTATGTTATTTAATCCATGATCATAAATAAAAAGTCGAAGCAATAGTAAGGCACTCATATTAAAACTCAGCAAACAGGCACAATAGAATTGGTAGCACAGAAAACATAGAAATCTGTAGAGGCGTAGGCAGGCAAAGATGGGGAAGCTAGCATTGCTGATAGGGGTGAGCGAGTATCAACCCGGATTAAACCCGCTACCGTGTGCGGTGAAAGATGTTGAAGCAATGCGACGAGTACTGACACACCCAGAAATCGGAAATTTTGCTGAGGTAGATATCACAGTACTCAAAAATCCCCAACGTCAGGAAATGGAAGACGCTATTTACAATCTGTTTGCCCATCGCCAGAAAGAAGACTTGTTATTATTTTACTTTTCTGGTCATGGCATTAAAGATGATAACGGCAGGCTTTACCTCTCAACTTCTACCACTCGTAAACAGAACGACAGGTTGTTCAAGCCTTCAGCAGTAGCAGCCAGTGTTCTGCACGAAAATATGAATGAGAGCCGTTCCCAAAGACAGGTTATTATTTTAGACTGTTGCTTTAGCGGGGCGATCGCTCAAGGGCTAACGGTCAAAGATGATGGTACTGTAAATTTACAGGAACAGCTAGGCGGTAAAGGACGGGCAATTCTCACCTCTTCCACATCTACCCAGTACTCATTTGAACAAGCAGGTTCAGATCTTTCCATATACACCCGCTACTTAGTTGAAGGTATGGAAAAAGGTGCAGCGGATCGCGATGGGGATGGTTGGATTTCTATTGATGAACTGCACGAGTATGCTAGCAGCAAAGTAAAAGAAGCTGCACCAGCCATGACTCCCAAATTTTACCCAATTGAGGAAGGTCATAAGATTTTGCTGGCAAAATCGCCCAAGGATGATCCTAAGGTGAAATATCGTAAGGAAGTAGAAACTCGTGCTAAGGAAGGTCACGAGTTTTCTGTCTTTGCTCGGAGAATTTTAGACGGAAAGCGGAATGAATGGGGATTAACTCCGGAAGAAGCTGCTGCAATTGAAGAAGAAGTTCTACAACCCTACCGGGAGTATGAACGTAAGCGCAATGAGTATGAGCAAGCACTGATTCAGGCAATTGCTCAAGAATATCCGTTCAGCAAGACAACCCAAAAAGATTTAAAAGAATATCAGCAGTATCTGGGACTGCGGGATGAAGATATTGCCTCAATTGAACAACGGGTAGTTACTCCAAAACAAGCAGAATATGAGCGCAACCGACAACAACCACAGAAGTTACAGCAAGAGCAAGAAACAACTCAGCAACAAAAGCAGCAAGCAGAATTACGAGAACTACCTGAAACTCAATCATCACCAGTTTCTCAGCCAAAATCTCCCTCTGTTATTCAAACTAATATTCAAACTAATATTCAAACTCAGCAGTTTGAGTTCGAGTATGCCACAATAACCGTAAAATCAGGATTTTTAGGTATAGGAAAAACCTGCGAAATCAACCGTCATTGGGGTCAAGCAGAATTTTTCACAGAAAACTTGGGCAATTATGCCTTGCTGGAGATGGTGGCGATTCCTGGTGGTCAGTTTTTAATGGGTTCTCCAGATAATGAGCCACAACGTTCAAGTGATGAAAGTCCACAGCATACCGTTACTATTCAACCTTTTTATATGGGTAAGTTTCCAGTGACGCAAGCTCAATGGAAAGCCGTTGCCGCTCTTCCTAAGGTCAAAATAGATTTAAATCCAGATCCATCCTTTTTTAAAGGAGCTAATCGACCTGTAGAGCAGGTGTCATGGGATGATGCCGTTGAATTTTGCGATCGCTTGGCTAACAAAACTAAAAAGCCATATCGTTTGCCGAGTGAGGCAGAATGGGAATATGCTTGTCGAGCGGGAACGACTACCCCGTTTCACTTTGGCGAAACGATTACGACAGATTTAGCAAACTACAACGGTAACAGCACTTACGGTTCTGGATCAAAGGGTGAATATTGTGAGCAAACAACAGAGGTAGGAAAATTTCCACCAAATGTTTTTGGTTTGTATGATATGCATGGTAATACATGGGAGTGGTGCCAAGATGGCTGGCATGATAGCTACAAAGAAGCGCCTGCTGATGGTACCCCTTGGATGAGTGAAAATAATAAGGATGCTCGCTTGCTACGTGGGGGTTCGTGGAACAACACTCAGAGGTCTTGCCGCTCAGCCCACCGCTTCAGGCATACACATTCATACGGCTTCAAGCTTGTGGGTTTTCGGGTTGTGGTTGCGCGGCTCACGACTTCTTAGCTGTTTGCACTTTGCGCTTTATTCTTTTCTCTTCACTTTCCGCGCGAAGCGCAAACAAATTTTTTTAAGATTTTTTGGAGTCATATATAACTGAGTCGGATAGCTTGCTAGATTGCAAAGTCGAACAGTTGTCCGGCTTATCATGTTGAAACAAGAGTCTTTCCTATTCTTCAGTCAACTCAAAATTAACGCGCTCATAAATATCACGAAAGCTAATTTTAAAATTTATAGAATTTAGGGCTAAAACGGCATCTTCCCCTTCATGTTCTTTAAAAATCCATTCTCATTCTGCTTTTTTGACATATTGTTCCACAGAGAAACTGTACTGGTCAATCATAATATATTCCTGAAATTCAGGAATTGAACGGTAATATTTAAACTTGTCAGTTTTGTCATAATTTTTGGTTGAATTTGATAAAACTTCAACAATTAACATTGGATTAGTAATAGTTGTCGTATTCGTTCCTTCGTATATAGGTTCACCTTTGACGACCATCACATCAGGATAAGTGTAGAGACGGTAACGAGGTATCCATACCTTTACATCCATAATATATATTTCATAAGCTTGTCCTTGTACTATTAAAGGAAATTTTCTACAAAAGTTTCCAGCAATTTTATTATGGTTAGTTGTTCCCCCTGGCATTGGGAGAATTTCTCCATCTCTATATTCACTTCTGTATTCGACTCGTTCTTCTAATTCCAGATATTCTTGTGGTGTGTAATGGCGCTTTTCTGTTTGTAATACCATATCCAGTTCCTCAATGCATAATAGCTATAGTGTTTTAGATATAATTTTTTTGTAATGCCTTTGAGCTAATTGTAAGAGATTTCCAACAAATAAATAATCCCCTAACAGTGGGGTGGGCATCCCGGTTCCCCCAGTTTATAGGAAGGGCGCTTAGTGCCACTACCCACAAGAAAAAGTTAGATATTTTTTAATTTGGAAGTCCCTGAGTGATATCAAGTCCGGTTCAATACTTATCATTACCCGAATAACCCCACCCCGGTAAAGCTGCGCTTCACCTCCCCTCCCCGCTTGCGGGGAGGGGATTAAGGGGTGGGGTGCAATTAACGTGGAAATCATAATTAATTAGCCGGACAAGATATGACTTAATAAGTCTCAAAAACCTGGTTTCTCCCAGAAACTATCATTAAAGATTACTCAACAAACTCAGGTCTTACCTTGTGGTTAGACTGTAACTGTTGTTCTAAAGCTGTCCAATTTTCCTGCTCAATCAAGCTAATCAATTCGTCGAGATTATGGCGATACTGCTGGAGTGAATTGAGCAATGCTTGCCGATTGTACTGCGCCATCATCACTCCTAACTCTGGATTCCCGCCACCAACACGACTTGTATCTCGAAAGCCAGAACTAGCAAACTTTTGGGCTAATTCCAGCACATTTGAGTCAGTTTCACTCATACAAGCAGCAATTAATGAAGCACTAACCATCACGGGCAAATGGGAAATCCAACTGACTGCTCGATCATGCTCTTCTGGGGAACAATGGTAGAGAGTCGCCCCAAGTTCGCGCACTATTTTCTCTACAACTGTAATAGCAGCAGCTGGTGTTGTTGCTGTTGGTGTCAGCACGTAAGGTTTTTTTTCAAATAAATTAGGGATAGCTGCTTCTATACCACTATCGGTTCTTCCCGCCATTGGGTGTCCACCGATAAAATTGTCCCAGAGGGGAGCGATCGCCTTAACTATCGGAGTTTTTACCGAACCGACATCAGTTATGACTGTGTTGGAAGGCAGATGAGCGATGAGCTGCTCAAATGTGGGAATAATCAACCCTATAGGTGTACAAATAAATACCACTTCTGCCGCTGTAAGCAGGCTGATGTCAACTGACGCCTGATCTACGCTACCTAAGGCGACTGCTTTGTCACAAGTTGATTCTCGACGGCTGACGCCCAAAACATGATGTCCTTGCGATCGCAAATCCAAACCCAAAGAGCCGCCTATCAGTCCAAGTCCTAAAATACCAATATTCATGTATCTGTGATTTTGAGATTCTATGTCATATCTTCCACCTCGCCGTCCCCAGACTGGAAGTTTATGGTTCTAAAGCGAATTTTGCTACCTTCGGGTGCTTATTCCCAAATTGCCAAGCAAGCAATGCCCGCAACTGAAATAACCTCATAATATAGAAATTCGGCGTCGCTGTAGGGTTTGTACGTTCCTTTCTCAATAGCGACTAAAGTTTATTTCCCAAAACTTATATAGCTATTCTTTCATTTAAAGATGCAGGAACTACCCAGAGAAATCTTTCTGTTGTAGTGAACTTCCAGCCAAAGACATTTCTAACCTCGGTTTCAAAGTTCCTCAATAGGTAGAGTTATTAAATAATTTTTAAGAAAAAGCAATAAGTAACGCTACTATGATAAAAGAAACGAAAATTTGTTTGCAAATAGCAGATACCGACTTTTCCCCAGCCCATATACAAACAATTTTAACTAATTATAGTACTCCAAATTTAATTTTGGATGACCACCCTAACGAAAGGAAAACGATTTAAGAGAGAGGATACGACTAATATCTATAATGATAATTTGACTGAAATAGTAAAATCAATGACTTCATCGTTGAGTAGGATTGTTGATTTTGTGAAAGGATTCCATTATATAAGTCATTAGTTAGTAGTTAGTAAGCTACAACTAATAACCAACAACCTTCAAAAGGAGGAAAAAGATGCGTGATACCTTTAATAAAATGATGGGTCGGACTCGGTATGTGGTCTGTCGCATTATGCTGCATTTAAGTGGATCTGAGGTAGCACCAATTCTGGGAGTTTTAAATCGTGCTGCAAGGGAAGCCATAGATACCGAAGGTGATATAGAAGTTTTGGGAGAAGGATTGGTAGAAATTTGCCAAACCTTATTGCAGTACGATGAATATTGGCTTTCTGCTGCTAATGAAGGCGACGTATTTTGGACCGAGGGGGAAGCAGGAGACTACGTGAATGAATTATTTACAGACTCTGCCCAACGTTACCTCAGTGAACCAGATTTTGGTTCTGATTCTGGATACGATGAACCTTTATCTATTCCTGTCACGCGTAATGTCGTTGTGATGATTACAGTGGCTTTTGAGGGAGAAGTCCCAGATTTGGAAGCTGACCTAGCTAATATTACTGCACTCAAAGAAGGCTTGAAAGCTCTAATAAACTTACATTACAAGCATAAACTACGGGCAATTCAAGTGCATTTTTCACCAGCTCGGTTGGGCGACGAGCTCACTAACGACCAGCTATTACAATATTACCCAGAATTAATTCCCTTGTAGTTGGTTGGGTCGTCCACACTTACCACCCAATTGAGAAATTGTTAAGCTCGGAGATAGGATGATAGTCAAATGTTCATGACAATCGTGCGTAAATTCACAGCCGTTTTTTTAGCTTTGAGTTTGTCCTTGACAACTGTCGCCTGTGGTGGCGGCGGCTCAAACCAAACGACACCTCAAGCTAGCAACAGGAATCAAACTACTGCTACCACTAATGCTACCACTAGGCTAAGTGATGGTCAGTATCCGGTGCAGCAAGCAACTTTTAACGATGCTGACGGGGAGTACACGGTGTTTCTACTCAACGCTAACCCCCCAACTTTGAGAACCCAAAATTTACAAATGGCGCGGCTGACCGATGAAGAAATCAAGCAAGGTAAGAAAACTTATCTAAAGGTAGAGAATGGACAGCCAGCCTTATACCTAACAGAAGATTTCAAAATTGAGTACGTCCACAACGTTACCGAGAATAGAACCAACCCGCAAACGGGACAACAGGAAACAGTTGTAGTCCGTCAACAAAATAGCTTTTGGGCACCTTTTGCCGGCTCTGTTGCCGGATCTTTGGCAGGTCAGGCGATTGGTAGTATGTTGTTTAGACCGCAATATTATGTGCCGCCTGCATATCAGCCTGGTGGAGTGCTAACTGGCTACGGTGGCTATGGTCGCAGCTATGGAGATGCGGTTCAAAGTTATCGGACACGTTACAATGCACCCCCTGCAGTAGAGAGAAACCGGACTGCTTTCCGCAGTACAGGAACGATTAGAAGGTCATATCCTGGTGGTTCTTCCACTGTACGGCGCACTGTCCCAAATACCAATACGGGTAGCCGCGCTACTGGTTCCGGTTTTGGCGGTAGTACCCTAAGACCCTCTGGTAGCAGCACCACCAGACGCAGTCCTAGCGGTAGCAGTTTTGGTAGTGGCGGTCGTTCTCGAACCCCGCGCTCAACTGGTTTTGGTGGTAGACGCAGATAATTGTAGAGACGCGCCATGGCGCGTCTTTACCCAAAACCGCCTTACATCCCCATCCCTCTACAGGGTGGGGAGAATGTCAAACAGTTTATGCTACGGCAACAGCTGGGTTCTGCCAACGCCCAACTGCTTTGCCAACCACTGCAAGTTCTTGCATCAAGCGGTCGAAACGTTCTGGAGTTAGAGATTGTGGACCATCAGATAAGGCTTTTGCCGGGTTGGGATGAACCTCAATCATCAAAGAGTCACATCCAGCGGCGATCGCCCCTAGAGACATGGAAGGTACATGTGTAGCCCAGCCTGTGCCGTGGCTAGGATCAACCATAATTGGTAGGTGAGTCAGGCTTCGCAACACTGGCACTGCTGATAAATCGAGGGTATTCCGGGTGTACTGGTGGTCAAAGGTGCGAATTCCCCGTTCACACAAAATCACATTTGGATTTCCTGCTGCCAGAATATACTCAGCAGCCATCAACCAATCTTCAATGGTTGCAGCCATTCCTCTCTTTAAAAGAACTGGTTTTGGCTGCGCTCCCACTTTCTTCAATAGGGAGAAATTCTGCATATTCCTTGCGCCTACCTGGACGACATCCGCTACTTGGGCAATTTTCTCCAGTTCTGCACTATCCATGACTTCTGTGATAATGCCCAGCCCGCTTTCTTCCCGCGCCTTTACCAACAATTCCAAAGCACTCTCGCCGTGTCCTTGGAAGGCGTAAGGCGAAGTCCGGGGTTTGTATGCGCCACCTCGTAAAAACTGTGCCCCAGATGCTTTGACTCGCCGCGCTGTCTCTACTATCATTTCTTCATTTTCTACTGAGCACGGACCAGCAACGACAACTACAGGGTGATGTTCACCAAAAAAAACTGGTCCATTGGGAGTGTTCACCACCACCTCAGAAGCTTCCCCGTGACGAAACTGGCGGCTAGCCCGTTTGAAAGGCTTTTCTACCCGTAACACCTGTTCGATCCAGGGGCTAATTTCCTGGATTCGCAAAGGGTCTAAGTCAACGGTGTCGCCAACCAGACCAATTACTACCTTGTGCTGACCAACAATTTTTTCTGGTGTCAGCCCCCAAGTGCCGAGTTCCTTGCTCAGACGGTCTATTTCCGCCTCAGGGGAACCAATTTTCATCACTACAATCATGCTAAAGTTCCTGTTTAATTGAGTTGTATCTTAGAATATATTGCTAGTTATATTCTGTAATTAAATTTTTAACCAAGTCTTTCTTAAAGAAATAAAACTAAATAAAACCACAGATAAAGTTTGGTGTTCATCTGTGGTTCAAGATCATTAAGACAAGATGATTGGAAAAAGTCCACCAGCAAAGAAAAATCAATTATTCAATAATAGCGCTCAGCAGTTTCGTGACTGAATATTGCAGCTAAACAAAGCATAAATTTTGAATTAGTCATGTTGAAGTTACAAAATTTAAACTTCAACATTATTTTTTTCAAATCTACCCAATACCGCAGTTATTTAGTCTCTCAACGCTGCTCACGCCCTTAGGTGAACTCAAAATTATTAATTCAAAATTCAAAATTCTTTTTAAACTTTGAATTTTGAGAGAAGTCTGATCCGAGGAAACCTCGGAGCCTCCTGTCTCCTCCGGAGACGCTTCGCGAACGGAGGAGCTGAGTGCCTTTGGCACACGCTACGCGTTCGCACAGCGTCTGTGCAGGAGATACGCTAACAGAACTTCGGTGCTTTTGAATGTTTGAGCAGCGAGTGGGGGCTTGTATTCTTTTTTTGAATTTTCATAGCACCTAGCACCTAGGGCGTTAGCGCGTGCCGCAGGGAAGGTGCCATACTTTGAATGCCCTTTCTTTGAGCGCAAATGTGGCTTACTATACATTTTTTTGGCGAGTTTCACGCCAAACTGCCACCATTCGCCCGAAATTAGTAGTGAACTCATTCCAGCCCAGCAGACTTCCGACTCTGTCTTCATCCCAGGAGGCAGAGAGAACACCATAAGTTATCCCCAGCACCCCCAAACCAAAAAATCCCATGTTCACCAGTAACACCGCGATGGGAGGTAGTTTGATGCCAGCGTAGATTAACAGCAGATAGCTGACAATGAGGCTACTGATACCCAAAGCTGTTGGTATACCGGAGAACCCAGCCACTCGGCGAATCATCCGCTGGCTGACCACCTGGGGGATTGCTATTTCTTGTTTGGTGAAAGGTGGCTTCTTGTGATCCTGTTTCCCAGATTCCTGCTTGGTTTCTGGTTGTGCGCTTTTTGCTTTTGCTGGTTTTTGGCGCTTTTTATTTGGTTCAAAAGGCAAGCGACTGCGTTCAGATTCGGCAGACATAAGCAGTATTCTCTATCCACGAATACCGAGACGAGCAATCAAAGCTTGATAACGTTCTCGGCTACCCTCCTGAATATAAGATAAAAGACGCTTGCGTTGACCAATCAGCTTCAACAATCCCCGCCGCGAAGAATGGTCTTTCTTGTTTGCCTGGAGATGTTGGCTAAGACGGTTAATGCGCTCCGTCAGCATAGCCACTTGGACTTCAGCGGAGCCAGTATCGGTTTCGTGAACTTGGTACTGTGTGATTAACTCTTGTTTGCGCTGTTGCGTTAAAGTCATGACCCAATGAATTATTTTCTAAATATATGCAGCAGTTTCCCATAATATCATAGCCATCATCTTTAGGGTGTGGGGTCTTAGGAGGATGAGGCAGCCTCTGGAGCCAGCGCCGCTTCGGGGTATCTCCTCCTCCAGAGGCTGCGCCAACGCCTGTCGCCTGCGGCGGGAAACCCTCCTCCATAGCGCTGGCTCACCGTGGGCGGGTTTCCCGACTTGTAGACGCGCAGCGGCTTCCCGCTAGGGTGGCGACTGGCGTGGAGATGAGGGGACGCAAAGAAAATTTTCTTTGCGTCCCCGCATCCACGTATCGCGCTTCTCCTATCGGAGACAGGAGAGGGAAAGCCGTCATTGGCGGTGTCTCAGCATGTCTCCTTGTCACCGTGTTCTCCTCTGTATTCCCCTAGACATTTGGCAAAATATAGTGTAAAGCTTTACAAAGCACATTGAATCCCAATACTGCTCGGATAAGCAAATTGCAAACCCGAAAACCCTTGTAGAGACCTTGCATCCGAAAGTTCTACAGGTCAAAATTTTCCAAAACCTACGTAGTATTGCATTGAATCCTAGCATCTACCTTAAGCTTGAGTTATGGTAGTGGGTGCGGCTAATTGTTGTTCAGTTGGTTCTAATTTTTACAGTCAATTCTTTAGAGGAGCGCTTCGGTCCGCACGCTGCTATGAGAATTTTAGTCATTGAAGACGATGAGCTAATAGCAAACCCCCTTGCTCAATTGCTTACAGACCAACACTACGCTGTCGATATTGCTTGTGATGGTGAAGCTGGTTGGGAGCTAGCAGAAGCTTTGAGCTATGACCTAATTGTACTAGACCTGATGCTACCCAAGTTAGATGGCATCAGCCTTTGTCGGCAGATGCGATCGCACGGGATACAATCACCGATTATCCTGTTGACAGCTCAGGATAGCAGTACAAACAAAGTTGTTGGTTTAGATGCTGGAGCCGACGACTATCTCACCAAACCTTTTGATTTCCAAGAGTTACTGGCTCGTATCCGCGCTTTACTGCGACGGGGAAGTTCTGCCTTACCTCCACTGCTAGAGTGGGAAAACTTGCGGCTAGACCCGAGTATTTGTGAAGTGACCTACGATAGTAAACCGCTACATTTGACTCCAAAAGAGTATGGTTTGCTAGAGCTTTTCCTTCGCAATCCTCACCGCATATTTAGCTGTAGCGCGATCATAGACCAGCTGTGGTCTTTTGAAGAACCTCCTGGAGAAGATACCGTCAGAACGCACCTGAAGGGGTTACGGATGAAACTCAGAAAAGCCGGAGTTGTCAACGAACCCATTGAAACGGTGTATGGTATCGGCTACCGCCTCAGAGTAGCAGAGGAGCAGAGGAGCAGAGGAGCAGGGGGAGCAGGGGGAGCAGGGGGAGCAGGGGGAGCAGGGGGAGCAGGGGAGGACGCGGTGAAAGGAGAAAAAGTCTCCTCATCTCCCTTATCTCCCTCATCTCCCTTATCTCCCTCATCTCCCTCATCTCCCCCATCTCCCCCATCTCCCTCATCTCCCTCTTCCCCCACGCCCGAAGAGATAAAACAGCACACTCAAAGAATAACTGCTAGCGTTTGGGAGCGTACCAAAGACAAGCACAGCGAGCGAGTTACGGTGATTGAACAGGCTACGACAGCATTGCTTCAAGATGCGCTTGAGGATGAACTGCTCTCAAAAGCACACGCAGAAGCTCACAAGCTGGCGGGTTCCTTAGGTCTTTTTGGCTTTGGCTATGGTTCGCATCTGGCTCGACAAATAGAAGAGTTGCTCGAAGCTGAGAAGCCGTTGATTCAACAGCAAAAACTGCACTTGTCAGAACTGGTTGTGGCGCTGCGCCGAGAGTTGCAGGTTACAACTACAAACCCTACCCCCGAACAATCATCAGCAGTTGATGAACGTCCCTTTCTATTAGTGGTTAGCCAGGATAAGTCACTGGCTGCGGAATTGGAAAGATCAGCCGCCAATGGGGGAATGCGCTCCCAGATAGCCACCAACCCAGCACTAGCCAGGGAGCAGCTTGTTAACAATCGCCCTGATGTGGTGGTACTTGAGCTTTGTGGTAACACCGCTGACGAGGGTTTGAGGTTGTTAGCAGAACTCAACTGTTGTACACCTCCAGTACCAGTGTTGGTGATCACAAACCAAGATAGTTTGCTTGACCGAGTACAAATAGCTCGTTTGGGCGGACGGGGTTGTTTACAAAAACCAGTGGCTTCAGATCTGCTGTTGGAGACACTCACAAATCTGCTACAGCGATCGCGTAAGGCTGCGGCTAAAGTGATGGTTGTAGACGACGACCCGGTTATCCTATCGGCTGTGTGTTCTTTATTACAGCCTTGGGGTTTAAAAGTTTCTACTCTGGAAAATCCTTTGAAGTTTTGGGAGACCTTGGAAACCACAGCCCCAGATTTGCTGGTTTTAGATGTGGAAATGCCTCAAATGAGGGGGATTGAACTGTGCCAAGTTGTGCGTAATGACCCCCGCCATTGCGGCTTGCCAGTGCTATTTCTTACTGCACGCACTGATGCGGATACGATGCGACGCGTGTTTGCTGCTGGTGCGGATGATTATGTCAACAAGCCTATTGTTGGTCCAGAACTGCTGACTCGCATCCTTAACCGTTTAGACAGAACGCGTATGCTGCGGACTATATCTGAAATAGATGCTTTGACTGGAGTGGCTAATCGTCGCCAGTCAACTCAAGAGATCAACCAGTTACTGAGCCTAGCCCAACGCCACAATCAGCCTTTGTGCTTTGCTGTCCTCAAAATTGACTACCTTCAGCAAATTAACCAACAGTACGGTCATGCTGTGGGAGATGAAGTGTTGTCCAGATTTGGAAGACTGTTGCGACGAAACTTTCAAAGTGAAATTCTTTGCCGCTGGGGTGGTGCTGAGTTTGTTGTAGCAATGTATGGAATGACACAAAAAGACGGGAAGCGCTGGATAGAGGAAATCTTGGAAATTTTAAGTAAAGAGGAGTTTTTAGCTCCTGAAGGCAACCAATTTCAAGTTTTATTTAGTGCTGGTTATTCACAGTATTTACACGATGGTAATAGCTTGCAAGATCTGTATCAAGCAGCATTGGCAAAATGCAATCGTGTGTTATCACAGAGAAATCTGAGCAGTGGAACTTCCCGTTACCACCCGCAACTTCGTACAAAATAACCCCTCTCAAGACGAAGTTGCGGAGCCATTCGAGAGGGCAGGGTGGAGAAAAATTCAAAATTCAAAATTTTTTCTTGATTTTGAATTTTGAATTGTCAAAGCCCCCACACTCAATTTCAAAACTTATTAATGGGGCTTTCATTTAGCCATGAAACCACGCAGGAGTACAACTAAAACAAAGTTTTCGCAAAGGCTATTCATGCCTGTAATAGTAGGCATCAGCGTTTTCATTCTCACTCTGTTATTGTGGCAGAAATTACTTTTTCAACAAGACCTTTACATCAGGAGAAACGTTGAATTAGCAGCAGCAAATGTGAGTCATGAAATCACGGCTCAGATTCAAACTCGTACAAAGGCATTGGATCGCATGGCTAAGCGCTGGGAGATACGAGGTGGGACTCCGAAAACAGAGTGGGAAGCAGATGCTTCAAACTATTATCAAGATTTTCTCGGTTTTCAAGGGATTGAATGGGTAGACAAATCATATTATGTGCGTTGGATTGTTCCTTTAGCAGGAAATGAAGCGGCACAAAACCTCAACTTGGCTTTTGAGGAACGGCGTCGGAGTGCTTTGGAAAAAGCGAAGCAAAGCCGCGAGGTCACAATGACACGCACAGTGACTCTGACTCAAGGAAGTCAGGGATTTTTGGTGGTCATACCCTTGTTTTTAAACAACGATTTTGATGGATTCGTAGTCAGCGTTTTTCGCACGCAGCTGTTGCTCGACACTATATTAGACAAGAATCTGACGCGGAAATATGATGTCGCTATTTTTGATGGCAGCGAACAAATCTACGCCACTCAACAAAAACCTATTAACACCCAGAGGCAAACGAAATGGTTACACAAAGCAGAAATCAAAATTGATGGTGTCACTTGGGACGTCAGCGTTTCACCAACGGCAGCATTGCTAGCTCAGGAAAGCTCCCTTCTCCCCAAAGTCGTATTGGGTGGGGGTTTGGTCACTGCTGTGCTTCTAGCATGGGGAGTATATCTGAATCAGAAGTCCAGACGCTATGCTCAGCAAGTGAGGGCAATCAACGAGGAGTTAGCCAGTGAAATTACTGAACGCCAGCAGGCGGATGTGACATTACAAAAATATGCGGCGGAGTTGGAAGATTTGTATAATAACGCACCTTGTGGCTATCACTCTGTAGACTCAGACGGTACCTTCATTCGTATCAACGATACCGAACTCAAGTGGTTGGGTTATACACGAGATGAAGTGATTGGAAAGAAAAAGTTTTTTGACCTGTTAACCGACTCTAGCATAGCCACTTTCCAAAAATGTTTCCCCATTTTTCAGGAGCGCGGTTGGGTGAATGATTTGGAATTCCAACTCATTTGCAAGGATGGCACAATTCTACCAGTACTTTTGAGTGCAACTGCCATTAAGGATGCGGCAGGTCAGTATGTCATGAGTCGGAGTACGGTTTTTGATATCAGCGAACGGCAAGCCGCGCTGCGCGAACGCAAGCAAGCAGAAGCAGAACTCAGTAATCTGAGAGCCGCTTTGGAAAGTGCGGTAGAAGGTGTCTCCCGGTTGGACAAGCAAGGACATTACATATCTGTTAACCAGGCTTATGCCAGCATGACAGGCTACCAGCCAGAAGAGATGGTGGGTCTGGAGTGGCAACTGACTGTCCATCCAGAAGACCGGGAAAAAGTGATGGCAGCATATCAAAAAATGCTCAATGACGGTAGGGCGGAGGTTGAAGCCAGGGGTGTACGTCAAGACGGTTCGGAGTTTGATACGCAAGTGGTTATGGTCAAAGCCTACGACATACAGCAGAATTATATTGGTCATTACCGCTTCATGAAGGACATTAGCGATCGCCGCGAAATAGAACGACTCAAGGATGAATTTGTCTCCATCGTCAGCCATGAATTGCGGACTCCCCTAACTTCCATTCGCGGTTCCTTGGGTTTGGTGGCTAGTGGTGTACTGCACACCCAACCCGAAAAGGCTCAACGGATGCTAGAAATTGCAGTCAATAACAGTGACCGTTTAATCCGACTCATTAACGACATCCTGGATATCGAACGCATCGAGTCAGGCAAAGTCACAATGACAAAACAAACTTGTGATGCCGCTAGCTTGATGCTCCAATCAGCAGATGAAATGCGTTCTCTGGCAGATAAGGCAGGAGTGACTTTGTCTGTTTCTCCCGTATCAGCTAAGCTGTGGGCAGATCCTGACCGAATTGTCCAGACTTTCACTAACTTGCTCAGCAACGCTGTTAAATTTTCACCTCCAGATAGCGCTATCTGGTTAAGTGCCGAAATTATCGAAGAAAAGGGGACAACAGGAGAAGGGGGAGAAATCAATTCAAAATTCAAAATTCAAAATTCAAAATCAGGAGTCTCTTCCTCATCTCCCTCATCTCCCTCATCTCCCTCATCTCCCTCATCCTCCTCATCTCCCTCATCTCCCTCATCTCCCCCATC
>NZ_AP018194.1:5127957-5181579 GCF_002368235.1 Scytonema sp. HK-05 | reverse complement strand
CCCTCATCTCCCTCATCCTCCTCATCTCCCTCCACTTCCCCATCTCCCCAATCCCACATCCTTTTTCAAATCCGTGACCAAGGAAGGGGTATTCCAGCGGATAAAATCGAAACTATTTTTGGACGCTTTCAGCAGGTTGATGCCTCGGACGCACGTAAAAAAGGCGGTACCGGCTTAGGGCTTGCCATCTGTCGCAGTATTGTGCAACATCATGGCGGGCGCATTTGGGCAGAAAGCACTTTAGGGGAAGGTAGTACTTTTTACATTCTGCTGCCTATACAGCAAGAGGAAGAGCCTATCGCCCCGCTAACTGAGCCTAACTCCACTTATCCATTGGTGTTAGTGTGTGATGATGACTCTTCAGTTCGGACTGTCATGCAGACAACGCTAGAACAACGGGGCTACCGAGTGACCAGCGTGGCTTCGGGGGAAGAGGCAGTACAATTGGCAGAACAACTACAGCCTGATGTGATTTTACTTAACCTGATGATGCCTGGTATGCATGGCTGGGAAACTTTAGCCGTTTTGAAGCAACAGTCACAAACTAAAGATATTCCAGTTATTATTCTCAGTGGTCTAATGCCGGATGCTAGGATAGCTCCCCATCTAGGGGTAAACGACTGGATTGTTAAACCACCGGACGAGAGGTTGTTGTTTGAAGCTTTGGAGCGGGCACTGGCAGGAGAACATAGCCAGAGTATTAAAGTTCTGATTGTAGAAGATGATTTAGACCTGGCACAGGTGTTGATTGCCATATTCGAGCGCTACGGCATTGAAACACACCATGCCCGGACAGGACGAGAAGCCCTGCACTTGAGTCAGCGTCTTATCCCTGACTTGTTGGTCTTAGACTTAGAACTGCCAGAAGTTGATGGCTATGGCGTAGTGGACTGGTTGCGGCACCATAAGCGTTTATGCTTAGTACCTATGGTTGTGTATTGCGCTAAGGACTTAAACAACTTTGACCGGGAACGGCTTAAACTCGGGCAGACTCTATTCCTGACAAAAGGTCGCGTGACACCAGAGGAATTTGAACAGCGCGTGATGACTCTGCTTCACCCAATTATTCCAGTTAAGAAGGGAGGCAACGGTAGTGATAGCTAAACGCATTCTTATAATTGATGATGAAGAAGATATCCGAGAAGTCGCCCAACTGACCTTAGAAGCCGTAGGCGGTTGGCTGGTGTTTACTGCTGAATCTGGCTTTGAGGGGTTGCAGGTAGCTGAAGCTGAAAAACCCGACGCTATCCTCCTAGATGTGATGATGCCAGAAATGGATGGTATTGCTACTTTTGGGAAATTACAAGCAAATCCTGCTACCCAGAACATTCCCGTAATTTTGCTAACAGCCAAGGTGCAATCTACTGACCAGCGCCGATTTGCTGAACTTGGCGTGACCGGCATGATTGCCAAACCTTTCAACCCCATGACTTTGAGTGACCAGCTTACAGAAGCTTTGGGCTGGTATTAGGCATTTGAAAAAATTTTCCCTTCTCCACGAATTCTTCATTTTTAGACTTTAACTTTAAAAATATCAGGTGACCTCAGTTTGGAAAATCACCAACTGCAATAAATTAACGACTACAGTGAGTTTACTGAAATGAGCTTTGGTAGTTAATTCTTGCAGATTTTTTAAGACCACAAGGAATTTTGAGAGAAGGGAGAATATTCATGTACGAACAAGATTTTGAAAAAGAATTTCATGAATTTAATTCTGCTGTCGCTTTGTTCGCATATATTTTAAAGCTTAGAGATAAAGCCTTAGTAGAAACTTGTGAACAGACATTAATAAGCATACTGGGTTCAACATGTACAGCAAATGTAATGAATGCGGCAATGTTTGACCTAGCTGAATCTGCTCCTGAAACTTGCAAATGGCTTTGGCAAAATTTCCCTTACCTTGACGCAAGCATTTCATTAAAAGAGCATTTTGTTATGCTTGCTATACAAAAATTAATTAGCCAGGGTTGCATTTTAGGTAAAGATTTTAGCGCTACTACTGACAGGACAATACTGATTAATACAACTGCAAAAATTGTGTTATTTCAAAATATTTCTGATGCTGATAGTATTTTGATGGCAGAAATTATCCAAGTCAATGATCAGGTGATCTTTTACTAATTTAGTGCAATGCTTAAAACACTAAAATATTGCACTAAAATATACATCATTCTTCAGCATTGGATCTCACTTATGAAAATCATAACTTTGATAAATTTCAATATAAACCCTTTGCAAACACTACGCCAATGGCTTGAGTCTTTGGAAATTCGTAACTACAAAGTCGCTCAATTATTATGTAAACTTATTCCATCTCGTTGTCCTTTTGAACGGAAGGTTAGTCTATTTAATCATACCATTTTGTACATTCCTCCGTTGTGTAAGCTGAATCCTTTCTACGAACAATTAGTTATGCTTCGCTTTAAGTCTTTAGTCTATCTTGCAGATGAATGTGGTGAGGATGTCACAGTTTATTGTTGACTTACATTCAATTATTTTCTGGCACAAATCCGGGCGACTATAAGTCGCCGTGCATCTTACACACAAAACCTGCCTGGGCAGGTTTCAAAAACTTGAAGTCCGCCTATGCGGACTTTGTTTGTTTAGCCGAGGCAGTGCGTTGCGGTGAACCAGCGCTCTTTGGAGGGTTTCCCGACAGCAGGCGACTGGTGTTCGCGTAGCGTGCCGAAGGCATACCCGGAGGGGGGTTCCCCCCGTTGTAAGCCCTATGCCTGCGGCACGCCAAACGGCGAACGGGCACACTTGGTGTTGGCGCAGCCTGTCCGCAGGACTTACGCGCAGCGTCTCCGCAGGAGATAGCAACTGCCGTCCAGACTTCTTGTCTGAGGGCTTTGTTGATGACGTGAAGTTTTCCTACCGCCAGACAAATACTTTGGCTTGGTATGGTTCTATATCAATCATGATGCCATCTTCCCCAGCTTCAACATCATAATTACCTGTCCACTCGTGCCATGTACCAGCACTGGGAAACTCAGGAACGTGATATCCACTAAGGTTTTGGTTTGAGAAATTTGCCACGACAACAACACGAGAACCTTCTTCATTCCAGCGAACATATGCCAGCACTTTGGCGTCTACATTCTCATGGAAAAACTCAATGTTATCACTTTGCAAAGCAGGATTGTGTTTGCGTAGGACAATAAGTTTTTTATAGTACTCAAATAAATCGCGATTCTGGTCTCTCTCCAATAATGGCCATGCAATTTTCTTTGGCTGAGTGACAGTTTCACTTTTGCGTTTGTGTTCCCCAAATTCTTCCCCCATCCACAGCATGGGTATACCCATCGCCGTCATCAACAGCACTGCTCCTAACTTAGCTCGTCTGAATGTATCTTCGTCAAATATACCGCGTTCGGCGGAGGCGCGCCGTAGGCGATCGCCCAATTCTCTCAACAGATGTTCGCGATCGTGAGTTGCCAAGTAATTTACTACATTTATACTAGCCGCATAACCCTGTCGCCTTGGATCTAAAACCTCCTTAAGCTTTTCAGGCTCAAACTTTTCACCGCAAATGTGTGGTATCACAAAATAGCGAAAACTTTCATGCCAACAAGCATCTAGCGGTCCTTCTGGAGTAGTAATGGTACTAGTATCGGGAATGTGTTCAGCAATGTTGTAAAACGGTTTAGGTGCAGTATTCTTTTTCGCTTGAGTGGCAAGCCAGTTTAGGAATTCATTGTTAGCCAATTGACGCACTGCATCAAAGCGAATTCCGTCAATGTGATATTCCTGAACCCAAAACCGCACGACATCACCAACGTATTTCCATGCAGGCTTAACGTCTAACTTTTCGTCATAGTTATCATAGTTAAATTCGGGACCCCAGTAATTATTAGGGTCTTCCGGATAATGCATATGTTCGTAATACCAGTAATTCCTGTCAATTTGCAATAATGGGCATTCTTCATCGGTGTGGTTATAAATTCCATCTACAAAAACGCGAATACCCCTAGCATGACACTCGTCTATAAATCGCTTTAAATCCTCTGTTGAGCCATAGCTGGATTCTGTAGCGAAGTAATGACGTACTTTGTAGCCCCAACTATAATCACCAGGATACTCATTGACTGGCATCAATTCAATTGCATTGATTCCCAATTCTTTGAGATAATCTAACTTTTCAATTGCATCTACATATTTTCCACGTTTGTAAGAGTCAACTTCGCCACCAGTAAAATCAGCAACGTGCATTTCGTAGATGACTAATTCATGATTTTCTGGTAACGGCGTATCGTCGTGCTGCCAAACATAAGTATCAACAATCTTTTTGCCGTCTTTAATTCTTACTATACCGACTTTTCGCTGTTCATCAACGTCTGTTGCATAGGGGTCGATAACATCTACCGATTGATCCGGTTCAAAATTTGGACTTTTAGTTTGAACACGGAACTTATATTGATAGGCACCATCTTCTAATTCTACTTGAGTGCGAAAATAACCATCCTCTGCTTTTTCCATTGGTATCTCTTTCCACTCCGAAAAAGACCCAATTAAAGCAGCTCCTTGATTACGAGGAGCAAACAAATTAAATTCAATTAAACTTGCCATTTCAACTGCTTAATAAATTGAATCAAGTCAATGACAGGAAATGTAAATATTTTGTAATATACATATCAATAAATCTTCTTTCTTGAGTTATATTTATTTTTTGTTGAAAACTGAATTATTTTTGTAAATTCTGTTATGGCGCAACTCAATTGAATGAAGTACAGATAAATCTCGTGTCCATCTGTGTCCATCTGTGGTTCATTATTTCTTTGGTGTACCTTACCCAATTGCAAATCGGTATATGAGGTCAGTTTGTAGTGTACCGCCAGAAAACGTGTGCCTTATACTACCGCTAATACACCCTACATTTTTCGATAATTGGATGGCGGGAAAGAAGTAAAAAATAAGAAAAAAGTGGGAAATAGCATTTTCTAATTCCCACTTTATTTCAATGCATTTATGAAAAGATAAGTATTTTTTAAGCAGCTGGTGTAGGGGCAGTTGTCAGAGTGCGATTATCTAGGATAGGCTTGCGAGTTTTCAAGTCAAATTTATATCCATGTGGCAAAATATGAAGCCTTGCTCCGCAAACTGCCAAAGCCTCATCCTTGAGGATTTCGTCAACGTTGCTGTGTATAACCTCTGAATCATCGACAACTGTAACAGAGCCTTCCCCAATCACTTCAAACTGGCTATCAGTCACGACGATCGCTGTGTTCTCGTCAATGCCAAATCCTAAAACAGCAGGCTGCTGTGCCAAAGCTGCAATTAAGCGTCCCAACCGTCCGCGTTGCGAGAAATGCTGATCAATGACAACCCCTGGTAGGAAACCCAAACCGGGACCCATGTCCACAATTTCCATCCGAGGGTTTGTCTCTGAGTCGCCTTCCACAATCATGACATCTGGCATCACAGCGGCTCCCGCGCTTGTCCCTCCGACAACTATGCCTTCAGAGCAGCGTTTGTGAATAGCTTTATCAATTTCAGTGTCCTTGAGGACGCTGGTGATGCGGGCTTGGTCTCCTCCAGTAAAAAATACACCAGTGGCTTTATTAATCGCTTCTAACGCTGTAGACGAAGACCCATCTTCTCGGCTTTCGGTGTCAAGTATACGGACATCCTCGGCTCCTAGTCGCTCAAATACTCTAATATAATTCTCTCCGACTTCTCTTGGCAGTTCTGTCGCCGCTGTCATAATGGCAATCCTGGCTTTCGTACCCCCAGCACGGCGAACGAATTCCCGAAGAATCTGGCAATCCCCCTCTTTATCTTCCGCTCCCCCAATAATGACCAATTGTCGTTTAATTTCACTGTCTACCATAGAGCCTCTTCATACGAGTTATTTATTTCTATAAAACATGATAATTCAAGCTATAAAAACTCCCATTTGGTAGAGTAAAATACAGAAATGAAATATGTAATATGTAGTATAGTAGCGCTCAAGCGCTAAATAGTACTATATAAAAAAGAATAGAAATAACTACTCTGTGCTTGTCTCAGGTCAAAACAAATAAAAACTCAAAAGTCACAACGGCTAACAGTCTTTGACTTTGAAATTGCAGAAAGCTTGTATCCAATTCTTTATTGGTCTTAAGCGCAGCTTTTGCAATTGACAAGCCTCTAGAAAACTTCTCTAGAGGCTTTGTTGTCTTAACTAATTTTTGAAACTAAACAAAAAGAGTGTTAGTTATCCACTCTTTGTCCATCGTCATCACTCTTGAGCCACTCCGAATACAAATCTTCTTTTATCGAACTGGTTTGATTCGTTTCATTCTGGTTGGAAACTAGTACTTTGAGGGTCGTTTGGTAAGCGTTATTAACTAGTTCATGACCGTAACCAATCACTACTCCAGATTCGCCTGTTTTTTGGTGAATTGCACAATCGCCAACAGTAAGCATCATGACTGCCTTGTTGTTGAATTAATTTGTCCTTTGTATTGTTCTGCGACTGTTCAATGAGTTACCTCAACCTTTTGACGGATTTTACCTAACATTTCTTAACAAAATAAATAAGTCTAAAGGTAGGTAAGCTATTTACTTTAAGGGGTTAAAAAAAATAATTCCGGCGTCTGGTAAGGACTATAAAAAATATCCACAAACCATCTACCCAAATTGGATAGCTTATCCCCATCCAGATCTGATAAACCTTGAATAACGAAGTCGATCTGTGGGAGATGTCAAAGTTGTACTTTATTCAATTTCTCGGAATTTTTCTCAGGAATTGCAACAAAACAATGAAGCTTAAGTAAAAGGCAAAAGGTAAAAGGTAAAAAGTCAAATGATTTAGTTTTCCTTTTTCCTTTTTCCTTTTCCTTATTCTACACCTGATGCTTATTTAATATTAGCTCTAGCATCCCTGACTGCAGCAACGAAAAATAATCCTGTCAGTGGAATGCTTAATGCCAGAATAATTGCAGTTGTTTGAGTACCCAAGTCCGGTTGTCCAGAAGCAAGTTCAAAAATTGAACCTACCGCCGCTATAGCTGTGATACAAGAACCAGCCAGAAATAAACCGCTTTTTGGAGTAACTGTATTCACTACCTGACCACCCTATGCTACTGGTTTTACAGTTTGATGTGAAAAGCCATGCTTAGATAGCTCTTGCGCCAAAGCCAAAGAATTCTCTACACGATCTACAAATACCACACCATTGAGGTGATCCATCTCGTGCTGAATACAGCGTCCGAGCAAATCTCCAGCTTTTAATGTCCGGGGACGTCCATACTCGTCTTTGTAAGAAATTTCTACAACTTGCGGGCGCTTCACATCCAGATATACTCCTGGAATGCTCAAACATCCTTCCTGCGCCACACAAATTTCGCGACTAGCCTGCTTGATAGTCGGGTTAATCAACACCAGTGGTGGGTTAGCTGGGTTATCTGGTTCGCAGTCAATGACAATGAGTTGTTTGTGAATTCCCACTTGGGGTGCAGCCAAACCAATGCCATCCTTACTGTACATGGTTTGCAACATTTCACGTACCACTTGACGAAGTTCCTCATCGACTTTAGACACGCGCTTAGCTGGTTGACGGAGGACGCGATCGCCTAGGTAATGAAGTTCTAATGGTGGATTTTTTAACTTTTTCTTTTCAACGGCGATATCTATAGGCATGATGCTGTAACTCGCTCTTTTAGGCTTGGTCTTATATAGTGTAAGTTCTTTAATCTTAACAATTTCAGCCCCCCAGTTCGATTGGGTAAAACCCACCATCAAGGAATGCAACACCTACACCTACCGATGTTATGTTATCCCAGTTCATCGAGAGTGCAAACTTTATCACCTTGACTGTTTCACCTCGCCCTTAAGGGGCTTTGCAGTGTTCATAGAGAGGTTCAAGCTCAATCTGGAACCACAATATTTTCTAAGCCCGCCTCCGCTGGCGGGTATTGTGGGTTCATTGACTCAAGCGTATCGGCAATTGTACGAGCAACAACGAGATTACGATACCACTTTTTATTAGCTGGCACTACATACCACGGAGCATAAGCAGTCGAGCAATTATTAATTGCATCTTCAAAAGCTGCTTGGTAATCATCCCAAAACTGACGCTCTTTGATGTCATTGCTAGAAAACTTCCAGTGCTTATTTGGGTCTTTTAGCCGACTTTCCAAGCGTCGTTTTTGTTCATCTTTAGAAATGTGGAGAAAAAACTTAATCACTCTGATATTGTTTAGAGTCAGCATATGCTCGAACTCATTAATTAGCTGATAGCGCTCCTGCCAAACCTCCTGGGGTACTAACTGCTTCACCCTAACAATCAACACATCTTCATAGTGGGAGCGGTTGAAGATAGAAATCATCCCGCGTTGCGGTGTCCGCTGATGGTAACGCCAGAGAAAGTCATGACTTGACTCCTCATCACTTGGCTTTTTGAAAGACCACACTTGGCAACCTTGGGGGTTCAATCCGCCAAAAACGTGTTTGATTGTGCCATCTTTACCACCTGTGTCCATTGCTTGTAGCACAATCAATAGGCTGCGTTGATGTTCAGCATAGAACCGTTCTTGCAAATTCTGAAGGCGCTGGCGCTGGTGTTCCAGTTCATCTTCAGCGTCTTTTTTGTTTTTGTAGCCTTCAGAGGTGTTCGGATCAATAGCAGCTAAAACAATTGGCTGTTCTGGTCGAACTCGATAGCGGGCATAATTTGGTTTTGGTGGCGGAGAGTCTACTACAATTTTCTCTGGAGCCATTTCTGATGCCACCTCGGTTGTCGCTTTTGCTGCCGCGTGGAAAGCTTCAGATCCACGCTGTTTTGCAGTCAAAATGTTGTCTGGTAGATTGCTTGGTGTGTTCATGGCAATTTTCTTATGGAAAGAATTTTGTAGCATTGTTTCTTAACTTAAGGAAATTGAGTCAACACTACCTCTATCAATGGTCAACTAAATTAATTGTTGTAGGAGACATCATGTCAGAAGTGCTGAGCGGTGGTTATGCGATCGCTGGAAAGGTAGTTAAAATTGGTGACAGCGTTTACGGTGCAGCGATTTGCCGAAACCTAGAAATCACAAATTATAAAAAAACATAAAAAATTTCGATTTAAGAATTTATAATTTATGATTTACGACCCAAATTTCTAACTATGCGATCGCAGTGGGATGCTTTGCTGAAAAATCTCGGTGAATGGCAAGGTTCATTCACCCGCCTCTCGCCTCAAGGTGAAATTCTGGAAGATATTCCCAGCATAGTTTCTTTAGAAGGGTTGAACAACAACCAAACAATCCGCCAGACTATAAGTCTGGGGGGAAGTGAAAAGGTTTTAGAATACTCTTCTTTAGGACGAGGTGTACTGTTTTTTGAAAATGGGGCGTTTTCTCAAGGTTCGATCCAGCTAGGTCCATTTTCGGAATTTGGGGCAGAACTTGGGTTAATTCACGAAAATCGCCGCTTACGCCTCGTTCAGTTGTTTGACAAAAACCTCCAGCTAGACAAACTCACCCTGATTCGAGAACATCTTGCCGGAACTCAACCAGAACAACGTCCACCTTTGAGAGTAGATGATCTTCTGGGAGAATGGCAGGGTGAAGCAGTCACAATATATCCAGATTGGCGTTCTTCCCAGAGTTACCCTACCAAAATGCAATTAGAACTTAATGAGTCTGGGCGACTAAGGCAAAGCTTAACCTTTGGCGATGTCTCACGACACGACGCTACGCATCTACGCACAATTACCTCAACAGCTACCGTCAAAGACTCTATCATCGACTTCGACGAAGATCCGCACAAGCAAATACAAGTATTACTCCTACCCGATGGCGCTTCTGCCACTTCTCCACTAAAACTACAATTACGTCAACCACTTTTTCTTGAGGTAGGTTGGCTTATCCAACCCGACTTGCGCCAACGGATGATTCGCAGCTACAGCGACAAAGGCGAGTGGGTGAGCGTGACGTTGGTAACAGAACGCCGAGTTCCTTGTTCCAGCTGAAGTTTGTAGAAATCATAAGGAATACACGAACATGACATCGTTTGTAGTCATCTCGCCGCTACAAGTGGGATATTAGATCAGCAGAAAGTACCGCTTCGTAACTACTAAACCAAACTTAGACAAGTTGGGACTTATGAATAGGGAACCATAAGTCCAAGATGAATAACAAGCTGACCATAGAAGAGCTAACAACACTGGTCGTTCAATCTCAAGCAGGAAACCTCAACGCCTACAGCAAGATTGTTCGCAATTTTCAGGATATGGCAGTCGGATACGCCTACTCAATCGTGGGCAGTTTTCAGTTAGCAGAAGATGCGGCACAGGAAGCATTTATTGATGCGTATCTAAACCTAGAAAAACTCCGCTCAGCCGCTGCCTTTCCTGGCTGGTTAAAAAAAATTATCTTCAAGCATTGCGATCGCTTGACACGGGGCAAGCGCGTCTCAATCGTGCCATTGGAAGATACAACTCAATTGCCCTCAAGTCATCCCGAACCAGCCCAAATCGCTCAACAGCGAGAGGTGAAAGACAAAGTGCATCAGGCTATCCAGGCACTGCCAGAAAGCGAACGCATCGTGACCACACTGTTCTATATCAGTGGTTATTCACAAAAAGAAATCAGCACATTCCTAGATATCCCAGTATCCACAATCAAAAACCGCCTGCATTCTGCACGTAGCCGACTAAAACAAAGGATGATTGATATGGTGTCAGATAATTTGCATGAAAAGCGCCCCTCCAAAAACGAAACATTTACTGCTCAGGTGATAGAGATACTCGACGCATCTGTTAGCGGCGACAGCACAAAAGTGGAGTTTCTGCTGCAACAAGAGCCAAGATTGGCGAACATCAAGAGTAGAGAAATCAAGAGTACGCCTTTGCATTTCGCCGCCCATCGCGGGCATTTAGAGGTTGTCCGGTTCTTAATCGCCGCTTTTGCAGATGTCAATGCAAAAGAAGACAACGGCAGCAACAGCACGCCCCTACACTGGGCGGCAACAGGTGGATATCTGGACGTATCGCAACTGCTAGTTGAAAACGGCGCTGACTTAAATGCAATTGATGGCTGGTACAACCTCAGCCCACTAGGTTGGGCAACAGTCGTCAAGTGCTTTAGCGAAAATTTGGGTTTAAAGCCCCGCCCTAGAAGGGCGGCTTTATATTTGTCAATTGTCTTTTTAGGTTGCAATTGTGTGTAGGTTGCAATTGTGTGTAGGTTGCTGCTAAACTGCTTTTTAGCGGTAATGCGCACATATAAAAAGCTTAGTAGGTCGAGTGGACAACTCCTGATCCAGAACCCTGGGGGCAATAATCCCAAAATCTTGTACAAATGTGGGAGTGTTAGAAAAGCTTAATAAATAGCCTCAGTGCCGTCGGGCAGTCGGTGCAAGCTTGCTGAGGGTAAAGTAATCTGAACCTGTCGATTCGTCCGCTTGTTTGGAACTGCCAATGAAGCAGGAATCCCCATGCCTTTAGGCTGGGGAGTGTCAAAAAAGACCAGTCGGTTCCTGGTGAGCAGTACTCTCAGGTGTCAGAGTATCTTCTGGCACAAGGAGCTTCTCTGGATATATTTTCGGCGATCGCGCTTTGCGCGGCTCCCAAAGGGAGCATCGCCCTGCAAAAAGTCGATGAAGTCCGGTCTATGGTGAAAGCAAACCCAAATTTACTTTCCCAAAGGCTTGGTTTTGCTCACAACGAATGGCAGCCACTGCACTTCGCAGTGGTCGAAAACCTGCTTGATATGGTGCAACTGCTCTTGGACTACGGGGCTGATATTCATGCCCGAACTGCCTGGGGTATGACTGCTTTATGCCTTGCTATTCATGCCAAGAACGAAAAAGTTGCAAAGCTGCTAACGGAACGAGGAGCCAAAGTCGATTTGTCTGCGGCAATTGTATCAGCACAATGGCAGCAAGCCAGAGCCATTCTTGATGCCGACCCCACGCAAGTGCAGCCAGGAGGGCAAAATCAGTTGCTGCTACATTACACAGTTCAACAAGGTCTTGTCGAAAGTACAAAAATGATTCTAGAGTACACAGATGCCAACATCAGAACCAGGCATTTGTTTGGCGATTTTGTCACCAATCTCACACCTTTGCATATGGCGGCTCTTTACGGTCATGCTCAAGTGGCTGTTGCTCTGCTGGAGCATGGTGCCGAAGTTAATGCTAAGGACACTGAAAGTTTGGAGATAACGCCGTTACACCTTGCCGCAATGAAAGGTTATGTGGATATGATTCGACTTTTAGTGGAGCATGGCGCTGACCTAACGCTTTTAGACAGCGTTCATGGCGGCACGCCCCTAGGGTGGGCAAATCATTTCTGCCAGGATGCGGCTATGACCTTGTTGAAACAATTCGGGGCAAAAGAGTAATACCTACCTTGTGACGTTCTCCCACCACCTTTCGAGTGTACCGTTATGGTGGGGGCTTCTACAAGTCGCCTCATAGAAATTTCCTGCTTCATTGGTCGTTACTCCAGATGCCCCAAGGACAAGCCACACAGCAACATCCACGTTTCGATACCTCCACAGGCAGTTTAGACTCTCCTGACGCCCCACGGAGAGTTGTACAAGAAGCACTCATGTTTGTACTACCAAACCAAACTGGTTTTACGCATTCATGGTTTCATGCACGAAGCAATCCTTCTCAATGCAACCCCATACCAATTGTCATGGTTCAGACCGTTCCCAACGTATGCCCTTCGGGCACGCACTCGCGTTCGCACTGTACACAAACGCAAGCTAGTCCGTTTGTGTCGAGTGGTCAGTGGTTAGCTGATCTGACTATGATAACATATGTTTAGATATTGTGTAGACATATTTATCATGAAAACTTGCATGATTGCACATTAGGATTAGCGAGCGTAGGTTGAATAAAATTCGGTTATATGCTGCAAACAAAGAAAAAAAATTACTCAAATTATTGAAGATTATATCGACCGACTACCGACGACGGAGATTGACAGTTCCTCAACCATCCCACTTCTTAAATAACCTGTGGTTATTGTCAGTCGGGGATGTTTTCGTCACTGTCCGGCGCAAGACCGGCCACGCTCACGGAGTACCGTTATAGTGGGGGACTTACGCCGAATTAGTTAACCGACCAGCGGGAGGTTAAAGAAGGGGGAATATCAAATTTTTGATACATTTGACGATGGGTTAATAAATTGAGTAAATTCACCGTCTTTAAATGTCTCTTCCCAATTCGCTGGTACGCGATAGGGATTAGGATTGTCTTTTGTGGGTACATACATGAAGATGTACTCACACTGAACTCCATCTAGTTTAGTTTCCGGAGTTATACCCCAATCTCCAATATATGCGCCTGTAAGAATTGCACCTCTAAAATCAGTTCTGTCTAATTGCGCTTTTGTCAGGTTAGCTCTGGAAATATCAGCATTTTGCAAGTTAGATTCATTAAGCCTAGCAGCCACTAAGCTAGCATCTCTGATATTCGCTCCCTGCAAATTGATACCTTGCAGATTCCAGCCATCGAAATTTTTGTTCTGCAAGTCTTTTGTAATGAGCAATTGTCGTATATTTTCATCTTCAAGATACGTTGTCCTAATGTCAGCAATATTCAGCTTTTTCGCTTGAAACCAGCAGGTGCGTGTCAAGATAGACTTAATGAAATAGGTATTTTTTAGTATTGCCTGCGTAAAGTCGGCATCTGTCAAATCACTTCCTTGAAAACTGGTTCCGCGTCTTGTTACTAAGCCAAAAGCAATATTGCGAAGCCAGCTTTGCTTCTCATCTTCAAATAAAGCACGGCAACTAACCTCAGCAGACAGGATTAATGTTAATACTGCTACTATCACTGACGGTGCTCCTGCTGTTACACCACCTACCTTTGCCCCTGCGACAACCACTGCTCCGGCTACCGCCCCTGCCATTGCTACTGTCACTGCTACTACAAATAATCCAGCTATAGCCCCTGCCACTACCGCAGCCCCGGCTATGACTACTAGCCCTGTTGCAGCCACTATCACTGCTACAGCCCCTATGATAACTACTGTCACAATCGCTGACAATTCCATGACCCGTGTCTGGGTGCCTGTGCCAACCCATGCTACTGCCACGACTCCTGCCCATACTACTGCTGCAACCCCAGCACATACAACTGCCACTGCCAAAAATCCACAGGCTGCAGCCACGCCTCGACGCATAGTGATGAGAAAAAAGAGTAACAATACTATGCAGCTGATGACGGCAACATAGATATTTTCACGGTTGCCATTTACTACAATGAATCCTAACAGAGAGCCACCGACAGCCGATAGCAATCCTGATACTGCCGACAGCAGTAATGCAGATATTAGTATGGTAATTGCCCAACGCCGTTGTAGTCCCGCTCTCGCATGGCTGAAGTTTGCTCCTCTAAGGATGGCATCTGTGAAGTCAGTACCTCGGATATCGCAATAGGAGAAATCTGCACCTGTTAAGTCTTGCCCTTTGAAGGATTTGCCTCTGAGCTTAGCACGGCGGTAGTTTTGAGCCACGTTCAATTACAATAAAATTGGGGGTACTTTTAACTACAAGTTGTAGAATATCAGTTTTTGGCAGGTTTAGATATCTGTCAAGTGCCTTAATATTTTAGTTGACACGCAAAAATGCACTTAAGCTCAGCTGATGCGCTTCAAGAAACTATAGTTAATTTACCTGAAACACTCTCTCCAACCCCATAGCTTCAAGTCATTTATTGGGCATCACAAAAGCCATGCTCGTCCGCCCGCTCCCAAATGGATTAAGTCTCATCTAATGGTCCAAAACTTTTAGCATTCGATATATCGTAAATTTCTACGTCTGCCCCGCGTCGAAGCATTCGCTTACCCAAGCCAGGAAAGTCGGCAATCTCCACATCAAGACTCTCTCCGCCCATTAGATAAACCAACTCGTCATCATAGGGATTACGTAGATGATGCGCTACTGAAGGTGTTGGAAAACCCATGAAATCCCCTGCGCTGACTTCAAATTTCTCACCATCAATCTCCGCTACCCCACGATCGGAAATAATGTAAATCCATTCTTCTTCTCGATAATGAGCATGATAGATAAACGATTCTTTCCCAGGTGGTATCTTGGCAAGACTTACGCCTACCCTTGCGAGTCCTACTAAACGACTCATCTGAGTTCCAGTGATGAGCGAGTTAGGGTTCCAAGGGTGAGAGAAAGTAGCTTCTTTCTCTGCTATTTCAGAAGCTCGCAAAAGAAAGGATTTTTTCTCTGACCGGAAAACGAGACGCAAGCCCCTGGCTTTAGACATGGGGATAAGTCGCCAGGGACTTTTAAGTCCCGTGAAACGATTGTCTGGCTTTAGCCACAGTGATATAATTTAATGATAAGTGAGTAAGAATAACCATCTACGTATTGAAACATCCTAGTACGGAGCAATCCCGGCAACGGACATATCCGAATTGATTCGGAACAGTTAAAGGGCAAATAATGGCAGGATGGGGAGCGTACCTTTCTGGCTTTTGTGATGGACTCGGAAAGCAAAAAAATTGAAAAGTAAGCGCAATTGCGATACCTCTGGTACTGGTAATTGTTTTGAGCGTCTAGGGTGTTTTTGATAGCACCATTGAAAGTTCGTTTGTGGACTCTTCAAGAATCCCCCGGCTTTTAGCCGTGGGGAGTATCAAATCTTGATATCTACTCCTTATCGATACAGCGTTGATAAGCTGTCGCGCCTACAATTTGCATATAATGAGAGCTTAGTAAATTCCAGTAGAGAGTGCTATGCCTGCAAAGGGGCTTCTGTCGGAGGTAGCTAAAGTAGCGAACAAGAACGTTGCAAAGCTTTGTAAAGTAACTTTTGATACTCTTTATCTCTCACGCCATAAGCACCAAACCTCTCCAAATGGGGATTCATCATTTGGGCATCGAACATCACAAATTCCCTTTGGCGCAACCTTTCCACCAACTTCACCATCGCCACCTTTGAACCCTCCGGGATGCGGTAAAACATCGACTCCCCAATAAAAGCACCCCCAATTACAATTCCCAAAATTCCCCCAGCGAGTTCATCCCCTTGCCAAGTTTCAAAACTATATGCCCAACCGGCTTGGTAAAGTTCCCAGTAAATCTCTTTTAACTGTGGTGAAATCCAGGTAAGTTCTCGGTTAGCACATCCAGCCACAACAGCTTTGAAATCGCGGTTAATCGCAACAGTAAAACGCTCTTGATTGAGAACACGCTGCAAGGACTTGGGGTAACGAAATCGTTCATCTAAAGGAATGAGAGTGCGATCGCGGCTTCCATACCACCCCAAGACATCATTCTCATCAGCCATGAGAAAATAGCCTTGAGCATAGCTTTGAATAATAGTGGCGATATCATATTGCATAAAAATAAGCAAAAAACATATTTTGTAGTAGGAGCTTAAGTGCATACTACGAAGGTATTTTCTGGCAACCTGAGTCTTTAATATAAAAATAAAAGAAAATGACAGAACCAATTCCACCCATCACCTTACCAGCACCTCAAAATCCTATGCTTGAGGGAGAATGGTTGCGCCAGCGCTTGCATCAGTGGCTTGATGAAGAATTTATCCCAGAAGCAATCAATCAGACAATTGCCCAAAGAGCAGCACAGATTTTTGTGCGTCAACGGATGGAAGGAGAAAACGACTTAGGTTCTCTAGTGATTGCCATTGTCACAGAGATGCAGTCGTTTGATTTTTCCAAAAGTTTCTACGGAGAGTTTGCTATAGCCAACGCTGTCAGCGATTTACTCCTAGATAGTCTGGGAATTGATAGATGTTGCGGACAGTAATTTTGTTAGCTGTTAGTTGTTAGTTGTCAATAAGAACCACTAACGACTAACGACTAATCACGCGCCTACCAACTAGATTTCACCACTCCGGGCAAAAGACCTTCGTGTGCCCATTCCCGCAGGACATTTCGAGATAGACCAAAGTCGCGGTAAACTCCTCTGGAACGACCAGTTACCCAGCAGCGGTTGCGGCGACGACTGGGAGCGCTATTGCGGGGTAGCTGTTGAATTTCGCGGTGAATTTCCAGCTTATCAAGAGGAGATTCTGCTTCTTTGAATTCTTCCAGCAAGGCTTCGCGCTTTTCAGCGTACTTAGCCACCAGTTTGGCGCGTTTTTTCTCGCGCTCAATCATGCTCTTTTTTGCCATAATCTAAGTAATTTATTTAAAGACAGCATTTTCCATTCTATATAATTGCACATCTTTTGACATGAATTAAGTTCGTAATTAGCGCTTAATCCCTCAAGCACTAACTACAAACCCTGGAATTTTTCCTTCTTCAGACCATTAAGGGCTTTCCTCAACTTTTGCCTTCACAGTCACCTGTGGCACGTTAAAAGCAGAAGGACAAAGTTCAGCCAGTTGACAAGCTTCACACGCAGGCGATCGCGCTTTACAAATCGCCCGACCATGATAAATCAGCCGAATTGACCAATTTTCCCAGTCTGGTTGAGGCAATAGGAGCATCAAATCTCGCTCAATGCGGATGGGGTCTGTGTGTTCAGTTAAGCCCAAGCGCTGGCTTAAACGCTTCACATGAGTATCAACAGTCACCCCAGCATTGATTCCATAAGCATGAGCGAGGACGACATTTGCCGTTTTGCGCGCCACACCAGGAAGCTGCAACAGCTGTTCCATCCGCTTTGGCACATGACCGCCAAATTCATTGACAATCATCCGACAGGCAGCTTGAATATTCTTCGCTTTATTGCGGTAAAACCCAGTGGAACGCACCAAGTTTTCTAACTCTGTCAAATCAGCATTTGCCAGACTCGCTGCATCCGGGAACTTACTAAACAAGGCTGGTGTCACTTGATTCACTCGTTCATCCGTACACTGAGCCGAGAGAATCGTAGCCACCAGCAACTGCACTGGGGTTGAGTAGTTTAAAGAGCAAGTTGCATCTGGATAAAGGCGGTTCAGGCGAACTAGGATTTCTAGCGCCCGTTGCTTTACAGATGAGCGTTTGCGCGTACTAATCACTGGAATAATTTTTGCACCCACTCCAATTGGGTAGTTTCTTTGAGTATGAGAAAAATGCCTAGCCCTAAAAGTATTACCAAACCAGTTTGCATGACACCTTCTTGAACGCGATTAGGCAAGGGTTTACCGCGCAAACCTTCAATCAGCAGAAAAGCAAGTTGTCCTCCATCTAAAGCTGGTAAAGGCAAAATATTGATCACAGCCAAGTTAATGCTGATCAAAGCGGCAAAGAAGAACAAACTAGCTGTATCATTCTGGGCAATGTTGGCACCTATTTCCACAATTCTCACTGGACCAGCAACTTGGTTAGCTGTCTCGCCGAAGTTCGTGATTAATTGCCCAAAACCTTGGAATGTCAGTGAGACAATCCGCTGGAATTCCTTAGCGCCAATCTTAAAAGCTTCCACGGGGTTGCTCACGGGACGACGCTCAAGTTTGACGTTGGGAGCAAGTCCGATGCCGATACTACCCTCACCGTTTGAGTTTGCTTCAGGAACTACGGTCAAAGACAGCTTTTGGTCATTACGGGCAATTTCTAATTGGATTGGCTTATCTGGATTAGTTTTAATTATTTCCCTTAAAGCCTCTAACTCTTGCTGCGATGCCCCAAATTGTCTTTGATTAGCTGCTAGGATGACATCTCCTTTCTGAATTCCTGCTTTGGCTGCGACAGAACTTACATTTGGTGCTAGCTGTTGAATCAAAACTCCTGGTTGGGGTTGGCTTGGTTGTGGTATGCCAACAAAACCAACCTGCGTGACTAAAAGGAAGTAGGCAAATATTAAATTCGCTATCACTCCCGCACTAATGACAATCGCCCGATCTAAAATGGGGCGGTTACGCAAAAGATTCGGGTCATTGGCTGGAATATTGCTATCTGGGTCATCGTCAGGAAAACCGACAAAACCACCCAGAGGAAAAGCTCGGATAGCGTATTCAGTTTGGGCTCCTTGATATTTCCAGATAACCGGACCAAAGCCCAGAGAAAAACGATTGACGTAAATCCCCTGGGACCTTGCTGCAATAAAATGTCCAAACTCGTGAACCAGGATCAGAACAGCCAAGACTGCGATCGCTGCTAAAGGCGCAAAAACTGACATAGAAAGAATGAGTGAACTTATTCAGCTATACTTATTCATTTTAAAATGTGTCCCAGTCTACCACTGGTCTGGTGTGCTGATTTTCTAGCTTTTTCGGTAATTCTTAAGGGAGAGTTGTAAATTGTTAGCCGAAGCGTGGTTCTTTGTCACAACGCTCCAAATGTACAGACGCGCCGCCAGTCGCCTGGCTGTCGGGAAACCCTCCTGCAGCGCTGGCTCGCCATGGCGCGTCTCTACAGCTAATCAACCTAGATCACAGCACTTCACGTCCTATGTAAGGTTGCAGCGCTTCTGGTATGCGTACGGTTCCATCCTCTTGTTGATAATTTTCCAAAATCGCTGCCATTGTACGTCCCGCAGCTAACCCAGAACCATTGAGGGTATGCACGAACTGCGTTCCCTTCTTACCGCTTTCTTTAAAGCGAATTTGACCCCGTCGCGCCTGGTAGTCCATAAAATTGGAACAGCTGGAAATTTCGCGGTATTTGCCAGAAGAGGGAAGCCAAACCTCTAAGTCATAGGTTTTGGCAGAATGAAATCCTATATCCCCAGTACATAACGCTACGACTCGGTAAGGCAGCTGCAACGCCTGTAAAATTGCTTCTGCATTACCTACCAATTTTTCCAGTTCCTCACTAGAAGTGCTGGGATGGACAAATTTCACCAGTTCAACTTTGTTAAATTGATGCAGTCGAATCAGTCCCCGCATATCGCGTCCATAACTCCCAGCTTCCCGACGAAAACAGGGAGTATAAGCACAATGGTAGATCGGCAACTCTTCGGAATTGAGAGTTTCACCACGGTAGAGGTTGGTTACGGGGACTTCCGCCGTAGGCGCAAGCCACAAATCATCAGCCGCGCATTTAAAACTTTCTTCAGCAAACTTGGGCAACTGACCCGTGGCTGTCATAGACTCGGTATTAATCAAAAATGGGGGAATGACTTCTACATACCCTGCTGCTATCTGGCGATCAAGCATAAATTGAATTAATGCTCTCTCCAGCTTCGCACCAGCGCCTATGAGCGTCACAAAGCGACTTTGTGCGACTTTCACAGCTCGCTCAACGTTGAGAATACCCAACTTTTCGCCAATTTCCCAGTGAGGAAT
This sequence comes from Scytonema sp. HK-05, assembly GCF_002368235.1. Lineage (GTDB taxonomy): Bacteria > Cyanobacteriota > Cyanobacteriia > Cyanobacteriales > Nostocaceae > Kalymmatonema. The sequence goes on along the minus strand of NZ_AP018194.1, from coordinate 5,161,460 downwards.
AATCTTTGGGTTTTGAGGAATGTACTCATCGCCCCAACGACGCACTTCTACGTTATCTTCCTCACTCTTACCAATAGGTGTGGAGTCGCTTGGCAAGTTGGGAAGTGTTAGTAAAAGTTCTTCGATTTTGGCTGAGAGTTCTTTCTCCTGGGGTTCGAGTTTCCCAATTTCTGCTTTCACAGAACTGCCTTCATCCCGGAATGCTTGAATTTCTGGTCCTTTGGGGTTGGAACCAGCTTTTATCTTTTCAGGAATTAATTTAGCAATTTCGTTACTACGTGCTTGGAGTTGATTTCGCTTCGCTTCCAATTCGCGTTGCTGTTTATCCAACTCTAAAAGCGGCTCAATGTCGTAGTTTCCACCACGAGTATTCAACCGTTCCTGAACCAATTGCGGATTTTCTCGTATTAGCTTAATATCTAGCACAGATTTGTCCTAGTCCCTAGCCTGCGGATTTTCTTTACAGTTAACACATCAAAATATAGTACTTCCGGCTAGTAACAAGTGCAAAAGTCAACTAGCTCTCAAAAGTGAGTGACCTGAACTATTGCTTTGACATCAACCAATAGCAGGATGCTTTTCTCCCGCAAGTGTGTAGTAATCTTGAGATTAAAATTTCCACTTTCGCAAATTTCCAGTAAGAATTTTTGATGAATTCTTCAAAGAATCACTAGTTCGTCATTAAGGCAGTCCGCAGCGAACAAGAAATTATCAATTAAGAATTACGCTAAGACTGAGGTTTGGAGATGCGTTGGAGTAGCCAAATGGACGCAACAAGCCCTGCAAAATGTGCTGAAACCGTATTAGTGTTTGCCTGCACGACGAAAATATCCAACGATTGAATAATCCGGCTAGGGTCGATTTGGGTGTAAACTCCAGTACCCACTTGCGGTAAAGTCAATGACTTTGTCAGCAGGATGCCAACAGTCGCTTGCGCCCCTAACAAAGTCAACAGCATTCCCACCAAATGCACCATAACCGCAAAGCGTACGACTTGAAGAGTTTCAACTTTGCGCGGGCGGTTGTTAGGATTGGACGATTCCAGTCGATTACCAAGCTGGGTGTAACGGAAAGCTAAATAAATGCCCACTCCCAAGGCAATGAGCCCAGCAACTGCAAAAAAGGCACCGAACCCAGTTCCTGGATTATTACTAGTGCTACCAGATCTCTGACTTAAGACGGCAAACAGCAAAATCCCCCCAGAAACAACACCTAGCACTAACTGAATCCAAAAGCTAATCCAACCTGTGAGGCGAAACGTTTGGGCGATTGCTCGGAGTGAAGAGGATTCTGACATACTGATCACCAATGTGCTGGGGTTTGATAAATTTACTATCACACTTAGCAAACGGCACTGGAGTATTTCTAGTAGATAAATTCCGTAGTGAATACTTTTTTGGGTGTGTTCGCTATCCGTAAAGCTGGAAATGAAACATGATATTTTGTCTAATCTTTACGCAAAGACCCTAGGATATTTACTGTCCAGCAAAGTTTTGATTAAGTTCTACATAAATACAGCATTTTACCTTTAAAATTGCTTAGACGGCATTTTATGCTTAAGCAGTCCTTACGCCCTTGGCATAACTTGACACTAAAGACTGTGGCATAGCCGTTGTCAAATCGCTCCTCAATATGATCTCAGAAGCTTGGGTAGGGGTGCAAATTTTTGTATCCCTAAGGTTGGTGCATCAGTTCCACGATTAGTCAGCGTGGAATTTGTCTCATGTCATTTTTACCCTTTGGTGATCCAGCCTAAGGAACGCTAAATACTTATCTTAATTGAGTAGTATTTTATACGATTTCCGTGGATTGTATGCTCAACCCTTAGGCATTTTTTAGCCATTCACTAACCATGAAACTTGAGGATATATATCACTTCTTTGAAAATCCTCCGCCAACTTACCTTTGTCAGGAGCTCGCGGTTTGTTATATCTTGTATGTCTTGGTACAAGGCGAATCCTATGGAACGGAGTTGATCCAACGATTGGAAACTGAACATCCAACCTACCGGCTTTCGGATACCGTACTTTACAGTGCGATTAAATTTCTCGAAGACCAGAAGGCAATCACTGGGTATTGGAAGAAACTGGAAGGACGCGGACGTCCTAGGCGCATGTACCAAGTGTCTCCAGAATGGCAATTTCAAGCAGAGGATTTAGCTCGTTTATGGCAACAGTACATAAGCGGGAGAAAAAATTAGCGTTCTCATTAAATAATGAATAAGTCACCTCCTGTAAAATACTCATAATTTAGTTTATGGATACTGCTACTCTACCATCGACGTTGCTGCTCACTTTTTTATTATCGGTCGGGCTATTTTTCTTTATTCGTGCCTCTACCAAAGACCGTACAGAAACAGAAAAGCTGGTTTGCGAGCAAGACGAAGCTACTTTAATGCCTCAATTGAGGGAGTATTTTCAAACACGGTCTTACCGAGTAGCAGCGGTAGACCCGAAACAAAACCAAGTGACTTTTGAAGGCTTTGTTCAACCTAGCTGGTTTTTAGCTGTGTTTTTAACACTTTTAGCCGCTGCGGGTCTTCTTTGTTTATCACTAGTTTTGTCACTACTTTTTCCCAAACTTAGTACAATTTTTCTTGGGCTGGTGCTGCTGTCGCCTTTGAGTGGTGTTTTTTATTGGAAAAAAGCTGGAAAACTAGAGAAGGTGTCGCTGAAGGTGGAAGCAACCCAAGGCGAAGAACACTCTCCAAGTAAAATCACTGTAACTGCCCATCGAGACGAACTCATTGAGTTACGCAGAGCTTTGGGATTAAAAATTTGTGAATAGCTGTTATTCTTTGACTCAGACTGGCAATTTCAGTTTGTTGCCTGCACCTTGTCTTGCATTATCATACTGTGACAATAATGAGGATGTGGTGTCATGCTGAGTGCAACTGCAACCTATCGCTTGAGGGCAGGGTTTGTGAAGCGTAAACTCCAAACCGGGCTTCAAGAAAGAGTAGGGTAAGTCGCATCAAGAAAGCTGTAAGCGGTGAAGCGCACGCTATAAATGAGCGTAGCTCCTACACAGGAGGCACGCAATACTTGTGATTGACAATTAATTAACCGAACATGATATGAGTCGCAAAGACGGACTTATAAACCACTTTTCAACTTTTAAGAAATGGAATAGAGGGAGGAGGTAAAACGACTCCTGCTCTATAGCTTTTCTCCACAAGTTGTAGAAAAAAGCTATATCGCTTGAAAGAGCGTGCCGAAGCTTTGCTCAAAACGGGCTCGCTCTATCCCCACTCCCTTATACGTTCTGACACTTATAATCAACTCATACAAACACAAGGTTTGATTAAAGCTGAGAGCCTGAGCCAAAATTGCTAGGCTAACACTGGCAAGTGAACTGCATCCTTAAAAAAAAATGAAACTTTGAAAAAACCTAGCAATTTTGTCAGTTAATGGTTGTCATAAGGCAAACTCAAACTTTATGATAACCATTGTTAGTTCATCGACTAGCAACAGCTAGTGGCTCCTGACCTGGAGAACCTTCAAGCACTCTCAGGCTAGGGAATAAAAAGTGGTTCTCCTCAACATATTGAGCACCAAACAGCCCCTTTTCAGCCCAAAAATAACGGTCTGTTGTGTGTTCATTTCGCTTTACAAGTAGCAACGCGGGTGGCAAAATTCCTTCAGCTTGAATGAATTTTCTAGCTGCTGTCACAGGCTTATCTTCGCCGCTTTCGATGCTAAATTGAGGCACGTGTTCTAAAATTCGCCGCCCTTCTTGCCGACGACGACTCTTCCTCTTGCGTCTCCTTGCCAACCTTCTGTCCTCCTCTTACAAGCGATAGATTGTAGTGATAGCTACAAAATACGTCGTCATTATAAAAGTTCTAGTTCAAAAAAACAAGAGTTGTTAACCTTTTGATACAAGAAAGATAATTTGTTTTTTAAAAGAAAAATTATGAGTAACGAACAATATAATTCCTTGGAACGAACCGTTAGTTGCTTTCTTCAGTTAAGCTTTGTTAAATGGAACAAGCCAACTCCTGTTCGTTTTCGTCCCTATAGTCTGTCATCTTAAACAAGGGCTCTTGAAATGTTAATGTCTGCCAGTTCTGAGTTTGTTGCTCTATGCCGAGAGCAATTGGCACTATTAGCCCAAGGGCTGGAAGCATCTTTGAGCGTTGTCTATTTGACGCAAGAATTGATAGAAGCTTCGACAAATGAAGCAAAACTCATTCCTGTGGTGGTTTACCCAGAAACGGCAGTGGAAGAGCAAACAGCCAATGCTTTGGTATTGCCCAGCTCAATACCTATTTCCAAAAAGAATTGGGATTCGTACAGTTCAGCCTCCCGTACCTTGGATAGAACACCGCGTTCTCGTATGGGTAATGTGTTCAACCTCAAAAACAACCGTCCTAACCGGAGGTTATTGAAAGCAGCAGAGGAATTTCCAGCCCGATCACGAGAAAGTGCCACAGGAGATGCAGCATCACCGCATTCAACAGAGGAGTATCTACTAAGAGGTGACCAGATTGTTTTACCTCTTGTCCATGAGGATGTGATGATAGGGTTGCTCGTCACAGTCAGGGAAGACCGAGCATGGAATGAACAAGAAAGGAGTGAAATAGAACGGATTGCTCAAACGCTATCGCTTGCCTGTGTTTTGGATCAGCGTCGAGCATGGCTGCACCAGCAGTTGCAGCAACAACAAATTCTCCAAGAAAAGCAGCAGGATTTACTGGATAATTTATTGCACCAGCTTCGCAACCCGTTAACGGCATTGCGAACTTTTGGTAAACTATTGCTGAAGCGACTGCGAGCAGGGGATGCTAACCGGGAGGTAGCAACTAGTATTGTGCGGGAAAGCGATCGCCTCAAAGAATTGTTACAACAGTTTGATGAAATTATTGACCTGACAGCAGAAGATTTAGGACCACTGGCGCTACCGCAAAAACAAGTCCTTGTAGAAGCAAACGTACAGAAAGACCCGAAAGCACCGCTTTTGTTGCCTGGTACAGGAGAAAAAGAAGTTAACTGTTCTGTACTAGATATATTAGAACCATTGTTGGTGTCCGCCAGAGCGATCGCTCAAGAGAGAAATTTGCAACTCATATCTGAAATTCCTCCTAACTTACCTCTGGTACGCGCCAACCTCAAAGCATTACGAGAGGTATTAAGTAATATAATTGACAATGCTTTAAAATATACCCCCACTGGTGGCAAGATTTTAATCCAAGCGGGGCAACAAAAAGCTAATTTTCAGGGAATTGCCATCAGTGACACTGGTCCTGGCATTCCGGCACAAGATTTAGAGCATCTTGGAGAGCGACATTACCGAGGTGTGCAAGCTCAAACGCAAATTCCAGGGACGGGGTTAGGATTATCAATTGCCAAACAGCTCATACAGGAAATGCAGGGCGAAATAGAAGTTTTCAGCCCTGCTGTGACCTCGCTTATTACATCACCTGATGCACCAGGAACGACCTTTATTATTTGGCTACCTGTTGTAACTGGTTAGTACTAACTACTAACTATTTCAACGAAACCTGAAAGTTCTGACCAATGGTCATTTGCAAGTCAGTCTTTGGGTCAATGGCGATTAAGTCCACACTGTTCTTACCAAAGAACAGACCAATTAATCCACCAATCGTAGCCCCACCCAGAATTTCTCCTGCACTAATAGCCTTATCACCAGTCACAACCGAAACCGCTGCAGCAGCACCTGCACCAAGTGCGGTATTCCTGAGAATTGTGTTTGTATTGATGCCCTTTTTGACAGTTTCGGTCTTGGTAATCACTTCAGAAGTCGCATTGATTGGATACTCCTGACCATTGGTTAAGATGAGTTTTTGGGCGATGAATTGAGAACCGCCCTTGTCTTTGACGGGACGCAGCTCACCAACCACTTGGCTGCCGGCTGGAATGACCAAGGTTCCTTTATCAGTGACAACGTTTTGCGCCACGGTGAGGGTTAAAGGCGCTGTTTCATCCTTAGTCACAAGAATTTTTTCTGCTTTTTCATACCTTATCGGAATAACAGTTCCTTCGGGAATTGTCACCGCTACTGGTTTTGATGGAGTAGGTTCGCCAAGAGCCACAATGTAGGGTGAGCTAATTGCTGCGGCTTTACCAGAGCTAACCAGTGCTTGGTAGACAAAAGCTGCTACTTGTGCTCGAGTTGCAGTTGCTTTGGGATTTAGGAATTTAACATCAGGATAGTTCACGACAATTTGTTTTTCAGTAGCCGCAGCAATTGGACTACCAGCATAGCTAGAGATGTTATTAGCGTCGTTGTAATATTGCAGGTTGCTTTCGGCATTACTGCTAGCGTTGTATTTTAAACCGTTAGCGAGGGAAACTAAAACCTGTTCGCGGGGAATATTTTGGTTAGGCTCGAAACGATTGCCAGGATATCCAGACAAGAAACCGGTGGTATATGCATCCTGAATCGCACTCGATGCCCAATAGTTGCTTGGTACATCGTCAAATCTGGCTGCCTGCCGTTCTGGTGCTTTTTGGAAAGCTTTGCCAATCATGGCAGCAAATTGAGCGCGTGTGACTGGCTGTTCTGGGCGGAAGCTACCATCTGGAAATCCAGCGATAATACCCCGTTGTGCCAGTTGTTGAATAAACTCTGCTGCCCAATAGTTGGATTGAAGGTCTGTAAAAGTTGTTTGGGCGAAAGAAGCTGTAGGTGTCACTAGAGGTGCGATAGTACCTGCTGTTATGCCCAAAGCCATGAATGCAGCACATCCAGATTGCCAACGAAAGTGACCAAACATTATATTTTCGCTCCCCACAAAATTATGCTCATTTCTGCTTGTTAATGAGACTATATTTGAGTTAAAAAGTTTCCAATTTTTGTGGAGTATGTTAATAGTGTAATGTAGCTATAACACTCATTTGAAGGATAAAGTCTGAAGGATAAAACGAAGAAAAAAACAAGTATGAAATATAAAATTTCAAGAAAATCTGAGAAACTTCTTTTTCCTCTTTCTCCTTTCTTTCATGCTTAATTTTTCTTCAAGCAGATTTTATTAATTCAAGATTTTCCTATGTATTTTGCCAATTGAAAAACTTTTTTCATCCAGTTAATTAAGCAAGACTTGCCATCTACAGAATAGTTGCAAAAGAATGATTTTTTTTACGTGAGTGCTACTTAGAAGGATAAAAAATTTCACGCTCTAACTCCCTTTATAGACAAGTGTTTTCTTGCCTCTCCACAAATGAGAAAGGGTTATAGGTAAAATCAAGTTATAGGTTATTGCCTTGATCTCAACGCAAGGTATTACCAACAATTTGTTGGCAACAGACGGTTGTGTCGCAACCAAGCTTATTACGTTTTTCTATGTAAGTTTAGAAACAAGTATGGCACTGTTTAAGTGATTTTGTACAGGTAAGACTACGAAAATTTTTTCACTGAAAAATCAAGCGACTGCACAGGGTAGTTAACTGCACATTATAGTTTAAGGATAGTTAAAGGTAGCGATCGCCTAGCAGCGTTACTCTGGGTGGTTGCACGAAGCGCGTCCTACTTGCGCTATCTGTTTCAAAAGACACAGGAGGGGTTGCCACAAGAGCAACCCCTCGGTAGTATACGGGCGATGCTGCAAAGCGCCGCAGGCGGCAATTGCAAGGAAGCGCAGCGCCCGTGCATGGTGATTGCGCAAAGCCCAGCGCCGAACGGGCATCCCAGTGCCTATTGACCCGACTCACAGGCTAAATTAAGATAAGCCGACTTACTAATAGCCACGATATACCAGCAAATTAGAGCGCAGTGTCAGATCCAAATCTCCTCTTTGGGGTTCAACAACGATAACTTCAACGTTTTTGCGTCGCAGTAGAACACTTGCAGCAGCACCAGCACCAGCACCAAGTATAGGTTCAATCGCTTGAATTTTGCGGTCACCTGTTATCAGTGCAATCACACTAGAAGCACCTGCACCAATAGCAGCATCCTGTAATATTTTATCAGTTTTACCTCCTTTACTAATTGTTTCCTTTTTGGTAACGACCCCAGATGTTGCATTAATAGACTGCCGTTCACCATTAGGAAGCACTATGTCTTGAGCGACAAAATAAGTCCCCTTTGTACCATTTCTGGTTATTGGTTGCAATTGTCCTTCAATTTGAGTTCCTTCAGGAATTAATACATTTCCTGCCCTGTCTACAATATTTCTTGCTATCCTCAGCTTTATGGGTGTAGTTTCATCAGGAGTGACAACAATTTTCTCTTTATCAAATGTTACTGGAAGTCTAACTCCAGCAGGAATGGAAACTCTTCCTGTTCCTGTTTGTGTTTGTGTTTGACCGCGAAAGATTGATTGTGCAGAAGCGGGAGCAGAGACAAACATGGGTGCAATGGCTCCTGTTGTCATTGCCATTGCCATAAGTGCAGCGGTTCCAGTTTTCCAACGATTCAAGTGAGTCATAGCAGAGCCTTTTTGTTTCTTTCTTAATGTGTTTGACGTGCTGTTACTGAGATTGTTTCTGGCTTTTTTTAAACCTGTCGCTAGGCGTATTCCGAGGCTTAAATCGATTTTATGACGGTAAGAATGTGCAATTGTTCCTCTCTATTCTTATACCGCTTCTTGGCGCTAGAGAATAGTAACGAAGGATGTATATGACGCAAAGTTTGTGAAATAGTTCCTGAATATTTTTACATTATCTGTATCTGCCGATGTATGCCTAGGAATAAGGGGAGTGAGGCAAATTGCAATCTCTTACTTTCTATTGTAATGTTAATTTCTTGTGATGGGAGAGTATCATACTGATACACTTCTTGTTTATGCAAAGATAAGCTCATTGCTTATTGCTTTGCTGTAACATTGCTACAGTATATTCCCTCACTAACTATTGATGGAACCAACACAAAAGCAACATCTTATTATCAATGCTTTAGACACCCTAGAATGACTGGGCGCTAAGATTTATGATGAAGATACGGGTGATTGGTACATTAGGACTCCTAGCCCGATCAATCGCCCTGCTTTAGACAGCGCACGCACTCGCGTTCAGACTGGAAGTCTAGATGATGTCGCCTCAACTGCGGGCTTTGGGGTTGGGGGGAAACCCGCGCACGGTGCCTATAAAAGCGAAGCCTGCCTAGGCAGACTATATATTCTTAAGTGCGCTTAAGTGCGCTTAGCCGCGATTTCTAATCGTCAAGTATTTTTTCTAAATGAAAAAGTAACGAATCAAATTTTATGAGTCGAATTATTTTAACCACCATCGGTTCTTTTGGTGACTTGCATCCCAAAATTGCGATCGCTCTCGAATTAAGAAAACGTGGTCACGATATTGTATTTGCAACCCACAAAGAATATCAATCCAAAATTGAAGCTTTGGGATTTGAGTTTCATCGGATGCGCCCGGATAATACTGCTCTGGACGATCCGCAAGAGATGGCGCGGATGATGGATTTGCAAACAGGTTCGGAGTATATTGTCTGCAAGTGGGTCTGTCCCAGTTTACGCCAGATGTATGCAGATTTGATCAATGCAGCGAAAAATGCAGATTTTATCTTTGCGGGTGAAGGAGTGATTGCGGCTCGAATGGTGGCGGAAAAATTAGGGATTCGGTGGGCATCAAGTGCTATGGCTCCAATCTCGTTTTTCTCTGCCTACGATCCATCCGTATTACCTCTATTTCCATTTCTAGTCAAGCTACGTCGGTTTGGCTTATTTGCTAACAGGGGAGTCATCAATTTTGCCAAGCTGGTTAGTAAATCTTGGGCAGAACCCGTCCATCAATTTCGCCGCGAACTTGGATTACCAACCTTAACTGGCAATCCTTTTATTGACGACAAGTTTTCGCCTTACCTTGTCCTTGCTCTGTTTTCCCCTGTTCTGGCAAAACCGCAACCTGATTGGGTTGCAAACACAGTCATGGCAGGTTTCACATTCTATGATGGTAGTTCGGACAAGACGGAACTTATGCCAGAACTGAAGCAATTTTTAGATGCAGGAGAACCGCCAATAGTTTTTACCCTTGGTTCTGCCGCAGTGATGTCGCCCGGCGATTTTTATCAGGAAAGCATCAAAGCCGCAAAGCAGCTTAATCGCCGTGCTGTGCTGTTAATTGGTAAAAATCCGCCTCCAGAAAATCTTTCAAAAGATATTCTTGCGGTTAGCTATGCACCATACTCGCAAATTTTCCCTCACGCTTGTGCCATTGTCCATCAAGGAGGAATTGGGACAACAGCCCAAGCATTACGGGCTGGTCGTCCTACCTTAATAATGCCCTACAGCCACGACCAACCGGATAATGCAGCACGAGTCGAACGCTTGGGAACTTCGCGCACGATTTCCCGCAAACAATATTCAGCGTCACGGGTTGTAAAAGAGTTGCATCAGTTGTTAAATCATCCCAGCTATGCAGCCTCTTGTGCGGAAATTCGACGCATTGTTCAGGCAGAAAATGGCGTGGGTGTGGCTTGTGATGCGATTGAAAAATGTTAGGTACATATGTTGGACTTTTGATACCGCGCTCTAGGTCAGACGAGAGCGAACGAAATTAGGACTTACCAAGCGGATGCTTTGCTGACCCCTTTTAGCCGCCACCCTCTTCTTAATTGAAAGCAGGAGAAGTCGCCCAGATTTGGATATGGGGTAGAGAGCGAAGCAAGTATTGGGGAGAATAATTTTTGCTTCATCTGTAAAGCGTTTAAAGAATCAAACAAACTTCTTGTTTCTGGAAGGCAAAAAGGAAAGAACCGCAGGAAAGATGAATTTTTTCACGCTGGTAGTAAAAAATGTTTGCCTAATATGAAAAAAACACTCATTATATTGTTAACATTCGTTAACTTAAGGGATTAAAGACTAGAAACATTATTTTTACCTAGCTAAACTAACAAAAAGAGCATATGTACTGTTATTTCTTAAAAAAGGTTTAGCGCCTAATTCTCGATGATCCCAATTCAACTGACCCTCAAAAACTTCCTCAGTTACCGCGACGCTACTTTAGATTTTCGCGGGTTACATACGGCTTGTATTTGTGGTTCCAATGGCGCTGGAAAATCTTCCCTCCTCGAAGCTATCACTTGGGCAATTTGGGGTGAAAGCAGAGCCTCTAGCGAAGATGATGTTATCCAAACAGGTGCAAAAGAAGTTAGAGTTGATTTCATCTTTGAAGCAAACCAGCAAACTTATCGAGTGATTCGCACCCGAGTGCGGGGTGGAAGTGGTGCTTTGGAATTTCAAATACAAATACCCACTGGGTTTCGCGCACTTACTGGCAAAGGGGTAAGGGCAACACAAGATTTGATTTTAGAACATATTAAGCTTGATTACGAAACTTTCATTAATTCGGCATACCTGCGTCAAGGTCGTGCCGATGAATTCATGCTCAAGCGACCTAGTGAGCGTAAGGAAATATTAGCAGAGTTATTAAAACTCAATCAGTACGATGAATTAGAAGAACGGGCAAAAGAACTATCACGCCAGTTTAAAGCAAGAACGGAAGAACTAGAGCGCGTTTTGGATTCGCTGAAATCTCAACTGCAACAACGTGAAGCAATTGCTCAAAAACAAGGCGACTTGGAAGCCGAAATCAATCAACTGCAACAGGTACAAGCCTTTGAAAATATTCAATTACAAAGTTTGCAAGTTGTCCAGCATCAGCGGCAAAACTGGGAGCAACAACTGAACTTTGTTAGGCAGCAGTACCAGAATCTTACTCAAGACTGCGATCGCCTGCAACAAGAGCAGTCAGCAATTGACTCTGGGCTATCTTCTTTAGATGAACTCTTAACTCAAGAAGCTGAAATTAAAGCCGGGTACAACCAATACCAAGTTCTACAATCCCAAGAAGAAGCGATGGGCGCTCAATTTGAAGAATACACTCGCGCCCAACAAGCACAGCAACAAAAGCAACACCAGCTAACCAAACAAATTAACGAAATTGAGCGGCAATTACAACACGCAGAGGCACAACTCGCGGCTGTGCAGCAACAAGAGCAAGAACTTCAGCAAACTCTCAGTAAGTCAGATGAAGTAGAAGCAGCAATAGCACAACTTGCTGCTGCGCGCAACCGTGTTGCTCAACTCGATCAATTGCAACTGCAAGTTTCTCCCCTGTTGCAACAACGCTTGTCATTGCAAAGCCAACTGGATCGCGCTCATGCTGGTTTAGTTGCTCGACTCGAACAACTCGAAGCAACAGCCAATCAATTACAACGTCAGCATAGACGCCAACCGCAACTGCAACAAGCAGTCATGGAAGTGGCAATGCAGATTGACGAATTGGAGAAGAAGCGGGTTTATCTACAACGAGTACAAGAAAAAGGACAGGAAAGGCGTCACCTGATCGAACGCTTGCAGGCTCATCAACGGGACTTTGAAAAACTGCTAGGAGAACTCCAGCAAAAGCTGCAAATGCTCCAAAATCCCAATGCTCTCTGTCCTTTGTGCGAACGTCCTCTAGAGGAACATTACTGGAATCGTGTCGTAGACAAAACCAAAATCGAGTACAAAGATGCTGAAGATGAACTGTGGATAGTCAGGGAGCGAATGGCTGTTTCAGACAGAGAAATTCAGGTACTCAGGCAAGAATATCGTGAAATATCACAAGAATTGTCTCATTATGATACTTTACGGGAACAAAGGGGACAATTGGCAGCACAGTTGCAGGCGACAAGCGATGTGGAACAACAGCTACTAGAAATAGTCGCTGAAAAGCAGCAATTAGAGCGCTGCTTGCAAATGGGTAACTATGCTCATGAAACCCAAGCCGAACTCCAGCAACTTCAACAATATTTGCAACAACTCAACTACAATGAACAAGACCACGCCCTTGCCCGTAACGAAGTAGAGCGGTGGCGGTGGGCAGAAATTAGACTCAGCCAAATTAAAGATGCAGCTAAGCGTCAAGCGCAAATAGAAGCACGAAAACCAGAAATTGAGGCGCAAATTGCCCAATTACAAACCAGAATCCAGCAAGAAGCCACTGAATCTGAATGTGCCAGACAAATCGCTGCTCTTGAGCGCCACATTGCTGAAATTGGTTACGTGTCAGAAGAGCATAACAATCTTCGCATGGCTGTACGCAAAGCTCAATCTTGGCAGTTACGCTATCAACAACTTGTGGGGGCGCAGCAGCAGTATCCCCAACTGAAAACAAGATTACAAGAGTTAGAGGTATCTTTGCAAGCGAGATTAACAGAACGGCAAAGACTTGCCATCCAAATCGAAAGCATCGTCCAGCAGCTCGAAGAATCAGCAAATCCATCTGCTCAAATCCCAGCATTAGAGCAGCAATTGGCATCACGCCGACGGCAACTTGACGAACAAATTGGTCAGTTGGGACGCTTGCAGCAGCAGGTTCACCAACTAGAAACATTGCAAATTCAGTATGAACAACAGCAGCAGCAACTGCAAGAAGCAAGACGACAACATCGCATTTATCAGGAATTATCACAAGCTTTTGGTAAAAATGGTATCCAAGCATTGATGATTGAGAATGTGTTGCCCCAGTTGGAAATAGAGACAAATCAACTACTTTCGCGACTGAGTGCCAATCAGCTACACGTTCAATTTGTTACACAAAGGGCTGGAAAGAGTGGCAAGGCAAGCAAGAAAAATGCCAAGTTGATAGACACCTTGGATATCTTGATTGCTGATGCAAGAGGAACGCGGGCTTATGAAACTTACTCTGGTGGAGAAGCATTTAGAATTAACTTTGCGATCCGTTTAGCCTTGGCGAAATTATTAGCGCAGCGGGCGGGGGCGGCGTTGCAATTGTTGATTGTGGATGAAGGGTTTGGGACACAAGATGCAGAAGGATGCGATCGCCTAATTGCAGCGATTAATGCGATCGCATCTGATTTTGCCTGCATCCTCACGGTAACTCATATGCCTCACCTTAAAGAAGCTTTTCAAGCCCGGATTGAAGTGAGTAAAACACAGAGTGGTTCGCAGGTGCATTTGTTAATTTAAACAACAGCCGTGTTTTTGCGGTTATTGATTCTGTCAAAATGTAATAGTTGAAAAAATGAATCTGACTACGTGCATTCTGAGGACACGTTGCCAAGTTTGATGACGTTTTGTAAAGAATTAGCGATACAAGTGTTAACTTGATTTCCACTAATTGTGGTTGATTTAACAGTTACCAGTTATCAGTTTCATCCTTTGCATGTTTAAGTCCCCCACCAAGAGCACCGAAAGCGTTGGTGGCGGGTTTAAATCCCCCACCATAGCAGGCGTTACTGTTCACTGTTCACTGTTCACTGTTTTAAGGTGCAATTACTACACAGCTTGGGAGAGTGCAATGGCTGGTTTGCGAAGTACTTGTTGGGGGGCTTTCTTAGGAATTGCGATTGGCGAAGCCACTGCCCTCTGCGCAATCGCTGGTGTCTATACTTTATCGGCAGATTGCGCTCAAGCTCAAATTACCCCTGATGCCACTTTACCGAATAATTCCATCGTCAACATAAATGGCAACACTTTCAAGATCACAGGCGGAACACGAGCAGGCACTAATCTGTTCCACAGTTTCAAAAATTTCTCTGTTCCTACTGGTAGCGAAGCTTTCTTTAACAATACGGTTGACATTAAAAACATAATTAGTCGGGTAACAGGTGGGTCGATATCTAATATTGATGGCTTGATTCGCACCCTAGGGACGGCTAACTTGTTTTTGATAAATCCCAATGGCATTATTTTTGGACCCAATGCCAGTTTAAATATTGGGGGTTCGTTTATTGGTAGTACTGCCAGCAGTATAAATTTTGCCGATGGTACTATAGCGGTTCTCACTTGGATGCAATACAATAACCACAATGTTTAAACCAGCCAATTATGTCACTCAAATTAACAGTTTCAAAAGCCTCTGTAATCGCTTTATCTAAATCCTCATATGTACGGGCTGCAATGGAACGTAGAAATTCTTTCATCTTTGACCAACAATTTTCAATTGGAGAAAAATCAGGCGAATACGGTGATAAATAAACTAAGTGTGCGCCAACCGCCTCAATCGCTTCTTGAATTCCTGCAACTTTATGAGAGCTAAAATTATCCATTACTACACACGCCCCTTTCCAAAGATTAGGAACCAAGACTTGTTCAATATAAGTTTGAAATGCTATTTTATCCGTTCCGCCTTTGAAGGTCATTGCTCCAACGATTCCACGTAAGGCGATCGCCCCAATTACTGTCACATTTTTACCCCGCTTATCTGGGCGAGCACCATGCGCCCTTTTTCCCTTAAGTGCTCTGGCATACAGTCTTGTCATAGCTATGTTGACACCTGATTCGTCAACAAACACCAAGTTGTTCCAGTCAAATGTACGGATAACTTCCCAGAATTCTTGTCTTAGTTTTTTGACTCTATCCGTATCTTGTTCTGCCGCGTGCAAGGTTTTTTTTTCTGGTTAATTGCAGCTTTTGTAAAGTTCTCCCCATTGCGGCTCGGCTAATTTTTACCTGACTTTTTAATTCCATTTGTACGCATAACTCTTCTAAGGTTGCATCGTTATTTTCTTCTACGATTTTTTCTAAAATCAGATAATCTTCATCTTTTATTTTGGCTGGATTACCACCTTTATGTGGCAATGGTTCTATACTTCCTGTATCTAAATAACGCCCTAATAATGTTTGTACAAAGCTCAGACTTACATGAAAGCGTTTCGCAAGCTTTCGATATGAACCTTCTCTATTACAGTAGGCATAGATAATTTTTTGACGTAGGTCTCGGTCGTAAGCCTTCATAAAGATCTGATTGATATACCTTCGTTTAATTTTACCAGAATGTATTAGACCCAACTGAGAACCGCTATAAATTCAGTGCCACTCCATCACAAGACTTACCCCTGTTGACCATAACCGCACCTATTGGATTGGGTATGGGCAGCAATCCAGGATCGATTCAGGTTACTGGACCTGGGCACGACATTAACTATGAGGATATTACCAAGCTAGGACCGCGTCCTAAAATTGACACTAGCTTTGAGGGATTGCAAGTAAAAGAGGGGCAAACCTTAGCACTCGTGGGAGGTAATGTGTCGAGCTCTGGTGGCATTCTCAAGTCACCATCCGGACGTATTGAAATCGCCAGTGTTGGTAGCAATGGAGTTGTGAGCCTGGTGCCAATACAACAAGGTTGGAAGTTGGGTTATGATGCTCCCAGTTTTGGCGACATCCAGTTTTCACAGAAAACATTCGTGAGTACCACAGGTGATGGTGGTGGTTCGATTGCGATGACTGGTAGGAACATCAGTCTCACAGGTGAGTCAATTGTACAAGCTGATACCCTTGGCGATACAAATGGGGGAGAAGTTAGCCTTGTCGGCGAGAAGATAGGTATCAATGAGTCCAACATCACAGCGAACACCTACAGTTCCGGGAATGGTGGACAAATTAAGCTGGTTGCCAACAATATCACCTTTGAGAATCAGCCCAGGAAGGATACTCTCGTTAGCGTCGGCACTCAAGCATGGGGCAAGGGTGACGCTGGAAATATCAACATCAGCGCAAATTCTTTTTTGCTTGAAAATACAAATATCGTTAGCAATACAGAGGAGCCTAGCATAGGAAAAGCCGGAGACATCAACATTCAAGTCGCAGGCTCTATGGTGGTAAAATCGTCTGGTATACTAAGCGACACCATCACGGATAACGCTGGAAAAGTTAACATCTACGCAAATTCTTTACAAACTGATAACTCAGCAGTTTTAAGCCGTACAGCAAAGCCAGGTAATGTTGGAGAAATCAACATTCAGGTCGCTGACTCTTTGGAAGTACAAGGCACAGCTATAGAGACTGTTAGCTTTGGCAACGGTGACGCTGGAAACATTAACGTGAGCACAAATTCTTTTTTGCTTGAAGGATCAGGAATCAAAACTTATACGGGGGAAAATAGCCGAGGGAACGCTGGAGACATCAACATTCGGGTCGGAAATTATTTTGTAATAAAAAATACAGGTATATTAACTGATACTTTTAATAGTAACGCTGGCAACATCACCATCTATGCAAATTCTTTGCAGATAGAAGATACAGGGGTGTATAGCCGTACGATATATACAGGGAAATCAGGAGATATCAACATTCAGGTTGCAGGCTCTTTTGTAAGCAAAGTTATGGGTATTTCTACTGATACTTATGGCGTGGGTGATGCTGGGAAAATCAACATCAGTGCAAATACTTTGCAAATGGACGGTTCTCAGATCAGGAGTGCTACGGGGGAAAATGCCACAGGGAACGCTGGAGAAATTAACATTCAAGCAAACCGTATGGACTTACGGAACACTTCATCTGTAGATACCGATGTCTCTGGCAAGGGGAACGCTGGAAACATCAGCATTGTGGCAGATACCATTCAGCTTGATACTCAGAGTCAGATTAATGCATACACCACAATCGGTCAGGGTGGAAATATTGGGCTACAGATAGGAAACTTACTTTTGTTGCGTCGTGGGAGTACCATCTCCACTACTGCAGGCACGGCACAACAGCCTGGAGACGGCGGCAACATCACTATCAATGCTCCTAACGGTTTCATCGTTGCCGTCAGGGGTGAGAATAGCAACATCACTGCTAATGCTTACACTGGCATTGGTGGAAGAGTGGATATTAAAGCATTTGGCATCTATGGCATTCAACAGCGCCAAAGCCTAACTTCCCTGAGTGACATTACTGCCAGTTCAGAGTTTGGTGTAGACGGCACTGTAGAACTCAATACACCTGATATTGACCCAAATCGGGGATTAGTGCAACTACCTACAAATTTCTTTGATGTTTCACAACAAATTGATACTAGCTGCAATCCTGGTAGCAGGCAAAGAGCTAGTTCGTTTGTTGTCACCGGACGCGGTGGCATACCCCCCAGTCCCTTAGATATATTGACCCCAGATGCAGTGCAGGTAGATTGGGTGACTCTCAATCCTAGCAGTGACAACCGCGCTCGTTCATCTGTTACCAGCAAACCAACTATTGCTACACCAGAACAGATCGTAGAAGCAACTGGGTGGGTGAGAAACTCTAAGGGAGAGGTAGTACTGACAGCTAATCCGCCTCGGCTCACGTCTGATGGTTCATGGCAGAACCCTCTGTCTTGCGGTGGTTTTTAAATGTCACCGAAATAAAAGGGCGCTACGCCACTTCAGGCATGGGGAGGAAGCCCTTTAAGGGGGATTTTAATCCGCTTCAAATATACGTTGCCAAGTTTGATAACGTTTTGTAAAGAATTAGCGGCGTTTGCGTAAAATCGCCACTCTCTAGCTGAGAAGTATACAGGTGTTAACTTGACTTCCACTAATTGTGGTTGATTTAAGGTGCAATTACTACACAGCTTGGGAGAATGCAATGGCTGGTTTGAGAAGTACTTGTTGCGGCGCTTTCTTAGGAATTGCAATCACTAGCGTGTTTCCTTTTTCTGCAAACAATGCTTGTGCTCAAATTATTCCCGATGCCACTTTACCGACTAACTCCAGCGTTTCACCAGACGGTAACAACTTCAATATCACTGGAGGAACCAAGTCTGGAAGCAACTTGTTCCACAGCTTTAAGGAATTTTCCGTTCCTACTAGTGGCACGGCTTTCTTTAATAACGCTCTTGACATTCAAAACATCATCAGCCGAGTTACGGGTGGGTCGATATCTAATATTGATGGTTTAATTCGCACCTTAGGGACAGCTAACCTTTTTCTGATTAATCCCAATGGAATTATCTTTGGTCCTAATGCCAGTTTAAATATTGGGGGTTCGTTTATTGGTAGTACTGCTAGCAGTATAAATTTTGCCGATGGTACTAAATTCAGTGCCACTCCATCACAAGACTTACCCCTGTTGACAATAACCGCACCAATTGGACTGGGTATGAGCAGCAATCCAGCACCGATTGAGGTACGAGGACCAGGGCACGACATTAATTATGAAAATATTGTCAAGGCAGAGGCTGATGACATCAGACAAGCCCGTCCCCCAGTTGACACTAGCTTTACGGGATTGCAAGTAAAAGAGGGGCAAACCTTAGCACTCGTGGGAGGTAATGTGTCCTTTGAGGGTGGCATTCTCAAGTCACCATCCGGACGTATTGAAATCGGCAGTGTTGCGAGCAATGGAGCTGTGAGTCTCGTACCGATACAACAAGGTTGGAAGTTAGGTTATGACACTCCCAGTTTTGGTGATATCCAGTTTTCACAGAAAACATTCGTGAGTACCACAGGAGTAGGTGGTGGTGTCATTGCAGTTGCTGGTAGGAACATCAGTTTGACAGGTTCGTCAATTGTACAAGCTGATACCCTTGGCGATACAAATGGGGGAGAAGTTAGCGTTGTCGGTGAGAAGATAGGTATCAACGAGTCCAACATCAGAGCGCACACTTACAGTTCCGGAAATGGCGGACAAATTAAGCTCCTTGCCAGCAACATCACGATTGAGAATCAGAATGCCGTGACGACTCAATCATCCAGCACCGGTGACGGCGGACAAGTTAACCTGGTTGCGGACAACATCACCTTTGAGAAGACTGGCGTGGGAAGTGCCGCATGGGGCACGGGTAAGGGCGGACAAATTAACCTGGTTGCCAACAACAACATTACAATGAACAATCGCACTTACGTGGTCAGTGAAGGATGGGGCACGGGTGACGCTGGAGACATCAACATTCGGGCAAATTCTTTTTCTATGCTAGAAGAAGCTTCGGGTGTCCTTAATAGTACACAGGGAAATAGCACAGGAAAAGCCGGAGACATCAACATTCAAGTTGCAGGCCCTATGGTGGTAAAGAGCGGCACTATATCAACCGATCCCATCACGGATAATGCTGGAAAAGTTAACATAAGCGCAAATTCTTTACAAATTGATGACTCAGCACTGTATAGCGGTACAGCAAAGCCAGGTAAGGTTGGAGAAATCAACCTTCAGGTTGCCGACTCTTTGGAAGTACGAGGCACAGCTATAGAGACTAAGAGCTCTGGCAACGGTGACACTGGAAACATCAACATCAGTGCAAATTCTTTTTTACTTGAAGGATCAGGAATCGATACTTATACGGGAGAAAATAGCCGAGGTAACGCTGGAGACATCAACATTCGGGTTGCCGATTCTTTTATCATAAAAAATACAGGTATAATTGCTGATACTTTTCAAAGTAACGCTGGAAATATCAATATCTACGCAAGTTTTTTACAAACTGATACCTCAGGAGTGTTTAGCCGTACGATATATACAGGGAAATCAGGAGGAGATATCAACATTCAGGTTGCAGGCTCTTTTGTGAGCAAAGGTACAGGTATAACTACTGACTCTTATGGTGTGGGTAATGGTGGAAAACTCAACATCAGTGCAAATGCTTTGCAGATGGACGGTTCGCAAATTAGGAGTGCTACGGGGGAAAATGCCACAGGGAACGCTGGAGAAATTAACATTCAAGCAAACCGTATGGAGTTACGGAACAGTTCATCTATAAATACCGATATCTCTGGCAAGGGGAACGCTGGAAACATCAGCATTGTGGCAGATACCATTCAGTTTGATACTGAGAGTGGGATTAATGCAAATACCACAACGGGTCAGGGTGGAAATATTAGGCTAGAGATAGGAAACTTACTTTTGTTGCGTCGTGAAAGTTCCATCTCCACTACCGGAGGCATTGCCCTAAAGGAGGGAGACGGCGGCAACATCACTATCAATGCTCGGTCGGGCTTTATCATCGCCGTTAGGGGTGAAAATAGCGACATCTCTGCCAATGCTTACACTGGCACAGGTGGAACAGTGGATATTAAAGCATATGGCATCTATGGCATTCAACCCCGTCAAAGCCTAACTTCGCTGAGTGATATTACTGCCAGGTCAGAGTTTGGTGTAGACGGCACTGTAGAACTCAACACACCTAATATTGACCCAAATCGGGGATTAGTGCAACTACCTACAAATTTCTTTGATGTTTCACAACAAATTGATACTAGCTGCAATCCTGGTAGCAGGCAAACAGCCAGTTCGTTTGTTGTCACCGGACGCGGTGGCATACCCCCCAGTCCCTTAGATATATTGACACCAGATGCAGTGCAGGTAGATTGGGTGAGTCTCAATCCTAGCAGTGACAACCGCGCTCGTTCATCTGTTACCACCAAACCAACTACTGCTACACCAGAACACATCGTAGAAGCAACTGGGTGGGTGAGAAACTCTAAGGGAGAGGTAATACTCACAGCTAATCCGCCCACAATCACGTCTCATAGTTCATGGCAGAACCCTCTGTCTTGCGGTGCTTTTTAACGTATTCCACGGAATTCCCCACCCTATAAGAGGGTGGGGATGGATAGTGGGGCGAAGACGAAAGCATCCCTTTTTAAGGGGTGCTTGAGGAGTCGCCAGTTTCTGGATTTGGCAGCCTGTCAATCCAATCTTCAACTAACTGAGTCATGGTTTTTTCTTTAGTAGCGGCGTATAACCTAAGTTTATTTAGACGACGTTCTGATATTCGTAAATTCAATCCTTTTTTACTCATAAATATCTACACAACATCTACATAATTGATAGTATATAGATGGTTGATAACCCACCTGACCGTATTGAACAGACAGGCTAACATCAAAGTAGACGTACGAGTCTTGCCGCAGATAAATCGGTAGATCAGGGAAAGAACATGACCACTGGTTCGTATGATTACGCTCTGCGGTAAAAGATAAGCCAAGCCATGTTGCACGAAAAAACAATCAAACTGCCTTGGGAAGCAGGGCGGCTGCCTGGGTTCCTCCGCAGCGGGGATAAAGCTGGAAACAGCAGAGAGGGAGAGTAAGACCATCACCGACTTGAGTGTCGGACTTGCGGCAACGCAAGTACCTAACGTGGCATCTGCCAATGAGACAGGAAGCCCCATCCGCGCGGAGCGGTGGGGTACTTCACATGTCAGTATTCACATCTTAAGCAATTGTGTTGCTGACTGACGTAGCGTTACACTTCGTTACATTATGTGCTCAGAATGCACGTAGTGCGATTCGTTCAGCCGAAATCCAAATTGCACAGATGGCTGGTTTGGCTATATTCTACCCCCTGATAACTGGCGACACAATCAAACCATCCTTAAGGTGGATGACTCGCTGGGTTTGAACGGCGACATCAGCCTCATGGGTAACGATAATAATTGTAATGCTTTGGTTGTTCAAGTCAGTCAGCAACTCCAACAACTAAGGCACGCCAATCTAAAATAATCCGCCGGTAGAGACGTTACATCTAACCTCTCTACAGGTATCTGAAACTGTCGAAAAATTTTCGTCGTGCAGTACTAGGTTTGTACTGTTAGTCACAGTTGCTGATGCTCCCAGCAGCTTTGGGTATTGTGGAGTAGTTTTTATTGCAACCAGTTTTTTACTATTTGGAACCCCAGATGGACAAGGCAATGAGAACTGCGATCGCCTGATTGCAGCGATTAATGCGATGGCGCTTTTCTCCCGCCTGGGGCGATGTTCCCTCTGGGAGCCGCCCTGCATGGCGATGGCGCAGAGCGCCCGCTGAGTCCTTCGGACACGCGATCGCGTTCGCGATCGCGTCTGATTTTGCCTGCATCCTCACCGTAACTCATATGCCTCACCTCAAAGAAGCCTTTCAAGCCCGGATTGAAGTGAGTAAAACTCAGCAGGTGGCGCTGCGGGCGCTATGCGCCCGCAAGCTTGAGGCGATTGCAAAGGTGCCAGTGCCCCTTGGGCAATCGCGTGATTCATATTTTGGTTCAGCAACGCCAAAATGTAAATCAACTCACGTCGAAAGACGCAAACTTTTTGACCCGCCATTCACCTACACCCAAACTTCGTTATGGGTGCAGTACTCTCAAAGGCTCTTTGATAGACAGGCTGATCGATGCAAAAACTGGCGATGGTCTGCTACAACTTTTAGGCTGTGGCAGAGAAATCATAATTCGGGTTGTTGTAGCCTGGATTTGATATGGCAGATGTTACAAGGTCAGGACTGCTGAGTAAACTGCTGACATCAGTGCCTATAGCTTGGCTTGGCGTACTACTACCTAGCGATATCAGTTCACCACTAACAGAGAAATTCCAGCCTTCATTACCAACGAGTGTATTGCCATCACCACTGGCTTCAATCCGGTTTCCGAGGAGATTGCTGTTACTTACACCCGCTGTGTTGCCACTACCAAGGATGTCGTTGTTACTACCAGTCTGTGTATTGGCATTACCAAGGATGTCGTTGTTATTGCCTAAGTTCCAGTTACCGTTACCGTTGGTTGTGTTATCGCTACCAAAGCCCCAGTTGCCATTACCTTCGGTTTTGCCGCCATCACCGTAGTTCCAGTTACCGTTACCGTTGGTTGTGTTGCCACTACCAAAATTCCAGTTACCATTACCGTCGGTTGTGTTGTTACTACCGTAGTTCCAGTTACCGTTACCTTGACCACTGTTGCCGGTGGCATCTGCACCATCTAAGTTTTGAATATCAGATATCCAGTTGTCGCTGTTATAAGGTACAGGTTGACCGTTGCCAGTTTCAGGTAGGTTGCTACCACTCTCGTTCGAGGGAGGAGTGCTGCCAAATGGTAAGTTGCCGGGGAGGTTGCCTCCAGCGACGGCATTGCTACCACCAAAGACACTATCACCACCAGATGCGCTACCACCAGCAAAGGCATTGTTAGCACCAGAGGCACTATCACCACCAGAACCGCTACCACCAGCAAAAGGATTGCTACCACCGGAGGCACTATCACCGCCAGATGCGCTACCACCAGCAAAAGGATTGCTACCACCGGAGGCACTATCACCGCCAGATGCGCTACCACCTAATGCGCTGGTGTCACCGCCAACGACTCCGACCAATTGATTGAACGGGTTATTAGTATCAGTTAAAGCCCGTTCGTCGAGTGGTCGCTCGTAATTGTAGGCGTACTGTCCATCTGCACTGGTTGTGGATGAATTGCCACCACCGATGAAGGAAGCAAAGGTATTACTACCATCAGCAGCGCCACCGCTACCAGCGCTGCCACCGCCGCCAGCACCGCCAGCACCGCCAGCGCCGAAGCCACCACTAGCACCGCCAGCACCGCCAGCACCGAAGCCACCACTAGCGCCACCAGCACCGCCACCTTCTAAAGTGCTGCCATCGGTGGACTGCCATGCGCCATCAGTGAAAGAAAAATTGCCATTACCAGTTAAATTGTTGCTAGTACCTTGTGACCCACCAGTTTGATTGCTATTGTCAGAAGTTGCCATTAGAATTAAACTCCTATTGCTCAAACTGAAATTCCCCTAGAAAGAGGAAGATCAACGACATGAATGAAAGCATTTTTTGACTTTCATCTTCAATAAAGAAATACTATTTTCTAACTACATAACTATTTTTGACAGCTAGTTAGAATTTGCTTGTAATTCAGTTAAAATTCAGTTACAAATCGTTTGATTTAATCAAGCCTTAATTAACCCAAAATCAAACTAAAAAACAGTGATCACCACACTTAACAAAAGTATACGAGATAAGATTTACGTTTTAAATGAACAAAATTTAGATTTGATTGTTAATTCTTTTGATTTTGTTCAAGCAGAATATCATGCAAGGTAAGAATTCAGGTCTCTCTGTGTCCCTGAAGAGCGATACTTTCAGGATTTGCTCGCTCACTCTTGAAAACAGGCATTATCTAATAATAAATAAGTTTGGCGATTCTCCTGCCATCTGCATTGTAACTTCCACAGATTAGTGCTGGGTAATCTATGGTTGCCATCCTCCTACAGACTGATAGAAAACAAAAGATTAATCACAGAAATGCCAAATCTCTGAATTCTAACCGCCGACAGATTTATACTTCTTAACAGCTTTCTAACATCTGGGAAGATACCCTATTCCCGAAGTTACTATTATAGAAGCTTATGATGTTGTGATAATTGGCGCTGGTCACAATATACTTGTTTGTGCCTTATTGCGTACTTTTCACTGTTAAAGGTGCCATTTATCGCGCTAAGAATTAGTGCCAAATAATCCTGAAAGAACGAGCTTTAGCTAAAGCTCAAAAAAAACATACCGAGGATAATTTACCTGTTCATAGTTTCCAAACTTTGCTAGCAGATTTAGCTACTTAATAGGAAGTTGCCAAAGATAGTATCATTTGATGGAAGATAAAGACTGCCATCAACTATGCCGCGATCGCCCGAAGGGCACTGCCCTAAGTCCTTACGGACACGCTACGCGTTAGCGTTCAGCTCCTCCCTGTTGCCAACCCCCACCTGCGGAAGTTCCTAGCGCTCGCCACGGTTTTAACAATGTCTTGCGAGTTCGGGATGATATTTTCCGTCGTCAACTGTTGGCGGTCAGATCCTGTGTCTTTAGCTGCTGCGGTTATGAGTCTAGCTGTTGCGGCTGGTAAACGTAAATCTGCTTGATTATTTTTACTTCCGCCATTGTGTACTAGTGCCTAGTAACAGGCGACACAATCAAACCATCCTTAACATGAATAACTCGCTGGGTTTGAGCAGCGACATCAGCCTCATGGGTAACGATAACAATCGTGATGCCTTGGTTGTTCAAATCAGTCAGCAACTCCATCACTTCCTGAGAAGTCTGGCTATCTAATGCTCCTGTTGGTTCATCCGCCAGCACTAAAGCGGGACGATTGACCAAAGCGCGGGCGATCGCCACCCGTTGCTGTTGTCCTCCAGAAAGTTGATTGGGGCGGTTATGCAGCCGTTCTGCCAGTCCGACTCTGGTAAGGGCTTCTATTGCCCGCTTGCGTCGTTTCTGTCTAGGAATGCCAGCATAAACCATCGGCAGCATCACGTTTTCAACGGCGGTAGCGCGAGGTAGTAAGTTGAATTGCTGAAAGACAAAGCCAAGGCGCTGATTGCGGATGTATGCTAATTCGTCATTATTTAGAGTTGTCAGGTTCCGACCTTCCAAAACGTAGTGTCCATCGGTTGGGCGATCCAGACAGCCAATGATGTTCATCAGGGTAGACTTGCCAGAACCAGACATTCCCATGATGGCAACATATTCTCCTTCCTCAATGGTCAGGTTGATACCTTTAAGAATCGGTACTTCTGTATCAGCTAACCGATAGGTTTTGGTAATGTCTTCCATCCAAATCATGGTTGCCATATTAATCACTCCGTAAAGCAGCTATGGGGTCAAGTCGGGCGGCGTTGCGGGCTGGAATCACCCCTGCTACCAGCCCAGTCACTAACGAAAATCCAAATCCGGCAATGATTGACCAGAAAGACACAACAAACGGAAATTTAAATATGTTAGCTGCTGCCAGGGCAAGGCAAATACCAAATCCAATCCCAATCACTCCACCGATAACAGCAACCACGACTGCTTCAGTGAGAAACTGGCTCAAAATCGCGCTGTAGGTCGCTCCTACGGCTTTGCGAATGCCAATTTCTCGGGTTCTCTCTACAACCGAAACCAGCATGATGTTTGCAATACCAATGCCCCCTACGAGTAGGGAAATCCCTGCGATCGCCCCCACCAAAATTGTAAACAATCCTACAACACTGCTGAAAGTGTTGATAATGTCAACTTGATTGATGATGCGAAAGTCGTCTGGTTGTGGCGGGTATATATTATGACGGATACGAAGCAAGTTCGTTACCTGAAACTGGGCGGCGTCAAGCTGCGCCTCGTTCTGAGCCTTTAACCATAAACCATTAATAGCAGTACCGTTAAGAGCATTATTGCCGACAATTCGCGCAGACATATTCGTAAGAGGAATATACATTTGGTCATCTACGTTCTGTGCGCCTGCTGCTCCCTTCGATTCCATCACGCCAATAACTTTGTAGCGTCCGTTCTGAATGCGAATATCAGAACCAATAGCAGATGAGCCAACACCAAATAAATCATCGCGCACTTTACTACCTAGCACGACAACAGGATTAGCGTTGTCTAAGTCCTCCTGAGTAAAGTACTGTCCTTCTTGGGGGTGAATATTTTTCACCTCTGGGTAATTCAAATCAGTTCCCAGTACCTGCGTGGAAACGTTCTGTCCTGCATAAACCACCTGTACCGCACGTTGTAGATAGGCGGTGACAGACTCGGCAGCAGTAACCTGTTGGGAAACAGCCTGGGCATCTTCCCATGTTAGCGTTGATGCAGAACCAAAACCCTGGCTGATACCTCCAGAGCGTGCCGCTCCCGCCAGTACCAGTATAACATTCGAACCTAAAGCTTGAATCTGCTGCTCAGTAGCTTTCTGGATACCTTGACCCACAGAGGTTACAGCAATTACAGAGGATATACCGATGATTACCCCCAACATCGTCAGCCCTGTGCGGAGACGATTACTCCACATAGCTTCTACTGCCATTGTCAGGATTTCAACTAACGAGACTTTCGTTGGGCGAATAGACCTTACCATTTAAATGACCATTTTTGAATTCAAAATATACCTACGGCACGCACTTTACAAAATTCCGAGAAATAGTTTTAATTACAGCGGTTTTCATTTAGATGAAGTACAAATTCATCTGTGTCCATCTGTACGGCAGTTGCTACAACGGGGGGAACCCCCGCAACGCACTGCCTCGTCCATCTGTGGTTCCATAATTCTTTGATGTATTACACCCATTTGCAAACCGCTATAGTTTTAATTCATTCAGGATCTGAGCTGCCTAAATTTATTTATCGGGTTCTTCCGAATTGAATGAGCGAATTTTGAATGAGCGAATTTTGAATTGTCATAACCCCTCCTAACGCATACGCCTTGGTTGTCCCCCGAAAGGCGTCATACCACGGGGTGTACCATTACCTTGAGGACGCGCCCCTGGCGGGAAACTGAGCATTATTCGCTCTCCCTCACTTAGCCCAGAACGAACTACCGTTTTATTCCCCACTGTCACCCCAGTTGTAATTGGTCGGAATCTCGGTCTTCTATTGTTTTCTTGCCCTGTGAACACCATCACTCCACTGGCATTTTCCTGGCGGACAATAGCAACTGTAGGAATCACCAGCGCGTTATCTAACTTGCCAACGTTAAAGTCCACGTTGACATTCATCCCCGCCCGCAGAAGATTTTCTGGATCACAAAGGGACGATTTGACTTCAAAATTTGTCACATTCTGCTCTACAGTCGATTGAGCAGCAACCTGGACGACCTTTCCTGTAAATTTTTTATCCGGGTAAGCATCTGCCTGGATAGTCACTGTCTGTCCCACTTTAATTTGAGAGATATTGGTTTCAGCCACTTTTGCCGTCACCTGATTTTGAGACGCTAATGCCAGGATAGAAGAAGAAGTTGCCGAAGTCACCTCGCTTCCTGCTGTAGTGGGAGTCACAAATGCACCAGGGTCAGCAAACTTACGCGTGACAAGTCCAGTGAAGGGGGCGCGAATCACTGTATCATTAATTTGTGCCTTAATTGTCTGCAAACTCCCCTCGGCTGACACGACTTGGGCGCGCGCCTGCTCAATTTCCTCGGGTCGAGAACCATTGTTAAGTTTAGCAAGTTCCTGCCTTGCCGCAGCAAGACTAGCTTTTACCTGTTCCAAATTATCTCTGGCGTTGCGCTCTTCGGTCAAAGCTTCGTCTAAGGTATCGCGGGCAACCGCACCTTCCTCAGTAGGGGTACTCAACCGCTTCACCCGTGCCCTTGCCAAGTCCAACCGAGATTGCGCTTGGATGAGCTGTGCTTGATTGTTCCTGACGTCAGCTTGTGCCTTCGCAATGTCCTCAGAACGGCTACCCGCCAGCACCAACCGCAGATTTGCTTGGGCATTTTTGAGCTGCCCTTGAGCCTGAGTGAGTTGCCCTCGCAGGTTTGAGTCATCCATATACGCTAAGAGTTGTCCTTGCTGGACGCGATCGCCCTCCTTCACCAGCAGTTGCTTCAACACGCCCGACGTTTTTGGACTAAGGTTTATTGAGCGTTCAGGCTTAACGTTGCCATTTGCCGAAATAGTCACAGGAAGATTAGTCCGCTCAACAACAGCCGTCTGTATCCGACGTTGGCGTTCTTGACGCTGTGTCATCATGAACTGCTGTGTTCCTAGGTAGCCTCCTCCACCCAAAAGACCCAAAATCAGGAGTCCTACAAGCCACTTTGGTATTTTGATTTGCTTCAAATCTTTCACAGAACTGGTTTTTTTCCAGGACTGCGAACTTTTTGCCAAATCGGATATTTCCTCTATTTCTGCCATATGCTTTGAAAATCTCGTGTGATACGTCGGCTCCAAAGATTCTTTAGGTTCTAAATTTTAACTAAAAATTAAGGAAACCCCCAATCCTTTATTTTGAAGGAACTGGGGGAACTGGAGCATGAAACATGTCAGAATTGATAATTCGTAATTCTTAATTTCTCATTGACAATTCAATTACGAATATCATTTGCGCCTAAACTGGCGAATCTTTTCCAATTGCTCTGGTGTCAGAACAGCCTGCATCCGTTCCTCAGAAGATTTCCTGATTTCCTTAATTTTGGCTATCTGTTCATCTGAGAGATTGAGTTGGGCAGTTCCCGCTTGTCTATTTCCTGTGCGGGGTGCTTGGGATGCATTTGCCCTGAGTTGCTCGCGCTGTTGGGGGGTGAGCAAGCTTTCTATTTGGGAGCGAGTCTCTTGTCCTATTTGCTGAAGTTGGGATTTTTGCTCCGCAGTGAGGTTGAGTTCTGCCCCACCCATTCTTCCGTCATTTGGTCCAGCTTGTACAACTGCGGGTATGGCTGTGATGGCAATTGCTGCAATCCCTGCAACGAATACACTAGGTTTAAATTTCATAGCAACTCCCTCATTTCTCAACTCTCGTTACTGCTGATTGCAACATCCCTATCGTAGGTGGTTACCCTCATAAACCATATGAAGCAAAAGTCCCAAACATATTGGGACAAAAGTAACTATTAATTTGTGACTTTTGTCATAGTCTTTACCGCAGTAAAATAGGATAGCAAGCGCTGGTATCGAAACCATACATAAAATACGGTAGAAAGCAGCTTAAAAGTTTCACCATATTTGTTTCCTGATGAACAGTCAGATGTCGCGTTCTCTCCCTTCCCTGCGCTTATTACTTTACCTGGAATGGCTGTTATTGGGCATGAGTCTCCTGGCAGGATTCTTAATTCCCCCCATCTACCCATCCCAAGCTTCTCCGTGGTTGACTGTCCTGAGTATTGTCGTGTTTGGGGTCATGGGTTTAAGGTTACCAAGGAGCTCTTTCAGTCACAAAGTTATGTACACGGCAGTGGAATTAGGGATTGTTTTGCTGCCAGCTTTTACAAACAGTCATCTTCGCTTTGCTCCCCTGCTTGGTTTAATTGCGGTCATTCGCAGTTGCCAAATGTTCAAGTTACAGGGTCGCTTGATTGTTGCAAGCCTAGTATACGTATCATATCTCTACATAGTATTTTTGCGAAGTCGAACCACTGTTTTATTCAGAATGCATGTAGGACAGGAAAGACCGTTTGCGGAACAAATTGCGACTAATACAGCCAATTTACTACTGAACAACGCGATTTCTTTTGCTTTGACGTTAACTTTTGTATTGCTGTTGGTTAATGCTGTGCTATCAGAACGCAGAAGTCGGCAAGAACTGGCAATTGCCCATGAGCAGCTACGCCAGTATGCTTTGCGAATTGAAAACCAAGCAACTCTACAAGAGCGCAACCGCATTGCCCGTGAAATACATGACTCCCTAGGACACGCTCTAACCGCCCAGACTATCCAGCTAGAGAATGCTTTGCTATTGTTGCCGTCCAATGTTGATAAAGCCACAGAGTTTTTGAAACAAGCAAAACAGTTAGCATACCAAGCATTGCAGGAAGTCTCTCGTTCTGTAGCAACACTGAGAGCCGATCCGTTGCGCGGAAAGTCACTAGAAAATGCAATTAATAACCTGATCCGAGACTTTAGCAGCTCGACAACCCTCACACCAGATTGCAAAATCAGTCTTGCATATCCTGTCACTCCTGAGGTGGGTACTGCTATCTATCGCATCCTGCAAGAAGCATTGACCAACATATCCAAACACAGCCAGGCGACTCAGGTTACGCTACAGTTGCACTCCCAGAACCGTAGGCTACACCTGCTTGTGCAAGACAACGGCAGAGGCTTTTATCCAGAACAAAACACCACAGGGTTCGGACTTCAAGGAATGCGAGAACGAGCGACTGCACTAGGAGGAAGCTTTCATATCATCAGCGAAGCAGGAAAGGGATGCCTAATTCAGGTAGAATTACCCATTATAGATTCTAGTATAGTCAACTCTGAAAGAGCAACAAAAATCTAAAATCCAAAAACCAAAATCTTATGATTCGTCTGTTGCTGGTAGACGACCAAATCATTATTCGTCAGGGACTCAAGAACCTGCTGGAATCAAAACCAGATTTCCAGGTGGTTGGAGACGCCCAGAACGGTCAAGGTGCAATTGAAGCCGTGGAGGCGCTTTATGGAACGCCATTGCAACCAGATGTGGTGTTGATGGATGTCAGAATGCCTGTGATGGATGGGGTTGCAGCAACTCGGCTGATTTGCCAGCGTTTTGCAGAGATACACGTTTTGGTGCTGACGACATTTGATGATGACGAATACGTTTCGCA
Organism: Scytonema sp. HK-05; assembly: GCF_002368235.1. Taxonomy (GTDB): domain Bacteria; phylum Cyanobacteriota; class Cyanobacteriia; order Cyanobacteriales; family Nostocaceae; genus Kalymmatonema. Next base: position 5,130,042 of record NZ_AP018194.1, on the reverse strand, counting down.
GGCAATGCGTTATGGAGCGAGAGGTTATCTTTTGAAGCATACCCCGCTTGAGGAGTTGGCGATCGCCATTCGAGCCGTACATCAAGGCTACACCCACATGGGACCAGGACTGTTTGAAAAAGCTTTGACAACCCCTCAGATATCTGATTCAGTACACTCAGCTATCCCACCAGAACTAGCGGAACTGTCCCCTAGAGAAAAAGAGGTTCTGCGTTTAATTGCAATGGGATTCAGTAATCGCGAGATTGCCCATGCACTTTACATTTCAGATCGCACAGTTAGAAATCATGTGACGAGTATTCTCAGTCAGTTGCACCTGCGCGATCGCACTCAAGCAGCCCTGCTTGCTAGTACTTTTCTCCCACAGTTAGAAATATCATAGAAATATCAACTTATCAGTCATACAGCACATTGTTCGTGCGTGAAGTACAACACTCTTGTCTAAAAGCCGAGACACTAAGCCCTTTTTACTTCTGTAAACGCAAAGCGCCCCCGAAGCGGGATACAAAGCAGCTCGCTTCCCGGAGGGGATATTCTGACGGATAACAGATGATTTTGCTGTTACTGATATTCCAAGTATTTAATAAACGTAAATCGCCCCGCTTTGATCAAAGTTAAGCGTGATATCAGAAGCTCCTGCCTCAACTTGGTAAACTTGAACGGTCGCGACATTACCATTCACTGCAATATCGTATCTGAGTTTGACCCTTGGCTGTAAAGCATTAACCAAAAGGTAATCCGGAAGAGAAGTATTACTGAGTACACCACTCGCTCCTACTGGTAACTCTCTAATTCCCCCTTTCCCGCTTGTCAAACCGTATTGTAGAGGCAATCCCGTCTGATTCACAAGTTTGATTTGTACAGGTTGGTTGGGGTTTTGCACGCGTGCCACAGGTTGCCAGTATCCTGGTTGATAAGTACGTGCGGGTGGGTTTGCGGCGTTAGTGAGTGTAGGAGTGACTAAGCCGAGAGTAGCGGCAAGTACAGCAGTTGTCAAAAGTGGTAGTTTCATTGTGATTGTCTAAAAATTCTGAACTATGTTTAATAACTACAGTCACCTAACAAACCAATTCCCGAAATCCTCCAGCTGTATCATCCAATTGGGTGAAAAATATTAAAGAGGGAACAGGCACTCCTACTGTAAAAAATGGGGATTTAAACCCCACTTTTTACATACGACTTATATATAGCGCTTCTCGTTTGGATGCAGTACGCTTTGACTCCACCCCGATGAATGGCTTGCGCCAAAGTTCCCCTCCCCGCTGGCGGGGAGGGGTTAGGGGTGGGGTTCGTTTGTGTATTGCAATGAAGAGAGAACCGCTATAGGTGAATTATTTCGCCCCTTCCCTCGCTACACCCTTAGGGGCGCAATGCCGCCGCGCCGCTACATTTTTCCTAGACAAAACCGGACAACCTTGGCAAAAAAGGCGGGTTTATTTGTCAACAAGTACAAATAATTGAGAATCACCGCCTTTTTTGCCCCCACCACAGATATCTGTGGGTGCTTCAAGAGTACTCGTGGGGGAAGGTTGTCCGGTTTTGTCATGGTTTCACCCAACCCCTGCCGCAAGCGACGCTTTAATATCTAGTGGAGCCAGGACGGCTTACTTCTTCATTGGGATCGCGATATGCTTGGGGTTCAGAGCGTTTTTTCGCAAAACCTGCAAGACCTGCAAGACCAAGTAAGCCAAGCCAGCCCCAATCAAAACCGCGATCGCCCCTTACATCCCTAGTTCCTTGAGAAGTGGTTGGGGCTGTGGTAGTGGTAGTGCTGGTACCCGTGGTTGTATCAGTACCTGCGCCTCCTGTGGTGTCTGTACCTGTAGTGCCCGTCGTGCCTGCGCTACCTGTACCTGTGGTGTCTGTGCCTGTGCTACCTGTACCTGTAGTGCCCGTGCCTGTGGTGTCTGTACCTGTGCTACCTGTACCTGTAGTGCCCGTGCCTGTGGTGTCTGTACCTGTGCTACCTGTACCTGTAGTGCCCGTGCCTGTGGTGCCTGTGCCTGTGCTACCTGTACCTGTAGTGCCCGTACCTGTAGTGCCCGTGCCTGTGCTACCTGTACCTGTCCCTAGCCCTGTGCTACC
>NZ_AP018194.1:4985508-5127544 GCF_002368235.1 Scytonema sp. HK-05 | reverse complement strand
CCTGTGCCTGTGCTACCTGTACCTGTAGTACCTGTAGTACCTGCGCCTGTGCTACCTGTACCTGTGCCACCACCAGAACCGGAACCGGATTGGGCAGAAACAGGCACAGTTAAAGACAAAGTGGCTAAACTAACAGCAAAGGCACTAGCCCAAACATTTTTTGCAAAATTAGAAAGCTTCATAGTTGCGATTCCTTTAACATTCCAAGTATTGGCAATTTTTTGATTTTTAAAACGCTATTCCCCTTAGTTAATCAGCTAATTTCTTAAGTAAGCATGACTAAAACAAAGAGATAATTGTATGACCCTGAGTAATAAAATTCTTAAAAATCGTGACTGCTAATCTAGTTAATAAATTCAAAACTCAAAACTGCTAGCTCAACTCAGCTTTTACCAATCATCATTTGATGATTGAGTACTTACACAAACAAAAATTTTAGATTCTATAAAATTCGTTATTTTTCTTATTACTACCGTCAATAAGTAGAATAACTTCTATTGTTTTATCCAACCTTGTACCGCAGGCATAAACTGACTTAACCCAGAGGAATAGGCTTGATTTTAAGCCAACGTGTAAGTATGGATACTCTTAGCTGTCATCTTTAGGGAAGCAGCTACAGTTGGTGTGGGCTATGGGGTGTAGTAAATTTTTCATCCCTACACCCCTACTCATCTACCCCCTGTTAATGTGCTCAGAGCAACTGCAAAATCTGTTGCAGAGGAATATCCACTAAATCCGGGCGGTTGTTGAGTTCGTAACTTAATGCAGCAATGGCTTTCTCGAAAACAAAGGCATCCAAAAGCACTTGCAGTTCTGCGGTTGTCTTTGGCAAGAAGCTATCTTTGGAAGCACTTTCCAGATAACTATTCAAGAAAGCCGCACTCACCCAGGCAGACCAAAATCTACTCCAAGCTTTTACTAGGGGAAGTTCCCCAGAGCGAATCATCCCTCTTTCTAGTTCGCTGCGAAGCCCTTGGCTAGCAGCGTAGTCAAACGATAACAGCATTCCTGCCACGTCTCGAAGGGGAGAACGCTTCATGCGCCGTTCGCTCAAGCTGCGACCCTCTCTGCCCTCAAAATCAAAGATGATGAAATCCTTGCCCGTGTATAACACTCGCCCCAGATGGTAATCGCCATGATAGCGGGTACGCATGGCAGTAATTTTTTGGTTTAGGAGTAAGTGGTAACGACCCAGAATTTCCTGTTGGCGGTCAAGGGCAGCCCTTGCTAGTTCTTGAGTGTCTGATGGCAGTCCATTGAGTTTATCTTGTAATAAAAGGAATGTTTGACCAGTTAGGTTACGGGCGTATTGGTAAATCGAGCGCTGATAGAAGGATGAAAACGGTTCAGGGGCAAAGTCGGGATTTTCTGGATCAGAAGCTAAGGCAATATGGAGTTCTGCCGTACTTTGACCCAACAGTTGGGCGCTGACTAGGTAGGAACCGATGGTTTGGTTTGCTAATTCTAGCGACTCGGGGACAAGGGGAGTTTCCGACACGGAGAAATTTTCTGTCTTCGCGTCTGGATCTGTTTGCGTTTTTACCTCATTGAAAGCTTTCAGCAACTCTAACAGGGAACCTGAGGGAACGGGTACCTCAGTAATATCTGCCTGCTGTGTCGTCACCAGTTCAAAGTAGTCCTGCAAGCTATCGAGAGTGTAGTCCCAGCCAATGCGGGTATCTTGAATATATTCTTGCAGTATTCCTATAGTCATGGGTAAGGTAGGCTGAGTTCCTGCTTTAGTTAGGCTGCGGTACTCCAGCGCCCCAGCAACGGGAGCATAGTGTTTTAAGAATTTTTTCTCACTGAGGAAGCGCCGGAGTTCTAAATCAGGGTGCATCCCCTCCTCGACTTTGCGAAGTATTTTCAAAAACAGGCGCTCTCCATAAATTATAGAAGTATTCCTGTGTTCTCCCTGGAGGACAGTCGGTTCAAGGTAGGAGTCCTCACCGCTCAATTGTGGGAATAAATCAGTCGCAGTCGCAATCAATTCTCCTGCCATCCCCTTGTAGGAGCGATTCTGGACAATTGCATCCACCAGGAGATTGAGAAAGTTCTTGTCTGCTGTGGCATCAAATAAAATCCCTACTTCTTCTCTGCCTTGAACCTCAAGGCGAGCTACCACAGCTTGAGGGGATTCTGCTAAAATTTGGCTTGCTTGCTCACCTTCTGCGTAAGCTAAGAGCAAAAGGTAAGTTTCGGGGTCTCCCTGGATGTACTCTACCCGCAACCAAACCACCTTAGCCTCTGTGCCTTTGTAGGACATTAAAACCGACTCAGTGATTTGTGTAGATTGAACACTCAGGGTTTTGCTGCGGAACCAGCTACAGGTATACAGGTAATCCTGCAGAATATACTCCAGAGTCGCTTTCACTTCTCGCTGGTTAAAAACATTGTGCCACTGACCGCTCACTACCAGCGTTGTCAACTCGGATTGAGGTTTAGGCGGCTGGGTCAAGCTGAGTTTAGGCGATAAAGCAAACCAGTAAAATCCATAGGGACTCAGGCTGAGGAAGTAGCACGAATCCCCAACGGGTGGAAACTCTATTTGACCAAAAATTTCCACTGGCACAAGTCCCTTGAGGGCTGATAAGTCTAATTCGACTGTTTGCACAAACCGGGACAAATTCGCGACTACTAAAATTGTTTCCTCTTGATAGGTGCGAGTAAAGGCAAGAACTTTGCGGTTTTTTGGGTGCAGTATTTCAAAGCTGCCTCGACCCAATGCCTCGTAACGCTTCCTAGTGGCAAGCAGGCGTTTTGTCCAATACCACAGGGAATTGGGGTTAGCCCGTTGTGCTTCAACGTTGACTGCCTCATAGTGGTATTCTGATTCCACAATCACGGGTAAATACAACCTTTGGGGGTTGACACGACTAAAACCAGCGTTACGGTCGGAACTCCACTGCATAGGCGTGCGAACACCATTGCGATCGCCCACATACACGTTATCTCCCATGCCAATTTCATCCCCGTAGTAAAGCACGGGCGTTCCTGGTAGAGACAACAGCAAACCATTAAGCAATTCTATCTGACGGCGATCATTTCCCAAAAGCGGCGCTAACCTGCGGCGGATGCCCAAGTTTACTCTCATCACAGGGTCTTGTGCATAGACCCGATACATATAGTCTCGGTCTTCATCCGTGACCATTTCCAAAGTCAGTTCATCGTGGTTACGCAAAAACAATCCCCACTGACAATTATCGGGAATGGCAGGAGTTTGGTTGAGAATATCAATGATCGGGAAGTTATCTTCCATCCGCAATGACATAAACAAGCGCGGCATCAACGGGAAATGATAGTTCATGTGACACTCATCCCCAGCCCCGTAATATTGTGCCGCATCCTCGGGCCATTGATTTGCCTCGGCTAGAAGCATCCGGTTCGGGAATTTTGCATCAATGTGCGATCGTAGCAGCTTCAGGAAATCATGGGTTTCTGGCAAGTTTTCGCAGCTTGTTCCCTCTCGTTCGTACAGATACGGCACTGCATCTAGGCGCAACCCATCTACCCCCATCCCCAACCAAAAATCGAGGACATCGAACACCGCCTGCCGCACTGCAGGATTCTCATAGTTTAAATCTGGCTGATGGGAGTAGAAGCGATGCCAGTAATATGCTTTGGCGATTGGGTCCCAAGCCCAGTTTGAAGTCTCAAAATCTTTGAAAATAATCCGCGCTTCTTGGTATTTTTCTGGAGTATCACTCCAGACATAGAAATCTCGTTCTTTACTCCCCTTGGGTGCGCGGCGTGCCCGTTGAAACCAAGGATGCTGGTCAGAAGTATGGTTGACAATTAACTCAATAATGACGCGAATGCCCCGCTGATGGGCAGCTTCCAAGAACTCTTTAAAATCTTCTAAGGTGCCGTATATCGGGTTAACACTGGTGTAATCTGCAATATCGTATCCATCATCCTTCAGTGGCGAAGGAAAAAACGGCAGCACCCAGACGGCGGTGACACCTAAGTCTTGCAGGTAATCTAGTTTTTCTGTCAGCCCTCGGAAGTCGCCAATGCCATCACCATTGCTGTCTGCAAAGGCGCGAACAGGCACTTCGTAAATAATGGCGTTTTTAAACCATAGGGGATCATCTTTCAAAATTGAGTTTTGCATCTTACTTTCAACTGTTCCTGGTTTGTACCTGTCAAAATGAATTGGCAGTAGTTAGGGTAGATGGGGTTAAAGTTATTAGGTCAACCTACACTACTGTTATAGGTATGTGTATATTTGTCAAAAAATTCACTTAAATTTTCATGGCTCAACTTCATGTGAGGGTATTTTCGGTTACCAAAATACCTGAAATAATTAAGTTCCCCATCTAACGTAAGTAAGAGCAATACTTCTTTAATAATCTTTACATAAACATTATATTTTAAGTAATATTCAGTAGAAAGCAATAATTTGAAAAGTAGCTTTTAAGTTTTCAGGTAGCTTTGAATCAATGAATTTGTAGATAACGATTCTTAATAATTTAACAATAACTGACTCTTGAGATAGAGAAGTTGTGAAGTGTTCGCACATAATTTGTCAATCAACAGAATGATGAATTATATAGGTGAAATTCCAAAAATAGTAATGGAAATGACAAAAAATTATGCATTTACCTTGCATTGCAAGTATGAGGAAGATATGGTTGTAAGCAATCAAAAACACGCTGTAGGAGTATTTAGCAGCAGTAAAGCTGCGGAGCAAGCACTCAATGAATTGAAAGATTCAGGCTTTTCCATGGAAAAAGTGTCTATCATTGCCAAGGATGTAGATCAGGGGGAACAGCTTGCTAATGCCCAAGTCACCTCGCGTGTTGGTGATGAAAATGTAAATACTGCCACAGGAGTCGTTGGAGATACTCTCACAGCCGCTACTTGGGGCAGCGTTTTAGTTGGTCTGACAAGTCTGGCACTTCCTGGGTTAGGAGCCGTGTTAGCAGCAGGTTCCCTTGGTGTAGCATTAGCCAGCAGTGTTGGCGGTGTGGCTGTGGGAGCCGCAGCAACTCAGAATTTGGTGAAGGCGCTGGCTGATTTAGGTATTCCCGAAGAACGAGCTAGAGTTTATAGCGATCGCCTTCATCAGGGGAATTTTATGGTGGTAGTAGACGGCTCTGATGAAGAGATTCACCCTGCAGAAGCAGTGTTGAGGAAGCACAACATTGAATATTGGGGCATTTATGATTCCGCAACGGCTTAAAATCTGGGCTTACGCACTCAGCTTGTCTGTCGCGTTTGGTAATTCCCATCCTCAATCTCCTACCTCACCTGGACAAACCCCAACACCCAAACCCTCAACTCCATAGCCTGAACGTTCAGCAACACAGAGGATATTACAGCAAAAAGCCCCCTTCCGTTTGGAGAGGGCTTTTGCTTCACGTTATCTAATGGGGGTTCGGGGTTTCACGAAAATTACTCAAGCAGGCGAGCGCCTTTGCGGCGGGCGCGGTTGTATTAGACGAAGTAGCTGGTTTGTTTGTATAAAATACCGCGCCCGCCGCAACCATGCATTGCGGGTTTTCTATGAGTAGATAGGTCAGTCGCAGGTCAATTTTGAGCTTTCCTCAGTCCAGGGGGCTATAAGAATTACGAAAAACAACGACTAAAAGTTGCTCGACTACATCACAAAATTGACAACACCAGGAAGGATTTTCACTTCAAGCAAGCCCACGCACTTTGCGATACTGGCGACATGGTTTTCATGGAAGACCTAGACTATCGTACTAGCGCCAAAGGGTTGTTTGGCAAGCATATGCGCCACGGCTGGATTTGGGCAATTCAGAACCATCGTCAAGTATGTTTGCTGGAAACGTGGGAAAATATGCCCTGAAGTTGCGGCTTCGGGGACTTCTCAGGAATGCCCAGAATGTGGTGGTTCGGTTAAAAAAGACCTGAGCGTTAGAGTTCATAGCTGCCCTCACTGTGGATATACAACAGATACAGACGTGGCAGCCGGTCAAAATATAAGAAATCGAGGAATCAAACTCATTAGTACCGTTGGGCAGACGGGAACCCAAACAGCCTGTGCAGTCGATCTACCGGGGGGTGATGCAAGTCAGTCTAGGCAAGTGGCGAAATCTCGCTCATAAAGCAACCAGGAAAACCAAAGCGTAAGCCTTGGAAGCCCACACTATACCGCTTGCGGTTAGTGTGGGAGGATGTCACTGATTCTGTTCGTTGAGTCCTGATAGTTCGGCAATGACACGCTCCAAGCCAGCAACGACTCGTGCCAAGCGCTCGTAGTCAACTTTGTCGGGAGTATCTCCTTGGCTGTGGTAATAAGGATAGCGGAAAGGCGCGGTATCTGTAACCATCACGCCTGGATAGCCCTGCTGCCAGAATGACCAATGATCTGACCAGCCAACGCCAGGAATCTCGCCAGCAAGAGCAGCACCTTCAGAGGGAAATTGAGTATGGCGGCGGAAGGAGGCGATCGCATCCCTAACCAGTCCTCCAGAATTGATATTGCCGACAAAGCCAATGTAATTTCCTTGTAACGGATAAATAGAACTCAGAGGAGCGGGATATTTCTGGCTGCCAATCTCATCGGAGTAATAGCCCATTGTTTCCAAGCTAAGCATGGCAACAACTTTTTCTTTTCGCTGTTTACAACGTCTGGCATACACTAGACTGCCCATATTTTCTGTCTGGAAAAAGGGCGGTTCTTCATTGACAAACTCGACAAAGCGAAGGGTTCGCTTAGGCTTTTTACCAGCAAATAGACGAGCAAGCTCTAGGGTAGCTGCAGCACCAGTGCCATTATCGTTTGCTCCCGGACTAAAGGACACTGAGTCATAATGACCGCCGATAATCACAATCTCGTTTGCTCGTTCTGACCCTTGAATTTCAACTTCAAGGTTGTAGTAGGTTTGGTTGTTTATTGTGTATCCCTGCTGTCTGACTGAGTACCCAGCAGAGGCAAAGGAAGCTTTGAGGAAATCAGCAGCAGCCTCCAAACCTTTGTAGTACACGTAGTTACGTTGTCCAATCTCACTGGCAAGCTTTTCCACATCTCGTTTTAGGGCATCTCGTAGTGTGGTTTCTTTCTGAGTCAGTGCAGGCAACTGACCCCTGAAGCTTTCCCCTGGCATCTGAATCATGGCAAAATACGCCCCACTTATGAGAGTACCTAAAATGATAGCCAAGACACTCAGTCCGATTGCAACTGTGACTTTTGGCATTTCCACATTTAACTCCACGTTGGCGATATTAGCAGCAAAGCGCGAGAAGGACTTACTGCTTATTGGATATTGCATATTTCGTATTCATTAACACGAGCAAATTTAACAGTAGCTTGTTCCTTAGAGAGAGGAACTCCGAAGAACAACAGTGTTACTTGTTGAAGAAAATCAAGCTTATATCAACAGAGGGTATTAGTATGAGAACGCGCTACTTTGCTCTAATCTTGGGAATCTTCATTTTGCTCCTCGGTCTATCAGGATTTGTACCAAATTTGCTGACACTACCTAACAACGCACCTGCAATCAAAGTTGATGCTGGATATGGCTACCAATTGGGTCTTTTTCCAACCAATGTCATATTTAACCTCATAAAAGTAGCAGTTGGGGCATTGGGTATCGCGGCCTTTTGGAGCTTTGGGTTTGCACGGTCATATGCACAGATTGTGGCAATTTCCTATGGATTGCTAGCTGTTTTGGGTTTGATTCCAGGCGCTAACACGATGTTCGGTCTCATCCCAATCTTTGGGAATAATGTCTGGTTTCATGCAGTAACGGCAGCGATCGCAGCCTACTTTGGGTTCGTGGAACCAGTGTCACCACAGGAAGTGAACGAAGCCGGCAGGAGAATAGCCTAGAGGGATTTGGCTGCATCGGTGAGAGTCGGGATATCCTAGACGCCCTCCAGAACGCTTTCTGCTGAGGGCGTCTACACACCTAATCAAAAAGCGTTCCAATTAGGTTAGCCCCTCTTAAGTCTGCCTGCGTCAGATTGGCACCTCTTAAGTCTGCTTCACTTAAATTGGCATCATTCAAGCAACAATGACTCAAATTTGCCCCTCTTAAATCTGCACCCGACAAATTTGCTGATACCAAGTTAGCCCTAACCAGGTGTGTTTCACTTAAGTTTGTGTCACGTAGGTTAGCTTCCCTCATATCTGCTGCTGTTAAGTTGGCTCTTTTTAGGTTAGCCCCACTGAGGTTAGCCAAACTCAATTTAGCCCAACTTAGATTAATTTCATTTAAACTAAGCTCGCAAAGCTCTGCACACCTCAAGTTCGCATTGCTAAAATTCCTTTCTCCTATTGCATAACGACGCAGAAGTTCATCAGTTGTCAATCTAGTTAAAACGGCGACAGAAGCACCTTGATAACACCATGAAGCTTCCATAAGGCTAGCGGCAGTGTGAACAGCTACCTGGTCACATTTGGTCATCACTACACCGTTGCACTCATCCCACTGAGCGTTAAGCATATAAGCAATGTCTTTAGCGGCAGCAATTGAGTCAAACAGCAGAACAAATTCTTGAGAGCGTCGTAACCAACTATTTAAACCAATCAATCTCATATTTTTCGTTTGTTAGCTTTTTTAAATTAAGAAAAAGTTATGATTTGTACTTATTTTTACTTCAAAATAAAAAGTTGATAAACACCTTCTAAGACTCGCCTATATTCGCTCTTTTTTGTAATACCTTTTGAATCAAGAAGGTGACTCCAGTTACCACCAATCCCACAGCTAATATTGGCACAAAGATAGCCAGTACCGATAAGATAAACGAACTGGCTGCTTCAATTGTTGAAACGACAGGATTACCAATTCCACCGGTTAGTGCTGTTGAAGACACGCGAAGCATTCCCGTCAAGGTTTGGAAAATACCCGCAGCCCCACCACCAGCAATGACTGCTACTGTCCATTCAAGCAAAGGGTCAGTTGTGCCGTGAACCAAAGCTTTGGTGATGAAAGTGCCGATGGCGATCGCCGTCGGTGTGGAGACTATATCCAAGGCATGATCAACCCAGGGAATGTAATAAGCGGCAATCTCAATACAAGTCGCTACAGCAAATGCAAAAAGCGCTGGATAAGTTCCAATCCACTCAAATTCCGGTGCAAGTTGCAAATGTCCATAAAGTGCGGCAATACTCATGACAAGCGGTGGTACAAACACCCGAAAGCCACAAGCGGCGCTCAAAGCAATGCCAATCCCAATGCTTAATAAGGTATCCATAATTTATATTTTTACGTGTCAGGTATCGATGTCATTTGCTTACCACATCAAGGTAGCAAGGTATTTAGACAAGCCTAGTACAACGCGGCGAAAATAAAGCTACCATTCCAAAGCAGCGAATAGCCTACCTAATCAGCTTTTTGACTTTTGACTTTTGACTTTTGACGAACGCGCAGTGGTACTAGACTCTTTCATTGTGGGACATACCCTATCTCCGGGTAGATTCAAAGCGCTCAATCATATTGAGTTCTATAATACATTTAATACCTAATAAAAATGCAGGTGGAAGTGGAGGGTACACCAGAGGAATTTTAGAAGTCTTAAAAAGAAAAAATTATTTTCAGTATATTATATTTATGGATGATGATGTTGTTGTAGCACCAGAAGCATTTGAACGTATTTACAACTTTCAAAGGGTTATTAATGAAAATAACCTATGTATTTGTGATAGTATGTTACAGCTAGATGGTAAGTACATTCAGCATGAAAATGGGGCTATATGGGATAATGAAATTGTCAGAGTAAAGCCTGACCTTGATCTAAGACTTGTAAAAAATCTTTTATTCAACGAAGTTGAGGAACACATTAACTACAATGGGTGGTGGCTATTTTGCTTTCCTACAGAAATTATAGATCATTTTAGTCTACCCTATCCATTTTTTATAAGAGCAGATGACATAGAACTGCCTATAAGGTTAAAGCTAAAAATTATAAATTTAAATGGAATATGTGTATGGGATGAGTCATTTGAAAATAAATGTTCTCCTCTACCAATTTATTACTCTAAAAAGAACGAAATGATTTTAATTCTGCTATATTATGATAGCTTCAGGAAAGTAGATGCAATCAAGAAATTTTTTAATTTTAGTCTCATAGAAGCATTTTCTTACAGATATAAAAGTGCAAATTTTATTCTACAAGCAGCCTCGGTTATGCTAGAGGATCCTGACTATTTGAAAGCAATTGACCCTGAAAAGAAAAACTTGGAAGTTTTAAGCATGGGAGAGAAAGCTGTAAAAAATCCAGAGTTACCTTTTGTATATGGCAAGTATGAGGAAAGCGTTTGTGAGACAGAAAATATTCTGCACCGTGGGATAATATTAATCACATTAAATGGTCATCTTTTGCCTTACTTACTATTTCATAAAGATGATAAATTAGCTAAAAAGGGATATAGAGTTGTTCCGATACAAGGTTACAGAGCTATTAATGTTTTTAGAGCTAGAAAAGCTTTGTATTATAACTTAATCAATGAAGAAGGGTTTGTCGTTAGAATTTCTCGATTGGAATTCTTTAGAGTTTTTGTGAAGACAATAGCAATATCTTTCAAAATATTCTTTAACTTTTCCACTCTTAAGCAGCTCTACAGAAAGACCTTACCTGAACTTACTAATAAAGCTTTCTGGGAGAACTATTTGGAAATTAATAAATACTCTAAATTAGAACAGTAGTTTTAACAGGGCTCACCGTAGGGTAACCCCTATAGCGTCCCAACACCTAGCACTAAGTTAGCGCAAAAGTTCCGAACGAGGAGGAAGCGAAAGCTTCGTCTTAAGCGCTTTTAGAGCTGTTTTTGCTAATATTTGATGAGCTGCAGTTGTTGGATGAATGCCGTCCCAAAACAAAAACTTGTTTGGATTGTTACAGCTAGCAGCATTGTTTAAACAAGCGCTAGTCACATTCGTGAGACCAAATTTTGCTGGATCTGTAATGGCTTGTTGATACAAGGAGTAGACATCTAGTTCGATAATCTGAGTGTCAGAACCTAACTCCTGCTTGAGCACATCCAAGGACTTAGCCAAGCTGAGATTATGGGCGGCAGTCAAAGAACTGAGGGCACTAGAATAAGAACTATTGTTTGTGCTTGGAAGTTTTCCCAAATCCGGTAAGTTAGCAACCAAGATTTTTTTAGCGCCTGCTTTCGAGAGAAACTGAACCGCTCTCGATAAATTTTCGCTCGACAGCGTGGAATTCGTGGTCGCACCGTGAAGATAATCATTTGCACCTCCCCACAATACATAAAGCGCATTCGGATTAATGTCCCGGTGGGCTTTTGTAAAACTCTGAACTTGCGCTAACAGACCTGGTACTCCATTTATGCTGGCGCTTCCCGTGGTTGCACCACCATAGGCAAAGTTGGTGTTTTGCTTCGGGGTTAATCCCAGATTAGAGGCAAGGTATTCCACCCAAACCGAACCATTGGAATAACGCCCTTGAAAGTAGGGAGGGCTGGGGGGATAGGCTCCCCCCGTGGCTTGTAATACATTGCCAACATCCGAGAGACTGTCGCCAAAGACGTAAAGTTGATTGACTTGATGAGAAATTTGTACTGTATTAGAGCTTTGCATTGGAGCTACGAGTGCAACCATAATGGCAGATAAAAGAGCAAGTCCTGCTGCAAAAATTTGTTTTTTCACGCTAACTAAAAGACCTATAACTTAAAAGCCCTGCTCCCCTTCTAAGGAATAGGGCTTCTAGTTGAAATCCGACATCAGGGGGAAACCATACTTTTGCCCCAAATAGTTTCACTATGTTTGAAAAAATGTGAAACTCATCATTAATTTCCGGTTTCCTTTCAAAGAATTACGTTAAATTTTTTGCTTCGCTTGACACTTCTCTAACGTAACTTGACAGCATGGACTTTGCGGAGGTGCAAACCCTACTTTTGTGGGGGGTAGTTGCACTACTTTGTTACATTTCGCGAATGAGCGTTTACCACTAATCGCAACTAATGCCATAAAGGTATAGCTAGGAAGGCTCATCTTTGCCAGAGCAGGGTTTCACAACTGAGTTCTGGATAGACTCACAGTGGCACCATCGCGCGTCAATAGTTAATAGTCGATTGTTCTCACACTGGGACGGTAGGTGGTATCGGAAGATTGCCACTGTAGGCTACGACTATGCCAATGATGGACAGCAGCATTCTATTGCGTTCTTTCCCCTCTTTCGATTGATCGTTTGCCGAATCATGATGCTGGGCTTACCGTTTGAAGTAGTGGGTACACTTGTAAACAACCTAGCGTTCCTTGGTGCACTCTTACTTTTGTATCGTTGGGCAGAAGAGCGTTATGGCATTAGTGCTGCAAAGTGGGCAACTGCTGTGATGGCTTGGTGTCCGTTCTCTTTATTTGGAACTATGATCTACGGCTTTTGCTCGTTGGCACTGATTGTATCCTCTGGAGCCTCGGTTCCATCTGCCGCTTCGCTTATACTATCGTGTCGCTATCACTTGCGCTTGGCTTGCCGTTTTACTACCATCCCCATTGGGGATACCCCATGTTACCTTGGTTCGCTTTATTGGTCGCACACTACGCCCTTAACTTTGCCCGTTGGCATTGGATAGCTTAGGACTAGAGAATATCAAAGCAAAAGCCTCCTTCTTTAGAAAGAGGCTTTTTGCTTTTAAAAATAGTCCTGGCACCGAGCTATTGTCACAGGCAGCTACCCGCCAACTATCGTCGCCACAGCAGCGTTTCACAACTGAGTTCGGGATGGGGTCAGAGTGGTTCCACCGCGCCATAGGCACCAGGAAAAACAGTGGTCAGTTAACAGTTAACAGTTATCAGGCATCATGTTCACTGATAACTGTTAACTGAGAACTGATTCAAAACCCTGAAGGCTGCATAGTCACGCGAATTGTACCAATGTTGTTGAAGTCAAGCCCTCGGTCTATTAGCACGGGTTGGCTGAGCACATCACTGCACTTACACCGTCCGCCTATCAACAGGTGTTCTTCCTGTGACCTTACCAGCTTATTGCTGTGAGAGTACTCATCTTGAGGTGGGCTTCCCACTTAGATGCTTTCAGCGGTTATCCGCTCCGCACTTGGCTACCCAGCGTTTACCGTTGGCACGATAACTGGTACACCAGCGGTGCGTCCCTCCCGGTCCTCTCGTACTAAGGAGGGCTCCTCTCAATACTCTTACGCCTGCACCGGATATGGACCGAACTGTCTCACGACGTTCTGAACCCAGCTCACGTACCGCTTTAATGGGCGAACAGCCCAACCCTTGGGACGTACTTCCGCCCCAGGTTGCGATGAGCCGACATCGAGGTGCCAAACCTCCCCGTCGATGTGGACTCTTGGGGGAGATCAGCCTGTTATCCCTAGAGTAACTTTTATCCGTTGAGCGACGGCCATTCCACGCTGTGCCGTCGGATCACTAAGACCGTGTTTCCACCCTGCTCGACTTGTTGGTCTTGCAGTCAAGCTCCCTTATTGCCTTTACACTCAACGCACGGTTTCCAAGCGTGCTGAGGGAACCTTTGTGCGCCTCCGTTACCTTTTAGGAGGCGACCGCCCCAGTCAAACTGCCCACCTGAAACTGTCTCGTTTCCGGATTACGGAAATCGGTTAGAATCCTAGCTTCGCCAGAGTGGTATCTCACCGTTGGCTCCTCACTCCCCACAAGGAGTGAATCAATGCCTCCCACCTATCCTGCGCAAGCCAAGCCCGGACCCAATTCCAGGCTACAGTAAAGCTTCATAGGGTCTTTCTGTCCAGGTGCAGGTAGTCCGTATCTTCACAGACATTCCTATTTCGCCGAGTCTCTCTCCGAGACAGTGCCCAGATCGTTACGCCTTTCGTGCGGGTCGGAACTTACCCGACAAGGAATTTCGCTACCTTAGGACCGTTATAGTTACGGCCGCCGTTCACCGGGGCTTCAGTCGTCAGCTTTAGGGCGAACCCCTGACCAACTTCCTTAACCTTCCGGCACTGGGCAGGCGTCAGCCCCCATACTTCCTCTTACGAGTTGGCGGAGACCTGTGTTTTTGGTAAACAGTCGCCTGGGCCTCTTCACTGCGACCCGATTGCTCGGGTACCCCTTCTTCCGAAGTTACGGGGCCATTTTGCCGAGTTCCTTAGAGAGAGTTATCTCGCGCCCCTTAGTATTCTCTACCCCCCCACCTGTGTCGGTTTGGGGTACGGGTACTAAGCTTTCATCACATACACCGCTTTTCTTGGCACTATTTTCACTACGCGCTTTCCGTAGAAAGCTCCCAATCCAGTCAGGGTGTAGCTTATCTTTATGCGTCCAGTGCATGCTCCGGCTTAATAGTCAGGGATTGTTGACCCTGTGTCCATCGACTACGCTTTTCAGCCTCGCCTTAGGTCCCGACTAACCCAGAGTGGACGAACCTGGCTCTGGAACCCTTGGGGTTTCGGGGCATTGGATTCTCACCAATGTTTGCGCTACTCAAGCCGACATTCTCACTTCCGTTTCGTCCACACCTGCTTGCCGCTAGTGCTTCTCTCTACTACGGAACGCTCCCCTACCACTTATTTCTAAGTCCACAGCTTCGGTACATCGCTTAGTCCCATTCATTTTCGGCGCAGGAGCGCTTGACCAGTGAGCTATTACGCACTCTTTCAAGGGTGGCTGCTTCTAGGCAAACCTCCTGGTTGTCTGTGCACTCCCACCTCCTTTGCCACTTAGCGATGATTTCGGGACCTTAGCTGGTGGTCTGGGCTGTTTCCCTCTTGACGATGAAGCTTATCCCCCACCGTCTCACTGGCAACGTGTGCTCTGGGTATTCTGAGTTTGTCGAGATTTGGTACCGGTCTCCCAGCCCGCACCTCAACAGTGCTTTACCCCCCAGATATATTCGTTACCGCTGCGCCTAAACACATTTCGGGGAGAACCAGCTAGCTCCGGGTTCGATTGGCATTTCACCCCTAACCACACCTCATCCGCCGATTTTTCAACATCGGTCGGTGCGGACCTCCACTTGGTGTTACCCAAGCTTCATCCTGGACATGGTTAGATCACCCGGGTTCGGGTCTATAAACACTGATCAGCGCCCTTTTCAGACTCGCTTTCGCTTTGGCTACGTCCGTGACTTAACCTACCAGTGCTTATAACTCGCCGGCTCATTCTTCAACAGGCACGCGGTCAGACGTTGAATCGTCCTCCCACTGCTTGTAAGCTAATGGTTTCATGTTCTATTTCACTCCCCTTATCGGGGTTCTTTTCACCTTTCCCTCGCGGTACTGGTTCACTATCGGTCACACAGTAGTATTTAGCCTTATCTCGTGGTCGAGACTGATTCACATGGGATTTCACGTGTCCCATGCTACTCGGGATTCAGCTACTATCCTTAAGTTTTCGACTACAGGACTCTCACCTTCTTTGGTGCAGTATTTAGCTGCTTCGTCTAACCGCCAGATTCGATATTGCTGTCCCACTACCCCAACAAGCAAGCTCGTTGGTTTAGGCTCTTCCCCGTTCGCTCACCACTACTTGGGGAATCTCTGATTGATTTCTTTTCCTCCAGCTACTAAGATGTTTCAATTCGCTGGGTTGGCTCTAACCTGTCTATATATTCAACAGGCAGTATTATAGGGTTGCCCCATTCGGATATCTCCGGCTCAGTCGCTTGCTTCCAGCTCCCCGGAGCGTTTCGTCGGTCACCACGTCCTTCTTCGCCTCTGTGTGCCTAGGTATCCACCATTAGCCCTTATTCGCTTGACCACTTCACAATTGGTGATATCTATGAAAAGCAAACACTTTCATTTATGCAATCATACAATGTCTGTGTCTACCTGCTTCGCGTTACTATGCAGTTTTCAAGGTTCTGGCTGGATATTTTTCCAGCAGTCTTGCTGTTTCAAACAAGATTGCTGAAGCAATTTCTCGAATCAATTATTGCTTTTTAGCAATACTTGCAGTCGCCATTTTTGAGTGTCACAATCGATTTGACTGTTTACCCACTCACAACCGTACTTTGTTGTTCGGTTTTCTTTGTCCGACTTGGAAAAGAACCAATGATAGTTTGAAAGCCAATCACTTTTCCTCGACCGACCGAGGGATGTCTTTTCAGTTATCAGTTATCAATTAACAGTTATCTTTTGTTCACTGTTAACTGTTCACTGTTTCTTGTTCACTGAAAAGTGGGTCTCCCTAAAAAGGAGGTGATCCAGCCACACCTTCCGGTACGGCTACCTTGTTACGACTTCACCCCAGTCACCAGTCCTACCTTCGGCGTCCCCCTCCTCGAAAGGTTAGGGTAACGACTTCGGGCGTGACCAGCTTCCATGGTGTGACGGGCGGTGTGTACAAGGCCCGGGAACGAATTCACTGCAGTATGCTGACCTGCAATTACTAGCGATTCCACCTTCACGCAGGCGAGTTGCAGCCTGCGATCTGAACTGAGCCATGGTTTACGAGATTTGCTTGCCATCGCTGGCTTGCTGCCCTTTGTCCATAGCATTGTAGTACGTGTGTAGCCCAGGGCGTAAGGGGCATGCTGACTTGACGTCATCCCCACCTTCCTCCGGTTTGTCACCGGCAGTCTCCTTAGAGTGCCCAACTTAATGCTGGCAACTAAGAACGAGGGTTGCGCTCGTTGCGGGACTTAACCCAACATCTCACGACACGAGCTGACGACAGCCATGCACCACCTGTGTTCCGGCTCCCGAAGGCACTCCTCTCTTTCAAGAGGATTCCGGACATGTCAAGCCCTGGTAAGGTTCTTCGCGTTGCATCGAATTAAACCACATACTCCACCGCTTGTGCGGGCCCCCGTCAATTCCTTTGAGTTTCACAGTTGCCTGCGTACTCCCCAGGCGGGATACTTAACGCGTTAGCTACGACACTGCCCGGGTCGATACGGGCAACGCCTAGTATCCATCGTTTACGGCTAGGACTACTGGGGTATCTAATCCCATTCGCTCCCCTAGCTTTCGTCCCTCAGTGTCAGTTTAGGTCCAGCAGAGCGCTTTCGCCACCGGTGTTCTTCCTGATCTCTACGCATTTCACCGCTACACCAGGAATTCCCTCTACCCCTACCTTACTCTAGCTATGTAGTTTCCACTGCCTTTATCTGGTTGAGCCAGACGCTTTGACAGCAGACTTACATTGCCACCTGCGGACGCTTTACGCCCAATCATTCCGGATAACGCTTGCATCCTCCGTATTACCGCGGCTGCTGGCACGGAGTTAGCCGATGCTTATTCCTCAGGTACCGTCATCTTTCTTCCCTGAGAAAAGAGGTTTACAACCCAAGAGCCTTCCTCCCTCACGCGGTATTGCTCCGTCAGGCTTTCGCCCATTGCGGAAAATTCCCCACTGCTGCCTCCCGTAGGAGTCTGGGCCGTGTCTCAGTCCCAGTGTGGCTGATCATCCTCTCAGACCAGCTACTGATCGTCGCCTAGGTGCGCTCTTACCACACCTACTAGCTAATCAGACGCGAGCTCATCTTCAGGTGATAAATCTTTCACCCAAGGGCACATCCGGTATTAGCAGCCGTTTCCAACTGTTGTCCCGAACCTGAAGCCAGATTCTCACGCGTTACTCACCCGTCCGCCACTAGCTCCGAAGAGCCCGTTCGACTTGCATGTGTTAAGCATACCGCCAGCGTTCATCCTGAGCCAGGATCAAACTCTCCGTTTTGTTTTGAGTTTGTCTAAGCTCCCGGAAATAAATTTCCGAAACCCTATCTTTGTTTTTTTTGTCTTCGGGTTCCCCCGTTGACTTGATTTCTTTGACGAGGATTTTTGCTGCTTTTGGCTTTCAAACTATTGTTTTGTCTTGGTTCGGCGTGTGTTTTCTTTCTTCACACTTAATCTAGTCTAGCCACCACTTTTTTTTTTGTCAAGGGGCAATTCAAACTTTTTTCTGACCCTTGATTTTTTCGGCTAGTGAGTGCGCTTTTGTGCCACTCCTTATCTAAAATAGCTCAAAATTTTGAAGCTTGCTTGTTGCTGACACTCTTTTTTTGGTTCAGCGTGTCTTGGAGCTTTGCTTTGTTCAACACTTTTTTACCATAACAAGTAAATTTTGCCTGTTTGGGCTGGAAAGCGGACTTCAGCATGATTGCTGCACGAGTTTTTCTTTTTGGGTAGCTCTTACCACTGTTAACGGTTTGCTCGCTAGTCTTTATACATACAGAGTTGCGTTCCAAGATATGAGGCAGTTGTTGGGACAAAGGAGACAAGGCGGAGAAGGGAGAAAGGGTTAACATGTATGAACGCAACTTAGTAGTACTAAGTAGATGGCTTCAATGAAATGTAAGATAGGGAAAAGGTATAGATTCCTTGAGTCAGCGCTCTATATGCCTGCACCAAGTCACATCCTATTGTCTGGTGAAGAAGACCGCACCCTATCAGAATTACGGGTTGCGACTACAGTACCTCAAGGTACACGCGCTCGCGCTCATATGTTGCGACTCAACGCTCAAGGATGGGTAGTGCCCGCTATTGCTAAGATTTTTGAGTGTCACGAGCATACAGTTAGGGCAACCCTGAAACGCTGGGAAAGCAATGGCTTAGGGGGGTTATGGAAACCGCCGGGAAGAGGAGCGATCGCGTTGATGGCAACAAGAGGATTTGCAAACTGTAGAACAGTGGATTGAGCAAGACCCTCGTGCCTATAGCAGCCCTCAATTGGCACAAAAGCTGACACAGGAACGTCAGTTTCAGCTCAGCCCGAGGCGGTTGCGACATTATACTTCAAAAAAGGGCTTTCGATGGAAGCGTACTCGGCATAGTCATCGAGGCAAACAAGATCTTGAACAAAAGCGGTTGAAACAAGCCGACTTGGACACGCGCTCAATTGGCGGCAGATGATGGTCACATCGAACTCAAGTATCGCGCTGGAATCAGGCTGTTGCTTGTGGAGTCCAGTCAGCTATAGTTACAGTCGGATTGGAACGCAAAAACGGTTGGAGCAGACACAGCGACGTGGCAAGCGTATCAGCATTTTGGGACTATGGCAACCGGACAATAGCTTTGAATACGCACTTGCCTATGGTGGTTTCAAAGCGTGAAAGTTACATCAAAGTCATCGACTGGATTGCCGATAAAGCGTTTGAGACACTTACCCAAACAGGGAGATTGACTGTTATTGTCCAAGACAATGGCTCTTTACATACCAGTCATTTAACTCAGCAGCAGTGGCAACGTTGGCAGAACAAGGGTTGGGTCACAACGATTGAAAAATCTGCCGAGCCAGAGGAAAAACCGCCCATGTATAAATACTGCTGCATGCCTCCAAAATCTCAGGTTTGGGCATCAAAGCGCTTAGATCGTTGGCGCTAAAGGAACGCGCTTAGTAACGCGCTTAGTAATGAGGCACCGCAGTTTTTCCGGTTTGAATGAAACGGCTTATTCCTGTTTTTTCTGCCCCAATATTGCTCACACATGAATAGGATTGAGGATGAATGGCATCAACTTAAGACTCATGAAATCGCAGGACGGATGTTTGAGCATGAATATGATTTAGCGATTGCGCTCTGCCCAGTGCCCTTCGGGCAATCGCTATTATGGATGGCATGGAAACCAGAAGTATTAACTGACAACGAGCCGAGGTACTATTCATTGTCGCTACTATCCGCGAGAGGCTGCCGAAAAGGCGGTAATTTGGGTTGGGGGTGTCGGTGGTGACTGGGATACACCCGTTCGTAGACTGTACCCGTTGCTCTGTGAGGTTCTGAGGAAAGAAGGCATAGCTTCTCTGCGAGTGCGCTACCGCAATCCAACAGATTTGGAGGAATCTATCTTAGATGTTTTAGCAGGTCTTACATATTTGCAGGATGAGGGTATCAAAGAGTTTGCTTTGGTTGGTCACTCGTTTGGTGGTGCAGTGGTTATCCAAGCTGCTGCTCAGTCCCCAGATGTGCGTACTGTTGTTACGCTAGCTACGCAGTCATACGGTACAGAGCCTGCCACTGAACTTGCAACGCGGTTCTCGTTGTTACTGATGCATGGCACCAACGACCAAGTACTACCGCCTCAGTGTTCGGAACACGTCTATGATATTGCCCTTGAACCCAAGCGTCTGATTTTGTATCCCAATGCTACTCATGGTCTTGATGAAGTGGCTGATGAAGTTTACCTAGTAGTTAGAGATTGGATTGTTCAACAATTGAATCCTCCTACAGCAAGTTTGTCTTAACTACTCAAAGCAACTGGAGTAAAATTCTGTTCTTGTCCAATGTAAAGAACCCCAGCGCCGTAAATCCTGCAAACAGGGACTCTTGGCGGGTAGCGTCTCGGCTACTAAGAAAGCTATGCTCCGGAGGAGCCGCCCTTTGGGCGATCGCTCTTGCCATAGCCATCAATAGGCAACCATCTACACTAGACGAGCTTACCCTCAAGCAATATGGTTAGCCACTCTGTACGTCGTGCAACAAGCTTAGATACCAGACTGACATCAAGAGTTTTTAGACTTTTACTAGAAGTTTACTATAGATAGATGCATTACCAGAGCAAAGAGAGTTATATCTTGCTTCTGTCAACGCGTACCAACGACGTCTAGTAAGCAAACTGTTTTGGTGCTAGAGAGATTTATGGTTGCGTTGCGTTTCAATGAATTATCAGCAATGCAAGTAATAATTTCATGATTAACCACAGTAGACCAGATAAACAGACAATCCATAAAGAATCTATAAAGAAGAGTACAAGATTTTGCAACAACTGCAAGACTGGCTAGAGATGCTGATAACACTAGTACTTCGCTTGGCATGACAGGAACTTTTTGTGGTTGAGGCGACTTATCAAGACTTAAGTCCCTTACTCTCAAAGGTTAGGTGCCTCATATTGCTCCGCAAATTCAGAAACTTTATACACTTTTCGTTATGAAAAATAAAAATATACTTCTATTATCGATGCTGGTTTTTGTGCCAATTTCAATTCTTGCACAATCACTGCATTTAAATCCTTTAATCATCTTTGTTACTTCTGGTCTAGCAATTATTCCTTTGGCAGCGTTGATAGCTAACTCGACTGAAGAGATTGCAACTGTTATTGGTCCATCTTTAGGAGGTCTACTTAATGCTACTTTTGGCAATGCTACTGAGATGATTATCGCAATTGTTGCTCTACGGGCTGGTTTAGTTGATGTGGTAAAAGCTAGCTTAACAGGCTCAATAATTGCCAATTTGCTCTTAGCATTAGGGCTTGCTATTCTCGTTGGCGGGTTGCGCTTCAGTGAACAAAGTTTTCAACCTGCTGTAGCTCGTCTCAATGGTTCTTCTTTAACTTTAGCGGTAATTGTTTTGTTAACACCTGCTGCCATCCAATTTACTTCTGATGGTTTGCCGCCCTCCACTTTAAATTATTTTTCCTACGCAGCATCAATATTATTACTTATTTTTTACGGTTTAATGCTATTATTCTCAATGAAAACTTCTACACCTACAGATTTTCTTGGAGATGTTGATAATGATAGTAATGAATCCAATACACATAAAGTTAATTTAGGGTTACAGGTTGCTGTTTTATTAACTTGTACTTTAGGACTTGTATTCGTCTCTGATATTCTTGTTGAAAGTTTGGAAAAAGCTATTTCTACTCTAGGTTTGACTAGTCTATTTACAGGTGTAATCCTTATTCCTCTTTTTGGCGGATTCGTAGAATATATAACTTGTATCACGTTCGCCACCAAAAATAAGATGGACTTGGCTGTTGCTGTAGCTATAGGATCTAGTTTACAAATTGCCCTGTTTGTAGCTCCTATTTTAGTTTTGATTGGTTGGGTATTGGGTCAACCAATGAATTTAAGCTTTAATCCTTTTGAACTTGTAGCCGTTGCTATGGCTGTATTGATTACAAATTCAATTAGCAACGATGGTCGTTCCAATTGGTTAGAAGGCGTTTTGTTACTGATCACTTATACTGTTTTAGGAACAGCGTTTTACTTCCATCCATAAGTTGATTTCTCATTTGTTATGAATAATTAATCTGTTATCATTCCAAAAAAAAATCAGTTTGAATTTATACCATTTGTCTCAACACAGAAATTTTTCAGAAGTGATGTAGCAAATATTACTTTCAGCAATGGCGGATGAAAAAAGTTTAAGTAGTAAAGTAAGTAGTAAAGATAGTATTCCAGGATTTTGTGATTTAGAACACATTTTTTTTCAAAAAATAACCATCCAGTAGCATACCAAATTCTTCTTTCTTAGGGCTGACAAAGGAATACTAAGCTCAAGTTACTGTAAGAAAATATAATAATTGCTGAATTTATTTATGGAAAAATAAAATGTTTTCAGGCATTCCAAAATTAACTTCCTTCGTGCCTACTAGCAGACAAACTCCATCAAGCAAGTATTTAAAGCATGATGGTATGACTACCCGAATTGGTTGATCTATGCGATCGCCTCCGATGCTGGGCTTTGCGCCATCGCCCAAAAGGCACTGCGCTTTGCGAAATCGCAGGATTGTTAGTGATGGGCAATGTCATGTATATGCAGACATTGGGGCAAGGGGATCATTGCTGCATCTGCTGTTTAATAGTTCCCTGTTGTTGTCATGTGTAAGATTTGCGCTGTTCTCGTTAGTTATGCAGTTATGCAAACCACAAGACCATACACAAAGTACGCTTTTGTAGTTAATCTCCAGGCGTTTCAGAATTTTGGAATGGTTTGCAAACGCAATCATAAAGTGTTAGTTCTGTAGCATTTTTTACCAATTAGGGCAAATAAGAATTTAGTACGCTAAGTTCTAGTGTTATGCTACAACAAAGCTCTTTATTTCCAAAGACGTATATCTACACAATGGAGATTTCTACCTAGTTTCATCTCAGAACATCCTCCTAAAGGTAGACTCAAAATGAATTGTTTGTAGCAAATAATGAGCAGAAGCTGCGCTTCAAAGTTTTTTGTACAACTAAAGTTTTATTCGAGATTTATCTATGTTCGTAGCGCTCTGGCCCGGTAACGTTTATCCCTTAGGGGCAACCTGGGATGGTAAAGGTACAAACTTCGCTTTGTTTTCGGAAAACGCAACAGGTGTCGAGCTTTGTTTATTTGATAAAGAAGATAATGAAACACGCATCGCCCTGACTGAAGTAAGCAACTTCGTTTGGCACGGTTATCTGCCAGGAGTAGGACCAGGACAACGGTATGGGTATAGAGTGCATGGTCCTTATTCACCAAGCGAGGGTCATCGCTTCAACCCTAATAAACTGCTGATTGACCCATATACGAAAGCGATTGATGGCGACATTGGCAATGGTCCAGAACTTTTTGGCTACTCTTGGGACTCTCCTGAAGAGGATTTATCTTTCTCAGAACTAGATAGCGCCCATTTGATGCCAAAGTCTGTTGTGATCGATCAGTCCTTTGATTGGGAGGGTGACGATCTGCTGCGAACCCCTTGGCACGAAACTGTGATTTATGAAACTCACGTCAAGGGCTTTACCAAGCTGCATCCAGATATGCCGGAAGAACTACGCGGTACTTATGCTGGGCTTGGGCATCCCGCAGCAATTGAACATCTCCAAAGGCTTGGGATCACAGCAGTTGAACTTATGCCCGTGCATCACTTTTTGTCGCATCCGGGACATCTTGTTAGCAAGGGGTTAAAGAATTATTGGGGCTATGACTCGGTCAATTATTTTGCTCCCTACTCCGGCTACAGTTCATCTGGAACAGTGGGAGAGCAGGTTACTGAGTTCAAAGAGATGGTCAAAGCACTGCATCGTGCCGGAATTGAGGTCATTCTGGATGTGGTCTACAACCATACGGGAGAAGGCAACCATTTAGGTCCTACACTCACGCTGCGAGGCATCGATAATGCCATTTATTACCGTCTGGTAGAGAACGACCAGCGTTACTACATGGACTATACAGGTTGCGGTAATTCTCTATACGTGCGCCAACCGCAAGTCCTAAAATTAATCATGGATAGCTTGCGGTATTGGGTGTTGGAGATGCACGTAGATGGGTTCCGCTTCGACTTAGCCTCGGCTTTGGCACGAGAACTCTATGAAGTGAATAGTCTGGCAGCTTTCTTTGACATTATTCACCAAGACCCTGTGCTGGCTGGTGTAAAGCTGATTGCCGAACCTTGGGATCTGGGAACTGGTGGTTATCAAGTGGGTCAATTCCCAGTTCTGTGGTCTGAGTGGAATGGCAGGTATCGCGATACGGTGCGGGACTTCTGGCGTGGTATTGATGAAAGCTTGGGACAATTTGCTTACTGTTTCACGGGTAGCCCGGATCTGTATGCGTTGAACGGACGGCGACCTAATGCGAGTGTTAACTTCATCACAGCACACGATGGCTTTACCCTGAACGACCTTGTGAGCTACAACGAGAAACACAACGAAGCTAACGGGGAAGACAACCGGGATGGGGAAAGCCACAACCGCTCTTGGAATTGTGGGGCTGAAGGTGAAACCGATGATCCAGAAGTGTTGGAATTGCGGGAACGCCTCCGACGGAACTTCTTAGCAACTTTGATGCTGTCCCAAGGTATCCCGATGATAGTAGGGGGAGATGAAATTGGGCGGACTCAAAAGGGCAACAACAATGCTTATTGTCAAGACAATGAAATCTCCTGGTTCGATTGGGAGTTGCCACAGGGAAACCAGGATCTGGTAAATTTTGCCCGCGAGCTAGTCTACTTCCGAAAACAGCACCCAGTGTTTCGGCGGCGCAAGTGGTTTCAAGGCAGACCGATCTACGGAAAGAGTATCAGTGATATCGCTTGGTTTAACCCTGATGGCTCTGAGATGACTCAGGAACAATGGGACGTTGGTTATGCTAAATCGGTTGGAGTTTTCTTGGATGGCAACCAACTTCCCAGTGTTGGTCCTAAAGGCGAGCGCATCAGCGATGATAGTTTTCTCCTATTCTTTAACGCCCACTATGACACGATAGAGTTTTCCCTACCAGAGGGAATGCAGCATAGAGAATGGGATGTTGTGATTGACACGAAGGAGCCTCGCTTCGTTACAGAGGAAAGACGTTACACGGGGACTCAAGCAGTGCCAGTTGTAGCTCGCTCAATGGTCGTACTACGTCGGTTTGGATAAACGCAAGAGACTAGGAAAATGAGGAAGCAAAAGAACAACTATTATTCTTCCTCGTTTTCCTGATCTCCCTCACTCAGAATTCTTCAATTCAGGACTCAGGACTTCGTATGAGAATTGGCGCTCATTATTTAGGTGACAGTCGTTGTGAATTTAGGGTTTGGGCACCGAATGCAGAAGCAGCTACGGTAAAAATAGTCTCGCCCCAGGAACGCATAGTCCCCATGCAGCAGCAGGAAGGGGGCTACTGGCACCTTACTACTGATGACATTCAACCAGGAACACAGTACTTCTACCAATTAAATAATGGGGAATCGAGACCCGATCCAGCCTCAAATTTCCAGGCTTTGGATGTACATGGTCCTTCACAGGTGATTGATCACAGCTTTACTTGGAATGACAGCAATTGGTCTGGCATTCCTTTAGAAAGCATGATTATTTACGAATTGCACGTTGGTACCTTCACCCCGGAAGGAACTTTTGAGGCAATTATTTCCCGACTTAAGGATTTACAAGAGCTAGGGGTGAACGCGATAGAAATCATGCCAGTGGCTCAATTTCCGGGCGATCGCAACTGGGGTTATGATGGCGTTTATCCGTTTGCAGTCCAAAACTCTTATGGTGGTCCCGATGGGTTAAAGCGTCTGGTTGATGCGTGTCACCAACAGGGAATTGCGGTAATTCTGGATGTGGTTTATAACCACTTTGGTCCAGAAGGCAATTACATGAGCCACTTTGGTCCCTATTTTACGGAGACTTATCGCACTCCTTGGGGCAGTGCCATGAATTTTGATGATGCCCAAAGCGATAATGTGCGTAACTTTTTTATTCAAAATGCTCTGTACTGGCTGCGGGATTATCATATTGATGGGCTACGTCTAGATGCCGTTCACGCAATCTACGATTTAGGCGCTAAACATTTTTTAGAAGAACTGGCAGAAAATGTTGCAGATCTTGGGCAGCAACAGGGGCGAAAACTTTATTTGATTGCAGAGAGTGACTTAAATGATCCCCGAGTGGTTCGTCCTGTGGAGTCAGGGGGACACGGAATTGACGCGCAGTGGAGCGATGACTTCCATCATGCCCTGCACGCGTTGCTCACAGAGGAACAGACAGGGTATTACTCAGATTTTGGCAAGTGCGAACACCTGGCAAAGGCTTACCAGGATACGTTTGTGTATGACTGGAAGTATTCACCCCATCGCCAACGCTTTCATGGGAACTCAGCGGGCGATCGCCCTTTCAATCAGTTTGTCATCTGTATCCAGAATCATGACCAAGTCGGTAATAGAATGCTGGGTGAGCGGTTATCGCACCTCGTATCCTTTGAGGCTCAGAAACTAGCTGCTGGTGCTCTGTTACTCTCTCCATATATTCCTCTTTTATTTATGGGTGAAGAGTATGGGGAAGACGCACCTTTTATCTACTTTGTCAGTCACTCTGATCCCGATTTAATTAGAGCAGTTAGGCAAGGGCGGAAACAAGAATTTGCTGCATTTCATGCTCAAGGAGAACCGCCCGATCCAGAATCTACTGAAACCTTTCTCAAGAGCAAGTTGAATTGGGAAAAACGCAAAGAAGGAAAACACCAAGCTCTTTGGTCGTTGTATCAACACCTCATCTCTTTACGAAACACAATTCCAGCTTTAGTGAAACGAGAGCGCCAAAATATGGAAGTAGGCTTTCTTGAAGCTGAGAAAATTGTGTGGTGGCGCAGGTGGAGTGAAGATAACCAAATACTTTGCCTCATGAACTTTAACCAAAGCGATTCCACTTTTACCCCTAACTTTCCGGTTAACGGCGGTCGGAAAATTTTAGATTCTGCCGATGAAAAGTGGCAAGGTTCTGGTTCCCTTTTACCAGAAAAACTGAGCAATGGACAAGAATTAACCCTGCGTTCTCAGAGTTTCGCAGTTTACGAAAGCAGTGGACAGTAATCTGTAAACAGGAATCAGCGAGCAGTTATCTTTGTTCGCTGATACTTGAAACTTGAGAAATAATAAATGATAAATAATAACTGGTAACTGATATGAGAATTCCAACAGCAACTTATCGAATTCAGTTCAATTCCGCATTTGGCTTTGACTTAGCAAAAGCAATTACAAATTATCTAGCGGAACTCGGAATTTCTGACCTTTATGCTTCTCCCATCTTTAAAGCAAGAGCAGGAAGTACCCACGGATATGATATTGTTGATCCCACTGTATTAAATCCAGAATTAGGAACCCAGGAAGCTTTTGAAGCCTTAGTCCAGGATTTACAACAGCGCAGCATCGGTTGGTTGCAGGATATTGTCCCCAACCATATGGCTTATGACAGCGAAAATAAGTATCTAATGGATGTGCTGGAAAATGGTCCTGATTCAAACTATGTTGACTACTTTGATCTCGCCTGGAATTCTCCTTTTGCTAGTAGTCATGAACCGATTTTGGCTCCGTTGCTAGGCAACTTTTACGGAGATTCTTTGGAGAATGGTGAAATTCAATTGAAGTATGATGAGAGCGGGCTGAATGTTAATTATTATAATTTAAAGCTGCCTCTCAAACTAGAGTCTTATGCCAAATTTTTGACTCAAAATTTAGGCAAATTAGCCAAAAATTTAGGTAGAAAGCATCCAATCTTTGTGAGATTGCTTGGTATCCTCTACATGGTAAAAAATATTCCTTCGGAGGCTACAGCTCAGCAAAGACAAGACCAAGCAGCTTTTGTTAAAGGGCTTCTTTGGGAGCTTTATACGGATAATGATGATGTCAGAACATTTATTGATGAGAATTTACAACTTTTTAACGGTGAACCAGGAAAGCCAGAAAGTTTTAATCTTTTAGATAGTCTGCTTACTGAACAGTTTTTTCGCCTCTCTTATTGGAAAGTAGGGGCTGAAGAGATGAATTATAGAAGATTTTTTACCGTCAATGAGTTGATATCAGTCAAGATAGAAGAATTAAAGGTATTTAATAATACCCATGATTTGATTTGTAAGCTAGTGCATGAAGGTAAGTTTACTGGCTTGCGAATTGACCACATTGATGGTCTGTATGACCCAACACAATATTTAGAGAGGCTGAAAGAAAAAACAGGGGATACTTACATAACTGTTGAAAAGATTTTGCAGCCTGGAGAAGACTTACCAAGTAACTGGCCAGTTCAAGGTACTTCTGGCTATGATTACTTAAATTATCTCAATGGAATTTTCTGTAAAACTGACAATGAAGATAAGTTTACTGAAATCTACTCGGATTTCACAGGAAGTAGAAGAACATTTGAGGAAATTGTCCCAGAGAAAAAGCAGCTGATCATAGATAGAAATTTAGCAGGTGATATTGATAACCTGGCTTTTCTCTTAAAGAAGATATCGGGTAAGTATCGCTATGGCAATGACTTTACAATCAATGGTTTGAAGCGAGCGCTGGCAGAAGTTCTCACTCGCTTTCCCATTTACCGAACTTATATCAATCAAGAGGGTATATCCGAAAGCGATCGCCCCTATATCGAGGAAGTGATTGAAGCAGCCAAAGCCAACACACCACTGTTGCAAAATGAATTGAACTTTATCGAGAAATTGCTGTTGCTGGAATACGATGATTCTCTGACTCAAGCAGAGAAAGACCAGTGGCTGTACTTTGTCATGAGATTGCAACAGTACACCGGACCCTTAATGGCGAAAGGGGTTGAAGACACAGCTTTATACGTCTATAACCGCTTTATTGCCTTAAACGAAGTTGGGAGCGAACCTGGGCGCTTTGGCATTAGCGCTTCAGAGTTTCATGACTTCAATCAAAAACGCCAAGACAGTTGGCCTCTGGCAATGAGTGCTAGCTCAACTCATGATACCAAACGGGGTGAAGATATCAGGGCAAGGCTCAATGTCCTTTCCGAGATTCCTGAGGAATGGCAAAAACAAGTGCGCACCTGGAGTGAAATCAATCGTTCCCATAAAAAGACCGTCAAGCGTTTAACTATGCCAGACAGGAACGATGAATATCTTTTCTACCAGACGCTTGTTGGGGCTTATCCGTTTTTTGAACATGAGTACGCAAGCTGTGTTGAGCGCGTGAAAGATTATCTGCTCAAAGCTATCAGAGAAGCGAAAGTTTACACTGCTTGGCTGCGGCAAAATAGCACTTATGAAAATGCCTTCATTGATTTTGTCTCAGCGGTTCTGGAACCTTCGCAAGACAATCCTTTCTTAAAAGAATTTGTGCCTTTTCAGAAACGGGTTGCTTACTATGGCATTTTCAACTCTTTGTCTCAAGCTTTGCTGAAAATTGCTTCTCCTGGAATCCCAGACTTTTATCAAGGAACCGAACTCTGGGATTTCAGTTTGGTTGATCCTGATAATCGCCGTCCGGTTGACTATGAAATTCGGCAGTCCTATCTCAAAGCAATTAAGGAGCAAGCCAAGACAGATATTCTCAAGTTGATAGATGAATTACTGGCGAATAAAGAAGATGCCAGAATCAAGCTGTTCCTAACTAATCAAGCTTTAAAAGCCAGAAGAGAGTCTCTAGAAGTTTTTGAGAAAGGCAGCTACTTACCTCTAGAGGTGAGCGGCAAGTTTCAAGAACATATTGTTGCTTTTGCAAGAAGCGATGGTAATAAAACGATCGTTACTATTGCTCCGCGCTTCTTCACCAGTTTAATTCAGCCCGGAGAGTATCCCTTGGGACAACAAGTTTGGGATGACACAAGCCTGAAGTTACCAGCAGCAGGGGCTTCAGCGTGGAAAGATGCGATTACTGAGCAACCAGTTCAAGCTAATGGCACTCTACTGATTGGCGAAGCGCTGAAACATTTCCCTGTGGCTTTGCTGGTTAGCCAAGAGTAATGAAAATGAAACCACAGATGGACGAGGCAGTGCGTTGCGGGGGTTCCCCCCGTTGTAGCAACTGCCGTACAGATGAACACAGATAAATAACTAGTGTTCAGGGACTTCCAAATTAAAAAATATCCAACTTTTTTGTGGGATGGGCTTCTAGCCCGTCCTATAAATTGGGCGGGCAAGATGCCCACCCCACAAGATTGGATAATTTATTTGTTGGAAATCCCTAAATCCCTAATCTGTGTGCATCTGTGGTTTTAAATTAAATATGATGTCAATTTTTTCAGCGATTCCTCGGCTTCTTTGTACAACTTAAATTTACGCTCATCCCGGCGAAACTCTGGCGTATGAACCATTCTTCTGCCATTCACCCATGTAGCGCCGTGCGATTTGTGCAGCAGTTCGTGATACAAGATAAACTCAACCACAAACTCGGGAATTTTTGCATTGTCAAGAGTCAAAGCAATCATCACTCTGTCTCTTGCTGGCTCATAATGACCCAACTTACGATAAGTGTTAATCTGGCTCCAAATGAGACGTGGTTTGACTAAAGAAGAAGCGAAATATTCACGATTGACTTTGTCAAATAACTCATCCAGGTTATAGCACTTTCCTCTTGCATTCTCTACAATCACTTCAGTTATTAAATCAAGCTCTATCAATACAGAGCTATATTCTTCGCTTGCTGCATAATCTCTAATAAGCCGCGTCGTTTGTTGACACTTGCCAAACAAAGCTGCTTTCACGAGTGCTTCCAAAGTTTCATCACTAGCATTGATGAAACCTTCGCTAAGTGTGAGAGTCGCTTCTACCAAAGAGCGTTTGCATTTATATATCCCGGTTAAATGAGTTAACTCAACAACGACATTGAGCGGCTGAGCATATATCTTACAGAGTTTTTCAGCAATTTGCTTGACTCGATAAATTGTTTGAAGATGAAGTTGGAGGTTGCGTTCATAAGTCAAAAACTTCATCCATGCATAAATTTGACGTGAGGAACGGGTGAGATTGGCTGGTGTTGCTTGCGATGCAGCGCAAATTTTTTCAATCGCTGCAACAGTTTGAATCAAAGTTTTAGCGAGTTCTTCTATCTGAGCAGTGTTTGGTGTCGGAGTTGAGGCTAAGTTAGCAATCTTGTGCAAAATTGCACCTTGTTGCGTTTTGATGTTCTTCAGGCGAATTGTCTGCACTTTATCTTGAGTCGGCTGAGTTTCAGCTAAAGGCAAGTTGTCCAAATCAATACTCTTGAGAAAATAGTAAGCCTGACGCGATCGCGTTGGTAACTGACTTGGTGTCATTTTCCCGTGAGCACAGAACTGCTCAATAGTCTCGATAGAGTTTGTCATGAATTTTTTAAAAGCCGCAACATCGCCAGGTGCTATCCCAGCCTGCAAGCGATTTTGCGCTACTTGAGCTGCTTTGACGATTCCGCGAATTTGTACCATACTGTTTTCTTTTTGCCTAAACCCTTTACCAATCCCACTGCAACTATAAAAAAGCTATTATAAGGGCTTGAGTTCAGGAACAGTTTTCAGTTCACCAGTGTTTCACGACTTATCAGCAAAATAGGTAGAAAAGCTTAATCTTGATAAACTTCTTTTTTGCAGGAACTATTCGGCTAAGTAAAGCAGTTGTGTATAAATATATCCTATCACTGATGTTTCCAAAGGACTATCGGCTAATCGTTCATTGTTTTTTTATCCTTCATAACAATTAGTTATTATTAGCAGTGATGCTCATCTCATTAACTATTATGTTATGTATTTATAGCGGTTATCATTTGAATTATATACACCACCACGAATAATGTAGAGACGTAGCTACGTTTCTACAACCGTGTATTGCAAGCAACAGAGAAGCACTATAACAGAGATTAAAATTTTTATGAGGATAGATAAATGAATTTTAAAAAATTCAACAATAAAAATTTGCAAAATTTTGATGAAATTTTACGGGAAACTATCCAGGAAAATTTACAGAAAATTATAGATGAAAGCTTAAATAAGCATCTAGAAAATTGTATACTAGAAACTTTTAATAAATATATAGAGGAGCAAAAAAAATTACAACGGACTTATTACACAAATACTAACGCCATCCTCGACAACAGTACTGCTGTTAAAGAATTATACGATAAACTTGAACAAACGTTGGGAGAACTTGACGATTTTAGAAATTCTGTGGAAAAAATGCTTATAGAGCAACGTCAGATAAATGGGGAACTGCAACGAAAAATTAATCATTGGGAACAGGCTGCTACCGAGTTTTTTTGTTTACTAGAGAGGGCTGTTGATTATGAAACAGATGAAAATACACGGTTAATAAATAGAATATTAGATGGATTTGCTCGTATTGTCATGAATTTAGGAATGGAGCGTATAATTCCACAACCAGATGAATCACTCAATGAAAATTTTCATGAAGCTATTGATGAGGAAGAATCAAATATCACACCAGGAAATATTGTTAGATGTGTCAATTGGGGTTACAAAATTGGGGACAAAATGATTGAAAAAGCGAAGGTCGTTGTGGCATCACCATTACAAGAACCTGAAAATGGAACTGAGTTGTAAGGTAGTCAATGCCCAATATAGTGAAAATTTTACGTTGGGAAAGGAGTAATTTAAGCAATGACAAAAAATTATGCTATTGGAATTGATTTAGGAACTTCTACATCTGAAATTTGTGTTTACCGAAATAATGAATCATTTCCAATTCCTGACCCTGCTACAAAATTGGCTATTATTCCATCAATTGTTGCTATTAATAAAAAAGGGGAACTTTTAGTAGGAGAAAATGCCCGCAGTTGGGTTGATGTATCAGGTCGTGGAGTTCGCGAAGTCAAGCGGAAAATGGGAACTGGAGAAACAGTGAAACTCCTAGATACAGAGTATCGACCTGAAGAAATTTCGGCGCTGATTCTTCGTAAACTTAAGGAAAATGCTGAAGAAGCACTAGGAATTACAATTCGAGAAGTTGTACTTTCTGTTCCAGCTAACTTTCCAGATGCTGCTCGGCAAGCAACACTGAATGCAGGTGAATTGGCAGGATTAAAAATTATTCGCCTGATTAATGAACCAACAGCAGCAGCTTTAAGTTTTGGCATCAATAATATTGATATTGAAGAACAGCTTGTTGTCTTTGATTTTGGTGGTGGGACATTAGATATTACCGTATTGGAGATGGTTGCCGGTGTTCTTGATGTCAAGTGTAGTTTTGGTAATCCCCAGTTGGGAGGTAAAGATTTCGATGAGGCAATGATGGCATTGCTGAAGGCTAAATTTCAAGCTGAAAATCCTGGAGCAGAAATTTCTGAAAAAGCTCATGGCGCACTCAAAGAAGCAGCAGAAAAAGCTAAAAAAGTGCTTTCTACACAGCGATCGCATGAGGTACGAATACCGTATTTTGCAGCGCAAGATGGTGAATTTATTGACTTAGAGGTGGAACTAACGCAGCAAGAATTTGAGGAGGCGATCGCACCTCTGTTAGAAAAGGCGCGGGAGTGCATACGTCAAGCACTGAATGCCAAAAAGTTGCGCCCTAGTGCTATCAACCGAGTATTACTTGTGGGTGGTACAACTTACATTCCTGCTGTTCGCCAATTAGTCGCAGAAATGTTTGGCAAAGAAGGTAAAGCACCTGATATTGGTGCAGACTTGGCTGTGGGTGTTGGCGCATCTGTTCATGCTGCTCTTGCTCAAAATTTCATTCCTGAAGATTCTGGTCTTATTCTCACCGATGTTGCTCCCTTTGGATTGGGCATTGAAGTGGTGAGTTACGTTGGCGGACAATATATGCTGACCTACGAACCTTTGATTGAGCCTAATACAACAATTCCTTATTCTACTCAAAAAACTTACACACTTTTGAGAGCAGATCAAAAGCGGCTAGAAGTTCGTCTTTATCAAGACAATACAGGAAGCGCAAAGCTACCCAATGAAGCGATTGACACAGGAATAGCCACAGAAATTATAGATATTCCTCCCGCTGCTGACGGTCATCCTTATTCTGTGGAAGTAGAATTTTCTTATGACATTAATGGGATAGCTAAACTTAAAGCCACCATTCCCAACATTAACAAAAGTGTAGAGTTATCCTACGGTTACTCAGTCAAGCGCATGGCTAGTAAAGATATAGCTGATGCTGCTTCTCGCCTCAAAGAACTGTGGAAGCAAAATGCCAAGGCAAAGCAATACGAAGGGTTAATCAATAAGGCAGAACGGTATATGGCTGGAATCCCCCCTCAGGAAAGGTCGCCGCTGTCTGATATTGTTATGGAACTGAAAAAAGCTTTGATGAATGACAGTATTGAAGAAATTCAAAACGTGGGCGATCGCCTTGTAGACTTCTTGTTTGACTTAGAAAACGACATGGAAGACTAACAAATGGTATATGAATTTTATCATATCCTGGAGATTTCCTCTCAGGCATCTGCTGATGAAATCAAACAAGCTTACTTCCGGTTAGTTCGCAAATATTCTCCTGAAAAAGATCCAAAACGGTTTCAGCAAATTCGCGTCGCTTATAACACGCTCTCTGACCCAAAAGCGCGAGAAAATTATGATGCCATGCAGAAGCACGGCGACGAAATTAAAGACTTGATTGACCAAGCAGAAAAGAACATTCAACTACAAGAATGGTCAACCGCCATTCCTTTACTTAAGCAAGTTCTTGTCCTCGCACCAACAATGAATGCTGCTCGCAATCTACTAGGTCTTTGTTACATTCATACTAAAAATTGGGATTTTGCTGTAAAAGTCTACAAAGCATTAACTAAAACTAACCCTGATGTAGCAATCTATTGGAGTAATTTGGGTTGTGCTTACAAACTGCAAGCTGAGTATTTTAATGAGCAAGAATTGAGTAATATTGAACTTTATCATAATGCTCGTGAATGCTATCAGCAAGCACTTAACTTGGAATCATTTAATTCTGCACCTTATTTAGAGATAGCAGAAACTTACCTTAGCGAAACGAATTACCCAGAAGCATTGGCTTGGGCAGAACTGGCTATTGGTGCTGATGGGAAAGCTGATTATAATGACTTTGAAGCTCTTTTCTTTATTTGCCGTGTTTACTTTTGTAATAATCAGTTACATCAAATTGAAGTTATAGCCAAGAGAATAATATCTTTACTACCTGAAAACATATTAGAAATACGACAATATGCTGCTAGCCGATTTGCGAATCTGGGAATTGAAATCGCAAAAATCGCTGCAAAATCAGTTAATTTTAATATGTGGAGAGCGGTTTTTGAATTTTTCAAGGCAGCGAAAAAATTAGATACAAGTAATTTAGGTATTAAACAAATTTGTGTAAAAATTGAGGAAATCGTATCAGCTATTAACCAGTATGAAACCCTTAGCCAAGATTACCTAATTATCCAAGGATTTCAAAGACTAGCAGCATTTTGTTTAGCTGATTATTTTGATTTTTACGATTCACCCCTTGAAAGAAAAACTTTTCTGAATGACATACTAACTGAAATTTTAGCTTCTCCGACAAGCACAATTTTTTCGTCACTTGAGAGAATAAAATTTTACTATCCTGTGGTGTATGGATTGAACACGGAACTGTTCAACCGAATTGAGCAAGTCGCTTGTGTACCTTAAGAGGGTTCAGTGATCAGTTGAAGAAAAACCCAGCTTGGACAGAACTCAGAGATCACAATGCAGTTTCGTTGGGGATTCAGATGCACTACGTTTTATATACTGCCTTCCCGATCTAAAATTACCTATAATAATTTACTCCTCTCTCAGTGTCCTCTCTTGCCTCGTGCGGTTAAAAAATAAGTATTCTTCTGGCGGAAAGGGAGTAATTTATATCACTGTATAATAATTACAGCGCTTTTCATATGCATAGACTACAAACCACATAGTAAGGGCACAGCAATGCTGTGCCCCTACAGCCAACCTGTATTTTACCGAATTGAAAACTGCTGTAAGAAGGTCGTGACGCTTGACCAAGTCCTCAGGCATGACTTTTACTGCTAGCTTTTTGCAGTCAACCGTATTTTTGGGTATCGCCAGGATAAAATTGTAAGTGCTTAGTTCTCTTACACTTGAGGTGCCGCTAGTCGTATCACTTTAAGCATCCAACTTTTTTTGGATTTTTTTGCCCACAAACGCTCTGGAGTTGATATATTTGAAGAATTTATAGAATTTCCTCTAACCTTAGCAACATATTTTGTAGATTTATGTTATCGTGGGTTGTAGGATTTATATTCGGTTGTGCAGTTTGTGTTTTATCTATTTACAAGCGTCTCTCCGAATCTAACCCTCTACATAGTCTGATTCTGGAGATGTTTCATGTCAATTTACGTCGGTAATTTATCTTACCAGGTCGAGCAAGATGACCTCAAACGCGTCTTTGCAGAATATGGAACTGTTAAGAGCGTTCAATTGCCTCTAGACCGGGAAACGGGTCGTGTGCGTGGGTTCGCTTTTGTAGAAATGGGATCAGAGGCAGAAGAAGCCGCAGCGATTGAAGCCCTAGACAGTGCTGAGTGGATGGGTCGTAACCTGAAGGTTAATAAAGCTAAGCCCAAGTCAGACTCAGGTTCTGGTGGTAGATGGGGCAATAATCGTGGTGGCGGTGGTGGTGGTGGATACTCTCGCGATCGCTACTAATCAGCTTTGATACAAAGAATTTAACTCTAAGATTTCAAGGGCAGATTCCTTGTCTGCCCTTTTTTGCTATCCAGCTTACACAATTGCTCATGTCCAACCACTAATTTAGCTAATTTAAAAGGAGATAGGATGACCCAAGTGATTCTTGGCGAAAATGAAGGAATTGAGTCAGCCCTCCGGAGATTTAAACGAGAAGTTTCCAAGGCAGGAATTTTTCCAGATTTGAAGAAGCATCGTCACTTTGAAACACCGCTTCAAAAACGCAAGCGTAAAGCAGTTGCTAAGCACAAGCAACGTAAGAGTCGTTTCCGCTATTGAGGACAACTGTCAGCAAATGAAGCCATGCTGATCCAACTGAGGTCATTATGACTAAGCCAGCGCTCAGTCATGCTAGACTGCGTCTGGCAACCATTGCTGATGGAACACAGCACGACTAAGTACGAACAGTAACCACGCTTTAAAGATCACAAGATATTTTGAGTGAGAGTGGACTATAAGTTTAAAAAAGATTCATTTAACGAATGTTTTGTTAACAGGTACAGTAACCGTGACCCCAGAAACCAAACATATAGTTAGCGAACTTAGGCATGAGTTCTACTGTCTGTTCGCTGCTGCGATGAATGTGCCGGTGAGAATAATTGGTGCATCCTATAGTAGTAATTCCCCTATCGCGTCTTGGGTGGATGATAGGCAACGCCTGAACTACGTGAATGTCTACGCTTACACAGCACCTGACGAATTTATCCCATTCCGCCCCTTTATTCTTCGGTTAGCCATAAACAAAAGCGCTGGTAGAGTCACGATAGTAAAAAAGGGGCAAGAATGTCGAGGTCTTAATCGCGTGTGGGACTTCGAGTTAACCTTATTGCCAGGGGAAATCTTAGACTTTCTCCCTTGGATAGTCAGCTTAGTTCAGGCTTATGACAAAAATTCACCTTCATTGCTTGTGCCACCACCCCATCCATTTGAATTGAAAGTGCCAACGGTTGGGTTATTCAATGAAGCATGGACTCAGAAAGCTTGGCTGCTTGCAGAGTCAGCAACAGCAACGTTGATTTAAAATACTGTATCGCTTGCGTGGCGATTATATGTGCTGCTTTAAAAATAAAACTTAGCTGTAATTTTAAATGCTGCCCAGTAGTAAGGATGATTGTAAAGCTTTGTTTCTGCTGGGATCTCACCACTTCTATTCAATTGCGTGGCTAAATCTTCCTTAATTATGACTCCTCTTTGAGCTAGTTGATTTCGTAATTGTTCATACCATTGTTTGAATTCGCCAGCAGTCAATTCCTTAAGCCATTGAGTTGCTTCTGTCAAGGCAGTGGCTGGCGATTTGTTTTGCTGAAGTCGTCGATAAAACTCTATCATCACTAAAGCACTGGTTGCCGATTCTGTAGCCCACAGTGTACTTAATACATGGCTGACTCCCTGAGTGAGAAAAACGCTGACTAAACCGACGTATTCGGTGGTGATATTTTGGTTGCCATTCATCGCTGTTTCGCAACTTGAGAGAGTGATCAAGTTGTAATTCGCAATTGGCTTATTGCAGATTTCTTCTACGGTTAATTTGTCTTCACCAGCTAACACAAATTCTGATTTTTGCGGCTGACTAAAATTGTCAGTTACATAGCCTTGAAAATGAAATATATTGTAATTACCAGATAAAGCAATTTCTAACTGGCTTTTAGAAACTTGTGTGCCTTGGATACGTTGGCAACGAGTGAACATCAGATTAATCGCTTCAGATTCGAGTTGAGCAAATTGTCGTGCAGGATCATTTGTACTTTTGGGATTTTCCACAAACAGTAATGGTATTTGCACTTGATGGGGAGGTTGAGATTCCAAAGACAAGCCAATTTGGGCGCTAGGCAGATATGTAAATGTGAAACTATGCGGTTGGAATAACTCTTCATCGCAACGAGAAGAGAGATTGAAAAGGGCGTGGAGCGGAAATCTGTGTAAGTCACGGTGGGGAATTAAAATCAGATGA
Source organism: Scytonema sp. HK-05 (assembly GCF_002368235.1). Classification (GTDB taxonomy): domain Bacteria; phylum Cyanobacteriota; class Cyanobacteriia; order Cyanobacteriales; family Nostocaceae; genus Kalymmatonema. The sequence continues at coordinate 5,089,180 of NZ_AP018194.1, read as the reverse complement.
GTGATGTCTTCGAGTTCATTGACAATTGTGGAAATATTGAGGATATTTTTTAGATTTAATAGCCTCTGTTCCATATCTGCTTGCCAAGAATGACTACTTTTGTTCGATGCGTCATTTGCCTGGAGTTGCCGATATTCCGTGTATTGTTGATTCCAATCTTCTAGCCAATCTTCAAATTCAACTAAGCGTTGCACGGCTTCGGGTAGAGGCATTTCATCAATAACCGCTACATTGAGTACAGGTGTAAAAATAGGAATCGGTTCTGGAGAGTTGTATTTAATGATGAAGGTGCGTAAGGTACAAGGGCTGATATGCCAGTAGATAATTGCAGTGGTGGGGTTGAGAAGCTGGTGAATTGATCGATAGTTAGGGGAAATAATCTCATCTGTCCAATCAGAAACAAGCCAGGTTAAACAAGCATTTTTCCCATGTTCCGCAATTTCTAAAGCTTGCGCTATCTCACCGAACTGCATGGCTATATCAACTGCCAACTGTTCAAAACCTGCATACTTGAGCGCCAACTCTTTTTTCCCTTCATCAGACTCAGTGGTTTCATTGAGTAAGTACTGCAATAAATCTGTACCATATTGATGTAATTCTTGCGCTTGCGAAGTTTCCCCCAAACATACAAGCGTTTTGATCAGGTTTTGCAAAACCTCTAGATGTAATTGAGGAAAAGCTTCTGCTGTGAGAGTATTGAGCGCTTGATTGTACTCATCTACGGCTTGGTGCCAATAATAGCAAGGTGTGGTGTGTCTCTTTCCTTCTTCATAATGTGCATTGCCAAGCGCCAGACGCAACCTACCCCAACCTTCTGGCTGTGTATTTTGGCGAACATATTTCAACCCTTGCTCGTAGCTTGCCAATTTTCCTTGATAGCCGCGTTCACATAAATCTGGATTTGCTGCAGCTATGGTACTGAAAAAAGTCAGGGGCGAGTCGCTAGAAACTACATTTCCTGCTGCATACCCTCGCCCAATCCAAGCTTCCCAAGTGTCAGGTTTGATTTGCAAAGCGTTGTCATATGAGGCGATCGCTTCTTCAAATTCCTGCAAATAAAATAGTACTACAGCTCGGTTGTACCAAGCTAAGTCAAACTCGGGGTTAATTTCTATAGCTTTATCATAGGAAGCAATTGCCTCTTGATGGTGTCCTAAATTTTCCAATGCGATCGCGCAGTTAAACCAGGCTAAGTAGTAGTCGGGTTTGATTTCTAAAGCTTTGTCCCACGATGAAATAGCATCATCCCAGCGTCCCAAATTCGCCTCTACCACACCGCGATCAATCCAAACTTCGTGTGAGGCTGGCTTGATTTGAGCTGCTTGTTCGTAAGATGCGATCGCATCTTCATGTCGCCCTATTTTACCCAGCGCACTTGCCAAGGCGTACCAAGCTTCGTAAAAGTCGCGTTGAATTTCTATTGCTTGCTCTAAGCTTGCTATAGCATCTTCAAATCGTCCTAAATCAGAAAGTTGTACACCTCGGCTGTACCACGCTAAATCGAAGTCAGGTTGGATTTCTAAGGCTTTCTCAAACGATGCGATCGCATCATTTTTTCGCGCAGCCTGTGCCAACGCCATACCCCGCTGATACCAATTATCTTGGTCTTCGGGTTCCAGCATCAATGCTTGGTCATAACTGCCAACTGCTTCCATTGGACGTCCTAACTTCTGCAACGCCATACCTCGACTAGACCAAGCATCGGGATAATTGAACTTAATCTCTATAGCTGTATCAAAGCAGAAGATGGCATCTTCAAAGCGTCCTATTTCACCGAGTGCCCCGCCTCGGTTATACCAACATTTATAGAAGTCAGGTTTGAGGGCAATTGCAGAGTCGTAAGATGCGATCGCCTCTGAAAAATGCCCTAAGTAAAATAGTGTTAGCCCCCGGTTAAACCAATATTCGTGGGAGTTGGGGTTAATTTCTATCGCTTTGTCGTAAGATGCAATTGCTGCAGATAAATCACCTGTTTTTGCTTGCTTAAGGCCTTTGTAAAACCATGCTTGTGCTGGTTCAAAAGGACTCTGCTGTAGTTGATTGCTGAGCGAATTCGTCTTGACTGGTGCTTCGCTTTGAATTCCTAGCCCAGAAGCCAGCTGCTGAACTAAACTGGTACTCTGGTCTAACCTGACTAACAATTCATCCAACGTTACAGCGACAGGTGGCGATAAATCCGAAGACTCAGGCAATATACGAGCTTCAGATGTGACTGCTTGCATTTCTTTTGCTACCCGAGATTCTTCTTCCCCTTGCTCAACCGGAGTTATCACAGGTGATGGAGTAGTTTGGGCATCTGGTCCATCGTATTCCCATATCAATTCCTCTTGATGATTGATATGCTCTTCCTGTGGAGAGTTAGAAACCGGTGCAGGCATTGTCGTTTCTTTTTCATACCTGCGTTTATTGTCTGAATCCTGTTTGTCGGCTTTTGGTGTCAACCCTTCTTGTATTAAAATCAGCGGAGTTGCAGGAGTTATAGTTTCTGTGTCTTGTGCGTCGTCATTTTCCCAATACGCTTCGCCTAAGTTTCGCGTCAACAACCGTAATCCAATCTCGTAAGATAAATCTCCAATTGTCCCGATACCCAGTTCGCCTAGCTGTACCATGCGTTCTGCTAATTGAATATTTGGTGCAGGAGATATCAACAATCTCTCGCCAAAATCAAGCAGCCAATCTATCCAGCGCTCAACAGAGATCCGATTTTCCATTCTTTGGATGTATTTGAGCGCCCACTGTTGCCCTCTTGCCTGATGCACACCTTCTAGCAGCTGAGTAAACAAAAATTCCAAATCCGCATTCGTCAGTTCAGGTGGAGATTCCACCTTCTGTTCCCCTGTAGGATACATAGAACGAGTCTGCTTTTTCCTAAAGAGGAATCTGAAAAACTTGTTAAGCCACTTTACTAGCCGCTTGAGCATTTCGGGCACTACTGGAGGTTGTTCATAAGATTTTAGCGATCACAGTGTTAAAAAAGTTATGAGTTACCCAAAAACCTCACATAAGCACATAAGCGATTGCTCATATGTTTGGAAAACCAACAGCATACTAACAGCCCTGTGAAAGAAGGTTGTTTGTAATTCACAACAGTTTTACATAGAAAAGCAACCAAGAACCTGTACTTTACAGTATCTTAATATACAAATTACCAGGAAAAATTAGGTATTCAATTATGGTTCTAGTTGATTTGTACTCGATCCATTAGCATCATGGAATTGATTCAGCAAAGCCTGGATAATCACTTGTGGATCGTCAGTCTCAATTCCCATTTGCTCAGAAATCTGGTTGCGTAAGTTTTCATCTTCCTGCAATAGCACCAACAACTGATCTAACGTGATCGTTTGGTATTCTCCTTCTGGAAGGTTTTCTCCTTCTGGAAGGTTTTCTACTTGCATCACTTCGGCTTGTTCGTCGAGACTTTCTGCGGTTGCAGCGATTTGCTTTCCTGCATCTGGTCCTTCATATTCCCATATTGGCTCGCCGCCTGCACGCGTTAACAACTGCATCCCAATATCATAGGCAACGTTTCCAACTTCTCCAACCTCCAACTCACCTAGTTGTACCATTCGGGAGGCTAATTCATTATTGGGTGTAGGTGCTGCTAGCAATCTTTCGCCAAAACGCTGCAACCACTCCACCCAACGTTGAGTTGAAACACGATGTTCAATATTATCCAGCCATTTCTGCGCCCATGCTTGCCCTCGTGCCTGATGCACGCCTTCTAAGAGTTCTGTAAACAGAAATTCCAGATCCGTATCGGTAAGGGGTGGAGGCGGTTCTTTTTGAACATTTGCCCCTGGTTTGGCTAGAGTCTGATTTTTGCCAAACAAGCGTTGAAAAAACTTTTTGAGCCATTGAATTAACCGCTTGAGCATCTCCCGCACCCGTAAGTGTTGGTGTTTACCATAAGATTGTAGCGGTGTCTTACGCGTCTGGGCACTGCACTATTGCGCTACTCAATTAAATAAGATGTAAATAAAATGTACACATGGGAACTTTTGCGTCAATAGTAAGACATAAATATTTGCACAAAGAGAAAAATATCTTTAAACCATATACTGTTTCTTTATGGTAATTTTGTACTACCGACAAAGAATTATCAATGTCTAAACTGACTGTGTGTGTTTAAAATGGTTTCATCCCAAACTCGGTTGGGTGCTAGTAATTAACCCTCAGAGGGATTGACATTTCAAATCCATGTCTTACGAACCCCTGCACCACAAGTATCGCCCAAAGAATTTTGCTGAACTAGTGGGGCAAGAGGCGATCGCTACCACCCTGACCAATGCTATCCGTGCTGCCAAAATTGCCCCTGCATACCTGTTCACTGGTCCTAGAGGTACGGGCAAAACCTCCAGCGCTCGTATTTTGGCAAAATCGCTTAATTGTGTTAATCATGACAAACCTACGCCTCAACCCTGCGGCATATGTGATGTTTGCCAGGGAATTACCAAAGGCTATTCTTTAGATGTTATTGAAATTGACGCTGCAAGTAACACTGGTGTCGATAATATCCGCGAAATTATAGAAAGAGCGCAATATGCCCCCATTCAGTGTCGGTATAAGGTTTATGTTATTGATGAATGCCATATGCTCAGTACCGCAGCGTTCAATGCGCTACTGAAGACAGTCGAAGAACCACCGAAACACGTTGTCTTTGTACTGGCGACGACTGACCCGCAACGAGTCTTACCTACTATTATTTCCCGGTGTCAACGCTTCGACTTTCGCCGAATAAATTTAGAAGCGATGGCAAACCATTTAAGTTATATCGCCTACAAAGAAAATATTAATATTACTCCAGAATCGATCACGCTGATAGCACAAATTGCTCAAGGCGGATTACGCGATGCAGAAAGTCTCCTTGACCAGTTAAGTTTATTGTCAGGTGAAGTCACACCAGATAAAGTTTGGGATTTGGTCGGTTCGGTAAGCGAACGCGATTTGCTTTTTTTGTTGAATGCGATCGCCTCTGACAACCCCGAAGCTGTTCTAGACTGCACTCGAAAAATCCTAGATTCCGGCCGCGAACCTCTGATTATTCTCCAAAATTTCGCTGGATTTTACCGAGATTTACTGATTGCTAAAACTGCGTCTCGTCGCAACGATTTGGTTGCTTGTACTCCCCAAACTTGGGAAGCGCTGATTGATTTTGCCCAAGAATTTGACATAAGTACAATTTTGGCGGGACAGCAACACTTGCGAACCGCTGAAGTGCAACTGAAAAACACCACACAACCTCGTTTGTGGTTAGAGGTTACATTGCTGGGATTGTTACCCTCAGCAAATATCCCTGTTCAGCAAAACGGTAGAGGCGCAGTTTTCACACCCAGAGTTTCACCGCCTCCAATTGCACCAGCTGTAGTCCAAGGTGAACAAACACCAGTTGTAAGCCGCGAGACACCTTCCGTATCAGCACCAGAAAACAACCTGAGAACAACTGAATTCGTTTCAAAAACTGTAGAAGTAGAAGAAGTAAAAAACCACCAAACACATAACTCATCACAAACTCCCTCATCTCCCTCATCTCCCCCTAAAGTAGAAGCCGTATCGTCTGTATCCCAAACACACGAAGTTAGTGAGGTAACACAATTTGACTTAACCCAAGTTTGGCAGCAAGTGCTTGCCAATCTCCAGCCGATTTCCAGGCGAGAATTACTGCGCCAAATGTGCCATCTTATAGAATTTGATGGTGCTGTAGCCCGTGTTGCCATTAAACAAGCATGGTATAAAAAAGTCCAATCAGACCAACCTAAAATTGCCGCAGCGTTTAAGGAAACTTTCAAGTGTGACGTCAAGATAAACCTGGAATTCGCAACCGCATCAACTTCTATCCCTGCCAAGACTTCTCCTGCTCAAAACAAGCCCGTCACTCCTGCAAGTTACGAACCTCCTCGTCCGCCTTCTCCTGAAGTTCCTAAATCAAGGGAAACACCTCCGACAACAACTTCAAATCTGACGAATAATGGTACGGTACCTACTTCAGACGCCAGCAATCGCAGTGCTACACCTTCCCCACCTCAACCTCAAGCTTCCACAGAACATTGGGAAGTTGATGAAGTCGCAGCCGCAGCTCAACGTTTGGCACAATTCTTCGATGGAGAAATCATCCGATTTACAGATGACACAGAACGACCAAACTTAACAAACCTCTCTGAGTGGGAAGATGATTCAGAGGCGGAAGATGAATTTTGAACAAAATAAAAGAGAGAAGATAAAAAAATCTGCTCTCTTCATTCTTCTCTCTTCATTTTTTATTCTTTACCTTGATGGACAGTTTTGATCCATTTCAGGCGCTTTGGTCGCAGTGACATTCGGGCTGTGGTGCTACTGATGACCACAATCCAGTGGAACATATATAAAGCACCACGCAAGGTCTCAAGCAGCAGGACAAGATAAGTGGATAGTTTGAATTCCTTTTGTTGACGTATGCGCCGCAGACCTGCAAACATTCCCGCCATTGATACCGTCACCGTCAAGCCAGTTACTGGGCTTAAAATTGGTGGACGATGTCGGGCGATCGCCATCAATAAATCTGGCACTGCCGCTGTCGGTAAAATGTACTGGAGCAGTATAAAAAATACGAATAAATTCCAGGTTTTGCGGGTTCCCATGCGGTTTTTGAGAATCAGATCCCAGTAATCTAAATACCGCTGATATCCGCCTTCTGCCCAACGGCTGCGCTGATGCCAGAGGGCGATCGCATTTGTCACGCCTTCTTCCTCTACCACTGGGTTGAACACGCACTCAATATCCCACTTATCTAGATGCAAGCGCAATGTCAGGTCTAGATCATCGGTAATTGTTTCCTCATTCCAGCCACCGCAACGCAACAGCGCTTCTCGCCGGACAAACTGACCGTTACCCCGCAGTTCGCCAATACCGCCTGCCGCTGTCCTTTGATGCTGCAGAAAAGTATCCACTGCCATTTCTGCGGCTTGACCTTTTGTCCAGAAATTTTCATTGGCGTTGGCGATCGCCTTTCGCACTTGCACTGCGCCCACATTTTCCCGTTGAAACAACGGTATGACACGCATTAGCAAGTCCGATGACACTTGAGCATCGGCATCAAATACCGCCAAAATCTCCCCTTTTGTCAGCCCTAGCACGTGATTCAACGCTCCTGATTTTCCTCCGCCTGCTTCTGGCTTTCGCCGCAGTATTTTCAGTTTGTCGTATTCCTGCGCTAGTTCTGCCAACAACTGGGGCGTCCTGTCGGTGCTGTTATCATCAATCACCCATACTTCATATTGTCCTTCTGGGTATTCCAGGTTACAAAGGTTCTTGACTAATCTACCAATGACTGCTTCTTCATTTTTAGCTGCCACCAACACTGATACAGATGGCAAATCTCCCTGGATTTGCTCGTTCATACGTTTTGGTCGGGCAAATACCACCACTAGGACGTGAATTCCTATGATGGTCGTTAGCCCTAATATGAACAGAGCTCCCCAGGAAACTAAATGCAGTGCAATTGTGCCACTCCAGACCATCGTCAAAACTAGAGCGGCTTTGCGTCTACGACCTTGAAAGCGGGATGGAACAGACACGCTCGTGAATGTCTCCTCCTCTAACTCCTCTTCTGACACAGAGAGTTCAGAAAATAACGAGTTGAGCGGATCAAGCTCGTTGTAAGAATCGTTGTCGGGCCAGGAATTCGCTGGCATAGGTTACCTGATTCAACCACCAGTATTTGTCTACACCCATAAAGAAGCTGGGTATTAAGTAACACCAAACAGTGCAACCTTCACATACGTTGAGTTTACCTTGAGATTGGCGGTATTTGTCTACCTCCTCAGACTCGCGATAAAGCTCGTACAGTCGCCCATTGATGGGAATTCCCGTTTGGGCGAAGTGGTAGCAAGGTAGCAGCAGCTCGTCGTTAGGAGAAATCGCAATAACGGCATCTACCGCTTTACAACGGGGATTTTTAGTATTATTCCCCCCAGCTTCAATAAAAGCGAGTGCAGCCCTATTGTACCCGACATTGTTATATTTCTTTGCTGTTCTTTCAATTGCTGCTACCATTTCCGGCGTGGGATTCTTATTCGAGTTGTAGTGTTCGTGTGCTGTAAAGGCTGGGTTCAGCCAAACCCGAACACCGAGTTTTTTGCCTAATTCTCCCACTTCGTCAATGCGATGGTAATTCTGAGCGGTGACAGTGTGGTTGAGTACTGGGTATTGTCCCAGAGACTTGGCGATCGCCACCGACTCTACCAATGTGTCAAAAATTTTTACTCCCCGCGACTGATCATGAATTTCTGCATCTCCACCATCCAAAGAGAAATTCAAATAGTCTACTAATCCCTGAATTTCTTTGGATTTCTTGGGATACAGAATTGTGTTCGTCGTCATGCTGGTGATAAAACCCTGACGTTTCGCCTCCGTATAAATTTCCCCTACATCATGCCTCAGCAGCGGTTCACCACCCGTAAAGTCCACATACTTGACTCCCAAGCGGCGTAAATCCTCTAAATTATGCTTAATTGTCTGAAAATCAGCTTCTTTTCCAGGCTCTAATGACCAAATGTTACAAAAATGGCATCTGGCATTACAGCGGTAAGTCAAGTAGTAGTTTGCGACCAGTGGAGCCATAGCGTAAAACCACCTAAGTTTCCTTAAGACATCTTGAAACGGAGTTAACAAAGAGTCAACCAATTAGTCATTCGTTATTCTCCCTGTCCCCGTGTCCTTTTGTCTCCCGCAACGGATGTGTAAACATAAATTTTTTTGGGAATACTATTGACATCCTCTAAGCAGCCTAGTTGTCAACTTACTTAAGGAATGTTTAAAGATGGCTTTAGAGCAACTCCAACCCGCTACTCAACAACAAGCAAGCGTCTACTTGCCTTATATTCAGGGTAGCAAACGCAATTTCTTGCCTTATGCGATTAGTCTCTATCAAAAGGGTGCTTTGGAGGGGCACCGGAAGATAGAAGGCAGTGATAATATTCCCTTTGTCACGACTTGGAATGTTGCGACTCTACCCTCAGACTTAACCCGTTGCCGGATGCAGTTTGATGGCAACGCGGAGTTAAGCTATGAGGTGATGATGGCAAGCTTTGAGTTTATTAATTTTTTAATTGAAGTCATAGAAAATTATAAACGTTACCGCGTAACCGATTTTTCCCAAGCGTTTTACCGCAAGCTACTGCGTATCGAGGATTAAATTGTAGGTTTTTGCAACATAACTACATAAATTGTCGGTTATGGCTGTGCTTACCACTAAAAATAACTTTTTTTGAACCATCAACACTCCTTGCAAGTTGAGCAATCATTCTTATAGTCAAGTTCCTTTACAACTTGAATTGCATAGTTCGACCTAAAATGAGTAGAACCTAGCTGAATTGTAAAAAGCTGTCAGCAATTAGCTATCAGGTTGCTTTGCTTGCCGGTGGCTTACAGGCGTCTACAGCTAAAATCAACCAAAGTACTGAAAGGTACTTGACTTTTGAAATTAGGAGTGCATGTGTGCCAAAATCTGCTAAATACTTATTAATTGGATCTACGGAGGCTTACTGCGGCAAATCTGCAACAGTCCTAGGTTTGTCTTATCAACTACAGCGCAAAGGGCTCGATATTAGTTATGGCAAACCGCTAGGCACATGTTTGAGTCAATCAGAGGGAACCGTGGTTGAGGAGGATGTTCAGTTCATTACTGATAGCCTTAAGCTGCCAAAAAACCGTATTGCACCGACAATACTGGTTTTGAATGAAGTCACTGTGCAAAAACGTTTGCGCGGGGAGAATAAGATAGATTATCAAAAGTCCCTAGCGCAGCAATATTCGCAAATGCTCTTCGGCGACTTAGTGTTGCTTGAGGGTCCTGGTAATTTGGAAGAAGGCAGCTTGTTTAATTTGTCTGTGCTACAAGTAGCCCAAGTGGTGGATGCTGCTGTGCTTTTGGTAGCCCGGTACAAATCGCTGCTTTCAGTTGAAGCTTTATTGTCTGCTAAACAGCGCATCGGCGATCGCCTAATTGGTGTTGTGATCAACGATATTCCTACAGAACAATTACAAGCTGTCAACACCACGATCCGTCCGTTTCTGGAACAGCATGGTGTTCCCGTACTGGGAATGTTACCAAAAAGTCTTTTGCTTTGCAGTGTCAGCGTTGGGGAACTGGCAAAACAGCTCAATGCAGAAGTTCTTTGCTGCAATGAACGCTTGGATTTGATGGTGGAAAGCTTGGCTATTGGGGCGATGAATGTCAACGCCGCAGTCAAGTATTTTCGGAAGCGGCGAAATATGGCAGTGGTGACAGGGGGCGATCGCGTAGAAATTCAGCAAGCTGCTTTGGAAACTTCTACCCAATGCCTGATTCTCACCGGACAATTGCCTCCCCCGCCTTTCATTCTCAATCGCGCTGAAGAATTAGAAATCCCAATTTTATCGGTTGACTTGGATACCCTAACGACTGTGGAAATTATTGACCGCACTTTTGGGACAGTTCGTGTCAACGAACCTATTAAAGTCGAGTGCATCCGCCATCTCATGGCTGAACATTTTGATGTTGACCGCTTGCTTGCTCTACTGGATTTAAGTCCAGCAGCAGCAGTCTCTTAAAAACCCTTAATAGCTTCATGGTAATCTTGTGTTTCCATGAACCCAGTCTAGCACATCTGCTATTGCTTGCTAATACTTGCTAATACTTTTCGCCACTGATTTCAATACACAGTTTGACCCACTCATGAAGATGGAGAGTAGGGGCACAGCGCCACCGTGTAGTGCCCTTACAAATCATCTGTCAGAGATTTGATTTGAGTAAGATACAGCTTGACCATTTTGAATTTTGAATTGGTTATGATCTGCAGAATTTTTTTTCCTCGGATGTAATGGTATTCCGTTAGGTAATACTGGTTCTGGGATTTGCCGATTTTGGTGAGCAGGTGAAGGATGAAGCACTTTGGTGAAGTGACCCTCACTCTCCATTCGGCACTGAACTGCGATCGGTTCAGTCGGCTTTTTCTGGTCAGCCAGTCACCAGCAGATTTACCGCGAGTTATCTAAACTCGAAGCACAAGGCTGGATTGCTTCCGAGACAATTCCTCAAGAAGGACGCCCAGATAAGAAGCTTTACCAGGTTACAGAACAAGGAAACCAGCAGCTTTTAGAGTGGATTGCACAAGCCTCTGAACCCATGCCGATAAAAGACGATTTACTGGTTAAAATTTTTGGCGGTTACGTTGCTCAAAAGCAGATAATCCTGGAAGAGCTAGAGCGTCATCGTCAGGCGCACCAAGAAAAATTGTCTACATACAAAGCTTTAGAGCGACGATACTCCCAAAATCCTCAACAACTGGCAGAAGAAGCAAAGTTTCAGTACCTGACTCTGCTGAATGGTATAAGTTATGAAACACATTGGATTGCTTGGTGTGGGCAAGCAATCCAGCTATTAAGTTGATAAAACAGCAGGCATTGCATCTCTACTCAAGGATAAATAGCTTACAGGGAACTCCCCCTTTGTCTGTTACAATAGCTAGGTTGTTTAATCTGATTTTGTCCGTCTTTGAGCCAGTCAACAGACCTTATCAACGTCGATTCATTAGCGCAAGAACTGGCGACAATCCAGCAAACGGGTTCCAAGCGAATCGCGTTGCTGGGTTCACGTCATGTCCCGATTACCCATCAGAATCTCATCGAGATGATGACCTATGCCCTGGTTTTATCAGGCAATCGGCTCATCACCTCTGGCGCTGCGGGTACGAATTCAGCTGCCATTAAGGGAGCAATGCGGGCTGATCCCAATTTGTTGACGGTGATTCTACCTCAAAGCTTAGAACGCCAGCCTCATGAATCGCGCCAGCAACTAGAACAGGTAATGCATCTGGTGGAAAATCCTAATAATGACCATCTGTCCCTTGCTGAAGCTAGTTACTTGTGCAATCAGGAGATTGTCTCGCGCTGTCAGCAACTGATATGCTTTGCGTTTCACGAAAGTGGCATTCTGCTGCGAACTTGTAAAGATGCAGAAGAACAAAGAAAGGTGGTGACATTATTCTACTTTGATTAATCATTTGTCATTTGTCCTTTGTCCTTTGTGTTTAAGTTTTGTGTTTGACTAGTGACTAATGATTATTTTTTTGTACTCTATTGCTGCTGCGGTCGTACTGATTTACCTGCCCTTTCTAGTGGTAAGTTATGCTCGTGCCCGTGTTGGATACGATATGTCTGCTCCCCGTGCCATGTTTGATAAACTACCACCATACGCTCAACGAGCTACTTGGGCACACCAAAACTCGTTTGAAGCGTTTATGATTTTTGCCGCAGCAGCTTTGATGGCATATGTAACGGGTGTTAATTCTCCCCTAGCTATTGGGGCGGTCATCGCTTTTCTCGTGGCTAGGTTGCTATACTCGATTTTTTATATTTTGAATATACCCGTTTTACGCTCGCTCATGTTTGTCGTAGGCTCCCTTGGGTATGCCGCACTCATTGTCCTCAGTATTATTCAAGCAACTAGCTAATTGGAAAGTGAGGACTAGTTAGTGGTTAGTGGTTAGTAGTTAATTGATTCATAAAAAATTCAATAACCATTAACTACTAGTCATTACTAATTACCAATCCAAAATCCAAAATTTAAAATCCGAAATGCTTTATGGCTTCTACCTATTCCTTTGACATTGTAAGCGACTTTGATAGACAAGAATTGGTCAACGCTGTTGACCAAACTGTGCGAGATATTAAAAGTCGCTACGACCTCAAAGATACTCAAACAACTGTTGAGTTAGGTGAACAAAGTATTACCGTGAACACTGACAGCGAGTTCACTTTAGAATCCGTACACAATATACTGCGCGAAAAAGCAGCAAAGCGTAATCTCTCCCAGAAAATCTTTGATTTTGGCAAAGTAGAATCATCTAGTGGTAACCGGGTTCGTCAAGAAATCAAACTTCAAAAAGGCATCAATCAGGAGATTGCCAAGCAAATTTCCAAGTTGATTCGCGACGAATTCAAAAAGGCCCAAGCTTCGATCCAAGGGGACGCAGTGCGTGTTACCGCTAAAAATAAAGATGACTTGCAAGCTGTTATTCAACGGCTCAAGCAAGAAGATTTGCCTGTTGCTTTGCAATTTACAAATTATCGTTAGTCCTTAGTTGTTAATAACAATTTAGGACAAAGATACGGATTCTCACTTGTATAGAATACACGCACACCGTAGGGGCAGAGCATTGCTGTGCCCCACTCTAAAAAGTTGAAACGCTCATCCAATCGGGAACGAGCTAGAAAGAATTTAGTACGCAAATATGAGGACATTTCTAACGCGCTTACGTGATTGGTGAGTGGAAGTTAGCCCACGACCTAACCAATAAGTTTGATGTGCTGTGTTTTGAAACACTCAATCTTAAGGGGATGCAACGTCTTTGGGGACGCAAGATATCAGACCTACCCTTTGGGGAATTTCTACAAATTTTAGAGTCGATTGCCAAAAAGAAAGGCAAGCAGGTCATATTTATAGATCAATGGTATCCGTCTAGCAAGACTTGTTCTAGTTGTGGACACGTTCTAGAAAATCTGGATTTGGAAGTTCGAGAGTGGCGTTGTCCGTCCTGTCAGTCGGTTTAGAAGAGGGACGAGAACGCTGCGCGCGAATATTTGTGCAGTTGGGGCAACAAAAACGCTGGGTTAGGCAATGTCAGACGTTTCAGTGACGTTCTCCCCACCCTGCCTGACGGCTCTTGGTGGGGCTTCTACAAGTCGCCCCATAGAAATTTCCTGCTTCATTGGTCGTTACTCCAGACGCCCTAAGGATTACTCCATACAGCAACATCCACGTTTCGATACCCTTACGGGTTCGGCACTTCCTTCAAGTCGGCGAAGCCGCCCAACGGAGTGCCTCACCTCCACAGGCAGTGAGCGAGACTCAGTCAGGCCCCACGGAGTCTTTGTACAAGGACACGAAAGTTAAACAACCCTTACGGGTTCGGCATTCCCTCTTTGGGGAAACCACCAAGACCGGGATGCCTCACCAAACCAAATTGGTTTTACGCATTGATGGTTTCATGCATAAAGCAATCCTTCTCAATGCAACCCCATACCAATTGTCATGGTTCTGTACCGTTCCCAGAGTTTGCACTGTTCACCTGCATTGCAGTTCGTTTGTGTCAATCTGGTCAGTGGGAGCGCTGATATAACTATGCTAGTATGTATGTGGCGCACTGTGTACACAGACATGAAAGAAAAATCATTACGGTTTAGGATGTCAGAGCGTCGGTACAATAAGCTCAAGCTATATGCGGCAAGCAAAGAAAAAACCATGACTCAACTTATTGAAGACTGGGTTGACCGACTGCCGACTTCAGAAATTGCCAACTACTCAGACACCCACAAGGGGTGTACCTCGTAGTTGTCTCGCTATCCATCCCCACCGCACAGGCGGATGGGGAATTTCGCGAAAGACGTTAAAACCGGAAAAACTGCGGTGCCTCATTACTAAGCGCGTTGGTTTAGCGCCAACGATCTGGGCGGAAAAATCGCCCAAACCTGAGATTTTGGAGGCATGCAGGAGTATTTATACATGGGCGATTTTTCCGGAGGCTCGGCAGATTTTTCAATCGTTGTGACCCAACCCGACCTTGTCCGCAATCGCTGTTTGAGCCTAGAATCCCCATGCCTAAGGGGTGGGGAGTATGTCAAAAACAACCAGTATTACAGCCAGGGCAAACGCATCTTAATTAGTCTTGACAAAAACGTTAATTGAAGTTATCAAATACTCAAATCCAAAACATCTTAAGCGTCATGAGAAAAATCTAGCGCGTAAGCAGAAGAAGTTTGCCCGTGTAGAGACGCGCCATGGCGCGTCTGTACAAGAAAGTAATTCAAAAAACAAGTACAGAAAACTAGTAGCTCTTGTTCATAAACGAGTATCAAATTCCCGCCAAGACTTTCTGCATAAACGCGCGTAGAAAGCTGGTAGATCAAAGCCAAATCATCATTGTAGAAAATCTCAATGTGAAGGGGATGGTACGGAACCGGAAGCTGTCACGCGTCAATATCCGATGTGGGTTGGGGGATGTTTATCAATTTTCTAGACTACAAGTTGAAACTCAAAGAGGGACAACTTGTAGAAATAGGAAGATTCTTTCCCAGTTCCAAAACCTGTTCATGTTGCGGTCATATCGTTGATGAGTTAACGCTCGATATTCGTCAATGGGATTGTCCCAAGTGTAATACTCATCATGACCGTGATGGTAATGCAGCATTGAACATCACAAATGAAGGAATTCGGATATTACTGTTAGGGCGGAGGGAACCCCGTTATTGCCGTGCCGAGGCAGAGTAAGACCAATAAACCGCAACGTGGAAAGGCATTTGTCAATGACGCCGGAAGCCTACACCGTACCGCGGCTGTCGGTGTAGGTACTTCACGTGTATTCGATTAGCGGCATCACAGGTACAATCACACTCGAAACGTCCTCTCTTCTACCATCTCCAGCCCTTACGCAATTTGCGCGGTGTTAGGCGTTTATTGTACCAGATGCGAAGCCCAGATTTCTCGCAACCCGCTTTAGGGCAGGCATACTGCCTAGCCTAGTTATTACAAACACATAGAGCAATCAGTCGAATAGTGGGTATTGCCTACCACTTGATCAACGGCGTCCGCCAATGCTCTTTTGAAAAGCCGGACGCTCAGACATCTGCTTCATGTAGTTCAATACCGCTGGGTAGGAACTCAGGTCTAGCTTGAGCAAGATGGGAATGTAAGATAAAATAGAGCCTACAGCTACGTCAGCAACTGTGAATTCATTGCCTAACAAGAAAGATTGACGCCCAAAAATTTCATTTAAAGCAGTCATCAAGAGGGGCAATTCTCGCTCCCGGCTTGCTTCTGCAAAAATTCCTGGTCCGAGGGTTGCATTGGCAAACAACACCCATTGAGCTAATTCCGCGCGTTTCTCTGGGGAGGACGTAACTTTGCCATACTTCTCGGCAAGATACAGCAAAATTGCCCCAGATTCCCAAAGTTGCAAATCACCATCAACGATCGCCGGAACTTTTCCTATTGGGTTAATTGCCAAGTACTCAGGCTGGCGGTGTTCACCCGCCTGCATATCCAGTTTGACAAATTCGTAGGGAACTCCCAGTTCTTCTAAATACCACTGGACAATTGATGCGCGACTACGTACACCGCCGTAAAGCTTCAACATACTGACTCAATTGGTGATAAAAAACAGTCAACAGTTACCAGTAATTATATGGTATTTTTATAGGAATTTATGAGACATATAAATCATGACTGATAACTGATGACCGATTAAAGAACTTTATGAGTATGCGAATGCTGTTTAACGTTGTCTTCCTTTGTGACAACTCGGGAAGCATTTAGCACTCGCTTGCGTTCAGTAGAATATTTAAACTCAGTATAAGTTGCGCCAAGAGGAATCAGAGATTTAGCAGCTTCACGGCGCTTGTAGGTGCGAGCAGCGGCGATCGCCCGTTCCACAAAATCATCACAAAACTGAGCCGTTTGCGGAAAACCAGCCGGAATTTGAAGTTTGTCTTCCTCCACTACAGAACCCAAAGTCGTGGCACAAGCGAACTTAAAGGAGGTAGAAATACCCTTAACGAGCGTTTCCAAGGACGCAGAGGGAATAGGTTCTATAACTTCGACTTGATGAACTTCTCCGTCTTCTTTGACAAAGCAAGTCGCTAAGCCGATGACGATGTAGTCGTCGGCGGCTAAATCAGGAGCATTGGGATAAGAAGTGACACTTACCATAAGAAAAATTTCTCAAAACTTCAAAAAATACAATTCAGAATTCCGAAAGTCTTCACAATATCTTTATTTTTCTGTGTTCTGACAGCTGAATTCTGAGTTCTTTAACAACAAGGGCTTTTTGGCATTTTATCAACTTGTAGCTCACACTACTTAAATACTCTATGAGATTGATATTTGCTATTTCTGGAATTCGACTTGGGGAAGACGTATCAATTATTAGATTGAAGCATCTATTGGGTATAGTGTGTCTTCATTTGGTGGGACTCAAAGTGCTATATGGCTTTTGTAGGCATAGATCACAAATTACCTTTGGCTGCATTTAGCTACAATGCTTATGCCCAAGTACTCATAGCCACCTTAACAAGTGACACAGTTAGAAAACCACAAGAACGGGGAACCCTATAAGTTGATCTCACAGAGCAAGCAGCTCAGGTAGGAATATATGAACAGTCACTCATTTTTATCCTTTGGTGACAAGCAAAATCACCGCAACCCATTTGCCTTTAACAATACAAACGTACTACAACAGCAAGGGGCTAACGGTAGCAGCAAACCTGCTTTGGGAGACAGCTACTTGCGCTCTCGTGCTCTAACAAAGGCTCAGCAAGGAAACTACATTGAGGCGATCGCATTATTGAGCCAATTAATTCATCGTCATCCCCACAATGCTATTGATTACAACAATCGAGGGCTAATTTATTTTCAAAGTGGCGAAACGCAAAAAGCATTTTGTGATTATAACACAGCGTTGGAACTTAATCCGAAATTAGCCAGCGCCTATAACAATCGAGCGAACTACTATGCAGCGTGTGGAGAATTGCTAGCAGCGATCGCTGATTATGATCGGGCATTAGATTTGAATCCCAGCCACGTTAGGGCATGGATTAACCGAGGCATTACCTTACGCGACTTGGGGCAATACGAAGAGGCAATTGAGAATTTTGAGGTGGCTCTGCTTTTTGGTCAATTAGAAGGGCATATTATAGCAGAACGAGGTAGAACTTATCATATTTGGGGCGATTGGAATTGCGCGATCGCTGATTATCGTCGCGCCCTAACTCAACTGCCTTCTGTTAGCTTAAACAGCGAAGATCCAGGTTTGCGCTTGCGTTTACAAGTTGAGAATTGGTTAGATGAATTGCTGCGTCCACAGCATCTTAACTGGTAGATTTTGCACTCATTGCCCTATGCATGGCGTATCCATGAAATGCAAAGTCAGAAACATCCTGATAACCATCAATGGCTAATAGATGATAACTATATAGCTCCTAAAAACTGAGCTACTAGCTATTCACTATTAGCTATTATCTTTGTTGCCATCTTCGCAATTTATTTACGGGGTAATAACTACGCAATAAGGAATGAGTTTTATTGTGCTTGTTCAACTGTAGCATCCTTTGGGAACACGATTTGACGCTGGTTAGGGTCAAATCGATAGCCCTGTTCTTGCATAATTATCTTAGCTTGGCGCGGATCAAAGCTACGGCTAAATTCTGCCTGCAACTTATCCACACGTTCTTGCATTTGCTTGACATCAATGCTGATCGCTCGTAACTTATCTTGCTGTGACCAATGCTCAGGCAAAAGTTGTATCAGAGCGGATATTGCTGCTGTTGAAATGACAAGATTAACCGCTATTTTTGCCGTAGTTTCCACTGCCATCACTTGATAAGAGCGTTGGCGAAGACGCCGCTTTGGTCGAGGGGTGGCTCGACGCTTTTGTATAGGTTGTAGCGGGGGTCTAGAGGGTTGAAAGGCGTTCATAGTGATAAAAAGAACCTCGCTGAATGAGCGGACGCACCACAAAAAGCGTAGCTGCACTAATTGTGGTTTTATTTAGCTGTCATATTACTTCATTTTTTCGGACTTGGTACACTGAGATTCTTTGTTGAAAAAAATAAACCTGGCATGACTACGTGTGCGGTTTACAACAAATTACGACACTAAGCCGCAACTGTCTTTTGAACTGCACTCCGGACTGCCAGGTTTATTAGCTCTTCGAGGTGTTACGAATTGTAAAGCGCTGTTGCCAACCGCCAAGCAAGAACGCCTGGAATCAGCGCCACAACAAGAGCGATGTACACTTGAGTATCTGAGATCGAAGTTGTCACCTGAGCGAGGTACAGAGTATCTAACATAGACATGATTTGAAACCTCCCAATATCACCAGATTTTGAATAGCTCGTTTACTACTTTTCCTTGTTTTGCCAAGATTGGGGAATAGGTTGTTACAAGATGCAACAATCGCTCATCATTAGTTATGAGTTATTAGAAAAATTTATAAAAATATGGATTCTTATTTGGGCATAGACTTTGGCACGTCAGGTGCAAGGGCTGTGGTGATTGACGAGCAAGCTTGTATTCAAGCCCAAGCGCGTTATCCCTTTGAAATGTCAGAAGTTTCGGACTTAGCAAGTTGTTGGAAAACAGCTTTGTTTAGCCTGCTTGAGCAAATTCCTCAACAATTGCGGGGCGAAATGAGGGCGATCGCAATCAACGGCACATCTTCCACGGTTCTGCTGTGCGATGATGCTGGTAAACCTGTGGATGTACCACTGCTGTACAACGATGCACGAGGAGCGGCGGTGATAGAGCACTTGAGAAGCATAGCGCCTCCAAATCATACTGTATTAAGCGCAACTTCTAGCCTTGCCAAACTTCTGTGGATGTCGCAATTACCATCTTTTGCTCAAGCCCGATATTTTCTGCATCAAGCTGACTGGCTGGCATTTCTCCTACATGGACAATTAGGTGTTAGTGACTACCACAATGCTTTAAAGCTGGGTTATGACGTAGAAAAATTCATATACCCAGAGTGGTTAGAAAAGATGCAAGTAAGAATTCATCTACCTAAAGTAGTAACCCCTGGAACTTTTATTGCTGGATTACGCCCTGAGATTGCGTCTCAGTTCGGTTTGCATCGAGATTGCTATGTATGTGCTGGAACAACTGATAGTATTGCAGCTTTTCTCGCCAGTGGTGCGCAATTCCCTGGTGAAGCAGTGACTTCCCTTGGTTCAACGCTGGTGCTGAAACTGTTGAGTCGCACCCGTGTGGAAGATGCGAAATACGGGATTTACAGCCATCGCCTGGGGGATTTATGGTTGACTGGGGGTGCTTCCAATACTGGGGGTGCTGTGCTAGGGCAATTTTTCACTCATGCTGAGTTAGAAAGCTTGAGTCGTGAGATTGATGGGTCAAAAGTCAGCGAGTTGGATTATTATCCGTTGTTGAAGCCTGGGGAACGCTTTCCGATTAATGACGCAAATCTAGCGCCGCGATTGCAACCGCGTCCGAATAATGACGTGGAATTTTTGCATGGGTTGCTGGAAAGCATTGCTCGGATAGAAGCACGAGGATATGAATTGTTACAGGAATTCGGAGCAGACCAATTAACCCGCGTTTATACTGCTGGTGGTGGTGCGGCGAATGACACTTGGAGTGAGATTAGAGTGCGGTATTTGCAGGTTCCTGTGGTGCGTCCTGTGAATACACAGGCGGCGTATGGGACGGCGTTGTTGGCGATGAGGGGGGTGGGAGAAATCAACCGCACCAGGCGCAGAGGACGCAGAGGAGTAGGTGGGGAGATAGGGAGGATGAACCCAACTATCTGCTCCACAAATGACAGGACAGATGGCGATAGTGATTATATCAATTAATTTATGCTGTTTTGTGCGCTCTACTCTGGGATCTTCCAAATCAGCAAAGTGGTCTGGAATCGTAATTTTCGGCTTCAGTTTCAGAGGAACTTGCTCTATACGGTGGTTTTTCTTGCTTTAAAGAGTCTTTCTGAACAATACCACCATTATCGATTCTCTAAAGGAAGCGATCGCCCTGTTTGGAGAGTCAGATAGTTTACGACACACGATTATCCCATTTTTTATCCAGATAAATAATAATTTGTCAAGCACATTTAGATGTATTTGCCCTGGCGTAGTAGCCGAGATCCGTTGGATAGGTCGGTGCTGGTGGGTATGGATATTGTGCGCTGTGGGTAAGGTGCTGGTGGATCAGACTCTACAAAAACAAGATCGAAAGAAATGACAAGGTTATCAAAATATTATTCATGGCAACCGCATTTTAGCTGAGTATATGATTTATATTAATTTTAAGTTTGCCAACACTATTAGTAATTATACTAAGGTAACAGTCCCTGGTCTATAAGCGCACAGAATCGTTTCTGTAGTGCCAAACCTCTCTTCTGAGCACAACTCTGTTAACGGAGAGCGAAATGGACATCGAGACAACCAAGCCTAGCGTCAGTCGCATTAACAACTACCTTTTAGGCGGCAACCACAACTTTGAGATAGACAGCATAGCTGCCGACCAGTTCACACAGCTTGCAGCGATACTGCCAAGATGGATGCGCCTCAACCGTTTGTTTGTCTATTTCGCCGTTGAGCAGTTGGTGGCGGCAGGCTTGAATCACTATATCGGTCTGGCGAGGGGAATTCCTACCCAAGGCTATCTTCACACTCGCCTACCGGAAACGTCAGTGCCCATTTATATGAATCCAACCACAGCGCCTGAATTGATGATGGGCGGTATGTTTGAAAAACCTGTGACATAAGCCTTTCAACCAGTTATCTGTAAATTAAATCAGAAAAAACACTGTCATGCAAACCAAAGCATCTACCCCAGGTATTGCAATTATTGGAATGGGCTGCTTGTATCCAGGGGCAAGCGATTTACGGCAACTCTGGGAAAACATATTGGCGAGGCGGCAACAGTTCCGGCGAACGCCAGATCAGCGGTTGCCGCTTTCTGACTATCAAGATCCAGATCCTACAGTGCCAGACAAAACCTACGGATCTCGGATGGCGGTGATTGATGGGTTTGAGTTCGACTGGGCCAGTAAACGCATTCCCAAAACGGTGATTGAAACAGCAGATATTGCCCACTGGGTGGCTTTAGAAGTCGCGACTAAGGCTTTAGAGGATGCTGGGTACACACGTGAAAGTGTTGCGACTGAAGGTACTGGCGTGTTGCTCGGAAACACTATGACAGGAGAGTTTTCGCGCTCTACTAACGTTCGACTGCGCTGGCCGTATGTCCGGCGTGCATTGATTGCTGCAGCCGAGGCAAAGGGTCTACCGTCGCAAGTTGTCACCTCCCTAGCAGAGACTATGGAGGAGTATTACAAGTCTGTATTTTCACCAATTACCGAGGACACGCTTTCAGGCAATCTTTCCAACACGATCGCAGGCAGAATCTGCAACTTCTTCAACTTTGACGGTGGCGGTTACACAGTGGATGGAGCTTGTTCTTCATCACTGATTGCCGTAGCCACTGCTGCTAACGCTCTGACCAACGGCGACCTCGACCTTGCCCTTGCTGGGGGCGTCGATATCAGTCTGGACACTTTTGAATTGATTGGTTTTGCCAAGACCGGTGCCCTAACTGCTGGAGATATGACAGTTTACGACCGTAAGGCGAGTGGCTTTATTCCAGGAGAGGGATGTGGGTTTGTTGTTCTTAAGCGTTTAGAGGATGCTCGCGCTGACGGTAACTATGTGTACGCCGTGTTGAATGGGTGGGGAATCTCATCTGATGGAAAAGGTGGACTGACAGCCCCGAGCCGCCAAGGGCAGGCGAAAGCTTTACGCCGTGCGTATGAGCGAGCTCCTTACAGTCCGTGCGAACTCGACTTCATTGAGGGACACGGCACCGGCACACCTGTGGGCGATCGCACCGAACTCGAAGCAATTGCCTTGGCAATGAGTTCTGATGAGCCAAGTCCTCGCTCGTGCGGTGTCACCTCCTTCAAATCCCTCGTCGGTCATACCAAAGCGGCGGCTGGTATAGGAGCTTTCATTAAAGCGGTTATGGCTGTCAACCGTCGTGTTTTGCCCCCGGTAGCTGGCTGCAAGGAGCCAAACGCAGTATTTGAGAGTTCCGCCCAGTGTCTTTACCCGATCCTGCAAGGACAAATTCGCAGCCCGACGGAGACCCTGCGTGCAGGCGTTTCTGCAATGGGATTCGGTGGAATTAATTGCCACGTGACTCTTGAATCTGGCGATGCTCCAGCTGCTCACTTCAAACCGTCGATTGAGGAGCGGTCTTTGCTGGTTTCCAACCAAGAAACGGAGATATTCGTGCTCAGTGCCGCATCCGTTTCTGCTTTGCTGCAACGCACTGCGGCTGTGATGAGTATTGCGTCCGGGTTGAGCGTGTGCGAACTTACCGATCTGGCTTTGCACCTTACCCGCGAACTAGAACCGCAAATGCCTGTTCGAGCAACGGTGATTGCGGGTACACCTAAGGAGCTGATTGAACGTCTCAGCCTGCTGGAAAAATTGGTGCGTGAAACACCCCCTGCTAAAGGAGAGGTAGTCATCTCTCAAGAGAAAGAAGTCTGGGTTGGGAATGCTGTTCGGCAGAACCAAGTCGGCTTTCTGTTTCCTGGACAGGGTTCCCAGCAGTTAAATATGGCGCGATTTCTTGTAGAGCGCTTTAGCTGGGCACGGGAACTGGTGGAGCAGGCGGATGGCTGGCTGCGCTCTGTTGGTTGCCAAGGAGTGAGTGAATTCATTTACCGTCCAGTAGACCGCGCTATTAATAGAGAGCAAGTTGAAGGGTGGTCGAGGACACTGGCACAAACCGAAGTTGCTCAGCCAGCCATCTGCCTTGCTTCGCTTCTTTGGATGCGTTACCTCAATCGTCTCGGGGTCAAGCCAACTGCTGTGGGTGGTCATAGCCTGGGAGAGCTAACTGCTTTTCACGCAGCAGGTGCCTTTGACGAGGAGGCTCTCCTACGTCTAGCAGCGGTTCGAGGACAGGCTATGTCCGCATCCGTAAACGGCAATAGCCAAGGCGCTATGGCAAGTCTCGGTTGCTCGCAACAAACAGCCGAAACACTGTTAAAGCAAGTCAGTGGCTACGCCGTCCTAGCAAACATCAATAGCCCAAAGCAGATGGTGATTTCTGGAGAGCAGGCGAGTATTGAGCAGGTGATTGAACTTGCCACAGCTTCCGGAATCCAAACGCGTCGGCTTCCGGTTTCCAATGGCTTTCATTCTCAACTAGTCTCTGCAGCCGCCAAGCATCTGAGCCAGTACGAACTGGTACCAGAAACGCTCTTAGAGACACCTTTTGCCCTATTTTCAAGTTTGGACGGGCGGCAACCAGCACAGGGACTTCGACTGCGTGAACACTTTGCAAATCAAGTAGTCGCACAAGTAGATTTCATCTCTCTAGTGAAAACGCTGGTGCAGAAGAGCGATTTGCTAGTAGAGGTAGGTCCTGGCAAAGTGCTTTCCGGTTTGGTGCGCGATATTGTTGGTTCAGAACAGCCAAAGTGTTTTCCTGTTGAATCGAAAGCCGGACTTGACCGGGATTTGAACACGATGCTAGCCGCCCTGTTTGTCCACGGCTGTGAAATCAAGTGGGAAGCCCTGTACGAGGGTCGTCTTGTGCGTCCCTTTGTCCCAGCATCAAAACGTATGTTCATCGAAAACCCCTTGGAAAGGCCGTTCCAGGTGTCTAAGACGAGCGTATCTCCTGCCCTTGGAGCGTCCGAAACCTCGCTTCATTCAATGCTCACCGAACAGACTCAGGTTCCGTGGGCGGTACTGTCTGATTACATTTCTCGGCGTGCGGGGTTTCTGACAGAGATAATTCGAGCGGACTTGCAAACTTTGCCGCTGCTTTCCACTTCTCCCATTGGTAGCAATGGCACAGGGAAGGCACCAGTTTTTGTGTCCCCTACTTCTACTCCTGAAGTGCCTAAGCCTGCGGCAACACAGGGTGTTATTGCCAGCCAGGACAAAACCGATAGTATTGAGGACATCCTCGTGAACCTGATTGCTCAACAAACAGGATTCACACCACAGAGCATCACACCAGAAACCCGACTACTTGACGATCTCAACCTGGATTCAATCAAAGCAGGTGAAGTGATAGCAACCACCGCCTCCGAATTTGGTGTAGCAGCGAAGATCGACCCAGCGTCTCTAGCCAACGCCAAAATCCAAGAGATTGCCGAGGCGATTCGTGCAGTCATGGCAGATAGTAGCGGCACTATCAGTGAAGTTGCGGCAACGCACAATGTTATTAGCCGGGACAAAACAGGTAGTATCGAGGACTTCCTCGTGAACCTGATTGCTCAACAAACAGGATTCACACCACAGAGCATCACGCCAGAAACCCGACTACTTGACGATCTCAACCTGGATTCAATCAAAGCGGGTGAAGTGATAGCAGCCAGCGCCTCCGAATTTGGTGTAGCAGCGAAGATCGACCCAGCGTCTTTAGCCAACGCCAAAATCCAGGAGATTGCCGAGGCGATTCGTGCAGTCATGGCAGATAGTAGCGGCACCATCAGTGAAGTCGCTGCTGCACCGACACAGACCACAGTGAATGGGTCAACTGTCAAGAGCGAGCCAGCCGGAAATAGAAACGGTATCGTGCCAGGAGTGATAAAAGAGGTAAAACGAAAGACCCTGGTGCGTGACTTTATCGTCCGGGCTATGGTCGAGGAATTGCCATCAGTTCCAAAAGAAGGATATGTTCAGGAAAATTGGCAAACTGCGAACGTACTCATCCTCTGTGAAGAAAGCAACCTAAACATCGCACAGGCGTTGTACGACCAACTCCACGATCAAGGGGCTAAAGTTGAAGCCGTCTCCTTTGCCGAAGCACGTCTTAGCGCACTGACGGAAAGCACTGATTTTACCCACTTCATTGCTGTGCTACCCCGTATACCAAGTAGCGAGTTGTCGCCAGAGGCTCGTCTGCTCGATGCGATTGGGCGGTTAAACAGTTTGGCAGCCATACCATCAGCAGAGCGAAAAGCAGGTAAGCGTACGACGGTGGCTTATGTCCAATTTGGCGGGGGATATTTCGGAACACAGCCACAGATAGCCGATATGCAGCAATGCTGCGCCGTTTCTTTTGCAGCCACCATCCATCTCGAGCGACCTGATCTGAAAGTTCGCGTCATCGATTTCTCGCCGGAGGTAAATCCAGCCTTGCTGGCGGAACGCGTACTCACTGAAGTCTCCACTCAGGATGGCTACACTGCTGTAGGCTATGATACACAACTGCTCCGTCGTGTTCCCAGACCATGCCTGCAAGAACCCGCTCTTTATCACAGCCGCAATATTAGATGGTCGTCTAGCGATGTAATTATTGTAACAGGTGGAGCCAAGGGTATCACCGCAGAGTGTGCGATCGCCATAGCTCAGGATACAGGCGCTCGCCTGGCGCTTGTCGGTCGTTCACCGCACCCAAAAGAAGAAGGACGCGGGACTACAGAAACAGCGCGTACTCTTGAACGCTTCAGGTCTCTTGGGTTGACTTGTGAGTACTACACATGCGACGTTTCCGACTTCGACTCAGTAATGACTGTGATTCAACGAATACGACAAGAGCTAGGCGAAATCACAGGCGTAGTTCATGGAGCCGCCCTCAACTGGCCAAGACGTGCGGAGCAGGTATCTACAGCATCGGCGTTTGATGAAGTCAGCCCTAAGCTCAAAGGCGTCATGAACTTGTATCATGCGCTTCAAGGTACACCACTGAAGCTTTTTGCTGCTCTTTCGTCAGTCATCGGCGTTACAGGAATGCAACGCAATGCTTGGTATGCCTTCTCTAATGAAGCTATGGATTTGATTCTACGCGGCTTTAAAGCTCAACACCCGCAAACCGCTGTTGTTTCCGTCGCATACAGTGTTTGGGATGAGGTCGGAATGGGTGCGCGGATGGGAAGTGTGCGGAGTCTCGAGAAGATGGGTATAGGCGCAATTCCTAAAGATGAGGGTGTACGTCGATTTTTGCGGCTAACCAAAAACGATCCAGGCGATGTTCAAGTTGTGGTCGTAGCTGCGATGTACACAAAAGCCGCGCTAGATATGCAAGGCTTCGATACCTGGAACCCACCCCCGTATGCACTTCCAGCCGCGTCAAGGTTTCTTGAGCAGATTCTTGTCAACGAATCAGGCGTAGAGGTTGTGGCGCGATCGCACCTCAGCCTTGAGCGGGATTTATACCTGCGGGATCACGTCTACAAGGGGTCATACCTGTTCCCAACCGTGTTCGGCTTAGAAGCTATGGCTCAAGCAGTTGCCTATGCAACGGGTGAGCATACCTTAGAAGCCCTTCGCATTGAAGACATCCGCCTTGAACGTCCCATCGTCGTCTCAAAAGACAAAGGAGTGGACATTGAAATTCATGCGGAAGTCATCGAGCGAGAGTCTGAAGACTCAGTGCGGCGGGTATGTGCATCAATCAGAACAGAGCAAACAGGGTTCGCTATCGATCATTTCTCAGCCACCTTTGTCCTAGGAATCGAAAACAACCCTCCAAAGGAGGATATCAAGCTCCCAGAAGCTCCTCTCGATATTCAGCCACAGGAGGATCTCTACACCTGGCTACTGTTTCAAGGTCCGCTGTTCCAGCGTCTACAACATATTTACAGCCTTGAGTCTAATAAATTTGTATTCGGTGCCCAAATACGTGCCGAATCCTCCGCAGGTAAGAACGGCTTTTCCGATGAAAAAGCAATGCCCTTACTACTTGGAGACCCCTATTTTAGGGACGCGCTGCTCCAATCTGCTCAAGTTGTGATTCCGAAAGATTTGTGTTTACCTGTGCGGATTGATAGCATTGAAATCTATCAACGCCACAGCGGTTTCTCTGGAATGCGTGTCGGAGTCATGACTCCTCAAACGCGTAACGAGAGTGAGTACAGCAGCACTGTATTTGCGATTGATGATGACGGGTACATCACCGAAAGGCTTAACGGTTATGTGACACGGCTTTTGGAACATCGTGAGGATAATCCGACCGCTGAAGAAATCGTCGCTCCCAGCCCGCGGGATGAAACAATTCTGCGCCGTAAACTGAACGAGCAAGCTGAGCAATTCAACTTGAACGCTCCGAAAATATCGTTGGCTCATCTTCCAGGTTTACATTTGCTGCCCAAAGAGGAACGGCACCAGCGTGAACTGCCTCTTTTATATAAGGCAGCCAGCCTAGCTCTAAACAGTAGCGATGATGTTAGCGTAATGGTTCAATTCAGGTGGAGCGAGTCTGGAAAACCAGTACTTGAGTCGGTGGAGGGACTGGATTTGGATGTTTCCCTCTCCCACGACAATCAAGTCTGTGTTTGTGTTGTTGGACCAGGACCACAAGGCTGTGATATTGAACGGGTTGTACAACGAACGCTGTTGCAATGGACTGGCTTGTTGAGCAATGTACACGAGCCAATTTTGAAGCAACTCCTGGACAATACAGATACCCTAGCCAGAGCCGGAACTCGGATCTGGACAGCCGTGGAGGCATTGCGTAAAGCAATCAACGGCTCTGAAATTAGCCTCGAAATTAGCTTATGCAAAGCTGACACCGTCTTATTCAGCGGTATAGTTGATAACCAGCGGCTGCAAGTCCTGACCTTTCCACTGCAACTGTCCCGAGGACCAGAACGAATGGTCGCCTGCGTCGTACAAAAGTGAGGGGGAGAGTGGGTTCATACCCACTTCCGCACGGACTTTTGTAAAAAGTCTATTACACAAAAAGGAGCGTCTTTGATGGTTTTCTCGACTCAACCAACTCAAGCTAAAGCTTGGGCAAAGGCATTCGCCCATCCTCCAACTGAGTTTGGACCGACGCCACTACGCATTCTTTCCGGTGCCATACCCACAGGATTGCGTGGTACTCTCTATCGCAATGGACCAGCACGATTCGAGCGCGGGGGACAGCGAATGAACCATTGGATTGATGGGGATGGGGCAGTTCTAGCAGTGCATTTGAGAGATCAAGAAGCCACTGGGGTCTATCGCTACGTGCAAACGGTAGGATACCAAGCGGAAGAAAAAGCTGGAAAGCTGATCTTCGGGGGCTATGGCATGACGGCACCAGGAGACATGTGGAAACGGTTCGGTATGGAGTTGAAGAATGCTGCGAACACTTCTGTGATAGCATTGCCAGATAAGCTCTTAGCTATGTGGGAAGGGGGACCACCTCATGCGCTTGATTTACAGACTTTAAATACTTTTGGACTCGATACATTAGGAAAGCTAAAGGCTAGCTC
This sequence comes from Scytonema sp. HK-05, assembly GCF_002368235.1. Lineage (GTDB taxonomy): Bacteria > Cyanobacteriota > Cyanobacteriia > Cyanobacteriales > Nostocaceae > Kalymmatonema. The sequence goes on along the minus strand of NZ_AP018194.1, from coordinate 5,060,429 downwards.
CGCCTATTCCGCCCATCCCAAGCGCGACCCGGAAACGGGAGAAATTTATAACTATGGAATTACCTACGGCAAAGAAGGGGTGTTGAATCTCTTCAAGAGTGATCGCACCGGACAGATTCTGCAACAAGCCGCGATCGCCCTCGATGGTCTGCCGTTTTTTCATGATTTTGTCCTGGCGGGCAGGTATTTGGTGTTTTTCATTCCTCCCCTGCGGATGAATCCATTGCCTTTCATGGCAAAGCAGAAAAGCTTTAGTGACTCGTTTTCCTGGGTGCCAAACAAGGGCACGCAGATTTTGGTCATTGATCGAGCCACTCTGGAGGTGGTCAGTCGTGGAGAAGCCCAGCCGTGGTTCCAGTGGCATTTTAGCAATGGTTACCTAGATGCTAGTGGAACTGTGGTAGTGGACGTTGTGCGCTACGAGGATTTTCGCAGCCATCAGTATTTTAGGGAAATACCAACAGGTCAGACCCAGACAGCAGCCAAAGGCACCCTGTGGCAGCTGCGCCTTAACCCGCAAACAGGCAAGATAACCGAGATGTATGAAGTCCTCGATCGCGGCTGCGAGTTCCCTACTGTCGCTTCCGAGCAGGTGGGACAAGCTTCGCGCTTTACCTATTTATTGTTATATCGGTCAGGGGCTAATTTTAAGCACGATTTATGGGGTACGATCGGTCGTTTCGACCATGAAACCGGAAGGCTCATGGAAGCAAACTTGGGTGAAAACTGTTATCCGGTAGAACCCATTTATGTAAGAGACGCGTCCAATCCGGAACAGGGTTGGGTTTTGACCGTGGTGTTTGATGGCGATCGCGACAAAAGTGAGGTTTGGATATTTGACGCCGCTCATCTTGACGCCGAACCTATTTGCAGGCTGGCATTACCCAGTACCGTTCCCTTTGGTTTTCATGGCACTTGGAAAACGGAGGCCTAATTTATGTGTGGAATTGTGGCATTGTTCTCAAAACACGAAACCATTTCAGAGGACTCGTTGAAGCGAGCGACTGCTAGCTTACACCATCGAGGACCAGACGGACAGAAGTCTTGGGTTGCCCCCCATCGACGAGTAGGATTAGGTCACGCCAGACTCGGCATTATCGACCTGAGAACTGGGGATCAGCCGATTGCTAACGAAGACGAAAATCTGCATATTGTTGTTAACGGCGAGTTTTATGACTTTGAACAAACGCAGCGTGACTTGAAACGATGGGGTTACCGACTGAGTACCAATTCTGATAGTGAGATAGCCCTCCACCTGTACAACGAATTCGGTACACAATGCTTGCATCATCTGCGTGGGGAATTCGCCTTTGTACTCTGGGACGAACGAAACGAGCTTCTGTTTGCCGCTCGCGATCGCTTTGGCATCAAGCCACTGTACTACACAGTAATTAACGATACCCTCTATGTGGCATCCGAAGTCAAGGCATTGTTAGCAGCCGGTGTGCCCGCCCAATGGGATCCCGAGTCCTTTTTTCAAGCCAGCAACGTCTCGTTCGACCAACAGCGCACGTTTTTTCAAGGCGTGTATCAGGTGCCCCCCGGTTACTTCCTGCTTGCTTCGCGCTACCACACTCAACTGATTAGCTACTGGGATTTTAATTACCCCCGCACCGACGATCCGCTTCCTGAATATACCGAAAGCGAATACATTGAAAAACTTCGGTACACATTGGACGAGGCGGTTCGACTGCGCTTACGGGCTGATGTGCCAGTTGGTTGCTATCTCAGTGGCGGACTCGATTCGTCTGCCTTGTTGGGCATAGCGGCAACGCACACTTCTGAACCAATTCGTGCGTTTACCATCTCGTTTGACGATGCAGCCTATGACGAAGAAGCGATCGCTCGCGAGACAGCAACGCGAACCGGGGCAAATCACCAAATCATTCCGGTGAGCCAATCTGACCTTGCCGACAATTTTGCTGACGCAGTTTGGCATGGTGAGGTACTTTTCAACAACGCCTCTAGTGCTGCCAAATACCTAATGAGTAAGGCTGTGCGTGAGGCTGGCTACAAAGTTGTGCTGACTGGTGAAGGTGCCGACGAAATATTTGGAGGCTATCCCCATTTACGCCGGGATATGTTGCTCTACAACACACAACGGCAAGACGAAGATACTGTACAGCAGTTATTGTCATTACAGCGCAACAATGCAGTCTCTTCCGGCTTCATGCTACCTGACGGCGCAGCGATGTCGTTGGCAAGTATAAAACGGACGTTAGGTTTTGTGCCCACATGGATAGAAGCCAATTCAGCGACCAGTATTAAGGTCTGCCCTCTCTACGCGCCTGAATTTGCCGCGAAGTTTGCACACCGGGACGCCTATCGCATCTTTTTAAATCAATTCGATGTGCAGGGGCAACTTGCTGGGCGCTCACCAGTGCATCAATCCCTCTATTTGTGGTCTAAATCAATTTTTCTGCACTACATTCTCAGAATGCTGAGCGACAGCGTGGAAATGGCGCACTCTGTGGAAGGGCGTTTGCCATTTCTCGATCACCATGTCGTTGAGCTAGTGTGTAAAATGCCGGTTTCGCTGAAAATTCGCGGCATGACCGAGAAATATGTGTTGCGAGAAGCGGCACGTCCCTTCCTGACGGACACGGTTTACCACCGTCAAAAGCACCCGTTCCTTGCTCCGCCTTCTACCTTTAAACCGAATGAGCGATTGCACGAACTGATCCAAGACACGCTGCGCGGCTCAACTATGGCATCATTGCCCTTTTACAACCAAGCAGCAGTTATCGCACTGCTAGACGAGCTGCCTGAGATGGATGATACTACACGCACTTCAATTGACTTTATCTTGATGAGGTTGTTGAGCGCTTGTATTCTTCAAGAACGGTTCGGACTTACAGCACCAACAATTTAACTGACCAGTTGCGGTTTTTCGCTACAAGCCATTTCGACCCAGCTTATATTGCTGTGGTAGAAGGAGGTGTGGAAACCAGCCAAAAACTGTTGGCAGAAAAGTTTGACCACATCTTTTTTACTGGCGGAACAGCGATTGGCAAAATTGTCATGGAGGCAGCGGCAAAACATCTGACACCAGTTACTCTTGAATTGGCTTGGATGCTGCTCGGTTAATTTTGTGCATATCTAGGCAGATGTCTGAATTATTGCCCATCGGAATGCGGAAACTGTACGTTTGTTGTTGTATAATCAATCAACGTTTGATTAGTACGGGATGCAAAAGCTTACTTGGCGTGAAACCCTAGAAACACTTGGCACAAACTAATTATTAAAAATTGAATATTTTTTAAGTCTCGTATTGAAATTCGTTTCAGTATCTCTAACTGGGGATTAGTGGTCAAAGAACCTGAGCTACGAAGCAAGGGAACCAAGCTGAAAAGCGCTTCTAATCGAGCGAACTTATACCGTGGAGTTGAGCTTGCCCATATTTACGGACTAATCCCCAGATATGCGTAGGTTTTTAGAAGCGGCGGGAAGAGTCCTTGTATTGTAGATTGTGACATCAACGTCGAACACACCGCCAGAAGGATTACTTGGGGCAAGTTTATTAATGCTGGTCAAACTTGCATCGCCCCTGACTATCTTTTAGTAGATAAAACTATAGCAATCCTATTTCATTTGTGAAAATTGACCTCTTTCAAATCCCCGACTTCTTAAAGAAGTCGGGGATCTTGTTTGTTCACGAATCCTCAAGGGACTGCTATATAACGGATAGTTTATTTGTGAGATCCACAGATAACTTATCCGTTAGATTTGTTAAATTATCCGTTGCCCTGATGGATTTTCTGGTAAACTGATTCCCTTAAGATATTGGCTTTTTGATTTGTGATGGATATGTGTAGACTCTGGAGAGTCATTCGCACCAGCAGATTCTTCTGATACGGTTGCATACCCAAGCGTTCAATCGCCTGTTGGGGAAGTTGGTGATATTGGGTTTCGCCTAAGATATCTACTGACTCCAGTAGTTCAGCCTCATCTCCTAACACTTCTACTATTTGTTCACAGATATCCTCCAACTCGGTATCTATTCCGGTGACAATGGACATATCCCGGCTGATGCTGGGTTGATTTGAGACTGGGTGATAAGTTTCTAGGTGAGTCATCTGCGCCGCAATTTTGGGATTTGTGCTTCGCAGTAAGCGAATATCATCCATTCCCTTAATCAGCATCACCAAACGGTCTAACCCCCAACCAGATGCCAAACCGCTGTAACCTGGTTTTAATAAACCAGGATGAGCTTCGCCACATTCTCCGACTTCAATCCATTTGTTATCTACTAAAACCTCAATTTCTAAACCATTACAGGTGTATGGGTGTGAGGTTTCATTCAGGTGATAGGATACACCAGGAAGAATTGCATGGATGATGGTTTTGATGAATTTAACCAAAGCTTCTCTACCGAGATGCTGATGCTCGCTCATCAGCCATATGTCCATTTGGTGGGGTTCACCTACATGGCGTTTATCCACTACATCCCGGCGATAGCAGATACCAGGGTGGACGATAAGTTGTTCTCCCTGCAACTTAGGGAGTAAATCTGGCATGATGGCGGTGGTGTGAGTTCTGAGTAGTTTACCGTCGCTGAGGTAGCGGGTGTATTTTGGCGATAGCTTCGCTGCTGCCTTCGGCAGATCGCGACAAACTGTCTGAAGGGAAATAAAGTTTGTCGAAGTTGTTTGCGACTGTGGTGATAGGCGAAGAACGCCAAATTGTTGGTTCTGGATATCCGGAAGCTTGAAGTGACTCGGCTATTTTGTAGACGATAAGATTTATAGCATGAATGCCATTAGCCGGGTTCGTCAAGTCCGGTTTTAGAAGTCCCGATGGTTCATTTTTTGCCTCTCTTTGTTTGTGGTGATTTTATATTACTATTGTAATACATAGAGATGATAGCGCAATCTCTTTAGTATTAACTACAGTTCCTTGACTACGATTTCGGATAATTTCGCGCAAAGACGTAAAGATTAACTTGGTGTCTTTGCCTAAAAAATATCACGGCGAGTATGCAGGGTACGATTTGTTATTGAGTGTGCACTTCACGTTGTTGATTCACCTGTTTGGGTGATTTTCGGCGTTTAATGAACCGCAGAGGCGCAGAGGAGGACACTTCCGTGCGGTGAACCAGCGCTGCAGGAGGGTTTCCCTCCGCAGGCGACTGGTGAACCCGGAGGGGGGTTCCCCCCGCCCTTGGAAAGTGTCCGTTGACACAGAGGAAAAAGAAGTTTAACAGAGGGGGAGGAGGTTTTTTAAGAAAGTCTGACCTGCGCTATCAAGGTTATCATCTAGGGAAAAGATGAGGCTACGGATTTGGATGTCGTCACTTTTAACATCCAAAGGCTGTGTAAGCTGTTTTGGGTATATCAAAATGGCTTGGTTACACTTTGTAGTTGTGGCGTAGCTTACCATTTGATGAATGTCAGCATCTGCCGCTTTATCAGGAGCTTTATACTTGGTATCTAACACTGCTAATGTTTCGCCAGTAGCAGCATCGCACAGTAGTAGGTCGATAGAAAACCGTCGATTCTGACCTATTTCTACCTGATGTTGCTGCTTGAAAAAATAGCCTTTTGGCGCATTTTCCTTCAGCCATTCTGCAACGAAACTTTCATACAGCTTTGCCATATCGACGAGAAAGGGTAGCATTGTGCGATCGCCCCTTTCATGAGTTGGTGCAGTGTTGTCTAAAAAGAATCGGCAGATATTATGTAATAATCGATAATCTTCATTCAAGCGGTTGTACTGTCGCCCGATACAATATTGTGAACTACACGGTTGCAGGGTTACTAATCCTTGTAAAGCGTGATAAGCTTTTCGTACCGTTGGAGATACTCTTTCTGAACACAAACCACTGCGACCAATAATAAAAAGTGTCCAGGCTAGAATTTGGTTTTCTTTAATATCAGCCGTATGTTCTTCATAGTGGCATTTAAGTTTAATATTCCAGGGGTTTTGAATAGCCTGTCGTACATCTAACTTTCCCCGTACATAGCTTAGTTGCTCTGTTTTAGGTAAGTATGTACGATATAATCCTTTTCGACAACGCTCTAGAATTCGCTGGGCTAAGACATAAGCCAAATGGCTGTAAAATTCCTCTAGAGATTCGCAATCCATCAACCCTTCCAGAAAGCGGAAACTCTTTAGAGTGTATGCATATTCCAGCATTCCAAAAAGGTTTTTGATAGGCACTTTGGGATTGAGTTTTAAAGCAAATTGAGTGCTTAAAGGAATGTAACCTACCCATCCATTAGATTTAAGTTGCCATTTATTACCTGTTTTATAGGTAGGAAAATCTATATTTAGTTGGTTTTTATATTTTTTAAATAACTCTATTCCTACGGCTTCGGGTATCTCGTCAGAATGAAATGACTGTGTTGCATATTCAGTCAGTTCAAGAATTCTTGGTTGTCCTGACTTCATAGTGATAACTGTTGCTTGACTTTCTCCCAGCGAAACTCATTTACTTTTTCTAGCTGGTTAAAGAAGTATTCTTCTAAATAAGGCTCAATTTCCATACACCAGATATCTTCAATATCTTCAGTTAGTTTATCAGTTAAGAAAAATGAAATACCAATTTCATAGTTTTTGTCATTGATTGTCTGATTCAAGCGCTGTAAAGTCTGAATCAACCCCTCTACCACCAAACCTGTTTTCTGGTGATACCGTCGTAACACATCGTAGTTTGGGCGGAGTTCAATAAATGCGAAGCGGCGGCGTAGTGCATAATCTACTAAAGCAATTGATCTATCTGCTGTGTTCATCGTGCCAATGATACGAACGTTGGCGGGAATGTGAAACCTGTTACCGCCAGCGAGGGGAATTTCTTTGTCGCGGTACTCCAACAAATACATTAATTCACCAAAAACTTGAGCTAAATTTGCACGGTTGATTTCGTCAATTATTAAAACGCAAATACCTTGACGATTTTCTGCCTCTTTACAGAATTGTACAAAACGACCTGGAACCAGCGGATATGTTAATTTTCCATGTTCACTTTGGGGACGGATGCCTTGAATGAAGTCTTCATAAGAGTATGCTGGGTGAAATTGCACCAGTTCAGAAAAGCCATTACCGCCGCCGATTAAGTGTTGAGCAAGTTTTTCTGCAATGAATGTTTTTCCTGTGCCAGGCGAGCCGTATAATATTGCTTGTTTTTTGCGATTAATTGCGCGTATCCAGCGTTCTAGTTCTGCTTCATTGAAGCCGATTTTTTCAGCGCATTCAGCTAAGGTATATTCTAGTTGCGATTCCACTTCTTTAAATCGTGGGTTATCCTTGCAAGTAAAATCATACTTTTTAACACCTACTAGCCAGTTAGAGAACATATCGAACAAGTCATCGTCTCTCAAAGCTGGCACACCTGATTGGTGCATCTGCTGGGAAAATTGTGCAATTAGCTTTTTTCCAGTAAGATTCAATATAGGATAATCAGTTAGTTTTTCCGTATAAGCTGTATTTGCAAAATAGTTAATAACTTGTATAAATTGGTTATTACTCAATAGAAATTCCTCTGGTTGCAGTGCGTTGAGGATAGGCGTGATTGTTCCTATTTGTAAATATTGGGCATAAGGCAGTTGTAAAAAGTTCACACAAGCTGCTGACAACTGCTTTGGATCATCATTGCAGCGACGGACAAAATTCAAAATCGCCAAAGCAATGTACTGCCACTCTTCCGGCTTTATCCACATTGTCTCAAAACATTCTTTTATGTCTTTGGTGACAGATGAACTAATATGAATCCAAGCGCCCCTTTGACGATTTTTGGTGGTCTCTGGGTAAGGTAGTAGTTGCAACAGTATTAACTCTATTACGTCTTCTCCAGAGTCTGCTGCTGCTGCGATCGCTTCAAAGTTCCTCTTCCCCTGCTGACGCTGCTCTTCATAGGCTGCTGTATGACGTAGCCCAACTGGTGTGTAGGGATATTAGTTTAAAAATTCCTGAAACAGCCTCGCAAATTCAGCTTTCTTTTCCGCTAACATTATGTAATCGTATACTGTAAATTATTTGTTATTTATAAGTAATCTATTTAATAATCAGAAACACTACAAGTATTATTTTGTGCTATATACTTAATCATTTTAAATTCATTTTCTGTTAGGTAATGATAACTTTGTGGTGGTCTAAAGTCAGAAAATTCCTCTCTTAAACGTGTTAAATTTATAGGGGTAGGTAAAAGCTGAACATTTTTTAAAAATATACATACACATAAAGAAGCACCTGCATAATAAATATCAAATTCTTGGCGGCTTATTTCCGCTTTTTTACTGACTTTATTCCAGATTTTATTAAGATCTTCCGGGAATTTTTGAATAGGAATTTCCAAAATACGATCTACTTCAAAGGAGCCTATTAAAGCCTTTTGAGGAGACGAAGCATAGACTAGCACTAAGTCACCCTTATCTAATCGAGTACGAACCCGCCGCAGTTCTACTTTCTTATTACCCTCAAATATTTTTTTTGCATATTTAGGACGTATTGATAGTAGCAGGATATTACTAGGCATTTTTATACCGTTCATATTTCATTAAATACACCTAAATTATACACTTTATTAAATAGATTTTTAGGAATTTTATTAGGTGATGCCAGTAAGAAATTTAAAGATGATAGTTCTTGAACTTTCTTTCAGGTGACAGGTGAACTGAATAACTCTATATCGCTAAAACGAAGAGCCATAATATTTCCATCTTTATCTGTATTTATCTTTAAAATATCACTTAATGTATACACCCCTAATCGTTGGAAACGTTGATAAAGCTCCTTAGGTTTAGCAATTATGACTTCATCAAGACGAGAACAGGCTCGAATTGCTTCTACTCCGCTGAATCCTTTACCTTTACCTTCCGTTTGTGTTCCACTGACATACCATAAAATTCGGCATGGGGCTTTTAATCCTCTAGAGTTTTTAACTGATCTATAATAGACAGCTTCACGGTTGAAAGCAAGTTCAGGTTTGGCTCCAAATAGCGTTTGGTTAGCTAATTCTTCATCGAATAAATCCTTTGCCCATCTAGCTTGAATGGGAATGATAAACGTAGGAATTTCAGCATCAATAATTTTGGCTGGGAAAAGAAAGTGTTCAATATCTGCTGATGCTTGAACATCTGTGATTAAAGTTTCTGTATTAAGACTAGCGGCGACTTGCTGGCAAAATTTGTATTCTGATCCCATAGAGGCTAGGCTAGTGAGACGTGTTGATAGCTGAGATGCAGTTTCAGCAATTGCTAAGTTCACTTTGAGCCATCCATTATTTACTCGGACAAAAGCATCTTCTTGAATAGCCTTAATAACGGTTTCTTCTAAGTAAGAGTCAGTGATTCTTGTAAATTGCCGACGTTCACGAGCAGAATGTAATACTGATTTAAAAATCAGGTGGCGTGCAAGTGTGGCTGATAGAGGATTGTCTCCAATCCTTAGTATCGGAATTTCTAGTTCATAGCTTTTATGTTTACCATACACCACTAAAGCAAGAGGTAGATTTTCTTTTTCAAGAATGACAGAACACTCAAATTTTTCTGGTTCAGCAAGAAACCGCCGCAACTTCTGCTGAAATTCAGCTTTAGTTTCACCCTGTTTGACACAAGGAAAATCATTTTTTAATAAATATTATTGTGCGCTTTGAACTGGTACTTGCTCCAGTCGAGTACCAGCCAATCTTACAGGCTGATAGTCAGGTTTTCGACGAAGTTCGTCTAGTTGAATAAGCAGGTCACTAGAACGAATAATTAACATTCTAAAAATTTCATAAATTTCATCTGCGATATCTAATAATTCCTGTTCTCTAGTTACGAAGACGTGAGAATCTGAGGCAATACCTCTAGCTAAATGATGCAACTCTAGTTCCGGCATCAATATACTTTTTTTCTGTAAAAATTCTCTTAAAGATTCCAATAGCTTATCTAACGTTTGACTTGGGGGGCGCAAACAGGTAAAAGTATTTGCAAATTCGCGTTGACGTTTTCTTTCAGAGTCATCACTAATAATATTTATGTGGTTAAATATTTCATCAGTTATGCATAACTCTAATTCCGGAGCTAGCCAATCAGCCAACAGGAATTTTGATTCTTCACTATCAATACCTTCATCTGCAGATAAATCAAAAAAGATATTGACATCAATAACTACACAAAGTTTTGACTCAAGTTTCTGCACATGAGCAGCAGAAAATAGATTTGGATGACCATGATCAAACCACCAAAACGTAAGCAGCTTTCCATCCTTGCTCCTTCCCGCTTTCTCATATTGGGGAACAAAACCTAAACTAGACCACATTTTTTCTAACCCATAATCACGACGACACCTTAAGCCAATCCCACTATATTTTTCTTGGGTTCTTTGTTTAAGGTAATCAACCAGTAGTTTCGCCACCCCCTTACCTCGATATGATGAATCGACGCAAAGATGAACAATGGTAATCCAATCATAGGAACGCCGATACAACAAATAGCCAATGCACCCCTTTTCAGGATCAATAGCTCCAAGTATCTCGTCTTTTGCAGCACGTTCCTCAAAAGCGCCTTTAGGTAAAAAACCAAGCGTTGCACGATTACGACGCCCTAGTTCTATTACGGTTGGCAAATGTGGGGATTTATTGTTAATTACTTCTTTTTTCAGATATATTTGTTCTGTCAATTTTTCATACCTCCTTAACTAAATGATTAAGATTCTTGCAAAAGTACTTGACGAATAGAAGTCGCTGCTATAAAAACTAAGTTCACAAGACAAGGACTGAGCGTGTATTTAGCCTGCGTAGGCAGGCTTTATTTGTGTAGCTTCAGACTTCCAGTCTGAGGGCGTTTATCGAATTTTGCAAGATGTTTACTCTCTTAACTCCCCTCTGCGTCCTCTGTGCCTCTGCGGTTCGTTAAACTCCCCTTCCCCGCCAACCTCTGCAACGCCAACAAACCAGCACCATAAGCAGGTTCATGTCGAGGGAAAATCACTTTTGCTGAAGGAAACAAGGTGAAAATAGATGCAGCAAACGTCTCACGAATCCTCGATTTTCCTTGCCACACACTTCCCGTTGTAACGACCTCAAAACGTTCGCTATTACTAAAAATTGCATCAATAACTGTAGCAGTTGCTTTTATCAACTCTTTTACAGCATCATCAATAATTATATGAGCTACTTTATCTCCATAAGTAGCGGCGTTATCAACTATAGGTGCCAAAGCAGCTATTTCTTTAACACCCCATCCTCGCCGATATATAACTTCTATTAAATTTTCTATAGTTGTAAGACCGAGATGCTGTTTGAATTCCTCTACAAGATTTGTTGACATCTCGCGTCCATCATAAGCTTTTAATGCTGCTTGCATACCAGCTACAGCAATTTTATAGGCGCTTCCTTCATCTCCTAAAATATAGCCCCAACCGCCAACTCGCTTGGTATCTCCATTCTGATTTCGCCCAAAAACTATAGAACCAGTACCTGCTGCAACCACAATTCCAACAGGATAACCAACTCCGCCAACCAAAGCAATCAAAGCATCATTACAAATGACGATATGAGATGCTGGTAATTGCCAAGTTATAGGAAGCAAACTGCTATTTTGTAAATTTTGCACTATACCTTTTACGACTTCGATATCTTCGGGACGACCTACACCTGCTAACCCCAAGCAAATCGCTTCAATATTAATATTATCTGTAAACTTTAGCGCCTCAACTGCAGCAGCATAAATTGCAGATTCAATTGACTTTAGCGCTGCTTGTGTGGCTATACTCTGATAATTAGATGCCCCTGCTTCAGCACGACCTAGCACTTTACCTGTATCATTCATCAAGATACAAACTGTCTTGCTTCCACCGCCATCAATTCCTAAAACGTAGCTCATACTATTTTGGATTTTGGATTTTGAACCGCAGATGGACGCCGAAGTAGATGGACGCAGATAATTTTCTTTTCTATCAGTGTACATTTGTGTTTATCTGCGGTTGCAATTTATAGCTTAACTTGTTTGACGCTTATTCTCTTCTTTGAAAGGAAGAAAAAATAAAGTTATCATACCAGGGATAGTTAGTAAACATACTAAGATGAAGAATACTGGATATCCTAGTTTTTCTTGAATATAACCGCTAATTAATCCAGGCAGCATCATGCCTAATGCCATAATGCCAGTGGAAATAGCAAAATGAGAAGTTTTGTATTCTCCTTGGGAAATGTACATTAAATAAACACTAAAAGCTGTGAACCCAAAACCATATCCAAATTGCTCTAAGGAAACCAGAGGATAAACTAATGTAAGCGAAGGTTTAGCAGAAGCCATGTATACATAAAAAATATCAGGTAAATTTAATGCCAAAGCCATAGGAAAAAGGCACTTTCTCAACCCATATTTGGAAATCACAAAGCCTCCTAAAATTCCTCCTACAATTAAGGAAATAACTCCAAATGTACCGTAGACTAAACCAACCTCTGATGTTGATAGCCCCAATCCTCCTAATTCTGGTTTATCTAATAAGAATAACGAGGTTAATTTGACAAGCATTGCTTCGCCAAATCTGTACAGCAATATAAATGCTAAAACTGCTCCTATCTTTTCTTGTTGAAAATATGAGCTAATGACATTCCAATAAGGAATCTTCTCTGTTGCTCCTTGTGGTTGACGTTGAGTGTCTGATTCAGGAAGAGGTAAAATAAAAGCGTGGAAAATAAAAAGTATCGCTAAAATTAAAGCAGAAAAGCCAATAGCGAAAGTCCAGCTTAAAGCAATGTTGTTAAAATATACTTCAAGGAACCCCGCTACAACTACTAAAATTCCTGAACCAAAGATAACAGCAAGTCTATAAAAAAGCGAACGAATACCAACAAAGAAAGCTTGCTGCGCTGGATTTAAAGCCAACAGATAAAAGCCGTCAGTAGCAATATCATAAGTAGCGGAAATAAATGCCCCGATGGTTAATGCAGCTAGGGAAATGAAAAAGAAATTTGGGACTTGTAAAGAAAAGGCTACTAAACCGAAACAACAGAATATAGCAAATTGAGTAGCAAGTATCCATCTTCTTTTAGTTGAATAAATATCGACAATTGGTCCCCAAAACATCTTAATTATCCAGGGAAGATAGAGAAGACTTGTCCACAAGGCGATTTGAGTATTATTTACCCCTAGCTTTTTGTAAAAAACTGTAGAAACATTATTGATGATGACGTAAGGAACGCCAGAGGCAAAATACAGGGTGGGGATGAAAGTCCAAGGGGAACGGGACACTGTTTGATTTTTCATGAATTTGGTTTGTTTCCTTTTCTAACACCCAATTGGACACCAATATGAAATGTTATCTGTAATTTGCCCCTCAGAAACACGCGTTCCTACACCTCCAGAGACAAACTGGTCATTTCCATTGTTATAAAGCCATGCTCCCCAAACCGCAGTCATAGATCCCGCAATTTCTACTTGGGGAAACTCTAATAACTCTTGATACACATAATCTTGTTCTGTATACCACGAGTCATTACTATGACTACGAAGAACTATTTCTCCTGACTTGACAGCAAATCCTCCTTCACCTTCTCTTCCTAAAATAGGTTTAGCAAAGTATGAATTTCCTAAGTCAGATGCAGTCAATGACGTTTTTGGGAAATAATTAAAAATAATATCAGCGTCTTTAGGACTAAAAAAGTCCAGCCCTAAATCTGTAATTAAGGCAAATATGCTTTTTGGTTGCAGTGCAAAGGCAGAACCAAAGTTAACAATGACAACTTTCTTCTCTAAAATAAGTTGCTCTAGTGCAGACCATAACTTTTTACCATTTTCATCAGTATCATGGATTGCCCATTCAACTGGATACCACATAAATAATATATCTATTGGCTGTCCCGTTCTATAATCAAATAAATATTTACCATCTTTGACACGAAGAAACTCCAAAGGGAAAACAGCACTTTTATGATGAAAATGGCTGCTTAACCATCGCATAGTGCCTAAATCTTCAGCATTATTCAAAGCAGTAAAAGCAACTCTACAATTGTTAATTGGTTTCTTTAGGCACTCTGCTGCTCGTTGTATATGCTGATTAAGTGTTAAACTTAAGATAGTTTGAGCGTTATAATCTGGTTGTTTGAAACCGAAGTGTTGAGCAACTTTGCCATTTCCTTCAGTACACTCAAACCAAAAACTAGGAGTTTGTGGATTTGTTTCTATAACCTTTTTGACTCCAGTTTCTTCGTTCCAGCACCAATCAAGACGCATACAAAATGGTGGGAGAGGGTCATACTTTACTATTTTGATGGAATCTTTAGGAAAGCCGTAGTAAAGTAGTGTTTCCTCATCAAGAGTGCGGATAACTGACCAAGCTTGCATTAAGACACTACCGACTAATTCAGATGCTTGCTTGATTTCTTTTATCATCTGTGGCGAAACTTTACGGCAGTGATAAAGTGCATATGGAACTTCTTGGTCAGTCAGAGGGATGCCTGTTCCTTCCTCAATGGGACAAACATTGTACCACCCCATTTTCATCGACCGAAATAGGCGATCGCGTTGAGGACTATTGAAAATATCCATATTCATTGCTTGACTTTCCTAACCACCCGCATGACCACCGCGACCGAAACTGCCAAAACCACCGCGACCTACCCTAGATGGGGAACGGCTTGAGCTACCATCATTGTGGCTGGAACTACCGAATCTATATCCAGAACCTCCATGGTGAACTCGACTACTACCATGACTACCAGAGTTATCACAGTTATAGGGTTGTTGTGCCGTTTGTGGATGATCACAATTTGACTGACTTGTTTCTGGAAATCTGGTACAAGAAGCAAGTAGGGATACCGTCATTATGATGACGCTGAGTTGGAATAAACCTGGTTTTAGTTTCATGAGTTTTTGTACTTGTCTTGTGGATGCTACCTCTGGAATTGATAAATAATGACTACACGAGTAAAAAAATAATTTCGAGATTTTTTTAATTAATGAACCGCCAAGACGCCAAGAGCGCCAAGAGAAGATTAAGAGAGGATGATACGTTTAATACCTTCTTTAAGTACAGGAACGTTAAAGTTGATGAGGAGGGCGAGGGGGTGGTTGGTCATTTTCAGGTAGGAGATGACTTGAGCTTCGTGGATAGGAGCTAACTTTTCCACAGCTTTCAATTCAACGATTAAAACATCACCAACGAGAAAATCTAATTCGCCCTCGCCGACCTGATAACCTTTGTAGGTTACTGCTACTCGATGCTTAGACGTGTGAGGTATTCCCCGCATCTGAAATTCCAGCTTTAAAGCCTGGTGATAAACCGACTCCAAAAATCCAGGTCCCAGAACCCGATGCACCTCAATCGCCGCACCAATCACAGCATACGCGAATCTATCCACCTCCTCACTTGGCTCTCTTTTCTTGGCGTTCTTGGCGTCTTGGCGGTTCATTTCCATAAAACACTCCTCAACCCTGTGGCAAAATTTATAAAAGTCCTTCCACACTTAGTTTTCCCAGCATGACCGCAATAAACACCAACCTCCCCAGTCTTTACGAACCCTTCTCCACTGAAGCCAAGTGGCAAACATTTTGGGAAGAAAACCAAATTTACAAAGCTGATGCCAACAAAGGCGGCGAATCTTACTGCATCGTTATTCCGCCGCCCAACGTTACCGGCAGCTTGCATATGGGACACGCCTTCGACAATACGCTGATTGACACTCTCGTGCGCTACCACCGGATGAAGGGATATAACGCCCTCTATTTACCCGGAACTGACCACGCCAGCATTGCCGTACAAACGGTTCTGGAAAAGCAACTCAAGGCAGAGGGGAAAACTCGCTATGATTTGGGACGCGAGAAATTCTTAGAACGCGCTTGGGAATGGAAGGCAAAATCTAAGGGAACGATTGTTGGTCAATTGCGGCGCTTGGGTGTATCGGTAGACTGGACACGGGAACGCTTTACCTTAGATGAGGGTTTAACCAAAGCTGTTTTGGAAGCGTTTTTCCGCCTCTACGAAGAAGGGCTGATTTATCGCGGTAAGTATCTGGTGAACTGGTGTCCAGAGTCACAATCAGCGGTATCCGATTTGGAAGTGGACTCGAAAGAGGTAGATGGTAATCTTTGGCACTTCCGCTATCCCCTCACGGATGGTTCTGGTTTTGTGGAGGTGGCGACAACCCGACCCGAAACAATGCTGGGCGATACTGCGGTGGCGGTGAATCCTAATGATGAGCGCTACAAGCATCTGATCGGAAAAACACTGACTCTGCCAATTATGAATCGGGAAATTCCCATTATTGCTGATGAGTTGGTTGACCCCACTTTTGGAACGGGTTGCGTGAAGGTGACTCCGGCACATGACCTGAATGATTTTGAAATGGGTCAGCGGCACAATCTGCCGTTTATCAATATTATGAATAAGGACGGCACCTTGAACGAAAATGCTGGTTCCTTCCAAGGACAAGACCGTTTTGACGCCAGAAAAAATGTGGTTTCTCGTCTAGAGACTGATGGGTTTCTGGTGAAGGTGGAGGATTATAAGCATACTGTTCCATACAGTGAACGCGGTAAAGTCCCCGTTGAACCTCTCCTCTCGACTCAGTGGTTTGTTAAAATTCGTCCGTTAGCAGATAGGGCGCTAGAGTTCCTCGACCAGAAAAATTCTCCACAGTTTGTCCCCCAACGCTGGACAAAGGTCTATCGTGACTGGTTGGTAAAGCTGAAAGATTGGTGTATCTCTCGTCAACTCTGGTGGGGACACCAAATCCCTGCTTGGTACGCTGTGAGTGAAACAGGGGGAGAAATCGCCGACAATACGCCGTTTGTGGTGGCGAAGTCGGAAGCAGAAGCACGGGAGAAATTAAAAGCACAATTTGGGGATAATGTCAAGATAGAACAAGACGCAGATGTGCTGGATACCTGGTTTTCTTCCGGACTCTGGCCCTTTTCTACTTTGGGTTGGCCTGAGCAAACCCAAGATTTGACAACTTACTATCCTACCAGCACTCTGGTAACAGGCTTTGATATCATCTTTTTCTGGGTTGCCAGAATGGCAATGATGGCGGGGCATTTTACAGGACAGATACCTTTCAAAGATGTTTACATTCACGGCTTGGTGCTGGATGAGAATGGTAAGAAGATGTCCAAGTCTGCTGGTAATGGCGTTGACCCGTTGTTACTAATTGCCAAATATGGTACTGATGCGCTGCGCTACACGCTGATTAAGGAAGTGGCTGGCGCGGGTCAAGACATCCGGTTGGATTACGATCGCAAGAAGGATGAATCACCATCGGTGGAAGCATCTCGCAACTTTGCTAATAAGTTGTGGAATGCGGCGCGGTTTGTGATGATGAATTTGGACGGGCAAACGCCGCAACAACTGGGAGAACCTCACCCCCCAACCCCCTCTCCGCTAAGCAGAGAGGGGGGGTTAGAGTTAAGCGATCGCTGGATTCTTTCCCGCTACCACCAAGTTGTTAAACAAACCAACAATGACATCGACAAATACGGACTAGGGGAAGCAGCGAAGGGGCTCTACGACTTTATCTGGGGTGATTTCTGCGACTGGTACATTGAACTTGTTAAATCTCGCCTGCAAAAAGATTCTGAACCCACGTCTCGTCGCGTAGCCCAACAAACCCTCGCTTATGTGCTGGAAGGAATTTTGAAATTACTTCATCCTTTCATGCCTCATATTACCGAGGAAATTTGGCACACTCTCACTCAACAAGGGGAGAATTCTAAGCAAAGTTTATCTTTACAACCTTACCCTGAGACTCAGCAAAACTTAATTGACTCTATTTTGGAGGAACAATTTGAACTGCTGTTTGGGACAATTCGCACAATTCGCAATTTGCGAGCAGAAGCGGATGTTAAACCTGGGGTAAAAGTCACGGTGAATTTGCAAACCGGAAGCGATAAAGAACAGCAAATTCTCACTGCTGGACAGCCTTATATTAAAGATTTGGCAAAGGTTGAGAATTTAACTATCGCTGCTGAGCAAAAGAAAGAAACTTTTGTTGGTCAAAAATCCGGATTCACTTGGACAAAGATAGTATTAGTCATTGGCATCATTTATTTGTTTAAAGTGGGTCTAGCGGTAGCCGATGCTGTTGATGATATTCCCTTAATCGGGACTTTATTTAAAGTAATCGGTTTTGGTTATTCAAGTTGGTTCGTTGTCCAAAATTTAGTGTTTGCTGAAGCTAGACAAAAGTTCTGGAAGCAGTTGTTTCCACCAACGGCTGATGAAAATCAACTCCAAGCAGAAACACAACAACCACAAGAACCAGAAAAAGCGATCGCTGACGTTGTTGGTACGGTGCAAGTGGTACTTCCCCTTGCTGGCGTGGTGGATATTGATGCGTTGCGTGCCAAAATCGAAAAACGCCTGAGCAAGGTAGAAGGCGAAATGAAAGCTCTAAGCGCTAGGTTAAGTAATCCTAATTTTGTGCAGCAAGCACGACCAGATGTGGTAGAAGGAGCGCGGAATGCCTTAGCAGAGGCTGAGAAACAAGCAGAAATTTTGCGCGATCGCCTGCTTAGGTTAGCATAGCTTTAAGGAATTTTAGTTGTTGGTTGTAAAGACGCGCTCTGGCGCGTCTATACATTCAGTTATTAAAAAAGTACCATTAACAACTAACAACTAACTGATCCCCACTATAGCGCTTCTCGTTTGGATGAAGTAATTATTTATCTGTGTCCATCTGTGTCCATCTGTGGTCCTTATTTCTTGATGTATTACACTCAACTCCCGAACCGCTATATCTTTATAAATTAAATGTCTATTTTTAACCATTAAAATTTCTATGCTATATCTAGCTCAAGTGCACAAAAACGATTTTTTAGATCAGCTACAGTTGAGATTATTAGCACGTGAAGAAGCTGAAAATATATGGGCAATCATTCCAGAAGAAGCTTTTATTCTTCTGGGAAAAGGCAACACTTTAACTGAGAACTTGCTCGTTTTAGTAAAACTTTCTCCAACAGGCGATATAGAAAGACTGGAAGACGCCACTAATTGGGTGCTGAATTTGGTGAAAGCTTACCTGACGACTGGTATTAGTCCGGAATTCTTACAGCAGGAAGCAGAGCGAGCAGAACAGTGGCGACAAAACTTAACATTGCAAAACCAAGATTTAGCACGTCGTTCATTAGAATTGGAAGCACGTAGAGAACAAATTCAAGCCCTCGAAGAAAGTCTAAAACGCGAGAAAAACGGTGTTCAAAAAGAGGGGAGCGGTGGATCTTAGATTTTGAATTTTAAGCCTTAGAATTCCTGAAATATTCTCTATTCTACCCACTTGTTAATTCAGTCCAATAACGTTCGTAAACTTCTTCTATTTGCCCCAAAGGAGCGATACGTTCACACTTACTGAGAATCGACTCTGGGGGGAATAAGCTGGAATTATTTTGCACTTTCTTTGGCAATTGCTCAAACGCAGCACGGTTGGGTGTAGAAAGACTGAGGCGCTGACTTGTTTCGGCTGCCACTTCTGGTCGTAAAATTAAATTCATCAAAGCGTAAGCTCCCTCAATATTTGGCGCTGTTTTAGGAATGACTATTGCATCAGTCCATAATGAGGAACCACTTTTGGGAATCACATATTTTAATTTAGGGTTTTCTTTAGAGATTTTTACAGCATCTGATGAGTAACACATTGCTAACAATAAATCTCCTGCCAAAATTTGATTGCGCCAAGCATCTGTCGTAAAAGCTGCTAATTCAGGTTTCAAAACCTTCAATTTTTCATAAGCTTGTTTGATTTGGTTTTCGTCTTTTGAATTGTAAGAGTAACCAAGCATCCGCAACACTGCGCCCATCACTTCTCGGACATCATTCATCAACGTCATCCGCTTGGAAAGTTGTTCTTGATTCTGCCAAAGATAGTTCCAATCTTCTGGCGGAGTTTCTAGCTTTTCACAATTATAAATAAAACCCGTTGTTCCCCAACTAAAAGGTAAACTGTGGCGATTATTAGGATCATAGATAGGATTTTGAAACCGTGGAAATAGATTATTTAAACCAATTAAACGCTCATGATTCAATTCTGTTAACAACCCCAAGTTCACCATCTTCCGCACCATATAGTCGCTTGGGTAAATAACACTATAAGCACCTCCACCCCCAGCTTGGAACTTACTCAACATGGTTTCATTAGAGTCAAACACATCCGCAAGCGCTTTAATCCCTGTTTGGGCGTTAAAAGTTTTAAATAATTCTTTATCTGTATATTGCTCCCAAGTATAAATATAAAGTTGGTCACGAGGACCTTTAGTTGCAGAATAACCTCGCACATCCCCAAGTCTCCAGCCACAACTTGCTAAAGACAAGCTAGAAAGCGCAGCTACACCTTTTAAAAATTGCCGTCTGTGAGTCATATCATGCCCAATTAAATAACCTTACTAAATGTGTAATTATTTGTGAGAAACAAGATCCCTGACAACTTTTACGAAGTCGGAGATCTGTGGCTTTCAATTCTCACAAATCTGCGGTAAATTACTATATATGTAGTTTTTTCATAAGAAATCTTTAGGTGGTAAAGAAGTCACTTTTAAATTTTAACTAAAGCCAGACAATCAGTTTCCGCCCACCATGCATATATAGGCGTTTCACGGCTTGGTAGATTACCAAAAGTATTGGGCTGCAAAACAGTGATGCGTAAGCCGTTTGTCAATTGCACAATATAATTAACGTGAGTGCCTAGATACATGATGTTGATTAGCCGTCCTTCAAAACAGTTCGTTTGCAAACTGGGTTTATAAAGCGAAAGCTGAATTTTTTCTGGGCGCACACTAACGACTACTGGTTGCGATATTTCCGTTGGTGTGTCTTGCTGGCGGGTGACGACAATTGAGAGTCGTGCTTTTGTCAAAATTCTGACACTGGAAGCGTCTACACCTGCTATTTCACCTTCAAATAAATTGGTATCACCAATAAAATCGGCTACAAATACTGTCCGGGGTTGTTCGTAAATTTGGCTCGGGCTGCCTATTTGCTCAATTTTGCCTTGATTCATCACTGCAATGCGATCTGACAAGGACAATGCTTCTTCTTGGTCATGAGTCACCATGATAAAAGTTAACCCGACTTCTGTATGTAAATTCGCGAGTTCAACCTGCATTTCTTTACGCAGTTTTAAATCTAGCGCCCCAAGAGGTTCATCTAGTAGCAACACTGCGGGGCGGTTGACTAACGCCCGTGCCAATGCTACCCTTTGTTGTTGACCGCCAGAAAGTTGACTAGGAACGCGCGATCGCAACCCTTCCATTTTTACCAGTTCGAGCGCTTCTTTAACTCTGCTTTGAATTTCTGCTTTACGTAATTTTTTTAGCTGCAGTCCAAACGCAACGTTATCCCAAACATTCAAGTGATTAAACAAAGCATAGCTTTGAAATACTGTATTGACAGGTCGGCGATAAGGAGGAACATTTGTCATAGACTCACCTTGAATCACCACCTTACCAGCGTCAGCTGTTTCAAACCCTGCAATTAAACGTAGCATGGTTGTCTTGCCACAGCCCGACGGACCTAGGATACTGAAGAATTCCCCGTGCTTGACATCTAAATCTACTCCATGTACAGCAGGGTATTGGTTAAAAAACTTGAAAACATTATGCAGTTCAACATCCAGCGACTCAAAAGCCACCCTCTCCCCCTGATTCTGGGTCAAAATTTGAGGCATAATCCTTTATTAGATCCTGTTATCTTCAGTGTTTGTGTTATTTAATGTAGTCGATTAGGCGAACGACAAGTTACACTTTTGTTTATTCTATCCACAAAAAGAATTCAACAATTTACAGCAGAAAATATACTGCATAGATGAACTCAACGCTCAATCTAGGCAGAAAAATAAATTTATTTTATACGAATAAATCACTATCTTGAAATTGGATATTGTTTATGGCTACATTGAAACCACCTCAGCTTGGTAAAAAGAAAGATATACGTACAGTCGGATGTAGCTACCAGTGTGTATTTTTTATTGTATTTACCTTGTTGATGATGGTTGGCATTAACGCTCGTCTAGCATATTTGCAAATTCTTGAAGGACATAAATTCAAGGAACGAGCACAGGCAAACCGGATTCGGACGATTCTTAAACAGCCAGAAAGAGGCAACATTTTTGACCGCAAGGGCAAACTGTTAGCCACAACTCGCTATCCGCGTTCTGTGTACTTGTGGCCGATGGCACATACCAAGCGCTCGTGGTCAGTTGTCGGTCCACGCCTGTCGCAAATTCTAGATATACCTCAACAGGAAATTGAAAAGAAACTTGAACAAGCAGGTCCCAACTCCACTTCACTCGTACGGATTGCCCGCGACCTCAACGAAGCGCAAGTCACAGGATTAAAGGAGTATGAAAGTGAACTTTCTGGTATGGAAATTCATACGGAAGCAGTGCGCTACTACCCTCACGGAAAAGAGCTAGCACATGTACTGGGTTATACGCGAGAACTGACGCCCGAACAGTTAAAAGAAAAGAAGAAGCAAGGCTACCGCCTTGGAGATGTCATCGGTCAAATGGGGGTGGAAAAAGCGTATGAGCAGCTGTTGCGCGGCGAATGGGGTGGTCAACAAGTAGAAGTGGATAGTAAGGGTCGCCCGATTCGAGTGTTAGGAGAAAAACAGGCAAAAGCAGGTAATGATATTCACTTAACAATAGATTTGGATGTGCAAAAGGCAGCCGAAAAAGCTTTGACACTTCGCAAAGGCGCTATTGTTGCACTCGATCCAAATAACGGTGCGGTCTTAGCAATAGTGTCTCATCCTGTCTTTGAGCCGAATATCTTCTCTAAGCAAAAACTTACCCAGAAGGACTGGCAAGACTTACAAAGTAAAGACCATCCCCTAGTCAATCGCGCCCTCAGCGCCTTTCCACCCGCCAGTACTTTCAAAATAGTCACTACAACCGCTGGACTGGAATCGGGTAAATTTTCTCCCAGCACAGTGCTGCAAACTTTCGGTTCTCTCACAGTTGGCGGGGTAACTTTTGGTGAGTGGAACCATGCTGGATTTGGTCCGTTGGGATTTGCGGGTGCGATCGCCATGAGTAGCGATACCTTCTTCTATCAAATTGGCAGGGGAGTGGGCGGTCCTACCTTGATAGAATGGACTCGCAAGTATGGATTTGGTCAAAAAACCGGCATTGAGTTTGCTGATGAAGAATCAAAAGGTAATGTTCCAGATGAAGCATGGAAGCAGAGAGTCTGGAAAATACCTTGGACTGTTGGCGACACCATAAATATGTCCATTGGTCAAGGCGCTCTGCAAGTCACACCACTACAAGCTGCTATCATGTTCTCTGTCCCCGCTAACGGTGGCTACAGAGTGCAACCACACTTGCTTAAAGATAATGAACAAGCAAAAAGCTGGCGCTCATCGCTAAATATGAAGCCAAGCACCATTAAAGTTCTCCGTGAAGGATTGCGTCAAGTGGTCACAGATGGTACTGGTAAGCGATTGAGCGTGCCAACAATTCCCCCAGCAGCAGGTAAGAGTGGCACTGCGGAAGCTGGTGTTGGTCGTCCAAATCACACTTGGTTTGGGGCATATGCTCCCGCCGATAAGCCGGAAATTGTGGTTGTGGCGTTTGGTGAAAACTCTGGTGAGCATGGTGGTAGCCTTTGCGGACCGATGGTCTTACAAGTCCTAGAAGAGTATTTTCACAAGCAGTATCCAGGCAAGTATAAAAAACCTGAGCCTGAGGAATCACAAGCCAAGACAAAAAACTCAGGAACTAGGACTGGGGATTGAAACAAAAAGTTGTGCAACCACAGGAACAAAGTCCACCTGCATAGACTCTGTAAATACCAAGTTCTGTTCAAATTTGTCATTGTGGGAGCACGGAGTGTAGAACTTTCATGATCCTACGCTTTTCTACTCTCCCTTGAAGCCCTATGCCTACGGCGCAGCACAGGAACCCTATGTCGTAAGCCTTGCGGATAGCCTAAGCGTATGCCTGCCGCACGCTTTGCCTTGTCTCACTGCCCTGCGGGGGACACTTTCATGCGGGGCTTATCTCCGAGTCGGTGCAACTGCCGTGCCGCACTTGGAAAGTGTCCGTAGCGTCTACACTTTCCTGCGTTTCCCTCAGGATGACAAGTTAGATCTGTAACTGTAAATCTAAATAATATTGCGTAGGCAGGCTTTATGCCGCCTTAGAGTTGTTGCTTTAAAAAGTAATAAATTTATCCAATATTTCTCAGGGAAAACTCAGAAAACAATAGGTGGAACTAGCAACTCATATTAGTGGTACTGATTCTAAAAATAGTATTAATTTACTCATAATTAAGCATGTCCTTAGATAGGATTTGATAAATTGACATTATTCTCAATAAAATTAGTAATTTCCTTTGAATAATGCTAAACATTAATCGGCTTTTTGAAGCCAACTAAGGAAAACAATTTAGTTTATGCTAGATAGTAAAAATCATCAAAAAAGCTAGGCTAACCGAATTGTTTTCCTTGAAATCCGGGTAGAAAGTTAGCCTAATTGTATACATATAATGCTATTTTCTGAATCGCTATTTGTGATATGACCTTACTGCAACCACCTCAACTAGCTAGAAAAAAAGATACACGCACTGTAGGGCGGGGTTTCCAGCCTTTATTCTTAATCATATTTACCCTATTAATGACAACTGCTATTGGCGGTCGTCTGGTGTATTTGCAAATTGTGGAAGGAGATAAACTCAGGGAACGAGCACAGGCAAACCGGATTCGGACGATTCCCAAACAACCAGAAAGAGGTAACATTTTTGACCGCAATGGGAAATTGTTAGCCACAACTCGCTATCCGCGTTCTGTGTACTTATGGCCAATGGCACACACGAAACCATCATGGCAGGAAGTTGTCGGTCCGCGCCTGTCGCAAATTCTCAACATCCCTGTAGAGGAGATGGAAAAGAAATTAGAGGAGGCAGGTTACAACTCTTCTCTGGTGCGGATGGCTCGCGACCTCAACGAAGCGGAAATCACAGCATTGAAAGAGTACGCTAACGAACTTAAAGACGTAGAAATCCATACAGAAGCTGTACGTTACTACCCACACGGCAAGGAGTTAGCTCATGTACTCGGTTATACCCGAGAACTGACCCCAAAACAGTTGAAACAAAAGAAACAAGAAGGCTACCGACTGGGAGATGTCATTGGTCAGATGGGGGTAGAAAAAGGGTATGAAAAGCTGTTGCGAGGCGAATGGGGCGGTCAGCAGGTAGAAGTGGATGGCAAGGGCCGCCCAATTCGAGTGTTAGGAGAAAAACAGGCAACAGCAGGTAATGATATTCGCCTCACAATAGATTTGAATGTGCAAAAGGCAGCAGAGAAAGCTTTGAATGGACGCAACGGCGTTATCGTTGCACTCGACCCAAATAACGGTGGTGTCTTAGGAATGGTGTCTCACCCCACCTTTGACCCGAATATCTTCTCCAAGCGAAGACTGTCCACAAAAGATTGGCAAAGCGTACAAGGTGAAAACCATCCTTTGCTTAATCGTGCTGTCAGCAGCGCCTATCCACCCGCCAGTACTTTTAAAATCGTTACTGCGAGTGCTGGACTGGAATCAGGTAAATTTTCTCCTAACACAGTGCTGCAAACCTACGGTTCTCTCACCGTAGGCGGGGTGACTTTCGGTGAGTGGAACCACTCTGGATTTGGTCCGTTGGGATTTGCAGGAGCGTTGGCTTGGAGTAGCGATACCTTCTTCTACCAAGTTGGCAGGAGAGTCGGTGGTCCCACCTTGATAGAATGGACTCGCAAGTATGGATTTGGCAACAAAACCGGCATTGAGTTTGCAAATGAAGAAACGAAAGGTAATGTTCCAGATGAAGCATGGAAGCAGAGAGTCTGGAAAATGCCTTGGACTGTAGGCGACTCCATTAATATGTCCATTGGTCAAGGCGCTTTGCAAACGACACCACTCCAAGTTGCTGTTATGTTCTCTGTACCTGCAAATGGTGGCTACAGAGTGCAACCACACTTGCTCAAAGACCATGAACAAGCAAAAAGCTGGCGCGAATCTTTAAATATGAAGCCAAGCACAATTAAAGTTCTTCGTGACGGACTGCGGAAGGTAGTGTCTGAAGGTACCGGCAAAGCGCTAAATGTGCCAACGATTCCTCCAGCATCTGGTAAAAGTGGTACGGCTGAGGCGTGGAAGGGTCGTGTGAAAGCAAACCACGCATGGTTTGGGGCATATGCTCCAGCGGACAAGCCAGAAATTGTGGTTGTAGGATTTGCTGAACATTCTGGCGGTGGTGGCGGTAGTGTTTCTGCCCCAATGGTGTTACAAGTGATGGAGGAATATTTCCAAAAGAAATATCCAGGCAAGTATCAAAAACCGAGTACTGAAGGTTCAGAATCAAAAACTCAGAGTCCAACAAGCAGGCGGCGAAACTAATAACATGAACTACGAATAGATTTCTTGGAAAAATCAGATTTAGGGCTATTTGAAACCGCAGATAAATACAGATAAATTATCTGTGTGCATCTGCGGTTTTATACACATAAAAATTATTTTTGCAAGAAACTACTGAGAAGTTGATTGGATTTGGGCGGGTTTCAAATTTTTAGCTTTGTAAAAAGTTTCTAAGCTATCGCGATCGCCTACAAAACGCCAGTGCCAAGGCTCATAACTCACACCTTGAACATTGTTTTTAGGAAAAGACATCTCAAAGCTGAAACGTGCTGCATTTGCCTCTAGCCATTGATAAGCCTTAGTTTTTTCAAAGTTTGGATTCACATCGGTTGCTCGTGCTGCTCCATCCCCAATATCCACAGCATAACCTGTATGATGTTCACTGTGACCGGGGGGAGCACTGACGGCAGCCCGTTGTGCTGGTGTCTGATTCCGCTGGGCACCAACGGCAAAAAATAACTGCTCTTGGTCTTTTATAGAGCGAAAACCGGAAATAGGCACCAAAATGACTCCTGCACTCCGTGCTGCTGCTACCATTTCTAAATACTTCTGCGCTGCTGCTTTTCGCATTTTGATGCGCCTATCATTAGAAATTGGCTGCAGTTCCGACTCAGGGGCTTCTGTGTAGGAAAAATGCCCCAAAACTATATTCTCCTTCGAGGTGGCTGAATTACCCGCTTTTGATGGAGTTGCAGGAGTTGAACTAACAGGGGAAGGCTGAGAATCTTTTGTTTTTTTGGGTGTGACTACGAAAAACAAAAAACCACTCACGACGGCTATCAAGGCAACTCCCACCACTCCCCCAATGATCAAAATCAACGGGCGAATGCTTAGTTTGGGTGCTGCATCAGGACTATCGCGTAAAGCTTCCGGAATATCTTCACCAGAAGTAGATGGTGTGTCTTGCGGTTTTTCAGAAAACCCAGCATTATCCAAAGGTCAGCTCCTGCGTTTGTTCAATATCCATAACAGATTGTAAACTGGAGAAAAAGAAACGCAATAGGTAAAATTTTGCATCTACATACCTAGGTTTCATTTTGACAAACCTCCTAGAACTCTACGTCAAGTTAGTGTTCCCCGTCCTAGTAGGATACACTTTGGGACGCAAACTACCTGCTATAGTTCCTACCCGTTTAGGGCAGTTTTTATTCTGGGTAGGAGTACCGATAAGTATTGTGGCTTTTTTACGCAAAGCTGACTTATCAGGACAAATTTGGATTGCAGCAGCGATCGCCCACTTAGCCATTTTACTAGGCGCAGTTTTCGCTTGGGTAGGAATAAAAGCGCAGGCTCATCTGACAAACACTGTACCTCACAAATCGACTCAGGGCAGTTTTATCTTAGCGGCAATGGTGGGCAACACAGGTTATATTGGCTATCCCGTTACCCTGTCAATAGTTGGTACACAATACTTTGCCTGGGCGCTGTTTTATGATTTACTCGGAACAACACTGGGGGCTTATGGACTAGGTGTTGCTCTAGCGGCTCGTTATGGGGGTGGTATTCATAGTCATTTACAAGTTTTTAAAGCAATTATCATCAATCCTGCCCTATGGAGCTTTGGGTTTGGCTTGCTATTTCGACAGGTAAAAATCCCTGCACCAGTTGAATTTGGGCTAGAGCAAATTGCTTGGAGTGGGGTAGCCTTATCTTTGGTGTTAATTGGGATGCGACTGAGCAAACTCACTTCGTGGCAGAGCTTACCAAGGGCAAGCGTTAGCATAGGCATCAAAATGCTACTCGTCCCCCTGATTATGGGTAGCATTATACCACTTTTTGGTTTAACTGGGACAACAGCACGAGCGATTGTACTGCAAATGGCGATGCCTCCAGCTTTTGCCACACTGGTTCTTGCGGAAGCCTTCAATCTTGATCGCGACCTTGCAGTCACTACATTGGCTGTGGGATCGATGGTATTGCTGGTGACTCTGCCGATTTGGTTGTGGCTATTTTGATTTTAGGGAATTCCTGCTTGTTGAAAAATTGACGCAGGTGTGAGTTGAAGCCCTTCAAAAAGCGGATCGGCTAGACTCGCCTCTCCTCTTTTTGTCTGCGGTGGAGCATCAGGATAAAAAATAGTGATAGTTTTAGCTTTACTATCAATTACCCAGACCCTCATTACACCTGCATTCAGGTAATCTGTAGCTTTTTCGCTCATTTCTCCAAAAGTTTGCTCTGGAGAAATTATTTCGATGGCTAATTCTGGAGGAATTGGGCAAGCTTCATCAAAGAGGCGATCGCTTGGCAGGCGAGAATAGGAAATATAGAGTAGATCTGGTACGGGTACCCAGTCTCGACCATTGCGCTTAAGAGTCACCGCCCACTCAATGCCTACTTCACCGCGATTTTGGCACCACTGAGTCAACAGGATATAAAGTGCGCCTGTGAGTCTAGAATGGAATCTTTTAGGAGACATCTTTGGTTGAGCTTCTCCATCGACTAATTCATAGCTAATATCGTCTTGTGGCAGTGCAAGGAATTCTTGTAGCGTCAGTTGAGTTTTGACTGGAACCATTTGCCTTATTTTCCCATTGCTATTTACTTAGCGCCTAGTGGCACCTAAAGAATATTCGATTTAGTCAGAGTTTTGGCTATCTAGTAACACCTCCTCACCTCCCCATCTTCCCACTTCCCATTAACACAACTGACTCACCTTTGCCACAAGACCCTCAGGACTCATTAATTCGTAAGGTTCAAAAGGCTGATGTATCCAGGGATTGTCAAGCAAATAATCAACGTAGTAATCAGGTGCTATAACCGAACAAGCTTTGTACCAGATAACAGCAGTACGAATTTCCTCAACAGGAGAATCACTGTATTGTTTTAGCCAAGGGATAGTTTCCTTGAGTGTAACCCCAGAGTCTACTAAGTCATCCACTAAAAGAATGTGCGAACCTAAATTTTCAGTGGTCATTGTCAGGTGACGAGAAAATGTTAAACTGCCTCGTTCTTGCTTGCCAGAGCCACTGTATGATGATGTTGCCAAAATCGCCAAAGGCTGCTTATAAATACGTGAGAGGATATCTCCCACTCGCAGCCCCCCTCTAGCAAGACAAACAATCTGGTTGAATTTCCAGCCGGATTCATAAATTTGAGCAGCCAGTTGTTCAATTTTTTGGTGATAATCTGACCAAGAAACGTAAAGGTCTGGCATAGGGAACTTAATTTATTGCTAAAAATGTATGACAAATTCCTTTGATTTTAATATGAGCGCAAGATATTATGAGCAATTCTGCTTCTGATGGCTCTTCCCAACAGACCCCTGAAAGTGAAAAACTGGATTTGAGTACCAAACTTGCTTTCGGTGCTGGGGATTTGGGTACGGCGATCACTGCTATGATTGGTATTTCTTATTTGTCGCCCTTCCTTACAGATGTAGCTGGTTTAAATCCGCAATTAGCAGGACAAACCCAACTCGTCGGAAAAGTTTGGGATGCGGTGAACGATCCGATGGTGGGGGTGTTGAGCGATCGCACCCAAACTCAGCAGGGAAGGCGCTATCCCTGGATGATCTGGGGAGCAATTCCCTTTGGAGTGTTCTTTTTTTTGCAGTGGATTGTGCCCCACTTCAGTAATAACGAAAATGCCAATCAGTGGGGCTTGTTTTGGTATTACACTGCAATTTCGATTTTGTTTAATACTTTTTATACAATTGTCAATTTACCATACACTGCTCTGACAGCAGAACTCACCCAAGACTACGACGAACGCACCAGTCTCAACGGTTTTCGCTTTACCTTTTCTATTGGCGGTAGCATTCTTGCGCTGGTTATAGGTTTAGTCATCTCCTTCGTGATTCCTAGTAACCGCAGCCAACAGTTTTTATTACTAGGAGCCATTTGTGCCATTATCTCTGTTTTGCCCGTGTATTGGTGTGTTTGGGGAACGAAAAAACGCGCCCAAGCTGTAGCAAAGTTACACCCCCAAACCGAGCAAACTGTTTCTATTCCCTTATTGCAGCAACTCAAAATTGCTTTTACCAATCGCCCTTTCTTATTTGTCGTGGGGATTTATCTGTGTTCTTGGTTAGCTGTGCAGCTAACTGCTGGTATTATTCCCTACTTTGTCACCAGTTGGATGCGTCTTCCGCAATGGCACATTAGCTTAGTGCTTTTGGCGGTGCAAGGAACTGCTATGTCTATGCTATTTGTTTGGAGTGCCATCAGTCGGCGCTACGGCAAACAAGCCGTGTACTTCATGGGAATGAGTGTGTGGATGATCGCCCAGAGTGGACTGTTTTTCGTACAGCCAGGTCAAGTTGTGTTGATGTACGTTTTAGCAGTTTTAGCAGGTTTTGGAGTATCTACGGCTTATCTAGTTCCCTGGTCTATGTTACCTGATGTGATTGAACTGGATGAATTAAATACAGGACAGCGACGAGAAGGCATTTTTTATAGTTTTATAGTGTTTGTGCAAAAAATCTGCTTGGGGATTGCAGTTAACGTTGTTTTACAAAGGTTGGGTACAGCTGGTTATATTAAACCCACAAACGAAATCCCAATACCAATCCAACCAGATTCGGTGTTAGAAGTCATTCGCTTTTCTATTGGTCCCATACCAGCGATCGCTTTGATTTCTGGCTTAGTTTTAACGTATTTTTACCCACTTACCCGCGAGATGCATGCACAAATTTTACTGAAACTGAAGGAACGTCAGAAGTAAATGTATTGCCCTCAATGTCGTTACACGAGTTTTCAGTTAGATGAATTACAAACACCAGATTTAACCCCTTAGCCCCAACTCTTGCAAGGGTTGGGAAGCAAGTTAAAAGCCTCTCTCGTTAGAGATTTGGAGAGAGGTTTATGTGTAATTTATAGCGCTTCTCGTTTGGATGAAGTACAGATTTATCTGTGTCCATCTGTACGCCAGTCGCCACAACGGGGGAACCCCCCTCCGGGTATGCCTATGGCTTGCGCCACGGCTATCGCCGAACGGCACGCTACGCGAACACCAGTCGCCTGCTGTCGGGAAACCCTGCAAAGGGCGCTGGTTCACCGCAAGGCGCTGGCTCGTCCATCTGTGGTTCTTATTTCTTGATGTATTGCACTCAACTCGCGAACCGCTATATTGATTTGAAAATTGCTGTAAGGAGATACTACAGTTTCACATCAGCAGGAAGAAGCACTTTATTAATCACATGAATCACGCCATTAGTAGCTTTGATATCTGCTTTGGTGACTTTTGCCTTATCCACCATTACACTACCGTTATTAACCTTAACGTTAACTGCGGTACCTTCAACTGTTTTGACTTGACCAGACTTGATAGTTTTGGAATCAACTGCGCCAGGCACAACATGGTAGGTCAAAATCTTTTGCAAGGTTGCCTTGTTTTCTGGCTTGAGCAGTTTTTGCAAGGTTCCCTTTGGTAGAGCTGCGAATGCAGCATCTGTGGGTGCAAATACAGTAAATGGACCCGCGCCAGACAGAGTGTCTACAAGATCTGCTGCCTTCAAAGCTGCTACCAGGGTTTTGAAAGAAGGATTGGCGCTGGCAACATCGACAATTGTATCTGTAGCAGTTGCTTGAGAAACCGATGTAGCGGGCTTGCTCGATGAAGCTGGGTGAGAACCAGCGAACGTTGGAACGCTGATCAGAAGACTAGCTGTAGCGATCGCAATACCAACTGTTTTACCAAATAACTGTTGAGATTGTTGGGCTTTCATGGGTGTTAACTTGACACGATATATATATATGACTTTTTTTATTAAGATTTGTTTCCGTACTGGCAAAAATTTTAACAAAATATCCGAAACCCCAGAACTAGGAGGCTATCTGGCAGTTGTCTAGACAAACACTCAGAAGTTAACTTTTATCTATCGAACGGAGCTGAAACTTGCAAAACTTGCTTGCCATTGCTGGTATAAGCTTAACGCCAGGTTTTATGGTTGTATCTTAGGATAAATTTGGTACGGATATGCGCACCACTCTATCTAGCTAATATGCCTGAGAATTTGTAATGATACTTAATATAAAGATGAATGGAAAAAAGGCTTTAGACTAAATGGCAGCCCCAAGCTTACAAGAAATTTCCACTCGGTTAGAAAGTTCAAATTCGGGCGATCGCATGGTAGCCCTAGCTTCCTTAAGGAATGTTCCGGCAGAGGATGCAGTGCCTTTAATTAAAAAGGTGTTGGATGACGAATCACTGCAAATCAGATCAATGGCAATTTTTGCCTTGGGAATCAAGCAAACAGAAGAATCTTACCCAATTTTGGTGCGAATTCTGGAAACCGACCCAGATTATGGTATCCGTGCCGACGCTGCAGGTGCTTTAGGATACTTAGAAGATGCTCGAGCTGTTGAACCGCTGATGCGGATATTTTATGAAGATACAGACTGGCTAGTACGCTTTAGTGCAGCCGTTGCTCTTGGTAATCTTAAAGACCTCCGTGCCCGTGAAATCCTCATTCAGGCATTGGATAGCGAGGAAGTTGTCTTACACCAAGCAGCGATCGCCGCACTAGGAGAAATCAAAGACATCGAGTCAGTAGATAAAATTTTGCGCTTTGCCCAATCAGATGATTGGTTAGTGCGTCAGCGTCTTGCAGAAGCCTTAGGTCATCTGCCCAGTCCCAAGAGTGTTTCAGCTTTAAAATACCTGGAAAAAGATAACCATAAACACGTTGCTGAGGCGGCGAGGATTTCCCTTAAACGGTTGGAAGAAGCAGGAAATCAAGCTTAAAGGTGTGTACAGAAAAAAGTGCGGGGAGTACGATCAAAATCACTCCCTAATTCCTCATCCCTGGGACCTCGCTCCTGCTACCTTGGAATAAGTAAGAGAAAAGGATTTTGAAGCAAGGTAATTTCATTGATGAATATAGAAGAGTTTTTTCAACTGAGCGTTGGTAAATGGTTTTCCCATCGTACCAGTCACCATCTGGCTTTTAAGCAATCAGAAGACGGCAAATCAGACATTATGATAGAGACGCTGCCGGCTTCACATCCAGAAGTGGTCAAACTATGTCAACAGTACGATATTGACCCGAAAGGCGCTTCCTGTGGTGCTAGAGTCACTTGGAATGGCACGATGGAATGGGATGAAGAAAAGCACACAGGTTCTACAGTGTTGGTTGCCGTTCCAGACGAAGATAATCCCAATGAAGGCAAGTTGCTGCGGGAAATGGGCTATGCCGAGAAAGCCCCAGTCGCCGGACGCTACAAAATGGGCAGTGATGAGGCGTTGACTCTAACAACAGAGTATGAAACTATGTGGTCTGAGGAACGCTTGTGGTTTGCCAGTCCCAATTTACGCATGCGCGTGAGTGTGCTGAAACGTTTTGGTGGCTTTAGTATGGCTTCGTTCACTTCTGAGATTCGTATGGGTGGAAGTCAGCCTACAGCAAAAGCTTCTGAGGCAACTAACTCAGCATTAAGTTAGTTTTGGTTATTGACACTCCCCACAGCTATGAAACTATCGCGATCGCGTAAGTTAACAAAAAGCTGGGGGATTCTTGCTAACATTGTTCAACTTTGTGTAGATTTGTCCAACTGTTGTAGAGCGGCTGTGGTACTATTGATTAAATACCGTGGGGCACACGGAAATTAACGCTTGAGGAAGCATCTGCAACGGTGTGACATGAGAAAGTAAGACGCAACTAGGCGCAAGCTAAAAGCGCTCTCTCAGCCCAAGAATCCCATCGTTTTTTAGCTGTGGGAATGTCAAGATAGTTAAAATTTTAAATCAAATAGCCCCCGTTAGCGGGGGCTATTTGATTGGTAAAGTTTTTCTTAAAACCTTTCACTATACTTTTTGAGTAAAAAATATATCAATATTACAGTAAAAGCACCCCAGCTTGTGTAAAGTTTTGCAAAATAAGATGTGCTTTTAGGGTACAATTTCCTTAAAATCACACTTAAATTAATATTGTGCTGATTTTTCATTCCCGACAAAGTAAAATAAAGTGCAAGCAGGAGTGCTTACCAAAAAATAACCAGGGTTGTTTGAATCTCCCATAGACGGGCTAGGGGAGTAAGTAACACAACAACAGAGAAAACTACCGAAAGCACTCTATTGAATATTGGTGCAAATATCTGCCATAACTAACCAAATTAACTTTGATGTTCCACTGAGATGGGAGAGTGGGTTGTATTGCAGTGCCTGAAGAAATTTATCTTTGCACAATTGGATCAACCAATGTGCTAGCGACTCAAGAGAAAAACTGTTGGAAATGTAGCTCAAAAAGCAGGGATAAACAATTAACTTCTGTTGTGACCTTATCAGCCCATACCCCCTTCTTAATCCAGGTGCAGAGATGGGGAACTTCAAGTTCCTATCAAGGAGCCAGCGCCTTCCAAGCAGGGCTCTTGGTACGGTTTGCCAACAAGCGGGAACTGGCGTAAGCCCCTGACCGTAGGCACGCAAGAGCGGCGTTAGCGCAGCTTCTCGCGAATCAGGGACGGGCACACTGAACGTGTGTAGCGTAAACTCCTCGCTTTGCGAGGCACGCGTAGGGTCTGGTGGAGGAGATACCCGTTCGCCTTTGGCGTGCCGCAGGCATAGGGCGAAAGGGATTAAAAGTAGTGGCATGAAAGTCAAAAGTCTGAGACTTTTGGCTGATGACTCATGACTAAGGACAAATAGCTAATCCAAAATTGCATGACTTATACCGCTTCTATACAAGAGTTCATCTCTGAATTATTCCCCTTCAATCAACTGCCAACATTAGAACTGGCAAAATTAATTCCAAAGTTTGAGATGTTGCGTTACCGCATGGGTCAAAACATTTTGGTGCGGGACCAAATGCCTACTCAAATATCAATCATTTATGAAGGACAGGCTCGCTTGCTGAGTTATGACCCTAATACTCAGATGCCCGAAACACTCCAATTAGTTAAAAACGGAGAAATCTTGGGTTGGACTAGTTTGCTAAGGGGGATTCCATGCGAAACAGTCATAGCCTCTACAGAAACTGTTTGTCTGACTCTAAACGCCACAGAGTTTTTAGCGTTGCTCAGAAATTCTCCTGGCGTTGGTATTTGCTTTGAGAATCGTTGTAGTGCTGTTGAAGTTTTTGAGCTACTGAGTGCTGAATTAGGACCGCGAGCCGATAGTGAAGCTGTGCTGGTTTCATATGGTGTAACGGATATCAAAGAATTGACTTTGAAAGTTTTAGACGAAGCAGTTGTCTGCACGTTCCTAGAGGAAATGATACCTTTGGAGCAGCTAGACCCTGAACTGGTATGGTTTGTCAGTGGCGGGATGCTAAAAGATTTTCCTGTGGGAAGTCGCTTAGAACTAGAAAATGTCGTAACCTATCTAGAAGTAGAGAGTTTTGGTTATGTTCGCTTGGTAGGTTTGCCTCGGGCAACCCTTTCTGCGTCTGCGTCTGCAACCGGGGATTCCTCAAGGATAAACCCCTTGCTAGAACAAATACCTTATGCACCTGACCATCCTCGCCAGCCGGAAAAACCGTCCAGTAGTCAATCACAGCCAAAATATCCTCATGTTCATGGCAGAGGTCCTGTAAAGGCGACTTTAGCTTGCTTCCAAATGCTGAGCCAGCATTTAAATATGCCCTTTCGCCGGGATGTGATTCATCAAGTCCTGACCAACCAGGTTGAGCGTACTCAAACCCTTTCACTACAGCTTTGCGGTGCGGTTGCTGAACTCATCGGGTTAAATACTCAATTTATAACTGTGTCAGCCAGAGCAATCACAAAACTGCAAGCTCCTGCGATGATTCGCTGGCAAGATACTTTCGCAATTATTTATGAAATTAGCGAAAAGAAGCTGGTGCTAGGTGTACCAGAAGTTGGCATTATCCAGCAAGAGCCTGACTATTTTGTTGAGAATTGGGGCGAAGAAGGTCAGGTATTGCTGCTCAAGGTTGCCAAACATACCCCTAAACAGCGGTTTAGCTTACGTTGGTTTCTGCCTTCGCTGCTGCAATACCGCAAAGTTCTAGTCGAAGTCCTGATTGCTTCCTTTTTTGTCCAAGTCTTTGGTCTGGCTAATCCCTTAGTCGTCCAGATAATTATCGACAAAGTAATTATTCAAAACGGCTTTGGAACCCTGAATGTGTTGGGTATTTTGCTATTAATCATGGCTGTTTTTGAAGGACTTTTAACTAGTGTCCGCACTTATTTATTTGTCGATACGACTAACCGAATTGACCTGACTTTAGGCTCAGAAATTATTGACCGTCTGTTCCGTTTACCCTTGCGCTATTTTGAACGACGTCCTGTAGGGGAATTAGCGACTCGCGCTAATGAGCTGGAAAACATTCGCTCTTTTATGACAGGAACTGCTTTAACAGTGGTGTTGGACGCAGTTTTTGGTGCAATCTACATCCTGGTGATGGTGTTCTACAGTTGGCTGCTGACTCTTGTTGCTTTGGCGACTGTACCCGTGTTTGCTGTGATGACGATGTTTTTTTCCTCGATTGTGCGCCGACAGCTGCGTACCAAAGCTGAGCGTTATTCCCAAACACAATCTTATTTAGTAGAAGCGCTGTCAGGAATTCAAACAGTGAAAGCGCAAAATATTGAGTTGCGATCGCGCTGGCAGTGGCAACAATACTACAGTAACTATGTGACTGCTGGTTTTCAAACTGTTGTCACTTCCACTGCTGCTAGTGTCACTAGCAATTTTCTTAACCAAGTTTCTTCCTTGTTTGTGTTATGGGTGGGAGCCTACCTAGTACTCAAAGGACAACTCACCTTAGGACAACTCATTGCCTTCCGCATTATCGCTGGCTACGTCACGGCTCCTTTACTACGATTAACCCAATTGTGGCAAAACTTTCAAGAAACGGCTCTCTCTCTGGAACGCCTCGCTGACATCTTGGATACTCCGTCGGAAACTGACGAAGAAGACCGCAAAAATATTCCAATACCCCCGATTAAAGGCGCTGTTAAGTATGAAAACGTCTCGTTTCGCTTCGCACCCAATGGTCCACTTCAGTTGAATAATATTAACGTTGATTTTCCAGCAGGAAAATTTGTCGGCATTGTGGGACAAAGTGGTTCTGGTAAAAGCACGTTGACGAAGCTTTTACCGCGACTATATGACTTGGAGTCTGGCAGAATTCTCGTCGATGGCTACGACATCGCCAAAATAGAACTCTATTCGCTGCGCCGTCAGATTGGTATGGTGCTTCAAGACTCACTTTTGTTTGACGGTACTATACAGGAAAATATTGCGCTGACAAATCCCGATGCGACAACTGAAGAAATTATCGCAGCAGCCAAAGTTGCTGTAGCTCATGACTTTATTATGTCTCTGCCCAATGGTTATAACACCAGAGTCGGGGAGAGAGGTTCAGCTTTATCTGGAGGACAGCGCCAACGTATAGCGATCGCTCGTACAGTTTTGCAAAACCCCCGCTTGCTGATTCTCGATGAAGCAACCAGTGCTTTAGATTACCAATCTGAACGCCAAGCTTGCCAGAATTTGGCACGTGCCTTTCGGGGTAGAACAGTATTTTTTATTACGCATCGTTTAAGTACAGTGAAGAATGCTGATATCATTCTCTTATTAGATCAAGGGTTAGTTGTAGAACAGGGAACCCATGATGAACTAATGGCGCAACAAGGACGTTACTACTGCCTTTATCAACAACAGGAATCACAACTCTAAAGACGCCAAGCAGGAAAACAGGGGAGCAGGAAACCAGGGTAGCAGGAAAACAGGGGAGCAGGGAAGAAGAATAATTTTTGGCTCTTAATTCTTGACTAATGTACAGACGCCTTGAAGAAAAGCGTTTCTAATGTACAGATGCGCTCTCATGAAAGCGCCTTTACAACTCTTGACTCTTAACTGGTGACTATGGCTATGAGTGAACTAAACGGAACCAAATTTGAGCAAAAGCCTTTACTCTCTCAAAAAGTATTAGAGAGTGAAATCAAAGTACCCGTAAAATCTTCTAGTGAGAATAGCGAATCTACACCATCTGTTGTTTTAAGACAGTCGCCTTTTTGGTCACGAACTATTCTTTGGGGACTGATAGGAATGACAACTTTGGTTTTGATTTGGGCGAATGTAGCCAAAATTGAAGAAGCGATTCCAGCTCAAGGAAAGCTAGAACCGCAAGATACCGTCAAAGAATTACAGACACCTGTAAACGGGGTTGTTAAAGCTGTTTATGTCAAGGACGGACAAAAAGTACGGCGTGGCGATTTACTGTTGAGACTAGATCCAACAGCAGCGAAATCTCAACTTCTTTCTCTACAGAAAGTTCGCAATACATTGAAGCAGGAAATTCAATTCTACCGCTCTCAACTTGTTGCGAAAAATGCTTTATCAAACCCACAGCTATCCATCTCACAAATTAATTTACCACCAGGGCTAGCTTCTCTGACAAAAAACCGAATGGCGCTGGTAGCAGAAAATCAGTTGTATCGCACTCAGTTGAGTGGAGTTCAAAATACGCAGTTAGCGCCAGAAGAAGAAGCACGTCTAGAATTTAGCAAAGCGGAATTAAATTCTAGACTTGCAGATGCTGAATTGGAAACAGAAAAATTACAAAGACAACTGAGTCAGACTCAAATTCAGCTATCCTCTGCTCAAGAAACTAAGGCAGTGAGTCAGACAATTCTCAACAACATAGAGACGCTTGCCAAACAAGGAGGAATTTCTCGTCTGCAATACCTCAAGCAAAAACAGGAAGTTAGCCAGCAGCAAGCTGAGGTAGAACAGTTAGTTCAGGAGCAAGCGCGTTTAAAATTTGCGATCGCCCAATCAAAAGAAAAGATCCGAAATACGATGGCTGGTGCAAAAAAAGAAATCTCCACCAAAATTGCTGACAATGAAAAACAAATTGCTAACCTCGATAGCGAGTTGAATAAGGCAATCATAGAAGATGAAAAGCGGATTGCTGAAATTGACAGTCAGATCAGCCAAGCTCAGGTAACTTTACAATATCAAGAATTGCGTTCTCCCGCCGATGGCATTGTTTTCGATTTGCAAGCTAAGGCTCCAGGATTTGTTGCTAATTCTAGTCAACCAGTTGTCAAAATTGTACCGGATGAAGCTCTCACAGCTAAAGTTTTTATCACTAATAAAGACATTGGTTTTGTAAAAAAGGGAATGAAAGTCAATGTGAGAATTGACTCTTATCCCTTTACTGAGTTTGGTGAGCTTAAAGGTGAATTAGTTTGGGTTGGTTCTGATGCTCTACCACCTGAACAAATTCGTCCTTACGACAGTTTTCCTGCCAAAATTCGCTTGGATAAACAATCTTTGCTTGTGAATAATCAGCAATTACCTCTGCAATCGGGAATGTCAGTCACTGTCAATATTAAAGTACGCGATCGCACTGTCATGAGCATTTTCAGTGATTTGTTTACAAAACAAATTGATAGCTTGAAGACTGCAAGATAATGTGACAGCGCTTTTCAAGTCAAGAAAGCACCGGCTAGGGGTACAGGCAATGCCCGTGCCCCTACAAAAATCTGTGGTTCAATTAAGCTAAAGATACCATCCACACCAAAATTCCTAGTATTAAATCAACAGGAGTCAGGGGATAATCTGTTAACTCAATTGTGACAGTTTGCTCTATTAATTGGAGAAATCGCCAAGCAGTACCATTACCGACACTACCATAAATTGTAGAAATAGGTTGATTATTCATTTCATTAAATTTTTGAGCCGCAATCATTTCAGCAATACACTGTCCAATACCTGGATTCAAATCTGCCTTTTTTGCCTCAATAATAACAACGGCTGGTGCTTCAATTTCTAACTGTTCTGCTGAACGACTGAGAAGAAAACCATAGACTCCACTCAATCCTAAAGCGGGATCTACAGTAAAATCTGCACCAGAGTATAGACTAATTTTTCTTTGTAAAATCTTGCGTACTTCTAGTAAAACCGGACTAATGATTAACTCAGAACGTGCTTTTTGACTTCCTGTTGCTATGGCTAATGGTAAACTTTCTTCTAAAAAATTGGTAAGAGTAGTACTAGCAGCAATTGGTTTGATTTCTGGCAGAAATCTTTCACCTTCAACGGTAGTTATGCCGAAGGTTTGTTTGACTTTTCTTAAGGTAAAGTCACTATAGACCATAGGTTATAGTAATTCGCTTTGATTTTTGAAATTATTTGCGTAGGTAGGGCACTCGCCTCAAGCCGGGGAACCCCTCGGTGGTGGTGCTTCCCCAAGCTACGCAGTTTTATCTTTTGGTCGCTAACTGAGCTGTATTCGGTTATATTTTTAACAGTATTTCTTTGTAGTTAAAATATCACTCACAGAAAGACAGCAAGACCTTAAAACAGTGAACAGTGAACAGTGAACAGTAACCAGGCGGGCTGGTGGGGGATTTAAACCCGCCACCAACGCTTTCGATCCAATTGGTGGGGGACTTAAACCCTGCGGATGAAACTGATAACTGATAACTGATAACTGGTAACTGTTAAAATACTTCTTTGTTGATCTTACCTGAAAATTTTTTCAAGTAGAACTTGCATTTTTTGAAGCTAAATCTGTAACAAGCCAGCAAGTGTTTGCGGTAGTGGCAGGACAATCATGACTAACAAAGCTACTGCTAACAACCCCACCATGTCACGTTTATTGTCAAGTTCGGTGACATCATTCAAAGCAGGTTCATCAACCAATGGTAGGAATAATAAGATAATCGCCCAGGGGAAAAATTCTGGTTGTATCAAAGAAAGTAGGAGCAGCAACAAGCGAGAAATTTGACCAATAACAACTGCTGTTCTTTGCCCAAATATCGCATGGATGATGTGACCTCCATCCAGTTGTCCTACGGGCATTAAATTCAGTGCCGTTACAATCAGCCCTAGAAACCCAGCAACTGCCACTGGATGCATATCAATAGCTGATGCTGCGGTTAGTTGACTTCCTAAAGCTAGCTTTGAAAGCAGCGCTAGCAGGATTGAATATTTGGGATTGAGTGCATCTGGGTTTAAAATTCCTGTTTTTTCAGTTTGGGGAATAACCTCAGAATGAGCCAAACCCCATAACAGAAGTGGTAAGGTCACTATAAAGCCAGCTATTGGTCCGGCAATACTTACGTCAAATAAAGCTTTGCGGTTGGGAATTGGGCTACGCATTTGAATAAATGCACCGAAGGTTCCCAAAAAGAAAGGCATCGGGATAAAGTAAGGCAGCGTCGAGCGAATTTTGTAGTACCGCGCCGTTAAATAGTGACCAATTTCGTGGATGCCCAAAATCGTTAACAGCGCCAAAGCATAAGGTAATCCCTTCAGAAGTTCCGCAGGGTTGGATGCCAGTATCGTAGGATTTAAACCAGCAACTTTCACACCCACAAAGGTACTTGTTACCAATGTCACTGCTAGCAGTATGAGCGCTAATCCTGGTCGCGTTATCTTCTGATCGGGAGTATTAGTTTTTGCCGCTTGGGTATTAGGAACAAGCACAAAGAAAGGTTTATCATTGAAACCTTCTTGAAAGATAATTAAAAAGCGATCGCCAAATTGGGCTTCAATATTTGCCTTAATCCGCTCGTAAGCGTTAGTTGCTGTAGTTCTCAACTGACCTCGACAGATTACTGCCTGGGGTCGATACTCAATGTTTTGAAGGTAGTATACAGACCAGGGAAAACAATTTCGTAGCTGGGTTTCTTCTTGAGGCTCTATGGGACGCACTGGTACTGGTTCTGCGGTATTCTGTATATCCAGGTTATGTATATTCAGTTGTGATTCGAGTGCTTTTTGTGGTTCAGTATCAGTGTGCTTGAGTGATCGGCGACCCCACTGAAACAACACCCAGTATAACAAAGGACAAATAATTAATGGCCAAATCATCAACGCTCTTGGCGGAGGTTGTTTTGCCCCGTATATCATCGTCCAAGTCGTCCATAGCAGTGCTGGTATCATGAGTACCAACCACAGCAGCCACACAGGTGTTCTGGTGATTTGAGCAACACTGCGCTGCACCATTAAGTAAGTTAGGAGTCCCAGTAGAAGAAGAAACCAGAAATTCATGTTATCTTGAGTTGTTTTGATATGTTAAATCTTGCTTGTAGTCCAGAGCTTTGTAGCACTTTCTACAAGCATATGCCCCCAAAAGTTAATTTTTATTACAACGGTCAACGGTACTGGTCTTTCAAGTTTCCACTGGAAAAGTCCAAGACTGTGGCCCGATTTTTACAACTCCTCATAAGAACGCGGTTTTTCTCATGTGTCCCTTGCCTCAAGAGTCTAGTTATACAGCCAAGCTACCACGGGCAGTTTTCTGTGACGAAGTCCCGAGCGAAGGAAACCTCCAATCAGACTGGGGGGGAAATCCAATTTTTGCATTTCCACCAAATAGGGACACATTAGGG
Organism: Scytonema sp. HK-05; assembly: GCF_002368235.1. GTDB lineage: Bacteria > Cyanobacteriota > Cyanobacteriia > Cyanobacteriales > Nostocaceae > Kalymmatonema. The sequence goes on along the minus strand of NZ_AP018194.1, from coordinate 5,017,865 downwards.
GGGACTGCTTATTTTATTGTAGGAAACAAAGGCAATATCCTGATAGATTGTCCTGCTTGGGATCAAATTAATCAAGATTTTTTGCGATCGCATGGAGGCGTGCGTTACCTATTTCTCACTCATCGCGGCGCTATTGGCAAAACAGCAGAAATTCAGCAAGCCTTGAGTTGTGAGGTTCTGATTCAAGAGCAAGAAGCTTACTTATTACCCGGACTAGCCCTAACGACCTTTGGTATAGATTTTACCTTAAATTCAACAGCACAATTGATTTGGACACCTGGTCATTCTCCTGGTTCGTCTTGCCTTTACTACCATGACCAAGGAGGTGTACTGTTTTCTGGGCGTCATCTTCTCCCCAACCAACAAGGTGAACCTGTACCCCTACGAACAACCAAAACCTTTCACTGGTTCCGACAAATCAACAGTGTCAAGTTATTACTAGAACGCTTCACACCAAAAACACTCCAGTATATTTGCCCCGGTGGAAATACAGGCTTTCTCCGGGGCAAGCGAGTTATAGATAATGCTTATGAACGCCTCGCCTCTCTCGATTTAACGGCGTTAGGACAAGCACAAGCACTTTTCTAAAGAGTGAAGAAACAAAACTGAATAAAGAAAAATTTTATGCTTGGTTCTTCCTTCTTGGTTCTTCCTTCTTTTTTCACGGTACTTTCGCCACTACAGAGTTTTTCGCCAAAAGTTCCAAAGCTGCTTGATATTGAACATCTGCTTCGGTACCAATTTGTTCACGGGTAATTGGTTCAGAGGGAATGACTTTATCTGGCTTTATACCTTGTTTGTTGATATCGCGGTGGCTAGGAGTTTCATACTTAGCAATGGTGACAGCTAAGCCGGAACCATCCGACAATTCAAATAAGGATTGAATCAAGCCCTTACCAAAGGTAGTTTCTCCTACCAAAACAGCACGACCATTATCCTGCAATGCACCAGCAAGAATCTCGCTAGCGCTGGCGGTTCCTTGATTGACCAAAACAACCAAGGGGTCAGGAGTTATGGCTGAACCAAAAGCTTCAAAGCTGCCTTGAATTCCTTGGCGATTTACAGTGTAGACAATGGTACCAGACTCTAACCACAAGCGGGCAATTTCAATTCCTGCTTGTAACAATCCGCCTGGATTATTTCGCAAATCGAGAATGTAGGCAGAAGCCCCTTTTTTTTCTAGACTGGAAATAGCGTGTGCTAATTCCATTGGAGCGTTGGCATTAAATTGTGTGAGGCGAATGTAGCCGATAGATGTTTTTTCAGGGGAAGAGCGTAATTCAGCGACAACTGGGTTAAGCGCAATGCGATCGCGCACCAGTTTAATTTCTAATTCCTCTTCTCCCTCTCGTTGAATGAACAGGGTGACAGCACTACCAATCGGTCCGCGCATCTTGGTTGCGGCTTCGTCTAGGGTAAGTTTTTCTGTAGAGATGCCCTCAATTTTCAAGATGCGATCGCGCGGTCGAATTCCAGCTTTTTCTGCTGGTGAACCCGCTATGGGAGCCACAACCTCCAATTTACCAGTTTCGGGGTTGAGGGCGATTTGCAACCCCACTCCCGTTAATTCCCCAGAAGTATTGACCTGCAAACTGCGGTACTGTTCTGGATTTAAAAAGCGGGTAAAAGGATCGTCAAGGCTCTTGAGCATATTTTGAATGGCAGAATAAGCCGCTTCGTGGTCTTGGAATGGCTTTTCTAGAGCTTGTCGCCGCACCGATGCCCAGTTTTGATGATTAAATGTTTCATCCAGATAAGTCCGATTAACAATTCTCCACACTTCTGCTACCAGCTTTTGTTCGTCGCTCAAAGCCAAGGCAGGTTGGCAAAAGCTGCCAAAAAACACCCAAAATGCCAATAACAGTGACAGTCCCGCCCGAAAAACCTTTTTGTGCATGAACCCCATTTTCACTTCCACGTTCAACCCAAATTGCCATTTGCCCAGCTAGCTAGCTTTTAGATGAAATCTATCTCTCGACTATGTTACTTTTTTTATAGAAGTGGTGCATTGCTCTCATCAAGTTGTTCAGTCAACAGATCAAAGCGCATTCCACTTCTAAAGAGATAAAATCTACTTTGTGTCCACATCTCGTGTGTTTGGATGCTAGGAGAGCGCAATAAATACCCTCTTTTCAGAGTGTAAAGTTTTATTTAAACTATGAACACTCTGATTGCTCAAAAGCTGCGCGAGCAAATTCTTTTTTGCTAAAATCCCAAAACTGCTGATTGGGAAGTTTATCAACCGCGAATCGATTTCTAGGAACTTGAGATTGTATGGCTAACGTTTACGACTGGTTTGAGGAGCGCTTGGAGATTCAAGCGCTAGCTGAAGATGTCACCAGCAAGTACGTCCCCCCCCACGTCAACATCTTCTACTGTTTGGGTGGAATTACTTTAACGTGCTTTCTCATCCAGTTTGCCACTGGATTTGCCATGACATTCTACTACAGACCAACGGTCGCCGAAGCGTATACCTCGGTGCAGCACATCATGAATGAAGTGAACTTCGGCTGGCTGATTCGCTCGATTCACCGGTGGTCTGCCAGCATGATGGTGCTGATGATGATTTTGCACACCTTCCGGGTTTACCTAACGGGTGGTTTCAAAAAGCCCCGCGAACTGACTTGGGTCACTGGTGTCATCCTAGCGGTGATTACCGTTTCCTTTGGCGTGACTGGCTACTCGCTGCCTTGGGATCAAGTTGGCTACTGGGCTGTAAAAATCGTCAGCGGTGTACCAGAAGCTATTCCCGTGGTCGGTACGCTGATAGCTGATTTGTTGCGCGGCGGTTCGAGTGTCGGTCAAGCAACGCTGACTCGCTACTACAGCGCACACACCTTTGTGCTGCCTTGGCTGATTGCCGTCTTCATGCTGTTGCACTTCTTGATGATTCGCAAGCAAGGCATTTCTGGTCCATTGTAATTACAAGTCGTGAGCGAATCGGGCATGAGCTGATAGTTTCAATCCGCGAGTCGTTTGTTTTAAACTTATGAAGAATCAAACAGAAACATAAGAAACAAAAAAACAAACTCCCGCATCTTAAGCTAAAAGCTAATGCCCGCTAGCTGATGGCTTTAACAAAAGCTTTAAATCAACTTAAGCAGGAGAGCACATTAAAAAATGGCGACACTGAAAAAACCTGATCTGAGCGATCCAAACTTAAGAGCCAAACTGGCGAAAGGCATGGGTCACAACTATTACGGCGAACCAGCTTGGCCCAATGACCTGCTGTACGTGTTCCCTGTTGTGATTATGGGGTCTTTCGCTTGTATCGTGGCTCTATCTGTCTTAGACCCCGCCTTAACCGGGGAACCAGCGAATCCCTTCGCTACACCGCTGGAAATTCTACCGGAGTGGTACCTCTATCCGGTATTTCAGATTTTGCGTTCAGTTCCTAACAAACTCTTAGGGGTGGTATTGATGGGTTCCGTACCCCTAGGGCTGATTCTTGTTCCCTTTATTGAGAACGTGAATAAGTTCCAAAACCCCTTCCGCCGCCCAGTAGCGACTACAGTGTTCTTACTTGGCACCTTGATTACTCTGTGGCTGGGAATTGGTGCTACTTTCCCAATAGATAAGTCCTTCACCTTTGGGCTTTTCTAAATTAGTCCCCACAAAGCGCTTTGACGCCTGTGAGTTTCTCGGCAAGTGCAGATGTGCTTTTCTGGAGAAATCAACAGGCGTCAATTTTAATCATCGAGGTTGCATCTTGCATTTTAACGTATCGCCGTAATTCCCCATCCGCGATGCGGTAAGGATGTAAGGCGGCGAGCGAGATAAATACCTCCGACTCATATCAACCGTCAGGTTGATTCGGGAGTGGGGTGGTTGAGAAGTTCTCAGTCTCTCCGGAATATTACGAGTAATCGTTGTATAATGGTATTGGTCAATGATCCACCCACACGGCTGAAAACAACAGAGTCATTGCTAGCGGTAATACGCGAACCCTCGCTAAAAGCCCGTGACAAAGGGGGAATGGGATTTGCCACTGGGACTTGTCAACCACACGACCTGTGAATCCTCGGAATAAAAATCAAAACTGCCAAGGGATACGCAGGGCGGCTGCCTGGGTTCCTCCCCATCGAGGATAAAGCTGGAAACAGTAGAGAGGGAGAGTAAGACCATGACCGGATTTGGTTCCGGACATTCAGCAATGGGTGTACCTAACGTGGCATCTGCCAATGAGACAGTAAGCCCAATTCGCCATACGGAGGCGTGCTTTAGTTTTGTATACAGATTTCATTTCAGAATTTTAAGTCTGTAATATACAAAAGGTAGAAACTTTCACTTACTTACATTCAAGTCAAGGTCAATGCTAAGCATAGTGCAGCAAGACCATCTGACGGTGAAGAGCGAACTAAAACTTCTAAACCAGGTGCAACAATGGTTTGAACAATTTTGTCTGCAACACTTGTCTCAACTTGGTTGGTCAGAAAGCCAGCTCTATCGCCTCAATTTAGCATTAGCAGAAGGCTTTACCAATGCTGTGCGTCATGCTCATCATGCCTTACCACCGGAAACAACCATAGAAATTGATGTTTCTTTGTGGATTGATCGGTTGGAGGTTAGAATCTGGGATTATGGAAAACCGTTTAATCCCGATGCGATCACAGAGCCAGAACCAGGTACTCTCCAAGTTGGGGGCTATGGATGGTTTCTCCTGCGGCGCTTGGCTGACCATGTTGTCTACGAACGTGGTGCAGATGGAAGAAATTGCCTGCTCATCGTCAAGTATGGTTTACAGGGGTAGCAGTCAGAGTAAAGAAAAACAAGCAAGGGCAAATGCAGGGTGTTTAAAGTTTTGGGAAAGCGGGGAGTGTTGGAGGAAAATGCTCCCTGGCTTTGCCTGTAAACTCATGTATTGACTAAATAAATAAGTAACTATAAATACGGCTGCTTATCTGTAAACTACCGTAAATTGCAGAAAAATGATTGATTTTTAGGGAAATTCGTTGTAATAAGCAGATATTTTACTTGTATAAAAAACACATCCATCTTATATCAAGTCCGGTTAAATATAGCAATCCTATTTAATTTGTGAAAATCGCGTATGCTTAGATTCCCGACTTCTTTAAGAAGTCGGGAATCTTGTTGTTCACATAGCCTACAGCAGCCCGTAGGGCATATGATTTAGGATTGCTATATAACAGTGAATATACATGAAAATACCAATCATTCAAGTGGGAAAAGACAAAGATTTTAGTCAACATTTAAAAACAAAAGTTCATCATGTTTTCGTGTTTATACAAGTTTTTGAACGAGAAGGCGGAATTCAATCATATGTAAAGGATATTTTTCGAGCTTATTTAGCATTGAACGAACCTTTCTATGCAGAAGTATTTTTACTCAGGGATAGTCCTAGCTGCTTTAATCCTTTTGAGTCAGAAAGTTTAAAATTTCATTACTTCAAATCCAAATCTCCCCTACTGGAACGAGTCAGAATGGCTATGGCATTACTCTTCCATTTGTTGCGCCAGCGACCACAGCACGTCTTTTGCGGTCATGTGAACCTTGCGCCATTGGTTGGTCTGTTGTGTCAACCTTTGGGAATTCCTTACACAGTCATGACTCATGGGAAAGAGGTTTGGCAACCGTTACCAACTTCCATAAAATCTAGCCTACAAAAAGCCGCGCAAATTTGGACAGTCAGCCGTTACACTCGTCAAGTCGCCTGTGCGGTTAATCAGCTAGACCCTAATCAAGTAAAATTATTACCTTGCGCTGTGAATGGTAATGATTTTACTCCAGGAACAAAATCGACAGCGTTATTAGAGCGGTATGGTTTGACAAAAACAAAGGTACTGATGACGGTAGCGCGACTGTGGTCAGGTGATATTTATAAAGGTGTGGATGTCACAATTCAGGCGTTACCACAAATAGCTGATGTTTTCCCTGAGGTAAAATACTTGGTCATTGGTCGTGGCGATGACCAACCTCGATTAGCCAAGCTGGCTGAAGATTTGGGCGTAGGCGATCGCGTAATCTTTGCTGGGTTCGTTCCTACAGAAGAATTGGCAGAACATTACCGTCTTGCTGATGCCTACGTGATGCCTTCCCAAGAAGGCTTTGGTATTGTGTACCTAGAGGCAATGGCTTGTGGTGTGCCTGTGCTGTCTGGTGATGCAGATGGATCAGCCGATCCGTTACAGGATGGTAAACTGGGATGGCGGGTTCCACACCGTGATCCAAATGCTGTGGCGGCGGCTTGTATAGAAATACTCAAAGGAGATGACCCACGATGTGATGGACAATGGCTGCGAGAACAGGCGATCGCCCTATTTGGTATCGATGCTTTCCAGAAGCGGTTGAAAGAGCAGCTTTTGTCCTTAGTCAACAGTCCATAGCCAAGAGTCTATGTTTGTTGAGTTTTATAACTAAGTCTTATTGACCATTAATGATTAACTATTGACTTCTTAGTAAAATCGCTATCCTAGAGGGAGAGCAGGACAACATTTAAAAAATGAGCCTTAAAACGTTTCAGTTTAATCTATCTAATCTACGCCCTTGGCTCACTTTGCTAGCAATTACATGGTTGCTGGGGTCATTAGGCTTGGGCTGGTTGGTTAACTCCTTAGTGATTATTGTTGGGCTATTGTTGTTGACACCGATTCTCGTGTATTTTGGGTTTCGCTGGTGGCTGCAATACAACTTGGCGAGTGACCAGTGTCCCGTTTGTCGATATGAATTTACAGGTTTAAATAACACTGAATTGCAATGTCCTAACTGTGGGGAGCAGTTATTGGTACAACAAGGACATTTTCAGCGCTTTACACCTGAAGGCACAATAGATGTGACAGCAGTCGAAGTGTCTAGCAAAGTACTTGATGATTAGTCATCACTCATGAGTCAAAAACTTGACTTTGTAAACTGAATTCTCAAGCTTTAGGGTGCGTTAACGCTCCCTTATCATTTTTATAAGGAAGGCTGGCTGAAAACCCTTGAGGAACAGGCACGTAGTGCCGTCCAAGCGTACTTCAGGCAAGGGATGAAAGCGAACTATAAGGCGTTTACGCCTTTTGCAAATATGCTTTGATGTTTAAATCAGTACAAGATTTAAAAACCTACCCCCGGACTGGGGGAAAGTCTACGCCCGAAACAACTTTGAGGAGATATCAATACGCAATGAAAGTGCAAACGTGTTGAGCCGCTTAACCTGAGTGATCAGGATATTAAGGCAGCAATGTCTTAAGAATCTCTGCTCCTTTAGGACAGAGAGTGTCAACAGTCATTAAGCTTCTTGCAAAAGTCAAGAGTTATGAAAATGAAACCACAGATGCATACCAATAAATTATCTGTTTCTTCGCTTCGCTCAAGGGCAAGGTTAATCTGTGTGCATCCGTGGTTCTAATTCTCTTACTTAAATTTACTGCTATTGACTTGTATATAACTTAACAACCAGTTTGCAGCTGTTGCCCTCCGCGTTTGCCGAGGTCCAAATTCACCAATTTTGTAACCTTTGAAACCCAGTTTTTCTTTCAAGAGCTGTTTGTTCTCTGAAGGAATCGAACGAGTTAACTTAACTGTTGCAGGGCGAGAGTCGATAAAATCCGGTGGTTCTGAGTACTCATCCCGCCATTCTGGTGCGACTTCCTGAGTATCCCACTGTTCGGTTAAGGAGTTGTAGCGATACCCCAAGCAGTGCCATACCAATTGGTTGACTGTAGCATCATCAATTTCCTCATTGAGAATTGCCCAAATAGTTTCTGTCTTAAGTGGTGGCAAGTTTGACATAAACAAATTAGTTGGAATTAAGAATTCTCTGGTGCATAATAAACAGGGTAGGCTGGAAATAGTAAAGACTTGACCAGTTAATGCAGAATACCACACCGCACTCCAAGCAAGTCCGCGCTCATGTCATTATTTCTGGAAGAGTTCAAGGGGTAGGCTATCGCTACGCCACTGTGGATACAGCGACCCAACTGGGATTAACAGGTTGGGTGCGGAACCTCCCTGATGATCGAGTCGAAGCAGTATTTGAAGGTAAGCAAGGGGTTGTAGAACAGATGATTCGCTGGTGTTACCAAGGACCTCCGGCCGCAATGGTTAAAGATGTATCCGTAGAATACGAGGAACCGGAAGGATTGCAGGGATTTGAAGTCAGGCGTTTTGATAAGCCTTAGCTGGATCAGTAATCAACACGGCTGTTCCTTCTATTTTGCCATTGCGAATTGCCTCTAAAGCTTCATTTGCTTGACTCAAGACGAAGGGATTCACTTGAGTACGGATAGGAACTTTGGGGGCTAATGCGAGAAACTCTTCTCCATCTTGACGTGTGAGATTTGCAACAGACCGCAAAACCCTTTCTTCCCAAAGAATCTCATAGGGAAAAGATGGAATATCGCTCATGTGGATACCAGCACAAACTACAATACCGCCTTTAGCAACCGCACGCAAAGCTGCGGGTACAAGTTTCCCTATCGGAGCAAAAATAATCGCTGCATCCAAGGGTTCCGGCGGTAATGCGTCTGAGTCACCAGCCCAAGTTGCCCCCAACTGACGCGCAAACTCTTGTCCTTGAGTGTCACCAGAACGGGTAAAAGCAAAAACTTGACGCCCTTGATAACGAGCGAGTTGAATTAAAATATGTGCTGCTGAGCCAAAGCCATAAAAACCTATTTTTTCAGCATCGCCAGTCATTGTGTAAGCACGATAGCCAATTAATCCCGCACATAACAGTGGTGCTGCTTGTAAGTCAGGATAGTCGCTAGGAATGGAAAAGCAAAAGCTTTCATCCGCAACAGTGTACTCTGCATAGCCGCCATCAAGGTTGTAGCCTGTGAACTGGGCATAGTCACAAAGGTTTTCACGCCCAGAAAGACAGTAGCGACAGCAATCGCAAGTATGACCTAACCAGGGAACACCGACGCGATCGCCTACCTGAAATTTCTCCACACGTTCTCCAATTGCTTCTACCGTACCGACAATTTGATGCCCAGGTATCAGAGGTAGTTTTGGCTGCGTCAATTCCCCATCCACAATATGCAAATCTGTACGACAGACAGCACAAGCATGAACGTGAATTAATACTTGTTGTGGATTAGGTTTTGGCACTGGCAAGTCGGCTAACCGCAGGGGTTGACGCGGTGTCTCCAAAATCATCGCACGCATAAGCCATCTAGACCTCCGCAAGGGTACTCCCGCCACACCGGAACGGTTGGCGGCGATGGGGAATTGCGAGGCGATAGAAGGGATTCGATGTCCCTTCTATAGCCAAATCAATTATTATGAACACGGTTAATTTTCTTTTTGAGACTACGAATATATTCACGAATCACCTCTGTTTGAGTTCTACTTTCTTGGTGACAATAGGTTTTCAGGATTTCCAGTTCTGATTCTGGCAATCGAATTGTTAATGGTCTATCACGGCTCATACTGCAATAATTAGTAAATATGCAGTACAATGGTAACATGATGCTAACTTACCAGTACAAACTCAACCCAACATCAGAACAGGTTGTCACACTCGAAACCTGGGGTCAGTTGTTGCGTCGTCACTACAACTATGCGTTAGGGCAAAGGCTAGATTGGTTAAACCGTACAAGATGCCAAATTGACCGTTGCAGTTTAGTTTGTGAGCCAATTGGTGAGATTCCAGATAAACCTGACTACTACACACAAGCATCAGACCTTAAGCAAACGAAAGAACTTTTTCCTGAATATAAGAACATTTACACCGACTGCCAACAACAAAACTTGATGAGGTTGGACAAAGCGTGGAAACGTTGGTTAATCCCTGACAAAAACGGCAACAGGGGAGGACGACCACGTTTTAAGAAGCGCGGTGAGATCTGTTCTTTTACGTTTCCGCGTGTTAATTCTCTAAAGGCAGGCGCACACCTAACAGGCAAGACTCTTAAGCTGTCTAAGATTGGTGAGGTTGAAGTTATTCTGCACCGTCCAATTCCAGATGGCTTTGAAATTAAGCAAGCAACGATTTTACACAAAGCTGACGGATGGTATTGTAGCTTCGCACTGGAAGATAAGACCGTTCCCACTTTCGTACCTATTGACGAAATCAAAACTGCTACTGGCATAGATGTAGGGTTGGAGAAGTTTTTAACTACTGCTGACGGTCAAGGTGTTGAAGTACCACGGTATTATCGGAAAGCACAAGCAACTTTAGCTCGTGGGCAACGCAAGCTTGTACGTAAAATCAAGGGGTCTAAGAACTACCAAAAGCAAGCCAGCAAGGTTGCTAGACTTCATTTGCACGTTGCAAGACAGCGTAAAGAGTTTCATTATCAAGTTGCTCATTGGCTAGCTAACTCCTATGACTTAATCATTTTTGAAAACCTGAACATTAAGGGCTTGGCTAGAACACGACTAGCTAAGTCGATACTAGATGTAGCTTGGGGTGCATTCCTCCAAATCATGCAAGCTTTCTTCGGTCAGACGCGGCAAGCACACACGAGGAGTTGACCCTAGAGGGACTAGTATTAACTGTTCTGGTTGTGGGCAGAGGGTCGAGAAAACTCTTGCGGTTCGTGTTCATAGTTGTTCCTGTGGGTTGATTATTGACAGGGACTGGAACTCAGCACTTAATCTGTTAAATCTTGGGTCGGTTGGACTACCGATTCCTGGCTGCGGAGGCTTAGAGGTTGCTCAGCCACTGAGGCAGCAAGTCTCATTTGTGAACTTGAGATGCTCCTTGCACCCTGCGCTTGCGGTTAGCGGGAGAGTTGTCACTTAGTCGTTCATTTCTTTCAATGTAGCCAATGCTGAAGGAGACAACCGACTGAGATAGCGGAATATCCAGTATTTAGAAATCGTATCTAAAATCACAGGGAAAGTGGCAATAAAAAGAGAGATCACACTTTGATTTGCTGGAAGCCCCAAATGTTCTGCGAATCCTTCAAGAATCACCTCCCAACCATGTGGTGAGTGGAATCCAACAAATATATCTGTGAAGAGAATAATTATGAAAGCCTTGGCACTGTCGCTCAGACCATAGATAACATCATCTATAAAAGATTTTACAATCGCAATTTCTCTTTTGCTTGTAACAATGACTAATGCAAAAGCTATCAGTGACATCACATCAGCAAAAACATTGCTAATAGCCTCATTACTTTTCTCTTGAAATTCCTCTGCAATTTCACGAACTTTATGTTTGACTTTTTCTTCTATTACCTCAGCAGAGATTGGCGGTGCTTGGCGAACTAGGCTCTCAAATTTTAGTTTTTTTTCAAAAGTTTTTAATTCGCTAAGAGCTTCTTCCTCCATTTCATTATTCAGGAAAAGTTGAGTGAAATTTTCACCTCTAATGCGCTCTACTATTGGATTAATTAAAAACTGCTTAGAAAAATGCTGAGTTAGAAGAGGCACAATAACTAGCATCACCAAAAATCTTATAGCAGTCCTTGTTCTCTTTCTAGAAATTTGAAAATTTCTTACAAAATTTTCTTCTGCTTGTGGAGACAAATCCCCCTTAATTTTATTAAGGGTTCTCCCAATAGACCTCGGAAATGCACCTGTTTTTTGAAAAACAGGGTTAACTTTCATATTGTTAACACGAGAATAATCTGACTGGTTGTTAACTTCATTCCCGTTAATTTGTAATGGTTGAGAGACTGGTATTATCTGGTCGTCACTATTTTTTTCTTGTGTAATATTTTGTGTAATATACTTAGAACTTACCTCATCAATAAACTTCAGTTTCTCCAGAAAAACGGGATTTGATATATTTAAAAGAGAATAGCTGAATCGAAATTCTGCCAATTTTACTTTGAGAATAGTTAAATTTTTTTGAAGGGATACCTCCCAATAAGCCATTACACTTTCACTATAATTAGCTGACTCAGGAGATATTGTTTTACCACCAAACTGTTCTATTTCAATATTTTTAATTATCTGAGCCGCTTGGTAAGCTTCTGATAGTGCTCTTTCTGGCGTCTTCAAGAACCATTGCTGACTACGTTCTAAGTATTCTTTAATTTTTTGGCGGAGAAACCCTGTATTTTTATTGAAGAATGAAGCTTTCATGGTAAATATTGCTCAACTATGTATTTTGCTGTTGTTTTGGTATTGAAAATTGATAATGGCTAATAAGTAATAATTTTTCTTTATTACTCATTAGCCATTGTTAATTAATAACTTCTTAAATAGATAGCTTATTCTGAGTGTACACCTATAAGAGGATTTGGTACAGGCAATGGACGATTTTGTAAAAGTTTAAATTGTCTGGTACTAGCATCATATGTGAAGACTTCTCCACTCTCAATTTCGTAAATCCAGGCATGGAGAGTGAGTTGACCGCTGTGAAGTCTAGATCGAATAACTGGGTAAGTTTCCAGGTTTTCTATCTGTGTCAGGACGTTCTGTTCAATTGCAACCTTTAATAGTTTATCACTAGGATAATCCTTGTAGTTGTCTAGGACAAGACGACGGGTAGGTTCGCCATAATGCCTTAACCAATCGTATACCAAAGGCATCTGGTGAGCAAGATTACCTATTTGCAAGAGTCCTTTCATGGCTCCGCAGTGGGAATGACCGCAGACAACAACATCCTTAATATCCAAAGCTTGAACAGCATATTCTATACCAGCACCTTCACCACCATTGGGCGTTCCATAGGGTGGGATAATATTACCAATGTTACGAATAACAAATAACTCTCCTGGCTGGGTTTGAGTTATTAAATTAGGGTCAATGCGAGAGTCAGAGCAAGTAATAAGTAAAACATCAGGAGTTTGACCGTGAGATAAATGCTCGAAGAACTCTCGATGTGTAATGAAATAGTTGTCATGAAACTCATGAAGACCTGCAATTAGGCGTTTTATTGGCACAATTCGATTCCTCTCTCAAAAACAAATCTTTCTTTTTAAACTTCATATTATTTAGCGACTTTTCCGTAAAAAAATTCTTTTTTTTTGGTAAATAGCAGAGACTTTCTTTTTCAATAGAGCCTCTTGTCAGAGCATTTAATGAGCAATATACTTAGCATCAGAAACAATACATATGCCTCCATTTTTTTTGAGGATAGGTCTAATCGCTTCCACTAATTGATGTTCTTATTCTTGTGTACAAACACTCATTACATAACCCATATACAGGTTTTCTAAATCATCAATGAGTTTGCCTTTATCACCTTTGCCTGTAACATCTTTGATTGATGATGGTATGTATAGCCAGACACACCTTTTCTAAAATGTCTAAAACTTGTTGTAGTTCTAAAGAATTGGTAATGATTTATAACTTCTTGACTGCTTTCACTCTGCTACACTCCCATTATTTTAATAATGTTCATATACAATGGAATTCCTATAATAATATTGAAGGGGAATGTGAGTGCCAGAGCCATAGAAACATACAAACTAGGATTTGCTTCTGGAACTGTCATCCTCATAGCTGCAGGAACTGCTATGTAAGAAGCACTCGCACAAAGAACGGCAAACAAAAGGGCATTACCTTGTGGTATACCGATGATTTTGGCAATAATGATTCCCAAAATTGCATTGGCAACAGGCATAAATACAGAAAAAGCAATTAAAAAAGAACCTGTTTTTCTTAAATCTTTGATTCTTCTAGCGGCTACCATTCCCATATCTAGTAGAAAGAATGCTAGAACTCCGTAGAATATCTCTTGAGTAAATGGTTGTAGCTTTTCCCATCCTTTATGCCCTGTCAGTATGCCGATAATCACACTACCAACTAAGAGAAATACAGAACCATTGAGGAAAGCTTCTCGCAAAACTTCATTCCAAGAAAATTCACCATTTTCTTTATTCTGACCGAATACTCTTACTAAAACAATCCCCACAATAATTGCTGGAGATTCCATCAGCGCCAAAGCCGCTACCATGTATCCATCAGAGGTAACGTTAAGTATTTTGAGAAAAGACTGAGCAGTAATAAAAGTGACAGCGCTGATAGATCCATAAGTTGCAGCAATAGCCGCAGCATTATATGCATCAAGTTTTATTTTTAGAACAAAAAATGAGTACACAGGGACGACACAAGCCATCAATATAGCTGCTATCAGTGTCAACGCTACTTGTGGATTAATTCCACTCTCCTCAAGTTCATATCCTCCCTTAAACCCGATAGCAAGCAGCAAGTAAAGAGAAAACAGTTTTGGCAAAGGTTGGGGAATTTCCAAATCCGATTTCAGAAAAATTGCCAGCATCCCCAAAAAGAAAAACAACACTGGCGGATTTAATATGTTTGATAAGATAAGGCTTGAATTCATGCCTACTAAACCTGATATTTGCAAATAAGACCGGGAATGATAATCGGCATCAGAGCATTTACTGAAATAATTGTTACTAATTGTTAACTCTGTCAGTAAATATATTTGAAGGTTATGGAGATAGTATGAAAATTGTGTGTCGATGTTGTGACATGACTTTGATCAAGGCAACGTACTAATTTAGAACGGGTGATAGAGCAAGCTCAAATGAATTTTATAAATTTTGAAAAATTGTCATAAGATTTTGACAATTTTGAGTCCATACGCAGAAATTACCCCTTATGGACAAACTTGGTGAGCCTGGGAAGCTAAAACCGCAATCTGTAAATAAATAAAACGGGTCAACTACCCACACTAACACTCGGTGTATAGTGTGGGCTTGCAAGAGTCAGCTTGTAACGTAAGAGATGACTAGAACCCATGAGACTTGTTCTGTTACGGACTTCCGAATGTTTCCCTAGTTCGGATTATCTCCAAACCTACTGATTATAGGTGCTTGTAGAAAGGACATACTGAACAGGTTGGGCTAAGGGACTTATAACTTACACGAAAGGATTATCTCCATGAGTCGTGTTCCAGTATTAGACAAAGATGGATTAGCACTAATGCCCACCAAGCCGAGTCGAGCAAGACGTTGGCTAATGTAAAAATATAAAAAAGTCTTACAATTTGAAGGCTTGTAACTATTATATTACTGTTAAAGTTCACGCAAACCTCAAAAAAGAAAGTTGTACAATTTTCAAAGGATTCATCACATTGATAAATAAAAAAGTTATACAATTTTTATAAAACCTGCCCTGTAGTGATTTGAAACTATTTGCCCCAAGATTCAGTGGTGAGCGCTCTCAATTTATAGATAGTAGTAGAAAGCGATCGCCCCAAGGATAGTGCGCTTTGCACAATCGCCTTCGCTTCCCCTCATGCAGCCCAATTTTTACACAGTGACTCTGCTTGTTCCAGCACCGTCACCGTTGCCTTTTCCTGCTTGTCTGGTAGATAGCCGTATTTCCGCAGCAGGCGTTTGACTAGCCGTCTGAGATTGGGTTTGACGTTTTCTTTCTGTATCCAGTTGATGGTGACATTACGGCAGACTGTCTCCACTAATTCACGGGCGATCGCCGTTCGCGCAGCGTGTCCGACAGGACAAGGCTAATCGCTCCGTTATCGCCCTTAGTGTTTCGTTATCTTAAACTATAACCGAAGTATTATTTACATCCAAAGTATAGTCGCACACTAGCTTATTCTCACTTGCTCTTAAAAAATGATGTAATAATAAATACTAAAAAAGAAAATGCTTCGACATGGTTAGACTTGAAGAATTGACAAAAGGCACGCAAGTCAAAGGCATTCTACCAAATAGTATTGTCACCATTGTCGATGCTCAGTGGCATGGCTCGGATGTTGTCGAATTGACCTATAAGGATGCCAGTGGTTCTCTAGGGAATGAGTTGGTATTTCGAGACAGGGAATCTACTCTGGAAATTGTGACCTCTGGCGGTGCTTGGAGTTTTACCGCTGATGGTACTAATTTTCGCTTGGTATCAGAAGCGCACCGTATCAATCTTGCTCATCTGTTCGACCCACTGCTAGCTGTTCATACATCCCTGGTAGAACCACTACCACACCAAATCACCGCTGTCTACGGGGAAATGCTGACTCGCCAACCCCTGCGGTTCCTGTTGGCAGATGATCCAGGAGCGGGTAAAACTATTATGGCGGGGTTGTTGATACGAGAATTGCTTATCCGAGGCGACTTGCATCGTTGCTTGGTAGTTTGTCCCGGCAGTTTAGCGCTACAGTGGCAGGATGAACTGGGTCAAAAGTTCCATTTGCCTTTTGAAATTCTCACTAATGACCGTATTGAAGCGGCACGGACGGGGAATGCTTTTGTGGAGATGCCGTTACTCATTGTACGGCTGGACAAACTCAGTCGTAATGAAGACTTGCAAGCCAAGTTAGCGCAAACAGATTGGGATTTGGTTGTTTGCGATGAGGCTCACAAAATGTCGGCTTCGTTCTTCGGGGGTGAAATTAAGGAGACGAAACGCTATAAACTGGGTAAGTTGCTGTCAAGTTTGACGCGGCATTTTTTATTAATGTCGGCGACACCACACAACGGTAAGGAAGAGGACTTTCAGTTGTTTTTGGCGTTGCTGGATGGTGACAGATTTGAGGGACGCTTTCGCGATGGTGTCCATGTCATGGATACTTCTGACTTGATGCGGCGATTGGTTAAAGAAGATTTGCTGAAATTTGATGAGAAGCCGCTATTTCCAGAACGCCAAGCCAGCACGATAGAGTACGAACTTTCGGATTTAGAAGCGGTTCTTTATAAACGAGTCACTGAGTATGTGCGCGAGGAATTTAATCGCGCTGATGCTTTGGAAAATGAAGGACGCAAAGGTACGGTTGGCTTTGCTTTGACTATTTTGCAGCGCCGACTTGCTTCTTCACCAGAAGCTATCTACCAATCACTGCTACGCCGTCGGGAACGGTTACAGAAAAGACTACGGGAAGAAGAATTATTAAAGCGGGGACAGTCAGCAAGTTTTGATTTTGGACGAGTTATCGACTTAGAAGATATAGAAGATGATTTGGAGGATATTCCAGGAGAAGAACGCGAAGCTACAGAACAGGAAGTTATTGACCTTGCTACGGCATCACGTACAATTGCTGAATTACAAACAGAAATTGCTCTTTTACAAGAATTAGAACAACTAGCACTACAAGTAAGACGTAGTGGTAAAGATAAAAAATGGGAAGAACTCTCGAATCTGCTGCAAAATAATGCCGAAATGTTCAATGCTGAAGGACATCGGCGCAAACTGGTGATTTTTACTGAGCATCGGGACACTTTAAATTATTTAACAGATAGGATTCGGACGCTACTTGGACGTACTGAAGCGGTAGTGACGATTCACGGCGGAATGGGACGCGAAGAACGCCGCAAAGCGCAGCAAGCTTTTACTCAAGACATTGAAGTGCAAGTATTAATAGCGACAGATGCTGCGGGTGAGGGGATTAACCTGCAACGATCGCACCTCATGGTGAATTATGACTTGCCTTGGAATCCCAACCGCCTCGAACAGCGTTTTGGACGCATTCACCGAATTGGACAGACAGAAGTGTGTCATCTGTGGAATTTGTTGGCAGCAAAAACTCGTGAAGGGGATGTGTATCTAGCGCTGTTGAAGAAGTTGGAGATAGAACAGCAGGCGCTAGGTGGTAAAGTCTTTGACGTTTTAGGAAAAGCCATCGCTGGCGCTGAGTTACGAGAATTGTTAATTCAGGCAATTCGTTATGGCGATCGCCCAGATGTCAGAGAACGTCTTAACCAAGTGGTAAAAGACAAACTCGATCAACAGCGGCTACGCGAACTTTTGGAAGAACGAGCTTTGGCACGAGATTCGATGAATATTGCCAAAGTACAGCAAGTTCGGGAAGAAATGGAACGGGCGCAGGCAAGGCGGCTGCAACCTCATTTTATTGCTTCTTTCTTCCTGGAAGCTTTTACCCAGCTTGGTGGAACAGTGCGTCAACGAGAACCACAGCGCTATCAAATCACCCATGTTCCAGCACTTATCCGTAATAGAGGACGACAAATTGGTGTAGGAGACGTACTGGGGCGGAGTTACGAACGGATTTGTTTTGATAAAGCCCTCATTAATCCTCCTACAAAACCAGTGGCGGAATTTATATGTTCTGGACATCCTCTGTTGGATGCCACAATTGACTTAACTTTGGAACGTCATCGGGATTTGTTGAAACAAGGTACTGTCCTGGTAGATGAGAATGACCCCAGCGAAGATGTTCGTGCCTTGGTTTACCTGGAACATTCGATACAAGATGCACGGGTAAGTCCCAATGGTACACGACGGGTGGTGTCCCGACGGATGCAGTATGTGGAAATTTGCCCTCATCCCCCAACCCCTTCTCCCACGAGGGGAGAAAGGGAGAATATACACCTCTCACCCAGAATAGGAGAAGAGGAGAATAGGCACCCCTCTCCCAGAATGGCAGAACAGGAGAACAGACACCCCTCTCCCATTCTGGGAGAGGGGACGGGGGTGAGGGCAAAAAATGCAGGCTATGCGCCTTACCTCAATTATCGTCCGCTGACGGATGAAGAAAAGTCTGTTGTGGAAGCGGTACTAGAACAATCTTGGTTGCGAAAAGATTTGGAACTACAGGCAAAGAGTTATGCGATCGCCAATCTTGTTCCCCAACATCTTCAAGAACTAAGGCAGCGCAAAGAGGAACTCATTGCTAAGACGATGGTAGCGGTGAAAGACAGATTGACCAAGGAAATACATTACTGGGACCATCGGGCAGAAGAACTGAAAATGCAAGAAGAAGCTGGCAAGCCTAATGCCAAAATTAACTCAGGCAAAGCACGTCAGCGAGCAGATGAGTTGCAAGCGCGGTTGATGCAGCGTTTGGAAGAATTAGAGCAAGAACGCAGATTATCGCCATTACCGCCTGTGGTGGTTGGGGGTGCGCTGGTGGTGTCGGTAGGTTTGCTGCAACGACTGCAAGGCAAGCGACAGTCAGCAGCAGCGATGTTTGCCAGGGAGACTAAACGGGTTGAACTCGCAGCAATGGCGGCGGTGATGGAAGCAGAACGTCGTTTGGGGAACGAACCAAGGGATGTGAGTGCAGAAAAATGCGGCTATGATATCGAGTCGCGTCCCCTCACCCCGCCTACGGCACCCCTTACCCCATCCACGGCACCCCTCACCCCATCCACGGCACCCCTCACCCCGCCTACGGCACCCCTCTCCCATTCTGGGAGAGGGGCAGGGGGTGAGGGCTTACGATTTATTGAAGTGAAGGGGCGAATTGCAGGTGCAGAAACAGTAACAGTGACAAAAAATGAAATTATCACCGCCTTAAATAAACCAGAGAATTTTATTTTGGCATTAGTACAAGTACCAAAGTCAGAGGAATTTACCGAGGGCGATGCTTGGAAAGTCAAAGCATCCCAAGGGACTTACAACGTGCGTGACAATGATTGCGTCATTCGTTATCTGCGACATCCGTTTCACAAAGAGCCAGATTTTGCAGTGACAAGTATCAATTACGACTGGTGGGAGTTGTGGCAACAGGGAACTGAGCCTATTTAGCCTTCACTTCCTTCTTCTCTCTCCCATTCTGGGAGAGGGGCTGGGGGTAAGGGTACAGCCTCTAGTCACGAAATAATCAGTAATCAGAGTCATTTGATACTTATTCATACTTAATTCTTGACGATCTCTGAAAAATAGTTACACTGTAAGAAGTCAAAAATATTACCTAATTTTTCTCTGTTAAAGGACAACGGAGCAAGTCCCTCCGTTTCCTACATTACGCATCTATCAAACTATACAAGCTGTATATCCACAGAATTATTTTTAAGTCCGCTTAGCGGGCTGATTTTGTTATGCCTAATTTTTAACTCAGTGTTCTAAGGGTTTGATTGACTAATACTAATGTATTATATTTATCCAGATGAATTATCGCAAGAAGCTAATCGAAGTCGCGTTACCACTTGAAGCAATTAATAAAGAATCTGCAAGAGAAAAATCAATTCGACACGGACATCCTTCAACACTGCATTTATGGTGGGCGCGGCGACCTTTAGCGGCTTGTCGGGCGGTGTTGTTTGCATCTTTGGTGGATGATCCATCGAGTCATCCTGATAAATTTCCTACTGAAGAGGCGCAGGAAACAGAAAGAAAACGTCTGTTTGAAATTATCGAACAATTGGTGAAGTGGGAGAATATCAACAATCAGGATGTTTTAGAGAAAGCTAAAGCAGAAATTCTCAAATCAACTAATAACAATCCGCCGCCTGTGCTTGACCCTTTTTGTGGAGGAGGTTCTATACCTCTGGAAGCCCAGAGATTAGGGTTAGAAGCGCATGGTAGTGACATCAATCCGGTGGCGGTTTTGATTACCAAAGCTTTGATTGAAATTCCACCGAAGTTTGCAAATCAGCCTCCTGTTAACCCTGATTCTCGCAAAAACTCTCTGAGTACTAAAAAATGGTATGGGGCGCAGGGATTGGCTGAAGATGTGCGCTATTACGGGCAATGGATGCGGGATGAAGCTTTTAAGCGAATTGGGCATTTGTATCCTAAGGTGAATTTACCCTCATCCCCCAGCCCCTTCTCCGATAACGGGAGAAGGGGAGAAGATACACCCCTGTGCGAAAACGGGAGAAAGGGAGAAGAAAATACACCTCTCTCACCTTCTGGGACAGGGGACGGGGGTGAGGGCAAACAAGCAACAGTTATTGCTTGGTTATGGGCAAGAACAGTGAAATGTCCTAATCCGATTTGTGGTGCAAAAATGCCGTTGGTGCGTTCTTTTGTGCTTTCAACGAAGAAGGATAAGCAAGCGTGGGTTGAACCAATTGTTGATAACAGCCAGCAACCGCCTGTTGTGCGTTTTCAGGTGAAGACTGGCAAAGGTGAGCCTCCAGATGGAACCGTTAGCCGCAAGGGTGCAATTTGTATATGTTGTGGTACGCCTGTGCCTTTAGACTACATTCGCGCTCAGGGGAAAGCAGCGCGGATGGGCACACAGTTAATGGCTATTGTGGCAGAAGGACAGCGTGGGCGGGTGTATTTGTCACCGACTCAAGAACATGAGGAAATTGCAGCTTCAGCACAAGCAGAGTGGAAGCCTGAAACACAACTTTCTATACATCCTCAGTACATGGCAACTCCGCGTTATGGGATGACTCGCCACTGTGACCTATTTACCCCACGTCAGCTTGTAGCCTTAACCAATTTCAGTGACTTAATAAGCGAAGCGAGAGAAAAAGTACTTGCTGATACTGTATCTACTGGGGTATCTGATGATGGCTTACCGCTTTATGAAGGTGGTATCAATGCAACAGCTTATGCAGATGCAGTAGCAATGTATTTAGGGCTTGGGGTAAGTAAACTAAGCGACAGTTTATGCAGTCTAGCAACCTGGAAGCCAAGTATGGATCAAGCGATCCATGCATTTACCAGGCAAGCAATCCCAATGGTATGGGATTATGCAGAATCTAATGCGTTCAATAGTGCAGCGGGTGATTACACAACTACTATTAGCACCATAGTTCGTGCAATAAGTAACTTTGCTACTAATAGTTGTGGCTACAGCCAACACCTCGATGCTACTGGGATTAATAATCATGTTAGCCATCAACTTATTTCCACTGACCCACCCTATTATGATTCAGTGCCATACGCAGACCTGTCAGATTTCTTTTATATCTGGCTACGTCGTTCACTAGGTCATATTTATCCTGACCTGTTCACAACTTTGC
This sequence comes from Scytonema sp. HK-05, assembly GCF_002368235.1. GTDB lineage: Bacteria > Cyanobacteriota > Cyanobacteriia > Cyanobacteriales > Nostocaceae > Kalymmatonema. The sequence continues at coordinate 4,996,380 of NZ_AP018194.1, read as the reverse complement.
TTGTGCCAAAGAGTCAAGAACTTGTTGCAGATCAATTTCGTCATGGCAGCAAAGAAAAAGCACAAAAGTTTTTTGAAGAAGGACTAGGTAAAGTTTTTACTCAGGTACGAAAGATAGCCCATCCAGACTATCCCTTTACTGTTTACTACGCTTTCAAGCAAACTGAAACAGAAGATGATGACAAAGATGGAAGCAGTCAGGTTAGTGTTGCCTCAACAGGTTGGGAAACAATGTTAGAGGGCTTAATTCAATCTGGCTTTACCATCACTGGTACATTACCAATGCGTACAGAATTAAGCAACAGAACGAGGAGCCAAAATTCTAACGCCCTCGCATCCTCTATCGTCCTCGTCTGCCGTCCCCGCCCAGAAACCGCACCATCTACCACACGCCGCCAATTCGTCAACGCCCTCAAACGCGAACTTCCTGATGCCCTACACAAGCTGCAACAAGGCAACATCGCCCCGGTAGACTTGGCACAAGCCAGCATTGGTCCCGGTATGGGAATATACTCCAGCTACAGCAAAGTCTTGGAATCAGATGGCACACCAATGCGCGTTCGCACTGCGCTGCAACTGATTAACCAAACCTTAGACGAATTCCTAGCAGAACAAGAAGGAGAATTTGACGCGGAAACCCGCTTTGCTCTGATTTGGTTTGAACAGCACGCCTTTAATGAAGGGTTGTTCGGCGATGCTGAAACCCTCTCAAAAGCCAAAAATACCTCAGTCAAAGGCATGGAGAACGCTGGCATCCTAGTAGCCAAATCTAGCAAAGTGCGACTACTGCGCCGCGACGAATTGCCGAAAGATTGGAACCCACAAACGGATAACCGCCTCACTGTCTGGGAAGCGACACAGCACATGATTCGGGAATTGCAAGACGGTGCTGGAAATATAGGCGCTGCGAATTTGCTCTCTCAACTAGGAGCCATAGGAGAAGCAGCAAGGGAATTAGCTTATCGGCTGTATAACATTTGCGACAGGAAAGGCTGGGCTGCTGAAGGTGTCGCTTACAACAGCTTGGTGATTTCTTGGTCGGAAATTTCCCGCCTCACTGCTGATAGTGAAGAACAGACTCCTGTACAAGTAGCGTTGTTTTAGAGATGGAATTCGACAAGTGTCCACCGTCTTTGCCCTCACCCCCTAACCCCCTCTCCCAACTTGGGAGAGGGGGAACAAGAAGCGAAGAAACTAATTTTACTCACCGCTTCCAGAACTTTAGAGCAGGTGAAAACCTTTCCTCGTCTATAGCACCCCTAGCCCAACCTGAAAGAGGAACAAAAAGCGAAGAAACTACTCTTACTCCCCTCTCCCAAACCCTCACCCATTTGAGACGTAGAGGAGGGGGTGAGGGCACTCCAGACAAATGGCAAGTTCCCCCAGCCCTACGGCAAAAAATGAAAGAAGTAGCCCGTCAGTTTCGCAAAGAACCTACACCCAGCGAAGCTATCCTCTGGCAAGCTTTGCGAAACCGTAAATTACAAGGTCGCAAATTCCGTCGTCAACAACCAATTGGGTGTTTTGTTGTTGATTTCTTTTGTGCAGCAGAACGTCTCATCGTGGAAGTAGACGGACCGATTCATGAATCTCAAAAGATTGCAGATCAACAGCGTCAGGAATTACTTGAATCCTTGGGACTGCGGTTTGTACGTATAAGTAGCTATTTGGTTGAAACAAATTTACCTGTTGCTTTAGACACCATTAGTCAAGCTTTTGTCCAAGATAGCCCTCATCCCCCAACCCCTTCTCCCAAAATGGCACAAGGGAAGCAATTAAACCCCTCTCCCATTCTGGGAGAGGGGCAGGGGTGAGGGCAATTTCACTAAATAAATTAGTATAAAAAAATATGAATATCATTAGTCAAGCTTTTGTCCAAGATAGCCCTCATCCCCCAACCCCTTCTCCCAAAATGGCACAAGGGAAGCAATTAAACCCCTCTCCCATTCTGGGAGAGGGGCAGGGGAGAGGGCAATCTCACTAAATAAATTAGTATAAAAAAAACTATGAGTATTAGTAATCGTGAACGAGTTGGCAGAGCATTAGACCTCCTGAAAGATGGCTTATATCCCTTTGTGGAAAGGGAGATGCGTTCCGTTTATAGCGATAAGTGGCTAGTCGCCGCCACGCCTTTTGTATCAGAAGACCGTAACCTGCGGCGCACTGTTCAACAACTCCTTAAACAGGATGTCTCAGAACAGCTTAAACTAATGTTTGGTCAGTGGCGTGACGTATTTAAAAAAACTCTAGGTAATGCGGAAAAAAACTTAGTTGGGGAGTTAAAAGAAACACGCAACGCTTGGGCGCATAACGAACCATTCTCTACAGAAGACGCTTATCGCGCTCTTGATAGCGTCTCGCGGTTACTCTCTTCCATCTCCGCACCAGAAGCAGATGAAGTTGACAAGCAAAAACAAGAACTGTTGCGCGTTCGCTTTACCGAACAAGCCCGTCGTGAAACTCGTCGCGCTACTCTCCAACCTGTAGAAGGCAATCCCACAGGTGGTTTAAAATCCTGGCGAGAAATTGTCACGCCTCACCCAGATGTTGCTTCTGGTCGCTATCAACAGGCGGAATTTGCTGCCGACCTTTGGCAAGTTTATTTAGATGAGGGTTCCGACGAATACCGCGTACCTACTGAGTTTTTCAGCCGCACTTTCCTTACTGAAGGGCTGAAGCAACTACTCACAAATGCCTTGCTACGTCTTTCTGGCAAGGGAGGCGACCCCGTTATCGAACTACAAACCAACTTTGGTGGCGGCAAAACTCACGCCATGTTGGCATTATACCACGTGTTTATGGGAGTTCCGGCATCTGAGTTACCTGGATTAGAACCAGTGCTGGAAGCAGCAGGTATTTTGCCTCCGCCGAAGGTAAGCACAGCGGTGCTGGTAGGCAATAAAATTTCTCCAGGTCAGCCGCAACATAAAAAAGATGGCACAGTTGTCAGGACTCTCTGGGGTGAACTGGCTTGGCAACTGGGGGGTAGAGAAGCCTACGAAATGATTCGCTCTTCAGATGAAACCTCAACTAACCCAGGCGATACCCTGCGGCTGTTGTTTAACCGCTATGCGCCCTGCTTGATTTTAATTGATGAATGGGTAGCTTATGCTCGTCAGCTGCACGAACAAAATGACCTCCCTGGAGGCAGTTTTGACACTCACTTTACTTTTGCCCAGACTTTGAGCGAATCGGCAAAAAATGCTGCACAAACGCTGTTGGTGGTCAGTATTCCTGCTTCTGATAATGAAATTGGAGGCGATCGCGGTAAAGAAGCCTTGAGTAGACTCAAAAACGCTATTGGCAGAGTTGAATCTCCTTGGCGTCCAGCAAGTGCTGATGAAAGCTTTGAAATTGTGCGGCGGCGATTATTTCAACCCATCACTGAAGAAAGCGGCTTTATTGCTCGTGATGCTGTCATCCGCGCTTTTGGGGAAATGTACCAAACCCAACCGCAGGAATTTCCTTCAGAATGTCGAGAAGCAACTTATAAGCGACGGCTAGAAAATGCTTATCCCATCCATCCAGAACTATTTGACCGACTTTACAACGACTGGTCAACTTTAGACAAATTCCAACGCACGCGTGGTGTCCTGCGACTGATGGCAAAGGTGATTCACTCACTTTGGGAGGGACAGGACAAGAGTTTGTTAATTATGCCTGCTAACGTGCCAATGGATGATGGACAGGTGCAAGCAGAATTAACTCGTTACCTAGAAGACAACTGGGTGCCAGTGATTGAGAAAGATGTGGATGGATATAATTCGCTGCCCTTGGCGTGCGATCGCCAAAACCCAAATTTAGGACGTTACTCTGCTTGCCGTCGTGTTGCCCGGACAATTTACCTTGGTTCTGCCCCCACTTTGCGAGCAGCCAATCGTGGTGTAGAAGACAACCGCATCAAATTGGGCTGCGTTCAACCAGGGGAAAGTGTTGCCACCTTCGGGGATGCTCTGCGCCGACTGACCGACCAAGCCACACACCTTTACGTCGATAATACTCGTTACTGGTTCTCCACTCAACCGAGTGTCACCCGACTTGCCCAAGATAGAGCCGAGCAAATTCAACAAACTCAGGATAAAGTTTGGGATGAAATTATTCATCGACTGAAGGCTGACAAGCAACGCGGTATTTTCGATGGAGTGCATATTGCCCCCGATTCCACCGCAGATGTTCCTGATGAAATGGCTGTGAGGCTCGTTGTCTTGGGACCGCAGCATCCTCATAAAAACAAGGAAAGTAACGCCCCAGCCCGCACGAGGGCAGAAGAAATACTGAACCAAAAGGGAGCTAGTCCTCGGTACTGCAAAAATATGTTGCTGTTCCTAGCACCAGACAAGGCAAAACTTGAGTTACTAGAACAATCTGTTTGCCAGTACCTCGCCTGGAATTCGATTGTGCGCGATAAAGAAGCTTTGAACTTGGATGTTTTTCAAAGCAATCAGGCGACAACCAAACAACAGCAAACCGACAAAGATGTTAAAAGTTTAATTCAGGAAGCTTACATTTGGCTATTAGTGCCGGAACAACCAGATCCCCAAGGGGCGATTGAATGGCAAGAAATCCGACTGCAAAAGCAAGACTCTCCTATTTTGCAGGCAAGTCGCAAAGCAGTTCACGAAGAACATTTGATTGCTAACTATGCTGCTAGCCGCTTGCGCTTAGAAGCCCTCGATCCCTATCTCTGGCGGGATGTCAATCACCTCGACCTTAAGAAGCTGTGGGAGTACCTAGCGTACTACCTGTACTTGCCACGTATCAAAAATCAACAAGTGCTGTTAGAGGCGATAAAAGAAGGAGTCGCAGCCTTACTGTGGAATGAAAATTTTGCCTACGCCACAGGCTGGGATGAAGCCAAAGGGCGTTACCTGGGTTTGAAAGCAGCTGAACATATTACCGTAACACTGAGCAGTCAAAACCTGATAGTTAAACCAGAAGTAGCGCAACGCCAGTTTGATGCAGATGCTGCTACCGTAAAAACTCAGACTTCAGTGGTTAAAGAAGCAACAGGGACATCAGTCTATAAGACTGAAAAGCAAAGTACTAAAGTCAGTTCTGATGATGTAGAAACACAAAATGGTACTTCCGGTCATCAAACAACTGTCACAGTTCCACCAAAGCGCTTTTATGGTTCAGTGAAGTTAGACTCATTGCGGTTACGACGCGATGCGGGACAGATAGCGGACGAGGTCATTCAACACCTTAGCAGTTTGGTAGGTGCAGAAGTAGAAATTACTTTGGAACTTCAGGTAACTGTTCCTGATGGAGTACCAGAGAATGTGATTCGTACAGTCACAGAGAACTGTCGGGTTTTGAAATTTACCAATCAGGAATTTGAGCAAGAGTGACTTTGAAGTCAACAATCGTGTTATCTGAAATTTGATTAACTATTTATCATTAAGTTGCGATTGTTTTGCGTTCTTGGTGATTGGGCTGTCTTCCCACTACGCTCCCTTGCAATCGCTTTTTATTATCGGTATCGCCTATAGAGGGGGTAAGGGCGTTTGACTTTTGGGCAGTTCATCGAAAGCATTGCCGATGTTACAACTAGCACTGTACCTGATTCGTAAAAATTAGTTTCTACCTGTAGCGCTCCTATGCAATTGGCATGGGAGCTATTGGTTTTGATTCCCACCTACCATTTGATTTTTGAAAATTACAATTGTACTCACATTACATCAATAGTAGAAACAACTTTACCTTCAGTATCATCTGGCACATATTCCAAAAGCTCACCGGGCTGACAATTCAATGCCATGCAAATACCGTTCAACCTTTCTGGCGTCAATCTTGGCATCTCGTCAACCTTGCGAAGTCTGTAAACCGAATTTTCTGTTATCCCTAATGCCTCTGCCAAGTCCTTGTTCCTAACTCGCTTTCGTGCCATCACTTCATTTAATTTCCAGCGAATCACTTACTTCCTAGACATACACTACATCCCCAGTTTAGTAGCTGCTAGACGTAGATTTCTCTACTTGTCGGTATTTTAAATTACAAGTAGATTTATAACATTCTAAGTTTTATAAATCTACTCTTGACGTATATCTACGCGAGACGTAGATTAATTGATAGACAAAAACAAAGGCGATCGCCCTCCGTCCAAAGATTGCGATCGCCTTTTGTAAAACCCCGTTAATGAGGTTACTTAGATGATTGTACAAGAAGAGTTTGATAACCAAGCCTCGGCTCAATCAGAGTTTGAGGAACATATTGACGATTTAGCTGACGCAGTAGCCCCAGAAATCGAAATTGACTCAGTACCAGATGATTTTGGAGAACTGTATCGAGTTTGGAACGGTTCCCATCTACTCGGAACTTTTTACCAAAATTTGGAGGGTAAATGGGTAGCCCAACCTTTTAATAGTGATGTCAGACCTCTGTGTGACACTCCTTTTAAGGCACAGATAATTATCATCGCTGTTAATGGCTTGTTGGTGGCAGATGTAGCGTAACGGCTTGCATAAATTAATTTTCCATCACCTGGAGACGTGGTTAACTTCACGTCTCTTTCTTGCTTTAAGCTTTTGATAAACAGAACTATCTTTAAAAAATTTTAAACTTATTCGAGAATAAAATGGTGTAATTTTTAGCGTAGTGCTGCGATCGCCCCTTGGACGGCTCCCTTTGAGAGCATCGCCGAAGCAGTTGCACTGTTCGCAATCAAGCCCTTAGCTTGCAGAATAGAATAATTCATAAGACAGCAAGATTAGGTTCTCAACGCAGGTATGGCTCACACGTTGCCTTAGCGCCTCTCGCATCAGGAGTTTTACGTTCTTTGAAAACAAGAAGATCCTGTAATCGCTCACAACCTGCTTTTAGCCAAGACTCAAATCTAATATCCCACAACCGCACAGTGCCATCTGAACCACCACTGACAATCGTCTGCTTATCTATGCTTATTGCTACTGACCTTACCGAACCCAGATGATCTCTCAATTCAGCGACTTGCTTGCCCTTGCTATCCCACAACCGCACTGTGCCATCATAACCACCACTGATAATCGCCTGCTTGTCTGTACTTATTGCTACTGACCTAACAGGACCCAGATGACCTCTGAATTCAGGAGCTTGTTTGCCCTGGGTATCCCACAACCGTACTGTGCCATCTGAACCACCACTGACAATCGTCTGTTTATCTATGCTTATTGCTACTGAAAATAATGGACCCCGTTGACTTCTGAATTGATCGACTGGCTTGCCTTGGCTATTCCACAACCGCACTGTACCATCATAATTACCACTGACAATGATCTGTTTATCTATACTTATCGCTACTGAACTCACGGAACCCTGTTGACTTCTGAATACAGCGACTCGATTGCCCTGGGTATCCCACAACCGTACTGTGCCATCTGAACCACCACTGACAATGGTCTGTTTATCTGTACTTATTGCTACTGAATATACGATACCTTGATGACCTCGGAATACAGCGACTTGCTTGCCCTGGGTATCCCACAACCGCACTATGCCATCTGAACCACCACTGACAATTGTTCGTCTATCCGTGCTTATTGCTACTGAGCTTACGTTAGTCTGTTGACTTCTGAATTCAGCGACTTGCTTGCCCTGGGTATCCCACAACCGTACCCTGCCATCTGAACCACCACTGACAATCGTCTGCTTATCTGTACTTATTGCTACTGCTTCTATGGAACCTTTCTGATCTTGGAATACAGTGACTTGCTTGCTTTTAGTATCCCACAACCGCACTGTGCCATCTAAACTGCCACTGATAATCGTCTGTTTATCTATACTTATTGCTACTGAGTTTACGAAACTCTGATGACCTCGGAATACAGCGACTTGGTTGCCTTTGTTATCCCACAACCGCACTGTGCCATCTAAACCACCACTGACAATCGTCTGCCTATCTGAACTTATTGCCACTGATAACACATAATTCTGATGACCTCTCAATTCGGCGACTTGGTTGCCTTTGTTATCCCACAACCGCGCTGTCGTATCTGAACTACCACTGACAATTGTCTGTCTATTAGTGCTTATTGCTACTGAATTGATGGAACCCTGATGACCTCGGAATACAGCGACTTGGTTGCCTTTGTTATCCCACAACCGCGCTGTCCTATCTGAACTACCACTGACAATTGTCTGTCCATCTGTGCTGATTGCTACTGAATTGACGGAACCCTGATGACCTCGGAATACAGCGACTTCGTTGCCCTTGTTATCCCACAAGCGCACTGTGCCATCATCACCACCACTGACAATTGTTTGCCCATCTGTGCTGATTGCTACTGAATTGACGGAACCCTTATGACCTCTCAATTTAGCGACTTGGTTGCCTTTGTTATCCCACAACTGCACTGTGCCATCTGAACCACCACTGACAATTGTCTGTCTATCCGTGCTCATCGCTACTGAGTATACGAAACCCTTATGACCTCTCAATTCGGCGACTTGGGTGCCTTTGTTATCCCACACCCGCACTGTGCCATCTGAACCACCACTGACAATTGTCTGTCCATCCGTGCTCATCGCTACTGAGTATACGAAACCCTTATGACCTCTGAAAACATTTTTTTCTCTACTATTTTGGACTGCACTGAATAAGCTGTCTTGTACTGATGGGGGTAATGATTGATTGGGGAAACTAAGCAAAGGTGAACGGCTTTGTCCTATAAGATTAATTGCAGTCATCAAGCTTGCTAAGGGATCTGTCAACGACAAACTTTTGGCTGCTTTAGCAGCTTGTTCTATCCGCCCTCTTTCTGAACTTCGCCACTGATAAGCAAAGAAAAATAAACCTGTAACCAATCCCCCAATTCCTAGCCACTGCAAACGCTTTCTGTTATTCTCTGCTTGTTGGGAAGCTTGAAAAAATTCCACCTGTAGCGGTGTCATGTTTTCGCTTGCCCGTTCTTTATATTTCTTTAATAAATCCAAATCTGGAGGACGCCAAAGGCTCCCATCTGGACGACCATTTTCATCCCAAACCCTTGCTGCTTCATCCAAGCGACGCTGGAAGCGGATGTCGCTGCGGCTGCTATCAAGCCATTGTCTCATCTGCCCCCAATTGGCAAATAACGCTTCGTGGGTGACTTCTGCGGTTTCTGTTCCGTCAATGCTAGAGAGGGTAACCAATCGCACACCAGGATGAGCAAATCTGTCAATCACCTTTTTGACATACTCTGGCTCATCTTTATAAGAAACCAAGCTATTAATATTGGCACGGCGGCGTGTGTCGCTTGTTCCTTCCCCAAGCTGAACTAATCCCAGAAAGACTCGTTGAGCAATTTTCTTTTCTTGTTCGTTGAGGCTTTGATAAATGCGTTGAGCTTCCAGAGCTAATGCTCCACCAACTCCACCAATTTGTTCAAGTGTCTTGACAGGTTCAACACCATTTTTTAGCCCGTCCCAAATACGTGTTAATGCAAACTGGAGCAGGGGTAATGCTCCTTCTCTTCCTTGGGTGTCTTGAAGTAACAAATTAACGACAGCTTCCTCCAGTGGATGACCTGCATTTGAAGCTGGTTTGGTAATTGCTTGCCGCAATTCCTCTGTACTCATGGCAGGTACAATGACACCAAGTTTTGCGATCGCCTGATTAAGTGCTGGATGTCGTTGAGTTTCTCCAAGAAAGTCGCTACGCAGAGTGATGATAACCGATACACAACCAGAGCGATCGCCTGCTGCATGAATTAAGTTCTCAATAAATATTTGGCGCTCAATAGCGTCATCGCAAAGCGAGTAAACTTCTTCAAACTGGTCTACTAAAACCACCAACGGCGATACAGCAATCTCTGGTAAAACATTGGCAATGCGCCGTAAGCCATCATAAATAATAGTATCAGTAGTGTGACTGCTAGTTTGTTTTAATTCTTCTGCAAACTCGCGGGTTTTAGCCACAGGAGTTTGGTCATTCGTCGCCACCCTTGCCAACACCGTTGCTAAAGCTTCAATGGGATGAGTTCCAGGGACAAGCACCGCCACTCGCGCTTGACTTTTACCCGGTAGAGGACGCCGTGCGAGTTCAGGAATTAAACCTGCACGCGCTAGGGAAGATTTACCAGAACCAGATGGTCCTAAAATTGGTAGCAAACGTAATGGCGCTTCTGGTTGAGTTGTGTTTTCGTGAAGAGTCCGAAATAGATTCCACAGTTTTTCGATTTGTTTTTCTCGCCCAAAATAGCGATCGCCGTCAACTTCAAGAAATGCGAGTAGCCCTTTGTAAGGATTGGGACCGATTTCTCCTGTGGTAGAAACTTTCTCTTGGTTTAGTTGATGCTCAAGTTGGTACTGGTAGATAACAACTTTATTGCCATCTCCAGAAATAATCGCACTGCTGATGGCATCCTTTTCAATCCTAATGCTGCGATTCTCATCCCTCAACCCGCGATCGCTCATGGATTCTGCCTCATCTACCGATTCACCAGCATCAAAGTGTCAACCCAACAATACTTAAGTAGCTTATGCCAGTTTTCACCCAGCCAAGACAATGATTGATTTTGTGATAGAAACTTCATAAAAAATTGCATATTTAACGAGATTGACGGAAATATGGTTCACACGTTGCCTTAGCTCCTTTTGCTTCAGAACTTTCACGGTTTTTGAAAACAGGATGATCCTGTAATCGCTCACAACCAGCTTTCAACCAAGACTCCAATCTAATATCCCACAACCGCACAGTGCCATCTGAACCACCACTGACAATTGTCTGTTTATTAGTGCTGATTGCTACTGACCTTACGGCAGTCTGATGACCTTTCAATTCAGTGAATTGCTTGCTCTTGCTATCCCACAACCGCACTGTGCCATCTGAACCACCACTGACAATTGTCTGTTTATCTGTGCTGATTGCTACTGAGCTTACGGGAGCCTGATGACCTTTCAATTCAGCGACTGGCTTGCC